>NZ_AUEZ01000042.1 GCF_000426245.1 Bradyrhizobium sp. Ai1a-2 | reverse complement strand
GCAACGACGCCCCCCTTTTTCCAGGCGACGATCGCCAAATCGTCCCAGTCCAACCTCCATCGACATAAGACCTCCCTCCACAAGACCGCCTCTCATCAGGGAATCAGTCTTCGCCGATCTTCGCAACAAAGATGTGTGCATTAGATAGCCGGTCACCGGGGAGAGCACGAAGTAAGCCGTAACACCATCGCGCAGGGAAAGCCGGAATGCTTCGGTTGAACCTGTGGTCCTCCCCCCGTGCTTTTTGTTGCACGGGACCCACGGGTGCAACCAGCACCCGGCTTTCCCTGCGCCCTCCGATTTCGAGAGAGGGTGGAAAGTGATGCAAAGCTCGGGCGCAACGCGCCGCGAGAATGCGGACGCATATCCTTTCTCTATCGTCATGCCCCGCGAAGGCGGGGCATCCAGTAACCCGCGGCGTCTCGATTCAAGCTCTGACGCCTCTGGAATACTGGATCGTCCGCCTTCGCGGACGATGACAGCGGAGAGCTGTTTGATATTTGAATCAATCGTAGGATGGGTAGAGCGAAGCGAAACCCATCATTCGCGAGGCATTCTCCGAAGCTGATGGGTTTCGCTGCGCTCAACCCATCCTACGGGCCGCGCTACAACACGCCTCAGACGATCTGCGTCGCCATGACCGACAATTTCATCGCCGCAGCGAGCACCTGCATGGCCTGGTTGACATCGGCGCGGCTGCGCGCCGCGCCGAGGGAGACGCGGATCCCGCGCGGCGGCTTGTCGATAGTGGCAAACGCATCTTCGCCGACAACGGCAAGCCCGTGACGGAGCAGATGCGAAAGCAGGTCCATCCGATTCCAGGATGGCGGCAGCTCCAGCCAAAGGTGATGGCTCGTCGGACGGGATGCGAAAGCGATGCCCTTCAGGATCCGGCTCGCCAATTGCTGCCGTCCCTTGGCTTCGTTGCGTACCGCCTCGATGATCTCGTCGGCGATGCCGTTTCGGATCCAGTGGGTGACCAGCGCGACCATCAGGGGCGGCGACATCTGCATCGTTGCCTGCAAGCCGCTGCGCATGGTCTGCGCGGCGCTGGAATCAGGTGCCTGCAGATAGGCGACGCGCAGTCCTGGCGCGATGCATTTCGACGTGCTGGCGGCGAAATAGGTCCGCTCGGGGATCAGGTTTGCGATCGGGGATGCGGACGGCTCGAGCAGACCATAGGCGTCGTCCTCGATCAGGAATGTTCCGGCATGGCGGATGATTTCGGCGATGGCCTTGCGGCGTGCCGGGCCCGCTGTCGCGGTCGTCGGGTTGTGCTGCGTCGGCACCAGGTAGACAGCCTTGGGCTTGTGCTTGCGGCATGCATCCTTGAGCGCGTCCGGCCGCACGCCTTGCTCGTCCATGGGCAAGCCGATCAGGCGAACGCCCAATCGGGCAGCCGCTGTCTTCAGGCCGGGATAGGTGAGTGCCTCCGTCAGGACCACGTCACCGGGCGAGGTGAGGGCGAGAAGCGCATTGAACACGATGGCCTGCGATCCCGGAAAGATCACAAGATGCTCGGCATTCACATCCGTCACGCGATGGCGCAGCCAGTCTGCCGCCGTCTCCAGTTCGAGATCGCTGCCGCCTGGTTTTGAATAGGTCAGGAATGCGCTGAAGCCGCTTTCTCTGCGAATGGTCTCCAGCCCCTGCGCGATCCGAAGATCCAGATTGGCTTCCACCGGCTGAGGCGGAAGGTTCATCGAGAGGTCGATCGTGATTTGGGAGGGAACGTGCGACGGCGATCGCACCGTCGTCTCCGAGACGAACGTTCCCTGGCCGACCCTGGCGTCCAGCAGCCCGCGTCGGCGCGCTTCGCCATAGGCGCGGGTGACGGTGGTGAGATCGATGCCGAGTTCGGTCGCGAGCGCGCGATGCGTCGGCAATCTTTGTCCGCGAACAAGCCGGCCGCTCTCGATATCAGTGGCCAGCGCATCGACGATGCGCATGAACAGCGGGCCTTGCCATTCGGAAAGTGTAGGGACCCAATCCATACAATAGGCCTATTTGTCTTTGATTGTATCCATACATTCTCGTACTGTATGGACATGCCTCAGGTCAAGGAATTCAGCCATGACACAGCCAGTTTCGCTTGCCCAAGCCGTGTTGCGCGGCTTCACCATGCGATGCCCCAATTGCGGGAAGGGTCATCTCTTCCGCCGCTTCCTGAAGGTCGTGGATCACTGCGAAGTCTGTGACGAGGACTACACGCCGCAGCGCGCCGATGACTTCCCCGCCTATCTCGTCATCGTCGTCGTCGGACACGTGGTCGTGCCGGCTTTGCTGGCGGTCGAGATGGCTTATGCGCCGCCGGCCTGGCTGCAGCTTGCGATATGGTTGCCGGTGACGCTGTTCTCATCGCTCGCGCTGCTTCAGCCGACGAAGGGCGCCATCGTCGGTCTGCAGTGGCAAACGGGAATGCATGACTTCGCGCAATCGAAGAACCGCAGGTCCGCCAATTCGACACGATCCACCGAGTCCACCAAGGCGAACACCAACACGACGTCGCTGAAGAGCCACGCGCTTATTTGAGCTCTGCCCGGAGCGCTCGTCCGAGCAGCAGAGTTCTGTGAGCTGCCCTCACACAATAAGCTCACGATCACGATCGTAGTGACGATCGGCGCAGCCATCGTGCTGACAATTTGAAGATTCATTCTGATGCTCGGAAGCGCGGGCTCACGTCGATGCGTGACGTGACCGGCGGTGGGCGTATTGTGGCTTGCTGAAGGCAAGTCCATGCGTCCACCAGACAGAACCATCCTGCCCCGCACACGTTGGCTTGTTGCGTCGCACAGACGCCGCAATTTGCAACAAAAAATCTAGATACAGTCTGTTCCTCGGGCGGAACCCAGGAACGTCGCTTGAACGAAGGGGCCTTCTTGGATTCCTCTGTCACCTATCGATTGGATACGTGGGCGCAGACCGATTGGTGGCGGCGCGCGGTTCGCTGTCCGCGCTGTGCGGCGCCGCTGCGCGAAATCGACGCGCGGCCGTTCTGCTCGAGTGTAACTTGTGAATACTCCAGAACCGGGTTTCCGGTGGTCGAGGACCAGCCGGTCCTGATCGATTTCGCCGCCAGCGTCTTCGAGCGAGGAATGTATCGCGGCGGCAATGGTTCGGTCTTTCACCGCGACGTGACGCGTCGTTCGATCCGCTCGCGCCTGCATCAGCTCACCTTCGGCGGCAATCAGGTGGCGCAATCGAACTGTGCCCGCTTCATCGAGCTGCTGAAGCAGGAATCCGAACGGCCGGTCGTGCTCGTCATCGGCGGAGGTGCGGTTGGCGACGGCGCCGAAGAGCTCTACGCGGATGACTCCCTCGAGTTGATCGGGACCGACGTCTACGCGTCGCCCTACACGCTGCTGGTGGCCGACGCGCACCGGCTGCCGTTCGAGGACGGTGTGTTTGATGGCGTCTGGGTTCAGGCCGTGCTCGAGCATGTCCTTGAGCCCATGTCCGTCGTCAGCGAGATTCACCGCGTGCTCCGGCGCAGAGGCCTCGTCTACGCCGAAACGCCGTTCATGCAGCAGGTGCACGAGCGCGGCTATGATTTCTCGCGCTTCACGCGGAGCGGTCACCGCTGGCTGTTCAAGCAGTTCTCGGAAATCCGCGCGGGCCGCGTCGGTGGCGCCGGCGCCGCGCTGGTGTGGTCGATCCGCTATTTCGCGCGTGCGCTCGGCGCCGGCGACAAGCTGTCGCGCCTGGTCGCGCTGCCGTTCTTCTGGATCCGCCTGCTCGATCCGCTGACGCGCGCCCGCGCCGGATCGGATGCGGCGAGCGGCTTCTTCTTCCTCGGGCGCCGGGCGGAGCGTCCGCTCGATCCGCATGTCATGCCACGATATTACGACGCGCAGAGATGATGCTCGGCGGCGTCGGCTTCAGGTGAGGCCTTTGATCTTCTTGCAAGGCGTCGCCGAGGTCGAGGACAGCTGCACGATGTCGACGACGGTTTTTATTGTCAGCACTTCTTTGCCGGTGAGAAAGCGCAGCGTCGCGCCCGGATAGGCGTCGCAAAATTGCGACAGTGTCGACGCCGTGGCAGGAATGGTGTCCTGCTTGGGAATGACCGCGATGCCGCCGTCCTTGAGGATATAGGCGTCCCTCACATTCGTCATGCTGCTGGCCGCGAGGCAGACCTTGAACAGATCGTTGTAGGATTGGGGCGGCGACTTCAGATCGCCGCCAAGGCTGCCCAGCAGATATTCGCGGCTTCGGCGGCAGTTGTCGGCGCCGGCGTGCGCCGCGCCGGTGGCGAGCAGAAGCAGGATCGCGGCGGCGGCGATCCGCCTCATGCGGTCACGACCGCGGCCTGCGGCGCAGGCCGCTGCTTCCGCGCCAGCCCGTAGGTCGCGGCAGCACATCGTTCCCACGATAAATTGCGTGCATGAGCCAACGCGCCCGCCGCAAGGGTCGCACGCAATTCGTCATTCTCGGCGAACCTGGCGATCGCCGCGGAAATGCTGTCGCTATCGGGCGGCACAAGGATGCCGCTTTGATCCGCCAGCACGGCGTCAGGAACGCCGCCGACCGCCGTCGCAACGCTCGGCACGCCGCCGGCACCGGCTTCGAGATAGACCAGTCCGAATCCTTCGACCCGTCCGGAGGAGGCCGGAAGTCCCGTCAGGGAGAACAGATCGGCGGCGCCATAGATATCGCGGATCTCTTCGTTCGGCAGCGGACCGAGCAGGCGGACATCGCAATTGGCCGAGTCGATCAGACGCCGAAGTTCGTTGACATAGTCGGCCTCGCCGTTCGGGCCGATCACGAGCCAGGTGATACGCTGCCGCAGCCGCTCGGGGAGACGCGCGAGTGCCGCGAGCGTCAGATGATGTCCTTTGCGATGGGTGATCCGCGCGACGGTAACCATCACCAGCCGCTCCGGCGACAGCCCAAGGCCGGCGCGGATGTCCTCGCGATCTCGTCGCTCTCCGAACCAGAAGTCGGAAACGCCGAGACTGATTGCGCTGATCTGTCCCGCGTCGATGGAAAACCGTTCGCAGAACAGATCCCGGGTGTAGCGGCTGTTGGCGACGATCTCGGTCCGCGGTCCGAACACGCCGGCGCTGCGGATCGCGAGCCGCTTCAACGGGGTCTGGGTTTCGTTGATCTCGGTGCCATGCACTGTCATCAGCAAGCGTGCCGGCGTCTGCCAGCGCGACAATGCGACGGGAATGAAGAACGGCCAATCGGCCGCATGGATCACGTCGTATGGACGCTCGCGAACCTTGTTGCGCGTCAGCATCATTTTCGCCGGCAGGTCCTTGATCGAATGCAGGCCGCCGGAAAAGCGGGCTACTTCGAACGGCAGCGCGCGATCGCGGCCCGCATTGTCCTGTCCATAGTCCGGCGCGACCACGGTGACGTGCGCGCCGAGCCGCGCCGCGGCGGCGGCGATCTCCCCTGCATAGGTGCCGATCCCGCCCATGGCGGGAGCAAACTCACTCGTCAGCAGCAGGATGTCCACGTCGGTGCCTCAAGAGGCTGCGGCGGCGGCGAAACCGCGGGCGTCCTGAATTTCCTGATGATAGCGATACACGCGCGCCAGTTGCGTCGCTGGCGTGAAGTCCTGGATCGCATCGGCGACCTGCTCGGGCGTGATCTCGCGGCTGTCGATGGCGTCACGGACGTCGACGAAGCGCTGCGCGAGCGTTTCCACCATGTCGTCGCGGCTGCCATCGCGTGTCACCAGATAGCCGCTCTGGCCGTCATGGATGACGGATTCGAGCTGCGGCAGATGCATGGCGACCATGGGACGGCCAACCGCGAGCGTTTCCAGAACGCAGCGCGGCATGCCCTCGAACTCGGAGGTGAGAATGCCTGCATGCGCCTCTGACAACGTCTTCGCCATGCCCATGGCATCCTTGAAGCCGTGGCGAACGGTGATGTCCTCGATTGCAGCAAACTCGCTGAAGCGGTGCGGATCGCTGGTGCCGATATAGTGAAAACGGATCGGGCTGTTCAGCCGCTGTCGCAAACGATCGATGGTGCGGAACATCAGCGGCGGATCCTTGAATTCGTCCAGCCTGCCGGCGAACACGATCTGGAATGGCGACATGCTCTCCGGGAACGGTTGCGGCTGGAAGATGTCGGTATTGACCCAGGTCCACAGCGTATCGATCTTCTCTTTGCTGCGCGGATAGGTCTTCTGCATCCGTTCGGTGATGAACGGATTAACGCAGAGGAACTTCTCGCTCATCGTCACCGCGAACCGCTCACCGGTATTGTGCACGAAGGAGTATCTCCGGAGCAGCGAATCCATCTGCAGTTTCGGCGCGCCCTCGCCATGCAGCATCTGCACGAAGGGAAGACGCAGGACCGCCGGCAGCCAGGAGAACTCCACCCGTCGCAGGTCGATCGAGCATTGTCGCGTCCGTACCAGCCGCGCGATCTGGCCGAAATGACGCAGCAGCGCCACGAAGAACTGGCCGGTCAGCGAAGAACGAATGGTGCGAGCGGCTTCACGCGCCTGCGCGTCGCTATAGCGCAGGATCGGAAGGAAATCGAAGGTGCGGCCGCGGAACGTGACCCGGTGCACTTCGCCGAGCGCGAGGTCACCGATCGAATCCACGCCGACGAACAGGATGTCGGTGTTGTCAGGATGGAAGGTGATGAAGTCGCGGATATAAGTCTCGAGCCCGCCGACCTTTTGGCCGCGCGGATCGAACGGGTGGAGCAGGCAGATCTGATAGCGTGGCCGAACGCGGCTTGCATTGCGGGCGCGCAGCGCCAGTGTCACGGTCGAGGTCATGCGGTCTTCCGGATTCGTGCGTTGATGATCTGGGGCAGGGTCCGCGCGACGAGCCCCGGGACGGCGGCCATGCAGCGGGCATAGCGCGGTCCGAGCCGGCTTGGATTGTTCAACATGCGCCATGCCCACTCGAGTCCGGCCTTCTGGGTAACCGATGGCGCGCGCTTCTGCGTGCCGGCGATGAAATCGAGCGCGGCGCCGATGCACAACACACCCGTCCCATCGAGCTCGTCGAGACAGCGCGCGGCAAATACTTCCTGGCGTGGCGCTCCAAGTGCGACGAAGCAGAGTCTTGCGCCGGATTCGCGGATCAATTCGATCGCATGGTCAGCCTCGGCGGAATAAGGATCGAAGTTGGGACCAGGCGCATACCATCCCACAACTTTCAGACCCTGGAACCGTTCCGACAAACGTTGCGCGGTGGCCTTCAATGTCGCGTCATTCGATCCCAGCAGAAAGACAGGAAGGCCTCGCCTCTGCGCTTCCTCGCACACCGGTTCCACAAGATCGGCGCCGGTGGTCCGTTCGATATGCGTACCAAGCAAGCGAGAGAGCACGACGATCGGGAACCCGTCGGCCGTCACAAATTTGGCGCGACGATAAGCCGCCCGGAAGTCAGCCCGATGTTGCAGTTGAACGACATGGTCGAGATTCAACGTGCATACGCTGAAGTTCTCACCCTGTTGCGCGGCCGATACGATCGAGTTCACTGCTTCGGGCAATGAACCAATGTTGATAGCGATGCCATCAACATTGAGATTGGATGTCGCAGGCTGCGTCTGTATTTCCGGCATGTCGATCTCCAGGTGGACAGAGAAGCCGAGGTGCACTGACGGAAGTCGTCGGCATGCTCAATGCTTGTGCGATGGGGAACTCGCATCGCGAAGACTCTTCCTCGACGAGCATCGTCACGAAATCGAACTATTGCGTCGCAACGATGGCGATGCCGCTGTGCAAAAATGATTCAGCGCAACGAATGCATTCACTTGATGGAGAGCAGCCATGCAGATGTCGCGACGAAGTGCACTCGCCATTCTTACAGGCGCAAGTGTTGCCGCGCGTGCAGGAGTTTCGAGTGCCGCACCGATGCAAAGTCAGAGTCTCGGCGCGATCGCTGCACAAAACGGATTCGCGTTTGGCGCTGCCGCTGGTCCTGTCATCGACAAGGATCTTGCGTATCGCGAGCTCTACACGACACAGACACGCATCATCACAACCGACATTGCGCTGAAAATGGGCACGATCGCGCCACAACCTGGCCCCAAACGTTTCGAGAGCGCGGATCGTCTGCTGCAATTTTGTGCGAGCAATCACATCCCGATGCGTGGCCATTGTCTGATCTGGAACGATTGGGTTCCGCAGTGGATCAAGAACATGAGCAACACGGAGCGCCAGGCATTCTTCGACTCCTATATAGAAGAAGTTGCCAGCCGCTACGTCGGCAAGTTGCATTCATGGGATGTCGTCAACGAGCCGTTCTGGCCGGGCCACAAGGCGCCCGGCGGCTACAGACTAGGACCGTGGTATGACGCATTTGGCGGAACCGGCTACATCCGACGCGCTTACGAGCGCGCAGCCATGGTGGACAAGAAAACAAAATTTGTTCTTAACGAGGCGCAAACCGAGCGCGATGATGAAGTGGGGCACATCGTACGCAGCGGATTGTTGCGTCTTGTCGATGAATTGAAGCAGGCCGGTGTGCCGCTCGCGGCCGTCGGCCTGCAGGGTCATGTGCAGCCGCGCTATCCGCATGATCCGGGACGGTTTGCCGAGTTCCTGCACCAACTCGCATCACGCGGCGTGGACATCTACATCACCGAATTCGATGTGCGCGATGACACGTTCCCGGACGACATCGCGACCCGCGACGCGATGATTGCCGAGACCGGCGAGAAATTCCTCACCAACGCGTTGCAGGTGCCGGCGGTCAAGATGGTGATCGCCTGGGAGCTCGCGGACAATTATTCGTTCTACACGGATGCCGCCAAGAAGAAGGATCCGCTGGCACAACGCCTGCCGCGGCCGCTGCCTTATGATTCATCAATGCAGCGTAAGCCGCTGTGGTTCGCGATCGCGCGTGCGTTCGAGAATGCAAAGAAAGCGTAACGGAATCGTCATGCGCCGGAGTGTTGCGGGCGCGCCCGCAACATCTTCAACAGCGATGGTGCGTACAGCAGTGCCAGCACTGTGAGATAGACGGCAGCACCCGCTGTGATGTGTGCGGCGAGCATGACGCTGTTTGGCGCTTCCGGGAACTCGCGCAACAGCGCCGCCATCGCGACGGTCGCCACCGCGATGCGCGCCAGATGCGCAAACGGCAGCGTCAGCCCGAATAGGGAGAAGCCGATGCTGAAGCTCGTGGCGGCGGCGGCAGTTGCGGCGAGAACGGTGGCGCCAGCCGCGCCGGCAAGTCCCCAGTAGCGCAGGCACACCACGCTGAGGATCACCGTCATGGTGGCGTCGATGGCGGAGATTGCCATCATCCAGCGCGTGCGGTTGTGCAGCAGGAAGACCTGGTCGCCGAAATGGGCCCGAAGGTTGCGGATCGCGCCGGCGAGCGTTGCGAGCGGCAGCACGCTCAGCGTGGCCTGTTGAAACGGCACGGCGATCAGAAGATGCACGATTTCGAACCGTAGCATGAAGATGCCAGTCAGGCTTGGCGCAAGGATCGCAACGAGCAGCGCGGTGTTGTCGGCAAGCTGCCGCATCGCCGCTTTGCTGCCGCTTTGTTCCATGCTCTTGACCGCGAGCGGAAAGGCTGCGGCCGTGACCAGCATGGCGGCAACCGCGGCGGCGCGCTGTCCAAGCCCGTAACCCACGGCGAACAGGCCGGCAGCAGCCACGCCCGACATTTCGTTGATGATGAAGCGCGAGGCATTGAGGCCGATCCAGCCGAGCCCGCCGCCGATGATCAGGGGGACGCCGTAATGCAATGCGTGTACGACGATCTCGCGATCGATCGGCCACAGGCGACGGCCATGGGCGATCTTCGGCAGCACGACCAGCGCAGCGGCGAGTTGGGCAATGGCGTAGCCAGCCAGCGGCCATTCGGCGGATTGGCCGAACAGCTTGATCATCACAAGGCCCACGGCGAAGCCGACCGCGGGCCCGGTCACCTGCTGGATCGTGTAGACCCAGATTTGGTGCTGGGCGCGGGCGCGCTCGCCGATATAAAGGTTCAGCGAACGCGTGACCACGTAACCGATGGCGGCAATCAGCATGCTGAAGTGGGCATCGGGGGAAATGACCAGGCGCAGCACGACGACGACGACGACGCTCTGCAGCACGACCGACGTTAGCAGCACCGCATTTTCCGTGCGGTAGAAGCGCGGCGCTTCGCCATCCTTGTAGCGGCCGGAGAAACGCAGTGCGTATTGGGACCACCAGGCGAGAAAGGCAATCTGCAGAAATTCGTGTGTCGCGGTGACCAGTGTGATGATGCCCAGCGTGTGATCGTTGACCACATGGGTCCAAACGATCATTGCGATCAGCTGGAACAGCGGCCCGACGAACTGCGCAGGGAGATAGAGCAGGGTGTGGCGCAGCAGCATCGTTACGCTCCGAGCCAGCGGGCAACGCGCGCGGAGGAGAAGTGCCTGACCGCACCGAGCGCCACAATGCTGACCATTGCCGTCAATCCGAAGGTGACAGCAAAACTGACGGCCGGGCCGAACTGACGCAGTCCAGCGTGGTCGCGCAGCAACATCACGATGAAGATGTGCCAGAGATAGATGAAATAGCTGCCGGAGCCGAGGCTCGCGAGCCAGGCTGCGCTCGGCTGCAGCACCAGCAGCGCAAGGCTGAACAGCGCTGCGTAGAGGAAGAACGCCGTCGAGTCGTAGACAGCGGCATCGCCGATGCCAGACAGGCGGACAGCCAGATACAGCAGATAGGCGATCAGCATGGCCCCGACCAGGATCGCGCGCATGTTCCGTAAGGCCGCGCCGGCGAAGGATGCCGTCAGTGCGCCGACTGCCATGAACGAGAACCAGAAGGGGATATCGCGCATCCGGACTTCTTCAACGAAGGACTCGGCAAAGCCGAGATGGAACAGCAGGGGATCGATGTAGCTTCCGGCGACAAGCCCGAAACCGATCGCAAGGGCGAGCAAGATCGTCATCCGTTGATCAGTGTCCCGCCGGTCCGATCCGCCGGCAGCATAGATCAGCCACATCACGATGGTGCAACCGATATAGACGAAGACGTAGTAGTACACGAACACATAAGCGAGTGCGAACCGCGCCACTGTCGTGGTTATGCGATGATCCATCGCGGGATTGTGCAGGGTCATGTAGAGATAGGCGGCGACGAAGGCGATTGCATAGGGAATCACGGCGGCCTTCAGCCGCTTGAACAGCGGGACGCGTCGGGTGCGCGCAGTGAGGTAACCGGACGCAAACAGGAAGATGGGCACGCAGGGGCGCAGCGCGGCATCGAGTGCCTTGGTCCAGGCAAGATCGAGCGGCTGCGGCAGCGAATGGATCCCGATCACCATCAGGATGGCAACACCCCGCATGGTGTCGATCACCGCGTCGCGGCTCGTCGCCCGCGCATCCGCGCGAGTGTGAACGACGTCTGCCTGCGCCGATGCCGCCAGCGTCATTGTGCGATCTCCCGCTGCGAGATCGGTGCCGCTGCTACGGCCGGCGCGAAGCGGCGATCGTAGAGCGCGGTGAGGTAGCGCCGGGCCGGCGTCTCGAACTTGCGGAATGAGAACACGCTGGCGACGCCGAGAACGATGACGGCAAGCGGCGCCAGGACCAACTTGGCCTCGGGCGAGGCAAAGGACAGGAGCCGCGAACCGAAGGTGATGACCACCGTCGCGACCGGAATGTGCAGCATGTAGCAGGAGTAAGTGAACGGCGCGAAGCGATCGAGCTTGAGCATCGACAGCCACGTGTCGCGGCCGCTGCAATCGGGCTGGATCGTGAGCACCGCGATGGCATAGATCGCCGCGAGGGCCGCCATCGGCGTCAGCCACGAGCCGAGCAGCATGAACGCGGCCAGGGAAGACATCAGCAGGCCGGGCACTGCGGGCCAGCGCGCGATCCGCTCACGATAGAGATAGCAGGCGATGCCGAGGCTGAAGGCAGGCACGGCGCGGAACGCACCGCCGTAATTGATCCATTCGGCCCAGGGCTCGGTTCCCATCAACACGTTCCACAGGGTGTTGGCGAGCGCGGGCAACGCGAACAGCGCAATCGCCAGCACCTTGCGCCGTGCCGTGATCGCAACCATCAGCGGGAACAGGAGATAGCAGAACATTTCCGCCGACAACGACCAGCTTGGAAAGTTGAACGTCAGTCGTTCGCCAGCGAACGCGTGCAGCAGGAGGATCTGCGCCGGCAGATCGGAAATCGGATAGCGCGCCGGATTGCCGGTCTGTGAAATGCCGAAAGACAGCGCCAGCGCGATGGCGACATAGAATGCCAGCGTCGCCAGATGCAGTGGATAGATGCGGGCCACGCGTCGCCAGAGGAAACGCCCGATGGCGGTGCCGTCGCCGACATCGCCATGATATTGGCGGGCGATGACGAAGCCGGAGACCACGAAGAAGAGATCGACGAACAGATTGAAATGCCAGACATGGCCGACCATGAAGCGTCCGACGGCGAGGTCCTTGAAGTAATCGGAATAGTGCAGGACCACCACGGCGCAAGCGGCAATGATCCGCAGGCTGTCGAGGTGCCGCATCGCGTTGACGGTCGTGTGCAAAATCAGATCCGCTTCGGGTTGAACTGGCCGGAAGTGTGGGGGCGGGCAGCAAGGCGCGAGATAAGGTCGATCACCGCTTCGCGGTCGCCGTGAGCGAGCCCGTTCCAGCGGCCAAGATTCTGCTCGGCAAGCGCGACGTAGCGCGCCCGCCAATTCTGAATCGACAACGCGGCAGCGATCTGCGCCGCGGCGGCGGCCGGCTCGGCGGGATTGATGAAGATGCCGGATGCGTCGAGCACCTCGCGGAAGATCGGCGCATCGGGCGCTGCGATCGGCAGTCCGGCATATTGTGCCTCGAGCAGGGGCAGGCCAAGCCCTTCGTCATGCGAAGTGCAGACGAACAGATCGGCCGTATCAAGCAGTTCCTTGACGCGCTCGGTCGGTTGGTAATCGTGCAGCGTAACGCCCGGCATGGCTTCCAGCGCTTGCCAGTCGTCGCCCCAGCCGCGCCGGCCGACTATATCGAGCGTGGCATCGGCAAAACCCCTTTGGCGCAGCGCCGCAACGAGCGCGGCAGCGGCCCTGAAATTCTTGCGCGGCTCCACGGTGCCGAGCGCGACCAGGCGCAGCGGTCGCGGCGCTGCTGCGCGGCCAGCGCGTTGCTCCGACTGCAGGCCGAACACGTTGCGCACGGAGGGGCGGTAGAGCGTGATCTCGGCATCGGATCGGGTATGGATGGCGATCCGGCGCCTCGTATCGTTCGAATTGGCGAGGAAGCGGGGATAGTGCCGCAGCGCCAGCTTGAAGGGCCGCGCCATATAGAGGCGGGCGCGCGCATTGAGTTCGGCGGGCCGCGTCAGCAGAAAATCATCGTGAATATAGGGCAGCACGCGCGAGGCGAACGGCAGCAGAAGGGGGCTGGGCGGAAAGCCGGGACAGAGCAGCATTGCGGATGAGGTCGCAAGTCGCATCGGCAAGCCAAACGTCTGCGTCGTCACCATCTGGCGCGTGCCGCGTGCGGTGACGGGCACCACATTGAGCGGCGCGAGCGCGGACGCGGAGAACAGTTCGAGCGTGATGCGCTCGAGCCCGGTGACGTGACGTCCGAGATGGGTGTTGTCGACGTAAATATCCATACGATGTCCTGACGCCAGATTTACGCGGGAACAGGCCGGTAACGGCGCTGGACGACGGGAGGCGGAGGGGCTGTCCGCCGATATTCGTCGCGCGGCAGCAGCACGGTGATCAGGATGATGAACTGCGCCAGCTGGATGTTCTTTGACGAGAAGCTCACCGAACTCGCAGCGATCGTCAACATCAGCAGCAGCATCGGCCAGACACCGCGGTCGGCGCGCCTGATGATCTCGGTGAAAAGGCATGCGAGCCCGATGGTCAACGCGACGCTGTGGATGAGGCCGAACTGCGCGATGCAAGAGACCCAGAAATTCTCGATGCCGTAATCGAGGCCGAGCTGGCTCTGCAGTGAAGTCACCCGGACCGGGTTGGGACCAAGGAGCAATTCCTGCCAGTCGAAATGCGACAACAGGTCAAAGGTGGCATAGCGCGCCAGCGTGCTGCCTTTGTCGGAGGAGAAGCGCAGCAGCATCTTGTCGAAGATGCCAAGATCGAGCGCCGCGAACACAACTGCGCCCGCGACAAACAGCATGCAGATGGCGAGGATCGCGGCCAAGAGCGGGATGCGCTTGCCCCGCAGCATTTGCAGCATCTCGATCCCGACAAGCAGTCCCATCACGGCCAGCACGGTCACCAGCGCGGTCCGGCCGCCGAACGCCATCAGTGAGGCCAGGCTGAAGGCGATCAGCGGCACACGTATCATAATCGGAGGGCAGAGCGCCGGCCGCAGCAGCAAGGCCAGCACATAGCCGGCGACCACGCCGGATGCCGTGAGGGGATGGCCGAGAAAGGCCGAGGAGCGCCATTCGCCAAGGACGACGATGTCGCCCATTGTCAGCGGAATCAGGCGGTGACCTGAGAAATACTCATAGTAACCGACCACGATATTGATCAGAATCGTGACATGGGTCGCCCAGACCAGCGGCCGTCGTTGCGACGGCGATAGCTGCCAGATCGCAAGGCACAACACGACCGGCGTCAGGAACGTGTCGAAGATCACCGTGAACGGCCGTTTCAGTACGAACATCTGCACCAGCAGGAACAGCCAGCAGAGCAGATAGAACAACAGAAGCTTCGACTGGGAGAACATCCGGTCGATCTCGCCGATCGGTCCGCGGCTGCGTATCAGCAGCAGGAAAAAGGCGAGGAACGTAAAATACGTCGCCGGATGCAGCTTCTCGTAGAAATTGCCGCCCGCCGTCAGATAGTGGATCTTCACGGCGGTGAGCATGCCCGCCGAGAGCATGAACATCGCGACGACTGCCAGCGCAAGGAACCCGGTCGCCAGCCACTCGAGAAACGTGTCGAACGTCATCGCGCGCGTCCGCGCGCTGGACGGCGCGTGCGAGGCCGTGCCGGGCAGGCTCAGAGGTTGGCTGGCAAAGCCGCGCATGTTCACCGCGCCGCTCCGGGGCGGAGGCTCGCGGTTGCGTATGGCTTGAGATAGGCGGAGCTGCGGTAGTAGTCGTAGAACTGCAGGCGGCTGAGATCGACCCGGGTCAGCACGGTGCCGAGGATGCGATCGGAGACCGGCGACAACAGGTCGATGGTGTGGGTCAAGACCTCGCGCGGGGTCTGATCCCAGGCCAGCGCCAGGATGATGCGGTCGGCAAGCTCCGCCAGCGCTCGGCCGTCGACCAGCGGCACCAGCGGCGGCGAGTCGACGATGATCAACTCGTAGCGATGACGCAGATGATCGAGCACATCGACGATGCGTTCGGAGAACATCAACTCGGTGATGATCTCGGCCTGCTTGACCGTGGTCGACGGCAGGACCGACAGGCCGGTGCTTTCATCGGTCAGGATGGCCTGATCGATGGTCGCGCGTCCCAGGGCCACGTCCAACAGTCCGACGTCGGCGCGCGGACAGAGCGAGCGGGTGAGCTGCGGGTTGCGGAGATCGCCGTCGATCAGGAGCGTGCGGATACCCAACGTCGCCAGCGACTGCGCCAGATTGCCGGCGAGCGTGGTCTTGCCTTCGCTGTCGAGGGCGGAGGTGACGAGCACGACCCGGACCGGCTGCAGCCGCATCGTCCGTTGAAGCGCCAGCCGCACCGAGCGAATAGCTTCGGCGAAGAATGTGGCGGGCTCGTCGATCGCATAGCGCATCAGTGGCGGCTGCAAGGCGGCGGGCAACAGCTTGACCGTTCTCGGGTCATGATTGTCGAGTTCGCTCCGTCCGCGTCGTCGCGCCAAGCCTGCAAGTTCTCTTGTGCCGATCAACGGCACCGCAGCCAGCGCCGGCACACCCGATATCGATTCCGCCTGTTCCAGCGTCTTGATCCGGCCATCGAGATAGTCGGCGCCAAAGGCGAGCACGCTGCCCAAGCCGAGGCCGAGCATGCCGGCAAGGCCAAGGATCAGCATGGTCTTCGGCGAGGACGGACGGATCGGAACGCCGGCCTTGGCCACCACCCGCGAGTCCGGCAGTTCCAGGCTTTCCTGCGACGTCGTCTCCTTCGAGCGCGCCAGATAGGATTCATAAAGAGTGCGGTTGGCTTCGGCCTCGCGCTGCAACTCGTGCAGCCGCACCTGCGCCTGGCTCGACGTATTGGATACGTTCTGCAGCTGCTCCAGGCTCTGGCTCAGCGAGTTCTCGCGGGAGAGCGCCACGTCGTAATCGTGCTTGGTGCTCTCGAGGATGCGCTTGATTTCCTCGTTGATCAGCCGCTGGGTGTCCTTGAGCTGTGCGCGCACATTGGTGACGAGGGGATGCCGAGAGCCGTATTTGCTGGAGAGATCTGCCTCGTTCTTGGCGATGTCGGCATATTGCGTGCGCAACTTCGTGATCATGTCCGACGAAACCACCGCATTGATGCCGCCGGGGTCACCACCCGATTTGGCGATCTGTTGCACCTGGTCGTATTTCGCGCGCGCCTCCGCGGTCTGCACCCGCGCGGCGATCAGCTTGTTGTTGAGATCGGTGATCTGCTGGTCGTTGACGGTCACGCCCTGCGAAACCGTCAGATTGTTGGCGGATCGGAAATCCTCGACCGCTTTTTCGGAGGCGACGACCCTCGACTTGAGATCGTTGATCTGGCCGCCGAGCCAGTTGGCGGCGATGCGGGTCGCGTCGTTCTTGGCGCGGACCTGGTCCTCGAAATAGGCGTCCGCGACCGCGTTGGCGATAACGGCGGCCTTCGTCGGCGATTCCGAGCTGACATTGATGTCGACCAGGAAGGTCGTCCCCTGCCGCGCCACCTTCATGCGCTTCTGCAGAATTTCGATCGAACGCGCGCGCGCGGCGCTTTGCGGGTCCGCGGCACCCTCGGGAGCGGCCGAGGCGAATAGCCGCTTGATCGGATCGAGCAGGCCGGGTGTCGGGATGAATTCCGCGTCTTCCGTCAGTTTCAGCTTGCGGACCACGCGGTCCAGGATCGCGAGCGACTGGATCAGCAATGACTGGCTTTCGATGGTTGCGTCATCGGTGCCGTAGTTCGAAAGCGCGGTCTGGCTGTTGGTCTCGACGGCCGCGGCCCGGCGAGGATCGACCAGCACGGTCGCGGTCGCCGTATATAATGTCGTGGCCAGGAGACAATAGGTCAGTCCGAGCGCGACCAATACCACAGCGGGCAGGATGGCGAGCTTGTAGCGGCGGCGCAGGATCCGCCCCATCTCGCGCAGATCGACGGTCGGCGCCTGCCAGCGGCTCGCAGCAGGTTCATTGGCTTGTTCCGGGGGGCGAGCGAGGTGCTCAGAACTGCGTTGTAACATTCAATCCCACCAGGTGTTTGTCGTAGCTGAAAGTCGGGATGTTGCTTTCGCGTGACGTGAAGCGGTAATAGACCGCGATCGCGGCAAAGCGATTCAGCAGATATTTGACGCGGGCATCGGAAGTGGCGACCTGATCCCTGCGCGGCTGCCCGAAGAAGCGGTCGTTCTCATAGCCGCCGTAGAACGAAACGACGACGTTGCGACGGAACTCATAGTCCAGCCCGAACTGCACGGCGTTGGCGAGCACGCCAGTCGAACTGGTGACGGAAGTCTCCGTGACGATCTGCTCGGCGTTGAAGTGAACGTCGATCATCCGCGTCGGACTCCATGTCAGTCGGGCGCGATAGGTCGGGCCTTCGATCGTGCCGATGGTCGGATCGACGAAGCGTTGCTGCACGTAGCCGAAGCCGATTTCGCCGGTGATCAGGCGCGCCAGTCCGAGGGTGACGCCGGTGAGCGCACGATAGCCCTGGGAGCTCAGCGGCTGGAGAGGCTGGCCGCGGAGGTCACGCACATTGCCCTCGGCGCTGCCGAACCAGCCAAGGGTCTCGGAAAACGCATAGTCGATCCGGCTATGGAGCGAGTAGATCTGACCGTCGCGGGCGTCCTGGTTGATGGTCCTGCCGTCCTGCGAGACGGTCGTGCCGTAGTCGTAGGAATCGGTGCCGAAGCCGACAGAGGTGGTCAGCCGGTTGAATTCCTTGCGAAAGGTCAGATCGCCCGAGTACCAGTTATAAGGTGTCGGTGCGATGGCGTTGGCGGGCGAACTCAGCGAGCCGACGCCCTCGTTGAGATGCGCGACCTGGAAGCTGCCCAGCAGCGCCATGTCATGAGCGATGTCGATCCAGCCATTGCCCTTCAGGCTGGCATTGGTCTGGTTGAGGCTGGAGTTCTGCTTGTAGACCGTCTCCTGGGCGTCGAGCTTGAGGTCGAGGCCGTGCCGCTCCCACAGGCTATGGGCGCGCAACTGCGGCTCGACCACCGCCGCGACGTCGCTGCGGATGTCAGTATTCGACGCGAACACGTTGCTGTCGAAGAATCCGCCGGTGATCAGCGACGGATTGAACATCCAGGAGCCCGAACGAATGCCCACAGGCTCATAGCCAGGCTGCAGGCGGCCTCTCACGGGCGTGTCCTCCGGCGGTAAGTTTTCACGGGTGTCAGGATCAGTCAGCTTGGGCAGCGGGGTCGGCTCGAAGATTTGTTGCGTGTTCCATGGCGGCGCCACCTCCTCATTTGGCCAGGGGAGCACCTGCGCATCGGCCGGCGATCCGAGTCCAAGAACAATCGCAGTCACCGGCGCGGGCACGATCTTCAGTCCGCGGCGACCGAACGCGACGACCGAACGGGTTTGCAGCCCGCTCGTTCCAATCACGTTCAACCAGCCAAATGCAGTCGTGCGTTCCATAATCCATCCCTTGCGGGAACTCTGGAGGCGGTGAAGTCTTGAGGCTCGGTTGCCCGTGCTCACAAATTCACCGCGGACTGCGCATCGACATCACAGTCCATGCACTTATTACGCGCGCACTACGGAGCATTGCTGGTTCAATCAGAGAACATCTCCCCGCGCATTAACGTGCGTCGCGGGAAAAAGTTTTCTGCATTGCAAAATAATACTCACCGCAAATCGACGACACTATGGCAGCGGGCATGACGTAATGTTTACGCCCGTGATTTGCGAACGAGATTGCTCCGTCGAACGAGCCACTCAGAAGTAGCGCTCGGGAATCCGGATGTTGTCGCCGGGAAACACCAGGATCGGCGCGTCAAGCGGGTAAATCTCTTCCGCTGTACTGCCCGATCGACGCAAATAGACCTTGCCCTCATTGGCGCGATAGGTGAATCCGCCGGCGCTGGCGACCGCATCCATCACGGTCAGACCGAGCCGATACGGATACTCGCCGGCCTTCTTGACCTCACCGAGGATGTAATAAGGCCTGTACGCGACGATCTCGACGTTCACCTTCGGATCACGAACGATATCCTTCGATAGCGCGGATGTGATCGCGCGCTCCAACTGCTTGGTCGTCATGCCGGCCGCCCTCATGCGTCCTGCAAGTGGAATCGAGACCTGACCACTCGCATCGATTTCATACTCTCCGGTGATGTCAGGCTCCCCGTAGACCTTCACGCGCACCCTGTCGTTCGGACCGAGCACGTAGGTTCCCGTCGAGAACGCCTGCGAGCCGGTGTTTGTTTGGGCCGCTGCGCAAGTTGCGAAGCCCGCGATACTCGCCAAAGCAAACGCAAATAGAATATTGCGTGCCGCCGCGCGGGCGGCACGGATTGATTGTTGCTGCATGACTACATCCCCACGAAAGTCGTCAGTAACGGCGCGGATCATAGGTGAGCAAACAAGGCGAAAAAATGTGGGTGGCGGTTCCGCGACAGCTCCGCGCGGTTCCATAGTCGCGCAGCGTTAATGGCACCGGCTCTTGTCACAGGACCAGGATCGTTGTTCCCTCGATGGCGATGCAGGTCAGTGTCCCGCTTCGCCAAGCGCCGGTGTCGATATTGATGCGGTTATGCCTGATGTCGGGATGGGGGACCGGGGTGTGGCCGTGCACGACATATTTGCCGTGATCCTCATCCGAGTTGAGAAACTCCTGGCGGATCCAGAGCAGGTCCTCCGGATGCTGCTGCTCGATCGGAACGTTGGGACGTACTCCGGCATGGGCAAAGAAGAAGTCGCCGCAGGTAAAGCTGTCGCGCAGGCATTGCAGGAGCAGGACATGCGCACGTGGGAAGACGCTGAGGAAACGCCGCTGCAGGTTGACCTCAGAGACAGGCATGTCGCGCGGAACCACGCCGTAGGAGGCGAGCGTCTGCAACCCGCCGAGCCGCCGCCACTGCGCGAACACAGCCGGATCGTCAAGGAAGTGTTGCAAAAGTTCTTCATGATTACCACGCAGGCAGACTGCGTGATGCCTGACGAGGCGAACTGCCAACAGATCGAGCACGGTCTTGGAATCGGGGCCGCGGTCGATGTAGTCGCCGAGATAGATCTCGAGCACATAGCGGATCGGCCGCCGGCTTATGTCGTCGTCGATACGCGCGATGGTGTCGGCGAGGAGGTCGGCGCGTCCGTGAATGTCGCCGACCGCGTAGATGCGCGTGTCTGCCGGAGCCGAAGGTGCAACGTAGTGTGGATATGCAACTGGCGGCCGCATCATCGACTGCTTCGATCATGGAACCGTCACGAGGTCAATCGGCGGCGGCCCCGCCGCATCTATTCCCCGACATCCCTAGATATATAAAGTCTAGGAGACGATCATTCGGATGAGCAGAATGATCGCGATCCAGGCAAGCGCATTTGCCAGGATGATGCGGTTCCGCAGTTTTCGTCCCACTCGATCGAGTCTTTTTACTTCAGGGCGATACAAACACGCTGCGATCATTGGCGTCTCCCTGGAAAGTTTTTCCGAGACGAGCGGCTTCTTGGTTAAGGCCGTTTCAACGTATTGACGTCTCGCAATCATCGGCAAAACCTTCAATTGAAATGATCGCCGCGAGCAGAGTACGAATGGCCGTTTAGTATGCGGTGAAAGAAATCCTTCAAAAATGATCGCATATATTAAGTGCTTGATGTAGCGGGTCTCCGGCGATTCCTGAATCGAATCTGATTCGCGCGTGGTTCCAGATTTGCGTTAATGCATGGCTGCATCGAAAGACACGCAGCGCAATTTGCGTGCAACTGAACCTAAGCGCTTCCGAACAAAACGGATTCTTTGCATCGCACAAATATCACGATGCCGCGATGCAAAACGGCGCGCAACATTTTCGTTTTGCTGCCCCATTTCGCCCAAAGAGTTCGTAGAGGTATACGGCCGCGCGATCGAGGCGCGTCTCTGCTACGCAGGAAAATTCGCAATAGCGAAGATGCCCGCGAGATGGGCAGTGACGGTCTGCCTGCGTCGCGCTTGTGACCTCTTTGGGTTCAACAGAGAGAGCGAGAGCAAATGGCCGCCATCGTCACAGCCAATTTCGACCAGGATAGTATCAGGTCGCTCCGCAACAAGCGGACGACCATCTCGATGCGGCCGGTCGAATATGCCGGCAGTAATTCATATAGCCCGTATCGTGCAAAGTATCGCGCAAAGCGCCCCCGCGGCGCGATTCGCACCGAGCCGGGCTCGTCCATCGCAAAGCGTATCTTCGATATCGTGGTTGCAAGCGCGGCGCTCTTGTTCTTCGCGCCGCTCTTGATCGCGATCGCCTTCGGCATCAAGCTGACGTCGCGAGGACCGGTGTTGTTTCACCAATACCGGTACGGCTATCGAAACCGGCGCTTCAAGATCTACAAATTCCGCTCCATGCGGACCGATGCCTGTGACGTGCGCGGCGTGAAGCAGACGGTCCAGGGCGATGCGCGGGTGACCGGGATCGGCAAGGTCCTGCGCAAGACGAGCCTCGACGAAATCCCGCAATTGATCAATGTCATCAAGGGCGACATGTCGCTTGTCGGCCCGCGTCCGCATGTCCCGGGCATGCTGGCCGCCGACCTGCCGTATGAGGACCTCGTGCCCTATTACTTCCAGCGCCACAGCGCCCGGCCGGGTATCACCGGTCTCGCGCAGGTGAGCGGTTGCCGCGGAAGCACGGTTGAGGCCGGCCGCGCGATCTCGCGGATCGATTACGACCTCGACTACATCGAGCGCTGGTCCCTGCGCATGGACATCATGATCATCGTGCGCACCGTCCGCCGCGAATTCCTGTCCGGCAGCGGCTTCTAGCCCGCCGACATATAAGCATCACAAAAAGGGAGCGACACGATGCTGCAGCCACGCGGCCGCATAGTCCCAGTTCTTTTGTCGGGCGGCACCGGCTCGCGGCTGTGGCCGCTGTCGCGCGAGAACCAGCCAAAGCAGTTGCTCGCGCTTCTCGGCGAGAAGACCCTGCTGCAGCAGACGGCGACCCGCGTGACGGAGCCGTCGCTGTTTGCCGATCCGATGGTGATCGCCAATTCCGAGCATCGCTTTGCCATTGGCGAGCAGTTGCGCGCGGCCGGCATCGCCAATCCAACCATGGTGCTGGAGCCGTTCGGACGAAATACCGCCCCGGCAGTGGCGATCGCGGCGCTCCTCGCCAGCGAGTTCGATCCCGACGCAGTGATCCTGGTGACGCCGGTCGATCACTGGGTCCGCGATCACGCGGCGTTCCGCGCCGCGATCGCGAGCGGGCTTCCGGCGGCGCGCCGCGGACAATTTGTGCTGTTCGGCCTCAAGCCGACCGGGCCTGCAACCGGATATGGCTACATCCGCACGGGCGACGGCGTTGCCGACCTTCCCGAAATCCGCAAAGTCGCAGGCTTCGTCGAGAAGCCGGACGTTGTGACCGCCGAGCGCTTGCTGGCCGGCAAGGATCATCTGTGGAACAGCGGAATCTTTCTGCTGCCCGCTCGCCCCTTCATCGATGAACTGGCGCGGCACGAGCCCGCCATCCTGGAAGCCTGCCGCGCGGCGCTGGCCGGCGCGACGCGCGATCTCGATTTCCTGCGACTGGAAGAGAAGGCCTTCGAGTCCTGTCCGTCCATCTCCGTCGACTACGCGGTGATGGAGAAGACCGACAAGGCTGTCGTAGTGCCGGCCGGTTTTGACTGGAGCGATGTCGGAAGCTGGTCGGCGCTATGGACGATGGGCGAGAAGGACGCATCCGGCAATGTCGTGATCGGCGATGCGGTGGCCGAGGACACCTCCGGCTGCTATGTGCGGGGAGACGGCCCGCTGGTCGCTGCCCTCGGCGTCGAGGATCTCGTCATCACCGCCTCGCCCGACGTGGTGCTGGTGACAAAGCGGGAGCGTGCCCAGGACGTCGGCAAGCTGGTGGAGCGGCTGAAGGCCAACGGCCATCGCGCCGCGACGCAGACCCACAGTGTGCACCGTCCGTGGGGTTACTACACGTCGATCCATGCCGGCGACCGCTTCCAGGTCAAGCGCATCACCGTCAATCCGGGCGCCAAGCTGTCGCTGCAGAAACATTTCCACCGCGCCGAGCATTGGGTGGTGGTGAACGGCACCGCGATCGTCACGCGCGACGACGAGGAGGTGCTGCTCCGCGAGAACGAATCGATCTTCGTTCCACTCGGCTGCATGCATCGCCTGGAAAATCCCGGCAAGGTTCCGCTCAACCTGATCGAGGTACAGTCGGGCACGTATCTTGGGGAGGACGACATCGTCCGGGTGCAGGATATCTACCACCGGGTGTGACGCGGCGGCCGCATGCCAATCCGGCGGGCGGCGTCTCGGCGTATCCGATCCGCATCAACACATAACGGAGGGAATGGACATGGGTGCCAAGCAGCAGGCCAAGGATCTCTTGAAGGATGCATTCCCCTCGATCTGGCTGCAGTGGCACTTCATGCATCGCCCGAAATCGGCGGAGCGGGAGCTTTCCTATCTCGACAAGATCATCCCGGATGATGCGGTGACGGTCGACGTCGGCGCCAATTGCGGGCTCTATACGCGAAAGCTGGCGCGGCTTTCCCGCGAGGTCCACGCTTTCGAGCCTTCGCACGACATGGCGCGCCTGCTGCGTCGAACGTCTGCTTCGAACGTCAGCGTGCATGAGATCGCGCTGTCAGACCACGAAGGCGACGCGGAGCTGTTCATTCCGCGCGGCGACACGGGCCTCGTCCATGGCCTTGCCTCGCTTGAGCGGCGAGTAATGGCGTCGGCCGATCCGATCGTCGCCGCGCACGTGCCTATGGCACGGCTGGATTCGGTGATGCATCAGGAGGTCGCCTTCGTGAAGATCGACGTGGAAGGGCACGAGCTCAACGTCCTCAACGGCGCCGTCGAACTCCTGGAACGCTGCCAGCCGATCTTCCTGGTTGAAGCAGAGGACCGCCATCGGCCGGACGCGACGGAATCGGTATTCGATTTCTTCCGGCAACGGTGCTACCGTGGTTTCTTCTTGAAGGAAGACGATGTGGTCGACGTCGAACAATTCGATGTCATGGAGCTGCAGGATGCGGCGGCGCTCGAGGCGGATGGTGGCCGCAAGGATGGGCGGTTCTATATCAACAATTTCTTCTTCTTCCCGCAGCATCTCGACGGCGAGTCGATGCTGGTCAAATGATGACCGGCGCGGCCGCTGCGATCGTTTGTTAGACAGGATAAGTCATGCATATCACGATGGTCGGCGCCGGTTATGTCGGACTGGTGTCGGGGGCGTGTTTCGCCGACTTCGGACACTACGTCGTTTGCGTCGACAAGGATGAAAAGAAGATCGCAGCGCTGAACAAGGGCGAGATACCGATCCACGAGCCCGGGCTTTCCGATCTGGTGGCGAGAAACATCGCGCAGGGCCGCCTGGCCTTTGTGACCGACTTGAAGGGGGCGGTCAGCCGCTCCGAGGTCATTTTCATCGCGGTCGGCACCCCGTCTCGCCGCGGCGACGGCCATGCCGATCTCTCGCATGTCTATGCCGCGACGCGCGAGATCGCTGCGGCCCTGCCGGAATCCGCGGTCGTGGTGACGAAGTCGACCGTCCCGGTCGGCACCGGCGACGAGGTCGAGCGCATCATCCGCGAGGAGAAGAAGGACGCGAAATTCGCCGTGGTCTCCAACCCGGAATTCCTGCGGGAAGGGGCTGCGATCCAGGATTTCAAACATCCCGACCGCATCGTCATCGGCACCGAGGATGCATTTGCGAGAGAGGTGATGGCGGAAGTCTATCGTCCGCTGCATCTCAACACCTCGCCGATCCTCTATACCAGCCGCCGCACGGCAGAGCTGACGAAATATGCCGCCAACTCGTTCCTTGCGACCAAGATCACCTTCATCAACGAGATCGCCGATCTTGCCGAGAAAGTGGGGGCCAATGTCCAGGAGGTCGCGCGCGGCATCGGGCTCGACAACCGCATCGGCTCGAAATTCCTGCACGCTGGTCCCGGCTTCGGCGGCTCCTGCTTCCCGAAGGACACGCTGGCGCTGATCAAGACCGGCCAGGACAACGAGGCCCCGCTGCGGATCGTCGAAACGGTGGTGGCGGTGAACGACCAGCGCAAGCGCGCAATGGCGCGCAAGGTGGCGAATGCGTTTGGCGGCAACATCCGCGGCAAGACCATCGCCGTGCTCGGCGTCACCTTCAAGCCGAATACCGACGACATGCGCGATGCGCCGTCGATCCCGCTGATCACGGCGCTGCAGGACATGGGCGCGGCGATCCGCGCGTTCGATCCGGTCGGGATGGAGCAGGCCAAGAAGGTGTTCGAGAACGTCACCTTCTCCCGTGATGCGTATGACTGCGCGAGGGGAAGCCATGCGATCGTGATCGTGACGGAATGGGAGCAGTTCCGCGCGCTCGACCTGAAGAAGATGGCGACGATCATGGCGACGCCCGTGATCGTCGATCTCCGCAACATCTATTCGCCCGAGGACGTGATGCGGAACGGTTTCCACTATTGCGGCGTCGGCCGGCCGAAGCCGCTGGCGTATTAGCCGCTATCATTCCGCTATCGGCGGGCGTCGGCACCGTCCGGCACCATGTATTATTAAAGTGTAGTGCGCCGGTCTCCAGTCCTTGGAGGCCGGCGCTTCGTTTTCGGCCGCCGGCCCAGCCGCTCAAGCTACCCCTCGAGCTCTCGTCTCCAACACCCAAGTCACGCGAAAATCCCTGTTCCCAGGGCAAACGGCCGGCATAACCGCCTCTGCCGGGCCCGAAAGGGCCGCTATCGCTTGACAAAATTATTTTAAGCATAAAATATCTCCCGACTTCGGCCCCCGGGAACGCTCAGATCCTCCGATAGCCGAAGGTGAGGAGACAGCCATGCGCATCGTCTGCATTGGGGGCGGGCCGGCCGGGCTCTATTTCGGCATCCTGATGAAGATGCTCGATCCGGCGCACCGGATTTCGGTGGTCGAGCGCAACCGTCCCTACGACACCTTCGGTTTCGGCGTCGTGTTCTCCGACGCGACCATGGATAACATGCGCAAATGGGATCCGGTCACGGCTGATACGATCGAGGAGGCTTTCAACCATTGGGACGATATCGAGGTCCTGATCAAGGGCCGCCGGATGCGCACCACCGGCCACGGCTTTGTCGGCATCGGCCGCAAGCGCCTGCTCAACATTCTGCAGGCGCGCGCCGAAGAACTCGGCGTCGAACTGGTCTTTGAGCGCGAGGTCGAATCTGATCTCGAATTTCCGGATGCCGATCTGATCGTTGCCGCCGACGGCGTGAACTCGAAAGTCCGGATGCGCTATGCCGACGCCTTCCAGCCCGACATCCTGATGCGGCCGAACCGCTATATCTGGCTCGGCACCAACAAGCGCTTTGATGCCTTCACCTTCGACTTTCGCAAGACCGAGCACGGCTGGTTCCAGGCGCATATCTACAAATTCGAAGAGGGCGCGGCGACCTTCATTGTCGAGACCACGGAAGAGGCGTTCCTTGCGCACGGTCTCGACAAGCTCGACCAGGGTGGCTCCATCGCCTTCTGTGAAAAGATCTTCGCCGAGATTCTCGAGGGCCATTCGCTGGCGTCCAACTCGCGCCATCTGCGCGGTTCGGCGTGGCTCTCCTTCCCGCGATTGATCTGCGGCAAGTGGACCGCGTTCAATGGCAACAGCCATGTGGTGCTGATGGGCGATGCCGCGCATACCGCGCATTTTGCGATCGGATCGGGGACCAAGCTCGCGCTCGAGGATGCGATCGAACTGACCAACCAGTTCAAGCAACTCGGCGCGACGCCCGACAAAATTCCCGCGGTACTCGCCGCTTACGAGGAGCTTCGCCGCGTCGATGTGGCGCGGATCCAGAATGCTGCGCGCAATGCGATGGAGTGGTTCGAGGTGGTCGGCGCGCGCTATGCCGATACGCTGGAGCCTGAGCAGTTCATGTATTCGCTGCTCACACGCTCTCAGCGGATCAGCCACGAAAATTTGCGGCTTCGCGACAAGGCATGGCTCGAAGGTTATGAGCGCTGGTTCGCTGAACGCGCCGGGCTGCCGGACGCCAATGATCGCGTGGCGCCGCCGATGCTCACGCCGTTCCACATCCGTGGCTTGTCGCTGCCCAACCGCATCATCTGCTCGCCGATGGCGATGTATTCGGCGGTGGAGGGCGTGCCGAACGACTTCCACCTGGTCCATTTCGGCGCCCGCGCGCTCGGTGGCGCCGGACTGATCTTCACCGAGATGACCTGCGTGTCACCGGAAGCGCGGATCACGCCGAGCTGCTGCGGCCTGTGGAACGACGAGCAGGCGAAGGCCTACAAGCGCATCGTCGATTTCGTCCACGGCAATAGCGCGGCGAGGATCGGCATCCAGCTTGGCCATGCCGGGCGCAAGGGCTCCACGCGTGTGCCGTGGGAAGGAATGGATGAGCCGCTTGCAGAAGGAAACTGGCCGCTGGTGTCGGCTTCCGCTGTTCCCTATCTGCCCGATGGCCAGACGCCGGAGCCGATGACGCGCGCCGAATTGGACGAGGTGCGCGAACAGTTCGTCGCGGCGGCCCGGCGTGCCGTGCAGGCCGGTTTCGATATCCTCGAATTGCATTGCGCGCACGGTTACCTGCTGTCGAGCTTCCTGTCGCCGCTCACCAACCGCCGGACGGACGAATATGGCGGCAGCATCGAGAACCGCGCGCGCTATCCACTGGAAGTGTTTCGTGCGATTCGTGCAGTGTGGCCGCAGGACAAGCCGATCTCGGTGCGCCTGTCGTGTCACGACTGGGCCGAGGGCGGCAACACGCCCGATGATGCGCTTGAGTTCGCGAAGCTGTTCAAGGACGCCGGCGCCGATCTGATCGATTGCTCTTCGGGCCAGGTCTGGGCTGATGACCATCCGGTGTATGGGCGGCTCTATCAGACGCCCTTCGCCGACAAGATCCGCAACGAGGTCGGGATTGCGACCATCGCGGTCGGTGCGATTTCCGAGGCCGATCACGCCAATTCCATCATCGCCGCCGGCCGCGCCGATCTCTGTGCCATCGCCCGTCCGCATCTTGCGGATGCTGCCTGGACGCTGCACGAGGCCGCCAAGATAGGCGTGAAGGCGATTGCCTGGCCGAAGCAATATCTCTCCGGCAAGCCGCAATATGAGGCCAATCTGGAACGCGCGACAGCGGGAGCGAAAGCATGACGCGGCGTTTCTGGCCCGATGCGCATGCGCTGATTACCGGCGGCGGCTCCGGCATCGGCGCCACGACTGCTCGCGCCCTGGCTGAAGCCGGCGTGCGGGTGAGTGTCGCGGGCAGGAGGCCGGATGCGCTTGCCGAGACCGCGACGTCCATTGGGGCGCGTGCCGGCGCGGTTCTGCCGATGGACGTGACCGATGAAATCGCGGTCACTGAGGGCATCAAGCGGATTGAGGCCGAGGTCGGCCCGATCGACATTCTCATCAACAACGCAGGCAAGGCGCTGAGCGCGCCGTTCGAGAAGACGGATGCCGCGCTGTGGTCGGACATGCTGGCGAGCAATCTCTCCAGCGCGTTCCTGGTGACGCATGCGGTGCTGCCCGGCATGGCGCAACGCGGACGCGGGCGCGTCATCAATGTCGCGTCCACGGCGGGCCTCACCGGCTACGCTTATGTCTCGGCCTATGTCGCCGCCAAGCACGGCGTCGTCGGGCTGACGCGCGCGCTCGCGCTCGAATATGCGCGTCGCGGCGTCACCGTGAATGCGGTCTGTCCTGGCTATACGGATACCCCGTTGGTGGCGGAGGCGGCTGCCAACATCGTCGCCAAGACCGGCCGCAGCGAAGCGGAGGCGCGCGCGGCGCTCGCAAAAGTCAATCCGATGCAGCGGCTGGTGACGCCTGAGGAAGTCGCGGACACCATTCTTTGGCTCGCCTCCTCAAGCGCATCGTCCATCAACGGACAGGCCATCGCGGTCGCCGGCGGCGAGGTCTTCACGGGGTAAAGGAAACGCCCAAGGAAACTCCCGAGGAAACAACATCATGTCTGAGATGAAGGCAAAGCTGAGACCGTTCAAGAATTACCCGGCGCGCCATTTCAAATGGTCCACCGATGACGATGCCCGCGTCGCCACCATCACGCTGAACCGGCCGGACAAGAAGAACCCGCTGACGTTCCAGTCCTACGAGGAACTGCGCGATCTCTTCCGCGATCTCGCTTACGCCTCCGATGTCCGCGCCATCGTGCTGACCGGCGAGGGCGGCAATTTCTGCTCCGGCGGCGACGTGTTCGAGATCATCGAGCCGTTGACGCGGATGGCGATGCCCGACCTGATCGCGTTCACGCGCATGACTGGCGATGTCGTGAAGGCGATGCGCAAATGCCCGCAGCAGATCGTCGCCGCGATCGACGGCATTTGTGCCGGCGCCGGCGCGATGCTGGCGCTCGCCTCCGATCTGCGGTTGGCGACGCCGCAGGCCAAGACCGCGTTCCTGTTCACGCGCGTGGGACTCGCTGGCGCCGACATGGGCGCATGCGGACTGTTGCCGCGGGTGATCGGGCAGGGCCGTGCGGCGGAACTGCTCTATACCGGGCGGGCCATGAGCGCGGAGGAGGGGTTTGCCTGGGGCTTTCACAACCGCCTGGTGCCAGCAGCGGAGCTGTCGGCCGCGGCTTATGACCTCGCCCGCCCGCTCGCCGATGGTCCGTGGTTCGCGCATGGCATGACCAAGACGATGTTCAACCAGGAATGGGCGATGGGCATCGAGGAGATGGTGGAATCGGAAGCGCAGGCGCAGGCGGTCTGCATGGCGACAGGCGATTTCCGTCGCGCCTTCGAGGCGTTCGCCGCCAAGAAGAAGCCGGTCTTCGAGGGGAATTGAACCCGTGACGGGAACACGCACATGATTGAACTCCTGCAGCCCGAAGGCTGGGCCCAGCCGGTCGGCTATGCCAATGGCGTTGCCGCGCGCGGCAAGATGATCTTTGTCGCCGGCCAGATCGGCTGGAATGCGCAATGCGTGTTCGAGACCGACGACCTCGTGGAGCAGATCGGGCAGACCCTGCGGAACGTCGTCGCGGTCGCCGCCAGCGGCGGCGCCAAGCCGGAGCATATCGTGTCGATGACCTGGTTCTTGCTCGACCGCCGCGAATATTCCTCCCGGCTGAAAGAGATCGGCGCTGTTTACCGCGACATCATGGGCCGCCGCTTCCCGGCGATGACCGCCGTGCAGGTCTCCGGCCTGATCGAGGACCGCGCCAAGGTCGAGATCCAGGCCATCGCGGTGGTTCCGGATTGAGGTGGTGAGAGCGTTAACCTAAGTCGTGGGCGGAGTGGATGCTGAGACCATAAAGCGTCTTGCGAGCGGCTCTGAGGCCGTGCCAACGTCTCGCAACGTCCGGGTTTCGAGTGGAGTAGGGCGATGAAGGCGATTATCGTCGGCGGCGGGATTGGCGGGCTCACCACGGCGCTGATGCTGCGGGCCCGCGGCATCTCTTGCGAATTGTTCGAGCAGGCGGAGACGATCCGCGAGCTCGGCGTCGGCATCAACACCCTGCCGCATGCGATCCGCGAACTCGCAGGCCTCGGCCTGCTCGATGCGCTCGACAAGGTCGCGATCCGTACCCATGAGCTGTTTTATCTGACGCGCCATGGCCAGCAGGTCTGGCACGAGAAGCGCGGGCTGGACGCTGGCCACGACGTACCGCAATTCTCCGTTCACCGCGGCCGCCTGCAGGGCGTCATCCATCAGGCGGTGATCGAGCGGCTTGGCGATGAGGCGATCCACACCGGCTGCCGGCTCGGCGCGTTCACGCAGGATGAAGGCGGCGTCACCGCCTATTTCTTCGATCGCGCAGGCCAGCATGTGCACACCGCGCGCGCGGATATCCTGATCGGCGCCGACGGCATCCACTCGAAAGTGCGCGAGACACTGTTTCCGAACGAGGGCCCGCCGTGCTGGAACGGCCTGATGCTGTGGCGCGGCGCCGCCGACTGGCCTGCGTTCCTGACCGGCCGCTCGATGATCATCGCCGGCGGCCTGAACGCCAAGGCCGTGATCTATCCGATCGCGGAGGGCACGAGCCCGGCCAGCCGTCTCACCAATTGGGCGGTCATGGTGCGGATCGGCGACGGCGCGTCACCGCCGCCGCGCCGCGAGGGCTGGTCGAATCTCGGCCGGCGGGAAGAGGTGATGCCGCACGTGTCGGGCTTCTCGATCCCGCAGGTCGATTTCGCGGCGCTGGTCGGCGCGACGCCGGAATTCTGGGAATATCCGTGCTGCGACCGCGATCCCTTGCCCTATTGGACGAGCGGGCGCGTTACCTTGCTCGGCGATGCCGCGCATCCGATGTATCCGGTTGGGTCCAACGGCGCCTCGCAGGCTATTCTCGATGCGCGGTGCCTCGCGGATGCGCTGGCGCGTTCCGAGCATCCGCGTCAGGCGCTGGTCGCCTATGAACGCCAGCGCCTGCCGATGACCGCCGACATCGTCGCCTCCAACCGCCGCGGCGGGCCCGAGGGAGTGATCGATGCCGTCGAGCAGATCGCGCCGCAGGGTTTTAGCGATATCGAGACTATCCTGAGCTACGAGGCGCGCGAAGCGATCGTGCGCGGCTACGCCGCCAAGGCCGGCTTCGCCGCCCGTGTAGTGGCGCGGCAGTAACTATCGGCTGCGTAGCCCGGGCGGAGCGCAGCGCAATCCGGGACACCGTCAATTGGGCGATAAACCCCGGATTACGCTGCGCTCCATCCGGGCTACGTGCTACGCCGGAGGCGGCGGCAGGAAGTGGATGTTGTACTCGGCGGCGAGCCGGACCACGTCGTCCGGATTCTGTTCGCGCATGTTGTGGATCGCCCAGAACAGATCGTAGAGCCTGCGCGTCGGCGACACCCAGAACAGCGTCTTCGCCGCCTGCTGTGACTTGTTGAAGATGCCGTGCGGCTTGCCCATTGGCAGGCGCACGAGATCGCCCGGTGTCGCGGATTCGTCCGCGCCGTCGAGCATGAAGTCCAGCTTGCCTTCGAGAATGTAGAGATATTCGTCCTGGTCAGGATGGATGTGCGGCGGCACGAAGGTGCCGGGCGGAAAGGTCGCGTGCCATGAGAACGAATGCTCGGTGCGGCTCTTCGGCACGTAGGTCTGGCCGAGGATGTTCCAGGTGATGCCTTGAATGCCCTCGTTGGCGCGCGTGATGCCCGCGATCTCGTCGTTCATTGTTCCACTCCCTCGCTTACTTGGCTGAGCAGTCCTTGGCGTAACGGTCGCCATAATTCTCGAACACCTTTTGTACGATCTCGGTCTGGAACTTTCCATCAGGACGTTTCGCGACCTGGGTCAGATAGAAGTCCTGGATCGGATAGCCGTTGGTGTTGAACTTGAAGCTGCCGCGAAGCGAGACGAAATCGGCCTTCTTCAGCGCCGCCGCGACCGCGTCCTTGTTGGAGAGGTCGCCGTTGACCGCCTTCATCGCGCTGTCGATCAAGAGCGCTGCGTCATAGGCCTGCATGGCGTAGGTGCCGGGTACGCTCTTATAGGCGGCTTCATAGGCAGCGACGAACTTCTTGTTCTGGGGATTGTCGAGGTTGGGCGCCCAATTGGCGCCGCCGAACATGCCGACCGCCGCGTCCTGCTGCGCCGGCAGCGTCGATTCATCGACCGTGAACGCCGAAAGCACGGGCACGGTGGCGCCGGCCTGCTTGTACTGCTTCACCAGATTGACGCCCATGCCGCCCGGCATGAAAGTGAACAGCGCATCCGGCTTGAGCGAGGAAATCTTGGTCAACTCGGGCTGAAAATCCAGCGTGTTGAGCGGCGTATAGGACTCGTCCACGACCTCGCCCTTGTAGTCGAGCTTGAAACCGGCCACCGAGTCGCGCCCGGCCTGGTAGTTCGGCACCAGCAGATAGACGCGCTTGTAGCCGCGATCCTGCGCGACCTTGCCAAGGATCTCGTGCACCTGGTCGTTCTGGTAGGAGGTGACGTAGAAGAACGGGTTGCATTCCTTGCCGGCGTAGCTCGATGGGCCGGCGTTGGGCGAGATCAGGAACGTCTTGTTCTCGGTCACGGGGCGATGGATCGCCTGCAGGATGTTGGAGAAGATCGGGCCGACTACGAAATCGACCTTGTCGCGCTCCAGGAGCCCACGCACCTTGGTCACCGCGCCATCCGGCTTGAGCTCATCGTCCACATTGACGACCTCGACCTCGCGGCCAGCCATCTTGCCGCCGAGATCCTTGATCGCCAGCGCAAAGCCGTCACGCACCTGTTGGCCGAGCGCGGCGGCCGGGCCCGACGTCGTCACGATCACGCCGATCTTGATCTTGTCCTGCGCCAGCGCAGGTGTGGCAGCCAGGGTGACCAGCGCCGCCAATCCTGCCAACCTCAATCCCTGTTTCATGGTCTCTCCTCGCGCCAACAAGATCAAAACCTCGCGCACAGCTTATTCTGACGACGGCAAGTGCCGCAAGCGAATGCCTCGCCGCGTCTCGGTCGTCCGCGGACGATGCAAGCGGACCTTACGCAAGCGGTCCGTATGCAAGCGCCGCGCCAAATTGCTTGAAGCTTAAAGAGATTCAGCAGTAACATGGAGCCGCGCTCATTAAGCTTGCGATATGCTGCGAATTGTTTGAAGGTCAAAACGATCGGCTGTGATTGGCGCCGCGAAAGGCGTGATTGCCCATGATGCTTGATTCCGAGACGAAAGCGGTCGAACTTCCGGAAGATCACGGCACGGAGCTTCGGCTCTGGCTTCGGCTTCTGACCTGCACCACCCTGATCGAGGGCGAGGTGCGCAGCCGCCTTCGCGAGCGCTTCGACGTCACGCTGCCGCGCTTCGACCTGATGGCGCAGCTCGACAAGGTGCCTGATGGCATGACGCTGTCCGATCTCTCCAAGCGGATGATGGTGTCGAACGGCAATGTGACCGGTCTGGTGGAGCGGCTGGTGGAATCGGGTCATCTCGACCGCCGCACCTCGGAGACCGATCGGCGCGTGCAGTTCATCCGGTTGACGAAACTCGGCCGCGCCGAGTTCCGCAAGATGGCGGCCGAGCACGAGACGTGGATCGCCGATATCTTCGCCGACCTCTCGCGCAAGGATATCAGCGAGTTGATGCGGCTGCTCGCCAAGACAAAGGCTTCGGCGCAGCGATCGGCCAAGGCGCGGACGCCATGAGTGCCGTCGACTACGAGGTCGAATACAATAATCGCGCGCGGGTGCCGGAACATCCCGCGCTGATCGAGGGCTGGGCCAGGGACGCCGCCGCCTATCGCGCGCAGCATGCACCGCGCCGCATCGCCTACGGTCCCGGCAATCGCCACTCGATCGATCTGTTCGAAAGCGGCGAGGGGCCGATCGTCGTCTTCATCCATGGCGGCTATTGGCAGGCGCTCGACGGCTCCTTCTTCAGCCACTGCGCGCGCGGGCTCAATGCTCACGGTGTCAGTGTCGCCGTGCCGAGCTACGATCTCTGTCCCGAGATCACCATTGCCGACATCATCGGCCAGATACGCGATGCGTCGCGCGAATTGGCGCGGCTCGGCCGACCGCTGGTGATGAGCGGCCATTCCGCGGGCGGGCATCTCGCCGCCTGCATGCTCGCAACGGATTGGCCGGCATTTGATGCGTCGCTGCCGAAACGGCCGGTCATGTCAGCCTATTCGATCTCCGGCCTGTTCGAACTCGCGCCGCTAGTCGAAACCTCGATCAACAGGGCATTGCGCCTGGATGCTGCGGCAGCCGAGGCCGCCAGTCCGCTGTTCTGGCGGCCGCCAGCCGGAACGGCGCTGGACGCGGTCGTCGGCGAAACCGAAAGCGCCGAATACCATCGGCAAAGCCGCGCCATCGTCGAGCAATGGGGTGCGGCCGGCGTTGCCACCCGCTACGGCGTCGTCGCTGCTGCCAATCATTTCACCGCGATCGCGCCGCTCGCCGATCCGGACTCGGCGATGGTTACGCGCCTGCGCGAATTGGCGAGGGGCTGAATTCTCCCGCACGTTCCGGCGAACCGCAAAATCGACCCTTGCGCGAAATTGTTTTAAGTATAAAATTGTTGCCGGATACGCTGCCGGGCGTCCTCGATTTGTGGTCGTGAGCATTCTTGCTGGAAAGCGAGGGGCGATGGATATGGCAGTTCTTGCACCGAAGCTGGGCCCTTCTGCCCATGTCGATACGTTCACGCGCGACAATCTTCCGCCATTCCATCAATGGCCGGAGCTGCTGCTCGACCGGCCGGAATTTCAATATCCAGACTATCTCAACGCCGCAGTCGAACTGACCGACCGCATGGTCGAGAAGGGCTTTGGCGACCGCGTTGCGCTGATCGGCAACGGCCGCCAGCGCACCTACAAGGAACTAACCGACTGGTCGAACCGGCTTGCACATGCGCTGGTCGAAAACTATGGCGTCAAGCCCGGCAACCGCGTGCTGATCCGTTCCGGCAACAATCCGGCTTTCGTTGCCGCCTGGCTCGCCGCGACCAAGGCCGGCGCCGTCGTCGTCAACACCATGCCGATGCTGCGCGCCGGCGAACTGGCGAAGATCGTCGACAAGGCCGAAATCTCGCTGGCGCTGACCGACAGCCGCATCGCCGATGAGCTCGTCGCCTGCGCGAAGACCAGCAAATTCCTCAAGCAGGTCGTCAATTTCGACGGCACGCAGAACCACGACGCCGAGCTTGACCGCGTCGCGTTGAGCAAGCCCGTGCGGTTCGAGGCGGTCAAGACCGGCCGCGACGACGTCGCGCTGTTGGGATTTACATCGGGCACGACCGGCGAGCCGAAGGCGACGATGCATTTCCACCGCGATCTCCTGATCATCGCGGACGGTTATGCGAAGGAAGTCCTTGGCGTCACCGAGAACGACGTTTTCGTCGGCTCGCCGCCGCTGGCCTTCACCTTCGGACTGGGCGGGCTTGCGATCTTTCCGCTGCGCTTCGGCGCCACGGCGACGCTGCTGGAAAACGCCGCGCCGAATCAGATGGTCGAGATCATCGAGACTTACAAGGCCACGATCTGCTTCACCGCGCCGACCGCCTACCGCGCGATGATGGCCGCGATGGACAACGGCGCCGACCTGTCGTCGCTGCGCATCGCAGTTTCTGCCGGCGAGACGCTGCCGGCGCCGGTGTTCGAAAGCTGGACCAGGAAGACCGGCAAGCCGATCCTCGATGGCATCGGCAGCACGGAGATCCTGCACATCTTCATCACCAACCGGATCGCCGATGCCGTGGCGGGCACAACAGGACATCCGGTCTCCGGTTATGAGGCGAAGATCGTCGATGACGACATGAACGAGTTGCCGCCCGGCAGGGTCGGCAAGCTCGCGGTGCGCGGTCCGACGGGGTGTCGCTATCTTGCGGATGCGCGCCAAACCAAATATGTGCGCGATGGCTGGAACCTGACCGGCGACGCGTTCGTGCGCGACGAGAATGGCCGGCTCTCTTTCGTTGCCCGCGCCGACGACATGATCATTTCTTCCGGCTACAACATCGCAGGTCCCGAGGTTGAAGCCGCGCTGCTGACGCATCCCGATGTTGCGGAGTGTGCGGTGGTCGGGCAGGCCGATGAGGAGCGCGGCCAGATCGTCTCGGCCTATGTCGTGCTGAAGCAGGGCTGCGGTTGCGACGAGTTACAGGTCAAGCTCTTGCAGGATCACGTCAAGGCCAAGATCGCGCCGTACAAATATCCCCGCGCCATCAGCTTCGTCGACGCGCTGCCGAAAACGCTGACCGGCAAGATCCAGCGTTTCAAACTGCGCGAAGCGAGCTGATCTAAAGCGTAGTGCCACTTGGTTGAATGGGGCACGACTCCGCTTCACCTTCCCCGCAAGCGGGAGAGGGAGCGCAGCGTCCATCGCGGATGCAATCGATCTAATCTCAGTCCTGCTCTTCCCGCATTCGGCCGATCAGGAGGTCGGCCACCAGTCGGCAGGAGGGCGACAGGTTTCGGCTCGCCAGCCGGACCATGGTCACCTGCGTCGCCTCCAGCCGCTTGTCGCGCAACGGCACGGCAACGAGCAGGCCGGCCTCCAGCGCCGGCACTGCGGCGACGCGCGGCAGGAAGGTGGCGAGATCGGTGCGGGCCGCGAGCGTTTGTGCGAAAGCGAGCGAGTTGGTCTCGTTGCAGACCTCGAGCCTGACCTTGGCCTGCGCGCAGGCGCGATCCACTTCCTGGCGGATGCCGAAGGACGGATCGGGGACCACGACGCGCAGGCCTGCGAGTTCTTTCACCGTGCAACTCGCCTTGTTCGCCAGCGGATGGCGCGGCGAGACGAGCAGGCACAGCGACTGCCGCATCCGCCCGAGCTCGATCAGGTCGCTGCGCGGCGCGCGGCCGAACACGAAGCCGAGGTCGACATCGCTGTGGCCGACCTTCTCGGCCACATCACGCGAGCCCACCATCGTCATCGAGATCGAAATGCCCGGATATTGGCCGGCAAGGTCGACGGCGAAATTCGACAGGAAGCTCATCAGCATGCCTTCGACGGTGGCGATCCTGACCTGCCCCCGCCGCGAGCTGTCGAATTCCTGGACCCTGACCCGGATGCCGTCGAGCTGATTGCGGTTCTCGACCGCGTAGCGGTAGAGCAGGTGACCGGCGCCGGTCAGCTGCATCCCGCGCGGGCCACGCTCGAACAGCTTCGCCGAAAGTTCCTCCTCGATCGCCTGCATCTGCCGGCTGATCGCGCTCGGCGCGATCCGCAACGAGGCTGCCGCCTGCTTGATCGAACCGGATTCGGTGACCTCGCGGAAATATCGGATGGCGGCTGACTCGATCATGCGGCTTTCTTTCCCCTGCCAGCTGCCCAACAACGCGGCATGCGCTGACCAGAGGTCGAATTATTCGATCCCTGACCTCTAATTTCAATGCTTTTATTCGAATGCATGATTTGCCATGATTTTAATCCTGGGCAGGCGGTGGTGGAGAATTGTTCTATGAATAAGTCTTGGGTCTTTCGTTACGCGCGTCTTGCAGTCCCACTTTGGGCGGCGGTGGTCGCCTGCGTTGCCTCGAACGCGTCGGCCGAGGATGTCATCCGTTTCGGCGCGCCGCTGCCGATCACCGGCCCGCTCGCGCCCGAGGCGATCAAGCAGCAGCAGGGCTATGACCTCTGGGCCGAGGAGGCGAACAAGGCCGGCGGCATTTCCGTCGGCGGCAAGAAATACAAGGTCGAGATTGTCTACGCCGACTATCAGTCGAACACGCCGCGCGCGGTGCAGGCGACCGAGCAGATGATTACCCAGGGCAATGTCAACTTCATGTTCGGCGCCTTCGGCTCCGGTGCGGCCAAGGCGGCCAGCACGGTGTCGGAGAAGTACAAGGTGCCGACGCTCGCTGCCACCGCGTCCTCGGTCCAGGTCTACGACCAGGGCTACAAATATCTGTTCGGCACCTTCACGCCGAACGACACGCTGACGACGCCGCTGACCCAGATCATCAAGGCCAAGGTGCCCGAGGTGAAGAAGGTCGCCATCCTCGCGCGCAACGACCTGTTTCCGCTCGCGATCGCACAGGAAATGGAGAAGTCCGCCAAGGCAAACGGCTTCGACCTCGTCTATTTCGAGAAATATGCGATCGGCACGCTCGATCATTCGGCGGCGCTGTCGCAGATCAAGTCGCTCGCGCCGCAATGGATCTTCGTCACCGGCTACATCAACGACCTGCTCCTGGTCCGCAAGCAGATGGTCGACCAGGAGATGAAGGCGCCGGTTGTCACGATGATCGCCGGTCCCGCCTACCAGGAATTCATCGAGTCCGGTGGCAAGACCGCCGAGAACATCACCAGCGCTTCCTGGTGGCATCCGGCCGAGCGGTATGATGGCAAGGACATCTTCGGCTCGACCGAGAATTTCGTGAAGCTGTTCAAGGCCAAGTACAAGAGCGAGCCGGACTATGGCCAGGCTTCCGCGGCGCTCTGCGGCGCGCTGTTCCAGATGGCGATCGAAAAGGCCGGCTCGCTCGATCGCGACAAGGTGCGCGACGAACTAGCCAGGCTCGACGCGGTGACCTTCTTCGGTCCGGTCAGGTTCGGTGCCAACGGCCAGATCAACTCGCTCGATCCGCCGGTCTTCCAGATCCAGGGCGCCAAGCCCGTGGTGTTGTTCCCGGAAGCCATCAAGCAGGGTGATCTCAAGGTCGGCGTGAACTGATGAGCTGTCATTGCGAGCGAAGCGACTTGTCCGCCGAAGCTCAACGAGCGATGGCGGAAGCAATCCATGTCTCCACAAGTAGAAGGATTGGATTGCTTCGTCGCTGCGCGCCTCGCAATGACGACACTCTTGAGCTGATCGGTTAAGGCATTCTCATGCACGCAGCCCAGATCCTGGTGAACGCGGTGGTTCTCGGCTGCCTCTATGCCTGTATTGCGATTGGCTTTTCGCTGGTCTGGGGCGTGCTGAACGTCATCAACCTGATCCACGGCTCCTTCATCGTGCTTGGCGCCTATCTCGCCTTCGGGCTCTACAACGCGCTGCACATCTCGCCCTGGTACTCGATCGCGGTCGCTGCGCCGCTGTTCTTCGTGCTCGGCTACCTGCTGCAGCGGTTGTTGCTCAACCGCGTGATCACGGCGCCGGTGCTGGTGACGCTGACGATGACGTTCGGGCTCGACCTGATCCTGAACAACGCGATGATCTATTTCTTCAAGGCCGATTACCGCAAGCTGACGCTGACGCCGTCGCTCGGATCAGTCTCTATCTTCGACGTGGTGGTGCCGGTCGACCGGCTGATCGCGACGGTCGCCGCACTGGCGCTGACCGGGCTGCTCTATCTGTTGCTGCGGCGCTCGCGCGTCGGGCGCGCCATCGTCGCGGTGCGGCTCGACCGCGACGCTGCCGTGCTGATGGGGGTCGACGTCAAGTCGATCTACGCGATCGCGTTCGGCCTTGGTGCTGCGCTTGCCGGCTGCGCCGGCGTGCTGATGGCGCTGATCTTCCCGATCTCGCCATTGACCTCGTCGGGCTATCTCGGAAAGGCCTTCGTGGTCTGCGTGCTCGGCGGCCTCGGCAGCGTCTCGGGTGCGCTCGCGGGCGGCCTGCTGCTGGCGCTGGTCGAGGGAATTGGTTCGACCTTCTTCGGTCCCGCCCATGCGACCACGCTGTCCTTCATCCTGCTCATCATCTTCCTCATCCTGCGCCCGCAAGGGCTCCTTGGCCGGAAGGGCTTCGAATGACGAGGTCGAATATCGCGCTGCTTGTCCTGCTCGCGGTCGTCGCATCGCTGCCGCTGTTCGGCGGCGCCTATGCGCTGCGGCTCGGCACCATGGCCTGCATGTATGCGATCCTGGCGCTGTCGTGGAATGTGGTCGGCGGTTTTGCCGGCTATCCCTCGTTTGCGACCGCAGCCTTCTTCGGCTTCGGCGCCTACACCACGGGCGTGCTGCTGGGCAAGGGATTGCCGCTCTGGCTTGGCGTCGTCATCGCAGCCGTCGCCGCCTTGCTGATGTCAGCCGTGCTCGGCGCGGCGCTGCTGCGCCTGCGCGGACATTATTTCGCGATCGCAAGCCTCTCGCTGGTCGAGGTGCTGCGCGAACTCGTCAACAATGCCACCGACCTCACCGGTGGTGGCATGGGCCTCAATATCCCGCTGGTGTCCGGCTCCGGCGTGCTCGCGGAAGCGATGTTCTTCTTCTATGCGATGTGGATCCTGCTGCTGCTCACCGCGCTGATGGTGATGGCAGTCGCCGGCTCGAAGCTCGGATTCGGGCTCGCCTGCATCCGCCAGAACGAGACTGCCTCCAGCATGGTCGGCCTCAACACCACTCTCTATAAGAGTATCGCCTTCGGCCTGTCGGCCTGTTTCGTCAGCGCGGCCGGCGGCGTCTATGCGGCCTGGGTGCATTATATCGATCCGTCCGATGTCTTCGACATCCTCTATTCCGTGAAGCCGATCGTGATGGCGCTGATGGGCGGTCTCGGCTCGCCGCTCGGCGTTGCCTGCGGCGCGTTCCTCTATCTCGGGCTCGAGGAGGTGGTCTGGCGCAACTACATCCAATTCCACAGCGGCGTGCTCGGGCTGATCATTGTCCTGCTGCTTCTGTTCCTGCCGCATGGCCTGATCTCATTGCGGCCTGCCAATCTCTGGCGAAAGGCCAAGCATGTCTGAGATCCTTCGCCTCGAAAACGTATCCCGTCATTTCAGCGGCCTGCAGGCGCTGCGTGATGTCACGCTCACGGTCAACAAGGGCGAGGTGCTCGGCCTCATAGGGCCAAATGGCGCCGGCAAGACTACGCTGGTCAACACCATCTGCGGCGTCACGCCGGCCAATTCCGGCGAGATCACCTTCGACGGCAAGGACATCACGCGGATCAAGACCTATCAGGCGGCGCGGCTCGGCCTGGCGCGCACCTTCCAGATCGTGCAGCCCTTTGCCGAATTCACCGCGCTCGACAATGTCGCTGCCGCCGCATTGTTCTCGCAGCCGGGCCAAAGCCTGAAGGCGGCGCGCGAGCAGGCAATGGCGCATCTGGTCTATGTCGGCCTCGAGCTGCAGGCCAATCAGCCTGCCGCGACGCTGACGCTCGCCATGCGCAAGCGGCTGGAGCTTGCGAAGGCGCTCGCGATGAATCCAAAATTGCTGTTCCTCGACGAGGTCAATGCCGGCCTCAACAGCGCCGAGGTCGAGCGCGCGACCAAGCTGATCCATGAGCTCGCCGCCAGCGGCATCACCATCGTGATGATCGAGCATCTGATGAAGGTCGTGCTCAATGTCTGCACGCGCATCGCGGTGCTGCATAACGGCGCGTTGATTGCCGATGGCGCGCCGCGCGAGGTGATCGAGAATCCCGCAGTGGTCGAGGCCTATCTCGGCCAGCAATATGCCAAACGCAATGTCGCCCGTGGCTAGCTCCCTGATCCTCGAATTGAAAGGGCTGTGCGCCGGCTACGGCGAGATCCAGGTGCTGTGGGGCATCGATCTCGAAGTCCGCCACGGCGAGATCACCGCCTTGATCGGTTCCAACGGCGCCGGCAAGACCACGCTGATGCGGGCATTGTCCGGCCTGATCCCGACTACCGCAGGCAACTATTTCTCGGAAGGCCGCGATCTCACCGGCGATACCGCCGCCGAGATCCTTGCCCACGGCATCGCGCATGTGCCGGAGGGGAGGCGGCTGTTCGGCGCCATGAGCGTGGAGGAGAACCTCCTGATGGGCGCATACGCGCGCGATGCGACCCGCGCCGAGATCAATCGCGACCTCGAGCAGGTCTATGCCACGTTCCCGAAGCTGCGTGAGCGTCGGCGGCAGGCGGCGGCGACCTTGTCCGGAGGCGAGCAGCAGATGTGCGCGATCGGCCGCGGCCTGATGAGCGCGCCACTGCTGTTGATGATCGACGAGCTTTCGCTCGGGCTCTCGCCGTTGCTGGTCGAACAGCTGGTGGCGGCGCTGCGCGAACTCAACGCCAACGGCACGTCGATCCTGCTGGTGGAGCAGGACGTCACCATCGCGCTCGATCTCTGCCACCGCGCCTTTGTCATGGACATGGGCCGGATCGTGCGGAGTGGCTCGGGAAGCGAACTGCTCGCCGATCCGATCGTCCGCGATGCCTATCTCGGCGTTCTCCACGAATGACCGAACCCGAGCTTTTCTAAGCCCCTTACGTTGCAAAGAGGTGTCATGATTACGACTATCGAGGTTCAAGACGGCGGTTACCGCTTCATGCCGGGCGTCAGCCAGTATTCCTGCGGTATCGGAGCGCTGCCCGGTTTCACCATCGAACGCGTCCGGTTTGCCGATCCGGTGCCGCTGAAGGCGGGCTTTGCGCAGATTGCCGAAATCCTCAAAAATGCCGGACGTCCGCTCACGGCGTTCGGCGCGTGCGAATTGCGCTCGCCCGCGCCATTCACGGAAGAGGGCTTTCGCGCCTTCAACGAGATCTACATCAAGACTTTGATCGAATGGGGCATCATGAAGGACGGCGTCAATCCGGTGGCGCGCAGCAATGTCTGTCCGAAGATCGCCCCGCCATCCGAGCCCTGCTTCCACGCCTTCTCCTATGCGGTGCCGGCGCCTCAGGCCGCGCCGTCCTTCGTGATCGCCGGCAGCGGCGAATCGGCCGAAGGCAAGGCGAATTATCGCGATCACATCATCAGCCCCGGCGACGTCAGCCCGGCGGGCATGCTTGCCAAGGCAAAATGGGTGCTGGACGAGATGGAACGCCGCATGAGCGCATTTGGCGGCAGCTGGAAGCAGACGACCGGCGTGCAGCTCTACACCGTGCAGGACGTCTACCCGATCCTGGAAAGCGAACTCGGCCGCCGCGGCGTGTTCAGGAACGGCCTGACCTGGCACTTCAACCGCCCGCCGGTGGTCGGTCTCGACTACGAGATGGATTGCCGCTGCGTTCACATCGAAAAGGTGATCTGAGTTCTTCTTCTCCCCGTTCTTACGCGGCCGAGACGAGCATAGCTCTCTGAGAGGGTCGGGATGAGGGGCTCTATCCGCGAAGATAGTGGCGGACGAGTTCGCGGAGGCTCCCCTCACCGAAATTCAGGCCGTGCTTGAATTTCGACCTGTCTCCGCACGCGGGGCGAACTGCAGCGGAGCTCGCCTCTCGATCTCGCATCATCAGATCCAGCGCGCATCAAAAACGCGTGTTGGTGCGCGTTCGACCAAGCCGCTTCCTTGACAGGTGAGTAGCCAATCGTTTCCTTTGCTACTTCAGATCTTGCTCCGACTGGGACGTCAATGCAAAGCGAAGCGGCAGTCATCAGGCGGCGTGATCTTTTCTCGTTGATCGGCGCGATGGCCGGCAGCGCGGCGATGTATCACGCGATGACCAGCCTCGGCTTTGCCTCCGAGTCGCCTTACAAGGGGCCGATGAGGCTCGAAGGGGATCCGAAGGGCGCATCCGTTTTGATCCTCGGCGCGGGACTTGCCGGCATGACGGCGGCGCTGGAGCTGCGCAAAGCGGGCTACAAGGTCCAGATCCTCGAATTCAACAACAGGGCAGGCGGCCGCAACTGGACGCTGCGCGGCGGCGACTCTTTTGTCGAACTCGGCGGCCACAAGCAGACCTGCGAATTCGACCACGGTCTCTACATCAACCCAGGTCCGTGGCGCATACCCTACCACCATCGTGCATTGCTCGATTATTGCAGGCGGCTCGGGGTTGCGCTCGAACCCTTCATTCAGTTGAACCACAACGCCTATCTGCACGCCTCGCGTGCGTTCGACGGCCAGCCGCAGAAGATCCGCGCGATCAAGGCGGATTTCCAGGGCCAGGTTTCCGAACTGCTCGCGAAAGTGACCCAGCAGGGCAAGCTCGACGAAGCGGTGTCCAAGGAAGACCAGGAGATTTTGCTGCAGGCGTTGCGCTCCTGGGGCGCGCTCGATTCCGACTACAGATACAATGCCAATCTGGGCTCGGCCGAGTTCCGCGGCTACGCGCGCGAGCCCGGCGGGGGTTTAAGTCCCGAGCCGTTGCCCAGCGATCCCGTTTCCTTGTCGGACCTCTTGCGGTCGCGGGTCTGGCGTTACCTGCAGAGTTTTGCGCGCTACAATTTCCAGACCACGATGTTCCAGCCGGTCGGCGGCATGGACATGATCGGCAAGGCCTTCGCAAAGGAAGTCGGCGACCTCATCCGCTACAACGCCAAGGTGACGCAGATCCAGCAGAACGATCGCGGCGTCACGGTGAGCTATGTCGACACGACAAATCCGTCGACGACGCTGCACGCAAAAGCGGATTGGTGCATCTGCACGATCCCGCTGTCGATCCTGAGCCAGATCCCGATCGATGTCGGCAGCCGCATGCAGGCCGCGATCGACGCCGTTGCCTATGCCGGCGCGGTCAAGATCGGCCTGCAGTTCAAGCGCCGCTTCTGGGAGGAGGACGAGGCGATCTATGGCGGCATCAGCTATACCGACCTGCCGATCCGGCAGATCGCCTATCCCAATAACGGTTTCAATCGCGCCGGCCGCGGCGTGCTGCTCGGCGCCTACCTGTTCGAGGGCGCGAATGCCTATGAGTTCACTGCGATGACGCCGACGGAACGGATCGCAAGCGCCCTCGAATTCGGCTCCATGATCCATCCGCAATACAAGCAGGAGTTCGAGAATGGCGTTGCGGTCGCCTGGCACCGCGTGCCTTTCACGCTCGGCTGCAGCGGCGAATGGACCGACGAGGGCAGGGCAAAGCATTATAGGCATCTGTGCCAGATCGACGGGCGGATCGTGCTGGCCGGCGAGCACGCATCCGATCTGCCGGCCTGGCAGGAGGGGGCCATCCTGTCTTCGCTCGACGCCATCGGGCGATTGCACGAGCGGGTGGTGAAAACGTGAGGCCGATGCAAACCCGTCTCATTGCGCAAAAGGCAGGCGCTGTGCTGATCGCGTTGCTCCCGGCGGCCACGGGCTTCGCGCAGGACAACATCGCGACGCGCCCGACCTTCAGCTCGGGCTATCGCTTCGTCGAAATGACCGGCGAGGAAATATTCGCCAATGTCTGCCAGGGCTGCCATATGCCCGATGCCTCGGGCGCAGCCGGCGCCGGCGCCTATCCCTCGCTGATTGCCAACCGGAATCTTGCGACCAGCAGCTATGCCGTCCATCTCGTCGTCAACGGCAGGCGCGGCATGCCGGCCTTCGGCGACATGATGACCGATGGCCAAGTCGCCGCAGTTGTGAATTATCTAAGGACGCATTTCGGCAACAGCTACACGGACGCGGTGACGGCCACGGAAGTCAGGGAAGCGCGGCGCTGAACCACGGTTAGACGGGGGGAAACAGATGAAATTTCGCACGATGCTGCCGATTGTCTTGCTCTCGGCGATGGCTTTCTCGCCCGCGCAGGCCGAGATCGTCCGGCATCCAATTCCCAATTCGACATTTCCGATCGCGCAATCGGTGCAGGTCACCGGCAACGCCACGATCTATTATCTCAGCGGCCAGGTGCCGCCGGTGATCAACAAGGACGCCGATCCTTCGAGCCGGGAAGCCTATGGCGACACCAAGGCCCAGACGGTCGGCGTGCTCAACCGGATCAAGGTCATCCTTGAGGGGCTCGGCCTCGGCATGGGCGACGTCATCAAGATGCAGGTGTTCCTGGTGCACAGCCCCAACGCGCCGATGGACTTCAAGGCCTTCATGGAAGGCTATACCCAGTTCTTCGGCGGCAGCCAGCCGAACCTGCCGGCGCGCTCGGTGGTCGGCGTCGCCTCGCTTGCCAATCCCGGCTTCCTGGTCGAGATCGAGGTGGTCGCGGCCAAGGACGCGAAATAGGGTCGCGATTCACTCGCCCGGAACCAGACTCCCGAGCGGCGCCCGCGAAAGGCGCCGATGCCTTCGGCGTGAAAGATAGAGCAGAAAGCCGGTGACCACGAAGAGCGGCATCAGCGCCGCGGCGAGCATGAACAGCAGCTTGCCCGGCCACCCAAATATAGCGCCGCGGTGAATATCGAGCACGCTTGAAAGCATCCGCTCGCCGAAGGTCTTTTCCGCGTAGATCTCCGATGACAGCAGCCGGCCGGTGCTGGCATCGATGCGGAATTCGTCGCGGGCGCCCGGATGCGAGGCATCGCGCGCCCAGGAGCGGATGCGCACGACGGTGCCAGCATCGGCAGGCAGCGTCAGCAGGGCCGTCGCGAAGCTGCTGCCCTGTTCGTGCAGGAATGTCGACCACACGCGATCGAGTGCAAGCGGCTTGGCATCGGCTACGCTGACGTCTCGCGTTGGCTTCGGCTTCATGGGTGCAGCAGCGGTCGAAGGACGCGACAGCAGCCAGGTGGCGCCGTTCTTGTACCAGTCGAACGAGTACCACAGGCCGGTGAGCACTATCACGAGGTAGATCGGCAGCACCCAGGTTCCAGCGACGGCATGCAGCGATCTGTGGAAGCCGCGACCGTGCAACGCCAGATTCGGCTTCAACCACATTTTCACGCTGCGGGCACGACGAGGCCATCGCAGCACGATCCCGGAGATCAGCATTGCGATCAGGCAGATGGCAGTCACGCCGGTGATCTGGCGGCCATAGCCCTTGGCATCGCCGGGCAACAGCAGCCAGCGATGCAGTCTGCGGACGGTGATGAAAAACTCCTCGCCCCGCGGCGAGCCGAGCACGTGCGCATCATAGGGATCGACATAGATCGAGGAAGGCCGGGAACCATCGTCGCTGCGGGCAAACCGGATCCGCACGGCCGCGGACGGGTCAACGGCCATCGTCACGGCCGAAACTTTGCCGAAATCGGGATTGGTCGGCAGCCGCGCGATCAACTGGTCCGGTGTCAGCGTTGGGGCTGAGCGAGCCTCGACCCGCGTGATGTCAGCATTCAGGCCGGCCTGGATTTCATCCTCGAAGCTCATTGTCGCGCCTGATATCCCGATCACAGCCCACACCAGCGAAAGCGCAAGGCCAATGACGGAGTGGACCTGCAACAAGGCGGCCTTGATCGGGTATCTGCTCATAAATTGGAAGGAACAGGTCGCGGGATCGGCGTCGAAATCGGCGAGGCCTGATGATCACCGCCCACTCAACAACATTATCGGAACGATAACGGAAAGATCTTTGTGAGGCCACCCAAGCCGCGTTAACGCAGTTTGTAATAGTTCTACGTTCCGTGCCGTGTGATCGAGCGGCGACGACGAGCTACCGCAAAGAAAAAAGTGTCAGCTTTGCGGAGTTGTCATTTTATTTTTACCTTGTCGCAAGCGCGCAAGGCCGTTTCAGAATTTCACCGTCGCCGACAGCGACACCCGCCGCGCGTCGCCGAGAGCGACGTTCAGGTTGCTCACGGCGGAGGGATAGTAGACGGTGTCGAACAGGTTCTTGACGTTCAGTTGATAGATGACCGGCAGGTTGTCGTATTTGGTCTCATAGCTCGCGAAAACATCGGCGACGACATAGGACGGCAGGACAAAGGTGTTCGCCGCGTCGCCCGGCCGGTCGCCGACATAATGCGCTCCGCCGCCCAGCCGAAGCCGGCCCGGAAGGGCGGTGCCGAAGTCGTAGACCAGGTAAAGCGAGGCCGTGTTCAGGGCGACATTCTGCAGCGCCATGCCGGCCAGCGTCGGATCTTCGATCACCCGCGCGTCGGTGTAGCCATAGCTCCCGATCATGCTCCAGTTGTCGGTCAGCCTTCCGGTGACGTCGACCTCGATGCCGCGCGAGCGCACCTTGCCGGCAGTACGAAATTCAACGATGCCGGTGGCGCTGTTGAGCTGCGATACCAGCACGTTCTTCTTGTCGATATCGTAGAATGCCACCGTTCCCGAGAGCCGCTTGTTGATATCGAACTTGGCGCCGGTCTCCCACGAGACGCCTTCTTCGGGCGCGATGTTGGAGCCGACCACCACGCCGCCGGTGAGCGGCGCGATGGTCGAGGTCGGCTTCAGCGACTGCGTATAGCTCGCGTAGAGGGACAGCTCGTCGGTGAGCTTGAGGATGGCGCCTCCGAGCGGGAGCACCTTGTCTCCGGACAGATCGGTGTTGGCCTTGAACGGACGTCCGCGGCCGGCCAACTGGTCGAAATCCATGTAGCGCACGCCGGCGACCACCGCGACACGATCGGTCACATGCAGCGTGTCCTGGAAGAAGAGAGAATATTGGCCAAGCTTGTCGGTCTGGTCGCTGTCGCTGGGGGAGACTGTCGTGCCTGGGAAGACCAGCCCGTAGACCGGATTGTAGAAATTGAACGAGGGTGTCGCCTGCCTGATCAGGTTCTTGCGATAGATCGTGCGATACTGGCCGTCGCCGCCGAACAGCACGTCGTTGCGCATTCCGCCGATCCAGAAGCCGCCCTGCAGGTAGGACGTCCCGTAGCTTGCATTGCTGAGCGAGCCCTGCGTGCCGTCATTGCTGCGCGTCTCGATCCCGGTCAGGGCATTGACGCCGGTGATGCGGAGCTGGTTGGCGCTGAAGGTCTCGGTATTGTAGCTGTAGGCTGCGTAGAGCTTCCAATCCTCGTTGAGCCGTTGCTCGACCGAACCCTGCACCAGGTCGGATGTTCCCCACATGTTGTTGAAGGGCTCATCGAGCCGGCGCGTCGCCGGGATAGGCAGCGGCGTCTTGGTGATCGGATCGAATGCCGTGCCGCGGTCGAACGGGTAGACGAAATCGCGATGCTCGTAGTTGAGCTGCACCGTGGTCGTGTCGCCGTACCACGCCAGCGACGGCGCAAGCAGCGTTTCGCGGTGACGCCCGAAATTGCGCCAGTAGTCCTCGTTGACGCCATAGCCGATGAAGCGATAGGCGAGACCGCCCTGGCCGATCGGGCCGGTGATATCGAAGGTCGCGTCGGCGCCATCCTTGCTGTTGCCGTAGGTCGAGCCGAGCAAGGTGATCGATCCGTGCTGATAGAGTTCCGGACGCTTGCTGATCGTATTGACGATGCCGCCGGGATCCATGATGCCGTACAGCAGCGATGCGGGTCCCTTCAACACCTCGACGCTTTCGACGGCGGGGTTGAGGCTGCGGCCCTGGACCAGCGGCATGCCGTTGCGCATGATCGAGCCATCGCGATTGTCGCCGAATCCACGCCTGATGACGGCATCCTGGGTGCCGGCAAGCGTATTGGTTTGGGTGATGCCGCTGACATTGACGAGGGCGTCGTCGAGATTGCGCGGCAGTTGATCCTTCAGCACCTGCTCGGGCACGACATTGACGACTTGCGAGGTGTCGAGCGGCGAAGCGCCGGTGCGCAGCGTGGTCGGACTGGGCATCGCGCGATAGCCCAGCTTGGCTGGGTACAGCGCCGCCGCGGCCGCGGCAGCGCGCTCCGATGGCGTGGGCTCCGCCGGCGTGACATTTCGATTTCGTTGTGGCGCGGTCGCTGCCTGAGTCCGCCGCGCGGAGAGGGCTGCCGCGGCGCGCGCTGGCTTGCGCTTCTGCGTCGGCGATTCCACCGTCACCGCCGGCAACGTAGTGCTCGATTGTGCTCGTGCCATCGTGATCGAAGAGCAACTCGCCAGCAAGGCCACGGGGCCGATGAAAAAATACGCACGGCTCCCGCCGCCTCGATTTCGATGGTCTCCCACGAGACGGCGAACGGCACTGATCTTCACTTCGATTCACTTCCAGGCACGTGATTAGCGCGGTGCCTTTAGCAGCCGTCGCGAACAGAAAGAACAGCGCTGGAATTGAATCTCTCTAAGTGCGTACTTCAGGCGAATGATTTGCAAATTTGTAACGCGATAACGCAAGAGCCTGTTGCCGCATCGAACAGGTCTTCAATTTATAGCGAAGGAGCGGGAGACTACTTGACTGTGCCTATGGCCAAGCTCTTTCCGCTATTGCGCTCCCGCCATCTTGCAAAACCTCTGCGTTCCTGTCTGAATATCGCACAACTGAGGCGAGTGGAATCGGAGACCCAAGATGGTTGGAAACGTCAGACCAAGGCTTTCGATCTTGCTATCGACCGCGCTCACGGTGGTGCTGGGAGCCGCCGCGGTTGCCGCGGAAGGGCTGAGCCCGGAGCGCCAGTTCGCGCGCGACGTCTATCAGGAGCTCATCGAAATCAACACCGTCACCGCGACCGGCGACACCGCGAAGGCGGCGGAGGCGATGGCCGCCCGGTTGCGCGCCGCCGGCTTTACCGACAACGACGTGCAGGTGTTCTCGCCGGCGCCGCGCAAGGGCAATCTGGTGGCACGACTGCGCGGCAGCGGCGCGCGCAAGCCGATCCTCCTGCTCGCTCACATCGACGTGGTCCCGGCCAATCGCGAAGACTGGTCGTTCGATCCGTTCAAGCTGACCGAGCAGGACGGCTATTTCTATGCCCGCGGCAGCGGCGACGACAAATACATGGCCGCGGCTTTTGTCACGAACCTGATCCGGTACAAGAAAGAGGGCTACAAGCCCGACCGCGACATCATTGTGGCGCTGGAGACGGATGAGGAGATCCTGGACAGCAACGGCCTCGGCATTCAGTGGCTGTTGAAGAACAAGCGTGACCTGATCGATGCCGAATTCGCGCTCAATGAAGGCGGCGGTGTCGGTCTGAAGGACGGTAAGCCGATCCGAAACACCGTGCAAACCTCCGAAAAGGTCTCGCTGAGCTACCTGCTCGAAGTCAAGAACAGGGGCGGCCACAGCTCGGTGCCGGTAAAGGACAATGCGATCTATCGTCTCGCTGAAGGGCTGGTTCGCCTCTCGAAGTTCAGTTTCCCGATCAATCTGAACGAGACGACGCGAGCCTATTTCGACCGCACAGCACAGTTCGAGAGCGAGCAGACGGCATCCGACATCCGCGCGGTGCTCTCGGACAAGCCCGACCCAGCCGCGATGTCGTTTGTCCGGCTCGCGGCCAATCCTGCCTATAACGCGCAGCTCCGCACCACCTGCGTCGCGACGATGCTCGAAGGTGGCCACGCCGTGAACGCGCTGCCGCAGCTTGCGACTGCCAAGGTGAACTGCCGCATCATGCCAGGCGAACCCGTCGACGGCGTCAAGGCGACGCTGGAGCGCGTGCTCGACGACGAGCAGATCAAGGTCACGCAGATGGGCCAGGCCGTGCTGAGCGCGCCATCGGCGCTGCACGAGGAGATCATGGGCGCAATCGACAAGCTGTCGCACGAATTCTGGCCGACCGCGGCGGTGATCCCGACCATGAGCACCGGCGCCACCGACGGCAGCTATCTGCGCAACGCGGGCATCCCAACCTACGGCCATTCCGGCCTTGCTGCGGATATCACCGACATCCGCGCCCACGGCAAGGATGAACGGATCCTCGTGAAATCGTTCTACGAAGGCGAGGAATATCTTTATCGGCTGGTGAAGACGCTCGCGGGCGGGACGTGAACGCTGCCACGAGAAGGAAGCAGCGCATCATCACGCCTTCTCTGTCATCGCCCGCGAAGGCGGGCGATCCAGTATTCCACAGGCGGTCGTGCTCAAGCCGAGACGTCACCGCATACTGGATGCCCCGCCTTCGCGGGGCATGACAGCGGAGCGCGGGTGCTTTCAGCAGGCTGTCTCAAGCGCGCCCAATGTTTATGCACGCGGTGAGCGGAATGAGCAGGGATTGGCTACATTTACATGCAGTTCTGAGCGCCTTTGGGCTCGCCGACTTTTGACTGGCATTGCTAGACTACAGATAGTTCTATCTCCGGTTTCCGAGCCGATGCGGATGTGTTCGTCGAACGAGCCTTTATGAAGCCTGCTCCCTTCAAATACGTCGCCGCTTCATCGCTGGATCACGCGCTTACGCTCAAGGCGGAACACGGCGACGAGGCGAGATTCCTGGCCGGCGGTCAGAGCCTGATCCCGGCGATGAATTTTCGCCTGGCGCGGCCGGCGGTCGTGATCGATATCAATGGTCTTGATGAACTGGCCGGCATTGCCCACGGTCCAACCATTCGCGTCGGCGCGCTGACGCGCTATTGCGCGCTCGAGCGGGACAGCGAGTTCCTTGATTCCTGCCCGCTGTTTGCCGACGCGCTACCGCATATCGCGCATCCGCAGATCCGCAACCGCGGCACCATCGGCGGCAACCTATCGCACGCTGATCCGGCGTCCGAGCTTCCCGCGCTCGCGGTCGCGATGGAGGCGCAGATGCGCCTGAAATCGGCCGGCGGCGAGCGGAGGCTTGCAGCATCGGAGTTCTTCGAGGGATCGCTCACCACCGGTCTCGCCGCCGACGAGATGCTGGTCGAGGTCGAGTTTCCGGCACTGCCGCCGCGCAGCGGCGCCTGCTTCATGGAGGTGTCGCGGCGCCGCGGCGATTTTGCCATCGCCGGTTTGGCCACCATTGTAACACTGGACGCCGAAGGCCGCTGCACCAAGGTCCGGCTCGCGCTGTGCGGTGTCGGCGAAACACCGGTCGATGCCAGCGAGGCTGCCGCGCCTTTGGTTGGCCACGCTTGCGCCGATCGGCCGATCGAGGCTGCCGCTGCCGCCATACGGGCAGCGATTGAGCCGGCCGGCAACGTCCACGCCAGCGCGGACTATCAGCGGCATCTCGCCGGTGTGCTGGCGCAACGCGCGATCCGTACGGCCTATCAGCGGGCGGCCAATGCAGCCTGACCGCCATGAGATCAGCGTCTCCGTTAACGGGACCGCTTATCGGCGCAACGTCGAGTCGCGGATGCTGCTCAGCGATTTCCTCCGCCACGAATTGTTGCTGGCGGGCACCCATGTCGGGTGCGAGCAGGGCGTCTGCGGCGCCTGCACGATCCTGCTCGATGGCGCACCAATCCGCTCCTGCCTGATGCTGGCAGTCCAGGCCAATGGGCACGAGCTTTCGACGATCGAAGGCCTCGCCTCCGATAGCGGCGAGCTCAGCCCGGTGCAGAAGGCGATGCACGAGCATCACGGCCTGCAATGCGGCTATTGCACGCCGGGCATCCTGATGACCATGACGGCATTCCTGAAGCAGAACCCGTCACCATCGGAGGAAGAGGTTCGCGAGGCGCTGTCCGGCAATCTCTGCCGCTGCACCGGCTACCAGCACATCGTCGACGCCATGATGGCGGCAGCGCAGGCGATGCGGGCCTCCGCGCCATGACCACACGGTTCTTCGGCGCCCCGGTCAAACGCAATGAAGATCGCAAGCTCCTGACCGGGCAGGCGCTGTTCATCGATGATGTCGAGCTTCCGGGCATGCTGCATGCGGCGTTCCTGCGCAGCCAGGCCGCGCACGCACGCATCAAGCGCATCGATGTATCCCGCGCGCGGCAGCGTCCTGGCGTGGTCGCCGTCTACACCGCCGACGATTACGGCGCTTATTGGCAGCCCGGTCCATTGCTGGTGCCACCGCCACCGATCCCGGGCAGCGTCTTCAACCAGCGCACGCAAGTGCCGCTCGCCAAGGACAAGGTCCGGCATGTCGGCGAGCCCCTGGCCGTCGTCGTCGCCGAGAGCCGCTACATCGCCGAGGATGCGCTCGACGATATCGAGGTCGATCTCGAGCCGCTGCCGGCGGTGATTGATCTTGAAGCCGCGCTGCGCCCCGGCTCGGTCCTGGTGCATGACGACCTCGGCTCGAACGTTTCCGCGCATGTGCATCAGAGCAAGGGCGACTATCGCGCTGCCGCCGCCAAGGCGCATTTGGTCATCAAGCGCCGCTTCGCCTACGAGCATGGCATTGCCTCGACCATCGAGACGCGCGGCGTCGTCGCGCATTGGGAAGCGCGCAGCCAGCATATGACGATCTGGGACACGACCCAGGCGCCGGTGTTCGTCCGCAACGGTCTCGCTGCGTTGCTCGGCCTCGGCGAGCGGCAGGTGCGGGTAATCGCGCCCTTCGTCGGCGGCGGCTTCGGGCCGAAGATCATGATGTTCTATCCGGAAGAGGTGGCGCTGCCCTGGATATCGATGCGGCTCAACCGTCCGGTGAAATGGATCGAGGACCGGTTGGAGCATTTCTTTGCCACCACGCATGAGCGCGGCCAGATCCACGATGCCGAGATCGCCGTCGCGCGCGACGGCCGCATCCTCGGCGTCAAGGACGTCTTCCTCCACGACGGCGGCGCCTATGATCCTTACGGGCTCACGGTGCCGATCAACAGCCAGTGCACCTTGCTCGGGCCATATGTGGTGCCGTCCTATGACTCCGCTTTCACCGCCGTCTTCACCAATCTGCCGATCGTGACGCCCTATCGCGGCGCGGGGCGGCAGCACGGCGTGTTCGTGATGGAGCGGCTGCTCGATCTCGCCGCGCACGAACTGAACATCGACCCCGCCGAGATACGGCGGCGCAACCTCATCCCGGCCGACGCATTCCCGTACAAGAACGGGATCATCTACCAGGACTTTTCCCAGCTCGAATATGACAGCGGCAATTACGAGCCGGTGCTCGACCAGGCGCTGCAGGCCATCGGCTATTCCGAGTTCAAGCGGGAGCAAAAGAAGCTGCGCGCGCAAGGCCGTCACGTCGGCATCGGTGTCGCCTGCTATGTCGAAGGCACCGGCATCGGGCCCTATGAGGGCGCGAGAGTGCAGGTGCAGGCCAACGGCAAGGTCAGCGTCGCGACCGGCATCGGCACGCAAGGGCAGGGGCATTTCACGAGCCTTGCCCAGATCGTCGCCGATCAGCTCGGCGTCGACGTCACCGATGTCGACATCGTCACCGGCGACACCGACCAGTTCTACTGGGGCGCCGGCACGTTCGCGAGCCGCGGCGCGGTCGTCGCCGGCAATGCCGTCAACGAAGCCTCGCGCGCGGTGCGGCAGAAGGCGCTGAAGCTCGCCAGCGACGCCTTCGAATGTGCCGAGGAGGATCTGGTGCTTGCCGACGGCAGGATCTCGATCGTCGGCATTCCCGAAAAGTTTCTTGGCCTCGGCGAGCTCGCAAAGCGCGCCAACCCGATGCGTGGCGCGGTGAAGCCCGGCACCGAGCCGGGGTTGGAATCGACGCAATATTTCGGGCCGCCGAGCGGCGCGACCGCCAATGGCGTGCATGCCATGATCGTTGAGGTCGACCCTGATACGTTCGATCTCAAGATCCTGAAATATGTCGTCGTCCACGATTGCGGCACGGTGATCAATCCGCTGATCCTCGAAGGGCAGATCCATGGTGGCGTCGCGCAGGGCATCGGCAACGCCTTCTACGAAAAGCTGGTGTTCGACGACCAGGGCCAGCTCCTGAATGCCTCGCTCGCCGACTATCTGTTGCCGACCGCGCTCGAGGTGCCGCGCATGGAGCTCGGCCACACCGTAACGCCGTCGCCGCTCAATCCGATGGGCATCAAGGGCGCAGGGGAAGCAGGGGCGATTCCCGTCGGCCCCCTGTTCGCGCAGGCGATCGAGGACGCGCTGCAGCTCAAGGAAAAGAACGTGGAACTGCTGGAGGTCCCCTTGAGCCCGAGCCGGATTTTCGACCTGATCAAGGCGAGCGAGCCATGAGGACGGCGCGGGTTTTCCGGCTGTCGATGGCGCATCCCGGCGATCTCTCCGAGCTGGATCGCCTGATCGCCGACGGCACGGTCCGCGGGGCCGATGTCGTCGCCATCATCGGCAAGACCGAGGGCAATGGCGGCGTCAACGATTTCACCCGCGGCTATTTCACCCAGACCTTGATGCTGCTGCTGTCGAAATATCTGAACAAGCCGGCGGAGCAGTTGATCCGTGAAATCCCCTGCGTGCTCTCGGGCGGCACCGAAGGCGTGATGAGCCCGCACTACAGCGTCTTCTGCATCAGCGAGGCCGAGCCGGCGCCAGAGGCTGGACCCTCGCTCGCAATCGGCACCGCGTTCAGCGATCCGGTCCCGGCGGAGGATATCGGCCGCCGCGCCCATGTCGACAGCGTCGCAGATGCCGTGCGGACGGCGATTGCCAATGCCGGAATCGAGCGATTGGAGGACGTCCACTTCGTGCAGGTCAAATGCCCCTGCGTAACGGTCGCCCGCGCCGCTGCGGCGATCGCGGCCGGCAAGACTCCGCTCACCAACGATCCCAACAGATCGATGGCCTATGCGCGTGCCGCTGGTGCATTCGGCGTCGCCGTCGCGCTCGACGAACTGGCGCCGTCCGCCTTCACCGATGCGTCGCTGCTCAGCGACTTCTCCATCCAGTCGCCGCGCGCCAGCATTTCCTCCGGCGTCGAAGTCGAAAGCAACGAGGTCGTCGTGCTCGGCAACAGCCCGCGCTGGATGGGGGCGTTGCGCATCTCGCACCGTCCGATGGCGGACGCACTCGACATCGGCGCCGTCGTCGACGTGCTCGCCGATCTCGGCATCGCGGCGAAGCCACAGGTCTCACCGACCGACGCGGCACGGATCGCGACCGTGCTGGTCAAATGCGAGCCTGACCGGCGCGGAAGAATTCGCGGCAACAGGCACACCATGCTCGATGACACCGATATCAACGCCCAGCGCCACATCCGCGGCGCGGTTGCCGGCCTCGTCGCCGGCGTGATCGGCGATGGCAGGATCTTCGTATCCGGCGGTGCCGAGCATCAGGGCCCGGACGGCGGCGGCCTGATTGCCGTCATCGCTTCGCAAAAGGAAGGGTTGGCCTGATGCGCATTGTCATCGTCGGCGCCGGCGTCGCGGGATGCGTGATGGCGCGTCGGCTCGCGCTATTGGACGGGGTGGAGGTGACGTGCCTGGAGCAGGTTGCGCGCGACGATCATTCCGAAGCCGGCACCGGCCTCAATGTCGGGCCCAACGCCGTCAAGGCAATGAAACTGATCGATCCAGAGCTAGCTGAGCGCATCATCGCGGCGAGCTTTCTCTGGAGAAATTGGCGGATCTCACTCACCGACGGCACCGTGCTGTTCGACCTGCCGCTGAAGGAGGTCGCGGACGGACCGGGCTGGCGCATCCGCTGGTCGGAGCTTTACCGCGTGCTGCGCGAGGCCGCCGGCGACACGGTCTCCTATGGCTGTGAGATCGTCGAGGTCGGCCGTGACAGCGTGGATCCGCGCAAGACCTTCGTCGCCTGGACGCAGCACGGCAAGACGCAGCGGCTCGACAACATCGATCTGCTGATTGCCGGCGACGGCCGCTACTCGCAGGTGCGCCGCGTGATTTCCGGCGAGCCGCGGATCACGCCGACGGGAGTGGCCATCTTCCGCGTGCTGGTGCCGGATACGTCGCGCGGCCTGATCGACGATTACGAGCAATGGTTCAACGGACCGAACCGGCTGTTGTCGTTCCGCGTGCCGCCGGACCACATCTATGTCGCCGGCACTTTCCCGATCGATCCCGACGCGCAGATCTCCGAGAGCCAGAAAACGCCGGAAGTTCTCCGTGCCGCCTACACGCCGCGCGCCGCGCCGCCGAGCGACCAGGAGCGCTGGCTGATCGACACCGTCTGCAACAATGTCGCCGACACCCATTGGGCGCGGATGCAGGAGCACGAGGTGTTGTACCGCGCCGGCGATCGCAACCTGCTCTATCTCGGCGATTCCGCCCACGGCATGGTGCCGACGCTGGGGCAGGGCGCGACCCAGGCGCTGGAGGATGCCGCCAATGCAGCCGCGTTGATCACGCAGCGCCACAAGGCCGGAAGCCGCGATGTCGCAAGCTGGCTCGCCGAGTTCGAGGCGCTACGCAAGGACCGCATGCGTTTCGTGATGGAGTTCTCGCTTGCCGCCACCGATACGATGCTGGCAGGCGCCGATCCCGTCGCCGGAACCCTGCACAAGAACGAAGCTCCGTTCCTGAACAAGTTGAAGTCGCTCTACTGCGACGTCGGGCTGCCGCTAACCTAACGTCCAAGGATTTGAGGAGATCAACGTCATGACCAGAGCCGAACCGACGCTGCCGATCGCAACCGTGCACGGTCTCTATCATATCGCCATCAAGACCGAGAATTTGCCGGCAACGCGGAAATTCTACACCGAGATCATCGGGCTTCGCGAATTCGCGCGGCCTGATTTCGGCTATCCCGGCGCCTGGCTCGGTTGCCCACAGCCGGGCGGGCTCGCGATCATGCACATCTATGCCGGCGGTCCCGCGCTCGGCCCCGAAGGCAAGGCGCCGGCGGGAACGGCGGCGATCGACCACGTCTCGCTGTCCTGCTCCGGCTATCGCTCCTTCGTTTCCCGCTTCAAGCGGGCGGGGCTCGACTGGCGCGAATTCATCGTGCCGGGCACCACGCTCTGGCAGTTGTTCGTCTACGACCCCAGCGGCGTGCAGCTCGAACTGACCTTCGAATGCGGCGGCGAGGGCGAAGAAAAGCCTGATATGTCGGCGGCCCGCAAATATGTTGCCGGCGCAAGCTTCTTCGACAAGGCGACTTATCCAAAGCTCGCCTGACGGTGGCCGGTGATCGCCTGATCCATCCAATCGGCGATTGACACCCGGCTGCTGGTGCGGGACAGGACAGGCATCTGTCCTGGGAGCAGTTGTATGGTGGATTCGAGCAGCGCACGATCCGCGGCGCGTGTGGCCGTTGCAGGCCTCGGCGCCATCGGCGCAAGCGTGGTGAAGGAGCTGGATCGCGGCATCGAGGGATTGGCGCTCAGCGCGGTCTCGGCGCAGAACGTCGCCAAGCACCAGGCCTGGCTCGATGACCTGAAGACTCCGCCCAAGATCCTGCCGATCGAGGAACTGGCCGAAGCGGCCGACATCGTGGTCGAATGCGCGCCGAGCAAGCTGGTGCGTTCGATCGTGGCGCCGGTGATCGAGCGCGGCAAGACCGCGGTCGTGCTCAGCGTCGGCGCGCTGCTGCAGAACGAGGACCTGATCGCGCTTGCGAAGAATAACGGCGGCCAGATCGTGGTGCCGACCGGCGCCTTGATCGGGCTCGACGCCGTCACTGCCGCGGCCGAGGGCACCATCCATTCGGTCCGGCTGGTGACGCGCAAACCGCCGCTTGGGCTCGCCGGCGCGCCCTATCTGGTCGAGAACGACATCAGCGTCGAAGGGCTCGCCGAGCCGCTGCGGATTTTCGAAGGAACCGCCCGCGAGGCGGCAAAGGGCTTTCCGGCCAACCTGAACGTCGCCGTGGCGCTGTCGCTGGCCGGCATCGGCCCCGATCGCACCCGGGTGGAAATCTGGGCCGACCCGACCGTGACGCGCAACACCCACCGCATCGAGGTGGATTCCGATTCGGCGCGGTTCTCGATGACGATCGAGAACATCCCATCGGAAAACCCGCGCACCGGCCGCATCACCGCGCTGTCCGTGATCGCCTGCCTGCGCAAGCAGCGCGCCTCGCTGCGCATCGGGACGTAGGGTTGTCTGCTGCGAAGCTGCAAATTTTCAGCTAAGTTCGGCGAAAGAATACAGCCGAGTTGCCCATGCGAATTCACCCCGACGACCTGCTCCTCATCGTCGACGTGCAGAATGATTTCTGCCCCGGCGGCGCGCTCGCCGTTGCCGATGGCGATGCGGTGGTGCCTGTCGTCAACCGCCTCTCCGGGCGGTTCGATCATGTAGTGCTGACCCAGGACTGGCATCCGCGCGGTCACAGCTCCTTTGCGACCTCGCACCAGGGCTCCGCGCCGTTCGAAACCATCACCATGCCCTATGGTCCGCAGACGCTGTGGCCGGACCATTGCGTGCAGGGCACGGCGGGCGCCGCGTTCCACCCGCAGCTTTCGACCGACAGAGCGGAGCTGGTGATCCGAAAGGGCTTTCGCTCCGCGATCGATTCCTATTCCGCCTTCTACGAGAACGACCGCACCACGCCGACCGGCCTTGCCGGCTATCTGCGCGAGCGCGGACTGAAGCGGATCTTCATGGCCGGGCTCGCCACGGACTATTGTGTCCACTATTCCGCCCTGGATGCGCGCCGCCTCGGCTTCGAAACCGTGGTCGTGGAATCCGGCTGCCGGGCGATCGATCTTGCCGGATCGCTTGCGGCCGCCCATGCGGCAATGGCAGCGGGTGGCGTTCAGGTCGTGACCGACCTGGATTGACGCGCTTTCCTTCATCCCGGAACAGGCGGCGAAAAGCGTTGTTTTGATTGGGCTTTTGCTCTAATCCCTCGACTTTATCGGCGGTTCGAACGGAGACACTGTGTCGGGACAGACCTTACGCATCGGCACGCGCAAGACGGCCATGGCAATGGCGCAGACCGAGGAAGTCGCGCGCTTGTTGCGTGCGTCGGCTTCCGACCTGACCGTCGAGATTGTCAGGTTCGAAACCCGCGGCGATCAGGACCAGACCAGCAAGTTGCTGCGCCATGGCGGCAAGGGCGGCGCCTTTGTCGCCGAGATCCGCGAAGCGATGCGCGCGGGCGAACTGCAGGCCGCGATGCATTCGCTGAAGGACGTGCCGGGCAATGAGGAGACGCCGGGCCTCGTGATCGGCGCGACCCTCCCGCGCGACGCCGCAACCGACTGCCTGGTGCTGCGTCCGGGCGTTTCACTGGAGAGCTTTCGCGCGGGCCGCGGCAAGGGCTTCAAGATCGGCACCAACGCGGTGCGCCGCGCCGCTTACTTACGCAGGCTGTTTCCTGAAGCAAGCGTGATCCATTTCCGCGGCGCCGCCGACACGCGGATCGCAAAGCTCGATCGTGGCGACAAGCAGCGTTTGCCCGATGGCAGCGAGGTCGGCCCAGCCGATGCGCTGGTGATGGCGCGCTCGGGGCTCGAGCGCATCGGGCGTGCATCGCGCATCGCCTATGAATTCCCGGTAGACGAGATGCTGCCGGCAGTCGGGCAGGGCATCGTTGCCGTCGAATGCGCGGCAAACGATTTCGCGACGCGCGCCCGCCTTGCCGGGATCGAGAATGCGTCATCGCGCCTTGCCGCCGAAGCCGAACGCGAGGTGCTGTGGATCTTGAACGGCCACTGCAATTCGCCGATCGCCGGCCACGCCACGCTCGCCGGCGGCGAAATGATTTTGCGCGCCTCGGTGCTGGATGAAACCGGCGACCGCTTCATCGAGGCATCGCGCACCGGCGCCGCCGACCGTCCCCGCGAACTCGGTCGTGCCGTCGGACTGGAGTTGCTCGACAAGGGCGCCGCCGAAATCATCGCCCGTACAAGGCCGGAAGAGACGGACGAGTAAGTCGTAGCCCGGGTGAAGCGCAGCGCAACCCGGGACCGCTGGTAGACGCTGGTGCAGAAATCCCGGGTTACGCGTTCCGCTCCACCCGGGGCTACTCAGAGTGCGCGCAGTGGCCAGTGCGCGATGACTCGAAACCGCGATGCTGCATCATCCTGGCGAAACACTGCGAGCCGGTCGATAGCGAGCGTTGCGAGCCGCACGGAGGCAAAGCGCTCACGCAGCATCGGCACTACGACTTCATGGCGCTCGGCTTGCAATCGCCCGGTCAGCGTCATGTGGAAGCGGAATTCTTCCATTACGTAAGGATAGCCCCAGCGGTCGAGATAATCGACCTGCCGCGGCGTCAATCGCTCGGGATTTCGCCTTGCGCGATCCTGCGGCGTCAGCGCTGCGCGGAATGAATCGAAATCGCGGGTGACGTCGGCCGCAAGCTGCTGTAACTCCGCCGACGGTCTTGCCGGGATCATCGCAATGAAGCCGCTGATCGAATCGATGATGGGTTCGATCACGGGAATTGGCCGCGGCGTAGCGGCGAAAGCCTCGCATGCGCCAATCAGATCAGCTTCGGTCTTTCCTTCCGCCAGCGCCATCGGCGCTTTCAGCGTGGCATGAAAGCCGTATTTGCGCGGGTCCTGCGTGATCTCGCGCCAGCCTGGCAGCACGCCCTCGGGAAAAGGCAGGTCGCCGCCCCGGTAAACATCGTAGCCGAGCATCTTGGCGCCGAAACGATCGAGCGCGCTGTCCGGCGCCGGCGCGTAGTAGAGGGCATAACGCGGATAATTGGCCATCATCGAAAGACCGGGGAAACGTCAAGCGGCAGCAACCGCTTTGCGCGGTGCTGTGGAGTAGGTGAGCCGGCTGGCGTCGGCCAGATGCACGAGACGTCCCGCTGCGATCACCGCAACAATGCGAGGCCGCAGCGGCACCTTGTCATCGACAATGATCATGTCGGCGCGGCGACCTTCGGCGAGCACGCCGCGGTCGTCGAGCCCGGCGGCGCGCGCCGGCGCTGCCGAGATCAGGTCCCACGCCTTTTCCAGCGGCAGAATGCCATCAGCGGCGAGGCGGAAGGCCGCGAGCAATTGTGCCGGGTAGTAATAGTCCGAGGCCAGTACCGAGCAGAGGCCCTTGGCGATCATGTCGGACGCTTTGGTCCAGCCGGTGTGGCTGCCGCCGCGCACGACGTTGGGCGCGCCGTACACGATGTCGTCGCCGGCGGCTGCCGCATCGCGCGCGGTCTCTTCGTTGACAGGGAATTCGGCGATGCCGACGCCATGGTCGCGAAACCCCTTCCGCATCTCGGGGCTGTTGTCGTCATGCGAGAGCATCCGGACATTGGCCGATCGCGCCGCGCTGGCGAGACGTGCGATCGAGGCGGGCACATCGTTCGCGCGCGACACCACGCGTGTGACGAGATCGTCGAACTGCTCGGCCGAAAGGCCGGTGCGCTCCACCATCCGGTTACGCTTGCGCGGCCTTGCCAGGTCCCCGATCGTCCCGTCCATATGGTCGTTGAAGGCGAACAGATCGACACGGCCCTCCGCGAGCCAGTCAACGATCTCCGCTTCGGCGTCGAGATTGTAGGTCTCATGGCGCAGATGGAAGCGCGTGTCGGCGGCAAGCTGTGGGCGCATCTGCTCGATCGCTTCCAGCAGCCTCCGCGCATTGTCGGCGCTGCGCAGACCCGGCTCCCATGACCAGGTGGTGGCGTGGAACACCGTCGTGATGCCGTTTGAGATCGCCTGGCGGTCGCTGTCGGCGAGCGCCACGTCGATCGGGAAATCGACGCCGGCGCGCGGCATCATCTGCCGCTCGAAGGCGTCGCCATGCAGATCGACGATGCCGGGCAGCACCTTTAGATCCCGCGCATCGATGCCGAGCGCGTCGCGACCATCTCCATCTTCGCCGAGGGTTGCGATGTCGAGGCCCGCGGTCCGCAGCCGCGTTTCGACGAGTTCGCCGTCAACGAGCGCCTTGCCGCGTTCGATAATAATGTCGGTCACGAGATGGCACTCCGGCGGGCTGTTGGCGCGTTCACCGCTTCATACTTTGTGAGGAAGTCCCCGACAACCAGCTTGCGGAAATCCGGTAGCGCCTGGCGCAACATTTCGTGATCCCAGTCCCACCAGGCGAGCGCCGCAAGGCGGCTGGTGATGTCGTCCGGAAACCGTTTTCGAATCGGCCGTGCGGGATTGCCGGCGACGATGGTGTAGGCGGGAACATCCTTGGTCACGATCGCGCCAGCCGCGATCACCGCGCCGGTTCCAATGGAGCGGCCAGGCAGGATGATCGCGCCATGCCCGATCCAGACGTCATGGCCAATATGTACGCGGTGCTCCCGGCGCCATTCGAAGAATTCGGCCTCGTCATGTTCGCCCGGGAAGTATGCGCTGGCGCGATAGGTGAAATGCGCTTGCGTCGCGCGATGCATCGGATGATTGCCGGGATTGATCCGGGTCATCGCCGCGATCGAGCAGAATTTACCGATCGTGGTGTAAGTGAGCTGCGCGTCGTTCACGACGTATGAATAGTCGCCCATCGTGACTCCAAGCAGGATGGTTCGCGCCCCGACCTCTGTATATGCGCCAAGCTGGCTGTCCCGCACCGATGCGGTGGGATCAACGGTCGGTACAACGGAAAGCAGCTTGCCGGCCATCTTCGCCTCTCGAACGGTTGTGGGGAGCGCACGTCTTCGATGCGCCTCATAACATTAGCGTGACAGATGAGTGACATCGCCGACGCTGTGCAGCATTGCCGCACTGCGGTGTGTTTGTCACACAACTGTAATGCGGTGGCGTTAGCCGTTTGCGTGACGTGACGGGTTCGGAGCACTGCATGCTGGTGGTGGAAGGTTTGACGTGCCGTTTCGGTACAAAAGCCGCGGTAGATAATGCTTCGTTCTCGGTTCAGCCCGGTAGTTTTGTCGGCGTGATCGGCCGCTCGGGCGCTGGCAAGTCGACATTGCTGCGGATGGTCAATCGTCTCGCCGATCCCACCGAAGGCCGCATTTTCTTCGAAGGTGTCGACGTCACCGCGTTGCGCGGCAAGGCGCTGCGGCAGTGGCGGGCGCGTTCGGCGATGATCTTTCAGCAGTTCAACCTGGTTGGCCGGCTCGACGTGCTGACCAATGTGCTGATGGGCCGCCTTGCCGAGATCCCGGCCTGGCGGTCGCTGACCCAGCTTTGGCCCGACCAGGACAAGGCACTGGCGATGTCGGCGCTCGAGCAGTTCGACATGGGGCAGTTCGCCGCCCAGCGCGCCGACCAGCTCTCCGGTGGCCAGCAACAGCGCGTGGCCATCGCCCGTGCGCTTGTGCAGGAGCCCGATATCATCCTCGCCGACGAGCCGATCGCCTCGCTCGATCCGCGCAATACCAAGATCGTGATGGATGCGCTGCTGCGCATCAACAAGCATTTCGGCATCACCGTGCTTTGCAACCTGCATTCGCTCGATCTGGCACGCAGCTATTGCGACCGCCTGATCGGCATGGCGGCGGGCCGCGTGGTGTTCGATGGTCAGCCGTCGATGCTGACGGATCACATCGCCCGCGAGCTCTACGATCTCGAGGCCAATGATGTCATCGGCGGGGCGCCAATGCCCGCGCCCGATGCCGCAACAGCTCCGGCGCTCGGCTCCGCAGCCGCGGCCTGAACGTCGCAACCTTATTCCAGGGAAAGCCGCTGCAACCGCAGTCGGCCTCTAGAGCATGATCCGGAAGCGTGAAAGCCGATCATGCTCAAACAAGAGATGAGGTCATGATCCGATTCCATCCAATCGGATCATGATCCAGCCGTTACCATAACAGCAGGGGTAAACCATGATCACTCGTCGCATCGTTCTCGCTGGCGCTGCCGCGCTCGCGTTCACCGCGTCCGCGTCGGCGCAGGACTGGAAAACGAAATATCCGGAGCTGACCTTCGCGGTCGTGCCGGCTGAAAACGCTTCCGGCGTTACCGAGCGCTGGACGCCGTTCGTCAACTACCTCTCCAAGGAACTCGGCGTGAAGGTCACGCTGCGTATCGCCAACGACTATGCTGCCGTGATCGAGGGCCAGCGCTCGGGCAACATCCAGATCGCCAGCTACGGTTCGGCCTCCTTCGCCCGGGCGCGGCTGACGGGCGTCAAGACCGACGCCTTCGCCAACGACATCAACGCCGACGGCTCGACCGGCTACTACTCGGTGTTCTTCGTCAAGGCGACCAGCCCCTACAAGACCGTCGAGGACGTGAAGGGTAAGAACCTCGGCCTCGTCGATCCGAACTCGACCTCGGGCAACAACGTGCCGCGCTTCGAGCTCAACAAGAAGGGCATTCCGGACGCCGAAGCCTATTTCAGCAAGGTCGTCTTCACCGGCAGCCACGAGAACGCGGTCCTCGCGCTCTCGCAAGGAACGGTCGACGTTGCCGCCAACCAGTGGACCAGCGACGACGACTCCACGCTCGCCCAGATGCTGCACAAGGGCATGCTGAAGAACGCCGACGGCTCGCCGATGAAGAAGGAAGATTTCCGCATCATCAACAAGTCGGCCGAGATCATCAACGGACCGTACGCCTACAACTCCGATCTTCCCGACGATCTCAAGGCCGCGATCGCGAAAGCCTTCTTCGAAGCGCCGACCAAGGACAAGGCGATGTTCGACAAGCTCTCCGACGGCCAGAAGAAGGGTTTCCACCCCGCGACCACCAAGGACTGGGACGGCACGATCGAGCTGATCAAGTTCGTCGACACCCTGCGCAAGAAGAAGGCGTCCTGATCGGTTGACATGAACTGAACAGGCCGGGTCGATTGCGACTCGGCCTGTTTCCGTTGAGGGCAAGCAGTAGATCCGATGACCACCGCCGTATCCATCCTTCCCGCCCAGCAGCTCGCGGCGCTGAACGAGGCCTATCGCAAGGCGGTCGCGCGCAAGCGGCTGAAGACGATGCTGGCGGTCGCGGTGTTCATCGCGGCGCTCGTCGTCGCTGGCATCGGCGCCGAAGTGAACCTGCGCACGCTCTTCACCTATTTCGGCAACTTCGTCTCTTATTTCGACCGCATCCTGACGCTGGATAGCGGCCAGCGGGTCTGGACCGATTTCGGCGAATGGTTCTGGGGCTGGCACAGCTGGCTGAAGCTGCTCGCCGAGACCATTCTGATCAGCTATGTCGGCACGCTGATCGGCGCCGTTCTTGCGCTTGCGCTGAATTTCTTCGTCGCCCAGAATACCTCGCCCGGGCCGTGGCTGCGCTTTGTCGTACGGCGGCTGCTCGAGTTCGCGCGCACGGTGCCCGCCATCGTGTTCGCGCTGGTGTTCGTGATCGCGTTCGGGCTCGGGCCGATGGCGGGCGTGCTGGCGATCGCCGTGCACTCCACCGGCGCGCTTGGCAAATTGTTCTCCGAGATCGTCGAGAATGCCGACATGAAGCCGGTGGAGGGCATCCGCTCGACCGGCGCGAGCTGGCTCTCCTGCATGCGCTTTGCGGTGCTACCGCAGGTCTCGGCGGGCTATGCCAGCTATGCGCTGCTGCGCTTCGAGATCAACGTGCGTGAAGCATCCGTGATGGGTTTTGTCGGCGCCGGCGGCATCGGGCAGGAGCTCGTGGTCGCGATCCGCAAATTCTATTATTCCGATGTCAGCGCCATCCTTGTTACCATCATCGTGACCGTGTTCGTGATCGACATCAGCACCGGCTGGTTGCGCGCAAAACTGTTCGGCAAGGAGGCGCAGGCATGAGCCAGTTGCCGAAGCCGGATTCGCAGGCGCTGCGAACGAAATATCCTGATGTTTTCGAGCGCCCGGCCTCTGCGCGGCTCGCCACGCCCTTGATGCTGCTGTCGGCATTCGCAGTCTTCGGCTTCGGACTATACGATCTCGACTTCTCACCGACCAAGCTGGTGGGCGGCCTGCGCGAGCTCGGCTGGATCACGCTGATGATGGTCCCGCCCGATCCCGGCTCGTCGCTGCCGACCTATCTCTCCGCGCTCGGCGAGACGCTGTCGATCGCGCTGCTCGGCACGACGCTGGCCGCGTTCATGGCGCTGCCGGTCAGCCTGCTCGCCGCGCGCAACATCGTGCCCTCTGCCATCTTCCGTTTTCCGGTGCGGCGCTTCCTGGATTCGATCCGCGGCGTCGACACGCTGATCTGGGCCTTGGTCTGGATCAATGTCGTCGGCCTCGGCCCGTTCGCCGGCGTGCTCGCCATCGCGGTGTCGGATTTCGGCGCCTTCGGCAAATTGTTCTCCGAGGCGATCGAGGCCGCCGACAAGAAGCAGGTCGAGGGCATCCGCGCCTCCGGCGGCAGTACACTGCACGAGATCCGTTTCGGCCTGATGCCGCAGGTGCTGCCCGTGATCGCGGGGCAGGTGCTCTATTACATCGAGTCGAACACGCGTTCGGCGACCATCATCGGCATCGTCGGCGCCGGTGGCATCGGGCTACAGCTCGCCGAGCAGATCCGCGTCCTGGAATGGCAGAAGGTGTCGTTCCTGATATTGATGATCCTGATCGCGGTCGCCGTGATCGACTGGATCTCGACAAAACTCCGCTTCGCCATCATCGGCCAGCGCGCGCTGGCGTAAGGAGTCACCTCGCCCCGCTCTTGCGGGGAGAGGTCGGCGCGAAGCGCCGGGTGAGGGGACTCACCGCTCACTCACGTCTATCGAGTTTGCGGATGCAGCCCCTCACCCCAACCCTCTCCCCGCAAGAGCGGGGCGAGGGAGAATAAGCGCCCGCGCCTTTAGCCGTTCTCGACCAAAAACTCCACGCGCTCGGCGGCGAAGCGCGAGCGCTTGGTCACCAGCGGCCTGCCGTCGGGATCGACGTCGGTAGAGTCGACCACCAGGATCGGGCGGCCAAGCGCCACGTCGAGTCGCGCGGCGTCGGTGGCGTCGACGATGCCGGCGGTGATCCGCGTCGAGGCGCGCCGATAGTCGCGGACGCCGAAATGTTCCAGCAGCTTCGTCATCGAGCGGAGATCAGCGTAGACCTCTCCAGCGCCGGGAAAGCGCGCGGCCGAAAGCCATGTGGTGGCGACGCAGATCGGCGCGCGGTCGGCGAACCGCAGCGACTCGATCCGGACCAGCGGCGCGCCGACCTTCAGTCCGAGTTCCCGCGCCAACTCCCGGCTCGCCACGTCTTCCGACGCATCGATCAATTGCCCGCCTGGTTCGCGGCCGCCGGCGCCGACGATCTCCGAGAACCGAGTCCGTGAGCGCAGCGGATAGGCGATCCGCTGCGCCTCCACATAGGTGCCGCTGCCGCGCTCGGCGCGCACCAGTCCGCGCTCGGCGAGCGCCGCCAGGGCGCGCCGCACCGTGTGGCGGTTCACGCGGTAGGTCTCCGCGATCTCCATCTCGCCCGGCAGCTTCTCGCCCGCGGCAAAGCGCCCCTCGGCGATGCCGCGCTCGATGCCGTCGGCGACCAATCGCCACAGCGCGACGCCGGATGACGCGGTGTCCTGCATACTCATATCGGAAACCCAGTTCTGCCGAAAATCATGCCCCAGTCATCAAACAGTCATGGCGTTTGCTTATCAAGTTGTCTATTACTATAGACAACTTGAGTCGGGCAAGGTTCCGCAACATGACGAAGACCGAGCAAGACAATAAACGGGCGCAGCGCAAGGCGGCAATGGCTGTGCTCGCGCAGTCCGAGGCCGCCGAAATTTCGGCCCGGCTCAGCGCGATGGCGCTGCCGGCTCACAGGACCTTGCGCGAGCCGGAAAACGGCCTCGTGATGGTGCGCGGCCGCGTCGGCGGCGATGGCGCGCCCTTCAATCTCGGCGAAGCGACGGTCTCGCGCTCAGCAGTGCTGCTTTCGACCGGCCAGGTCGGTTTCGGCTACACGCTCGGGCGTGACCATGAGAAGGCGCGGCTGATCGCCTTGTGCGACGCCATGGCGCAAACGGACGCCTTTGCCGATGCGGTCGAGTCGGAAGTGATCGCGCCGCTGCGCATCGCCATGATCGCGAAGCGGAACCGGGAGGACGCGGAAACGGCGGCGACGCGGGTTGATTTCTACACCATGGTGCGCGGCGAGGGCTGAGGGAGATGACAACGGTTGCCGAATTGCCTCCGGGCTTCTCCGACAAGGTCTTGTCGGCGCAGGCGACGTTCCGTTCCGTGATGAACGCAATGGCGCGTCCCGGTACGGTGCAGCGGATCGCGGCATCGGCGGGCGCGCCTGACGGCGTGATGAACGGCACGGCCGCAATCGCGCTGATGCTGTTCGACCACGACACGCCGATCTGGCTCGATGGTGCGATGTCGACCACTGGCATCGCCGAATGGCTGAAGTTTCACACCGGCGCGCCCATCACCAGCGATCCTGCGAATGCAAGCTTTGCGCTGATCGGCGATCCCAAAGATATTCCCGCGCTCGAGCGTTTCGCGCTCGGCAGCAGCGAATATCCCGATCGCTCGACCACGCTGATCCTGCAGGTCGACAGCCTGTCGCACGGCGCTGCCTACGAACTGCGCGGCCCCGGCATCGACGGCTCAACATTGCTGACTGCGAGCATCGAGCCGCACGATCTGTTCGATCGGCTCGCCGTCAACGCCACGCTGTTCCCGCGCGGCATCGACGTCGTGCTGGTCGCGGGCGAAGAGATTGTCGCGATTCCGCGCACCACGCGGCTTGCTCATGGGAAGGACTGACGATGTACGTTGCAGTCAAGGGTGGCGAACGCGCCATCGAGAACGCCCATCGCCTGCTCGCGCATGAACGGAGAGGCGACCGGGAGGTGCCGGAGCTTACGCTTGGGCAGATCTCCGAACAGCTCGCGCTCGGCGTCGATCGGGTGATGGCGGAAGGTTCGCTCTATGATCGCGAGCTGGCTGCGCTCGCGATCAAGCAGGCGCGCGGCGACATGATCGAGGCGATCTTCCTGGTCCGGGCTTTCCGCGCCACGTTGCCGCGCTTCGGCGCCACCGCGGCGGTCGATACCGGCAACATGCAGATCCGCCGCCGTATCTCCGCGACCTTCAAGGACGTTCCCGGCGGCCAGATCCTCGGCCCCACCTTCGACTACACCCATCGCCTGCTCGACCCGCAGCTTGCCGAAGGCTTTGTGCCGGAGGCGCCCGCGACCGGCGAAACATCGTCCGCCGAGACGCCACGCATCACCGACATCCTCGCCCACGACGGCCTGATCGAGCCGTCGCCGCAAGTAGAGGCGGACGCTCCAGTCGGCGACCTCACGCGCGAGCCGCTCAGCTTCCCGGCCGACCGCGATCTCCGCCTGCAGAATCTCGCCCGCGCCGACGAAGGTTTCCTGCTGGCGCTCGGCTACTCCACCCAGCGCGGCTATGGCCGCAACCATCCCTTCGCCGGCGAGATCCGCTTCGGCGAGGTCGAGGTCGAATTCCTCGCCGAAGACGCGGGCTTCGCCGTTCCGCTCGGGAGGATCGAACTCACCGAGTGCCAGATGGTCAACCAGTTCAAGGGCTCAGCGACGGAAGCGCCGCGCTTCACCCGCGGCTATGGCCTCGCCTTCGGCCAGAGCGAGCGCAAGACCATGTCGATGGCGCTGGTCGATCGCTCGCTTCGCGCGCGCGAACTCGGCGAGGAGGTGAGGGCGCCGGCGCAGGACGAGGAATTCGTGATGTCGCATTCCGACAATGTGCAGGCGACCGGCTTCGTCGAGCATCTCAAGCTGCCGCATTACGTCGACTTCCAGTCCGAACTCGGCCTGCTGCGCAGGCTGCGCAAGGAGTTCGCCGAAGCCAATACATCGGAGCTGCTGCAGGAGGCCGCCGAATGAACGCGCCATCCTACAATTTTGCCTATCTCGACGAACAGACCAAACGGATGATCCGCCGCGCGATCCTCAAGGCGATCGCGATTCCCGGCTACCAGGTGCCGTTCGCGAGCCGCGAGATGCCGATGCCCTATGGCTGGGGCACCGGCGGCGTGCAGGTCACCGCCGCGATTCTCGGTCCCGATGATGTCCTGAAGGTGATCGACCAGGGCTCGGACGACACCACCAACGCGATCTCGATCCGCAAATTCTTCGGCAAGACCGCAGGCGTTGCGACCACCACGTCGACGACGGAGGCCACGGTCGTCCAAACCCGTCACCGCATCCCCGAGGCGCGACTGCATGAGGGGCAGGTGCTGGTCTATCAGGTGCCGATCCCCGAGCCGCTGCGCTTCCTCGAGCCGCGCGAGACCGAGACGCGGCGCATGCACGCGCTCGCCGAATACGGCTTGATGCACGTCAAGCTCTACGAGGACATCGCGCGCTTCGGCCATATCGCCACCTCCTACGCCTATCCGGTGAAGGTGAATGCGCGCTACGTGATGGATCCGTCGCCGACGCCGAAATTCGACAATCCGAAGATGGATAATTGCCCGGCGCTGCAATTGTTCGGCGCCGGCCGCGAGAAGCGCATCTACGCGATCCCGCCCTACACGACCGTGGTCTCGCTCGATTTCGAGGACCATCCGTTCAAGCCGTACCGCTTCGATGCGCCCTGCGCGCTCTGCGCCGCGGAGAATTCCTACCTCGACGAGATCGTCACCGACGACAAGGGCGGGCGGATGTTCGTCTGCTCCGACACCGATTATTGCGAGCAGCGCCAGGCCGAAGGCCATCGCGGCCGCGAGAGCGCAGCGCCGCACAAGGAGAGGGCGCATGTCTGAGCCGGCAACCACGCCCGACGACGATCAGCCGCTGCTGATTGCGGACGGCCTGTCGAAGAATTACGGGCGGCTGGCCGCCTGCCGCGACGTGTCGTTCTCGCTCTATCCCGGCGAGGTGCTGGCGATCGTCGGCGAATCCGGTTCGGGCAAGTCGACGCTGTTGCAACTGCTTTCGGCACAGCTCGCGCCGAGCGCAGGCGGCGTGTCCTATCGCATGCGCGATGGCGTGCTGCGCGATCTTGCCTCGCTCGGCGAAGCCGAGCGGCGCTTCTTGTTCCGCACCGATTGGGGCTATGTGCACCAGGATCCCGCGCAGGGGCTGCGCATGGCGGTCTCCGCCGGCGCCAATGTCGGCGAGCGGCTGATGGCGGTCGGCTGGAATCACTATGGCCGCATCCGCGACACTGCAACGACATGGCTGGAGCGCGTCGAGATCGACATCGGCCGCATCGACGATGCGCCGAAGACCTATTCCGGCGGCATGCGGCAGCGCCTTCAGATCGCGCGCAACCTCGTCACCGCGCCGCGGCTGGTGTTCATGGACGAGCCGACCGGCGGGCTCGACGTCTCCGTGCAGGCCCGCCTGCTCGACCTCATGCGCAATCTCGTCAGTGAGCTCAACCTCGCCGCTATCGTCGTCACGCATGACCTCGCGGTGGCGCGACTGCTTTCGCACCGGGTGATGGTGATGAAGGGCGGCCGTGTCATCGAGACCGGCCTGACCGACCAGGTGCTCGACGACCCGCGCGAGCCCTACACCCAACTGCTCGTTTCCTCGATTCTGCCGCCATGAGGGCACCGATGACTGCGATGATCGAAATCTCCAACGCGGCAAAGACCTTCACCATGCATCTGCAGGGTGGGGTCGAACTGCCTGTCGTGAGCAACGTCGCGTTCCATGTCGAGCCGGGCGAATGCGTCGTGCTGTCCGGGCCATCGGGCGCCGGCAAGTCGTCGATCCTGAAGATGATTTTCGGCAACTACCGTTGCGACACCGGGCGGATCGACATCCGCCACCAGGGCAAAGTGATCGATCTGGCCAGCGCCGAGCCGCGGCAGGTCCTGAGCGTACGCCGCGCCACCATCGGTTATGTCAGCCAGTTCCTGCGCGCAGTGCCGCGGGTGCCGACCATCGACGTCGTCGCCGAGCCGCTGGTCGACAACGGCACGCCGCGTGCAGAGGCACGCGACAAGGCCGGCGCGCTGCTCCGCCGTCTCAACATTCCCGAGCGGCTGTGGCGGCTGCCGCCCTCGACCTTCTCCGGCGGCGAGCAGCAGCGCGTCAACATCGCGCACGGCTTCATTTCCGATCTGCCGATCCTGCTCCTGGACGAGCCGACGGCCTCGCTCGATGCGGCCAACCGCGCCGTGGTGGTGGAACTGATCGGCGAGAAGAAACGCCGCGGCGTCGCAATGGTCGCGATCGTGCATGACGATGAAATCCGTCATCTGATTGCAGACCGAATCGTGGATGTCACGTCATTCGCTGCAGCGGCATAAGAGGGCAGCGGCATGAGAGGGAAGGGGAGATGACCGCAAGAGAGACCATCATCGGCAATGCCCGCCTTGTGCTGGCCGACCGCGTCATCGAGCGCGGCTGGGTCGCCTTGGCCTCCGGCCGCATTGCCGAATTCGGCGAGGGGAGTGCGCCTGATGGAAGCGAGGATGCCGGCGGCGACCTCATCATGCCCGGCATGATCGAGCTGCACACCGATCACCTCGAAGCCCACTACGTGCCGCGCCCGAAGGTGTTCTGGGACCCGGTCGCATCCGTCATTTCCTATGACGCGCAGCTCGCAACCTCGGGCATCACCACTGTGCTGGATTCGCTTCGGGTCTGGCGCGAGGATGGTGCCGAGGGCATCGATGGCCGCGCCGGCATTCTGGCGGCGGCGATCTCGGTGGCGCGCGACGGCAATCTCCTCCGCGCGGATCACTTCCTGCACCTGCGCTGCGAAATCCCGATGCCCGATGTGGTGGCCGAGGCGAAGGAGCTGATCGATCGGCCCGACGTGCGGCTGATGTCTCTGATGGACCACACACCCGGCCAGCGCCAGTTCCGCGACGAGGTGAAGCTGCGCGACTACTATCGCGGCAAGGGCGGCGGCATGACCGACGCCCAGCTCGATGAGCTCTTCGCACGACGCTTCGCCAACCAGAAGGCCTATGCCGCCGCCAACATGCGCGCCATCGTCGCGCTCGCGCATGAGTACAACATCCCGCTCGCGAGCCACGACGACACCACGGAAGAGAACGTGGTCGACGCCGTGCGCGATCGCGTTTCAGTGGCGGAATTCCCGACCACGATGGAAGCCGCGCGCGGCCTGCATGCGGCCGGCATCGACATCCTGATGGGCGCGCCCAACGTCGTGCGCGGCGGCTCGCATTCCGGCAATATCGCCGCCGTCGATCTCGCCCACGAGGGGCTGCTCGACATCCTGTCGTCCGACTACATCCCTTCGAGCCTGTTGATGGCGGCGCTGCAATTGCCGCAGCACGTTCCGGCGATCGATCTCGCCTCCGCGGTGCGCACGGTGACGAAGGCGCCGGCCGAAGCGGTGGGGCTCGCCGACCGCGGCGAGATTGCGGTCGGCAAACGCGCCGACCTGATCCGCGTGCATCTCGCGCGCGACCTCCCGGTGGTGCGCAGCGTCTGGCGGGAAGGGGAGCGGGTCGCATGACGGAAGCCCGGGCAGTTGCAATCGAGACACTTGATCCGATCGGTCCCGGCCGCCTGGTGCTGGTGGTCGGCCCAAGCGGCGCCGGCAAGGATACGCTGCTCGGCCTCGCCAAAGCGGCCTGTGCCGAGGAAGGCAATGCCGTGTTTGCGCGCCGCGTGATCACACGCGCCTCCTCGCCTTCCGAGGACAATGAGGAGGTCAGCGCGGAAGCGTTCCACGAAGCGGTGGCGCGCGGCGACTATGCGATGCATTGGGAGGCACACGGCCATGGCTATGCGCTGCCGCGCGCGGTCGACGACGATCTGCGCGCCGGCCGTACCGTGATCGCCAACGTCTCGCGCACGGTGATATCGATGGCCCGCCGCGCCTACGTCAATGTCGCCGTGGTCCAGATCACCGCGCCGCCGAACGTGCTGGCCGAGCGGCTCGCGATGCGCGGACGCGCCAGCGACGGCCGGATCGAGCATCGGCTCGGCCGAACCGTCGACGAGACCACCGCCGCGCCGGACTTCACCATCGTCAATGTCGGCGCCGCCGATTATCACGCGCGCCAGCTCGCGCGGATCATCAGAGGAAACCGTTGGGACGAGTAAACAAAGGGAGCCGATGACACGTATCGCGACAACAGAACAATTGGAGGCGATCTACGGCTTCCCCAACGATGCCTCCACCGTTAAGGTCGCGGACCGCCTCACGCCGCCCTATCGTACCCTGATCGAGAAATCGCCGTTTGCGGCGCTCGCCACCGTCGGTCCGGAAGGCATCGATTGTTCGCCGCGCGGCGATCTGCCCGGCTTCGTCCGCATCCATGACGCGAAGACGTTAATGATGCCCGACCGCCGCGGAAACAACCGCGTCGATTCGCTCCGCAACATCGTCCGCGACCCGCGCGTCGCGCTCTTGTTTTTGATCCCCGGCTCCGGCACCACGCTGCGCGTCAACGGTCGCGCTCATCTGTCGATCGATCCGGATTTGCTCGCTTCCTTCAGGATGGAAGGCAAGACGCCGCGCTCCGTCATGGTCATGACCGTCGACGAGATCTACTTCCAATGCGCCCGCGCGATCGTCCGCGCCGACCTCTGGAATCCCGACAAGCGCGTCGATCCCGGGACATTGCCGACGCCGGGCCAGATCCTCGCCAGCATGAGCGAAGACAAGGTCGGCGGCGAAACCTACGACCGCGAATGGCCGGAGCGCGCCCGCCAGACGATGTGGTAGAGCTCCACCGTGTAGGGCGGATTAGCACTACTGAGTCAAGCGGTCGCGGTCTTTTGGGGCTGAGAATCAAGTAATTGAAGAGATTCAATATTTGGCACGTGGAGGGCCAGATGGATCTCGATCAGAGCGAAGCACGGTTTGCGGAGTATGTGGCCGGTCTTGGAAGCGCGATCGGTCACGCGGAGCGGACGAGGCCGCTGCGCGACTATTGCACGGGGCTGATGCTGCCTGGGGAGCGCAAGAGCGTGGAGCCGATGGCGGCGCGGACGGCTCCGGCGCGCACGGCGGCACAGCACCAGTCGCTGCTGCATTTTGTCGCCAACGCGGCCTGGTCGGATGAGGACGTGCTGGCCAAGGTGCGCGAGATG
>NZ_AUEZ01000041.1 GCF_000426245.1 Bradyrhizobium sp. Ai1a-2 | reverse complement strand
ATGCATGAACCAGGCCGGCGAACGAGGGCGTCATGCAACGACGCCCCCCTTTTTCCAGGCGACGATCGCCAAATCGTCCCAGTCCAACCTCCATCGACATAAGACCTCCCTCCACAAGACCGCCTCTCATCAGGGAATCAGTCTTCGCCGATCTTCGCAACAAAGATGTGTGCATTAGATAGCCGGTCACCGGGGAGAGCACGAAGTAAGCCGTAACACCATCGCGCAGGGAAAGCCGGAATGCTTCGGTTGAACCTGTGGTCCTACCCCCGTGCTTTTTGTTGCACGGGACCCGCGGGTGCAACCAGCACCCGGCTTTCCCTGCGCCCTCTGTTCAATGAGAGGGTGAAACGAAACGCAAAGCTCGGGCACATCGCGCCGCGAGAATGCGGACTCGCATCCGCTGTTTGAATCAGACGTAGGATGGGTAGAGCGCAGCGAAACCCATCATTCGCACCGCTTGCTCCATCGCGATGGGTTTCGCTTCGCTCTACCCATCCTACAGACCCGCTGTTTGAAATTTGAATCAGACTTGCGACGACGCCGTAGGGCGGGCAAAGCGCAGCGTGGCCACCATCGCGAGCAGAGCGTCAGACGGTAGGCACGACCGCGGCGCGCCTGCCGACCCCACGGATCTACGGTTGCTTCGCGCCCTCGGCGGTCGGAAACACCACCCGGTCATCGGTGCGGCAATAGCGGTCGGCGAACATGCGGCCGACCGGGTGGTAGCGGTCCATGTGCACGCGCATGGCCTCGCGGTCCCACAGCTCGTCGCGGATATAGAAGTGGATGCCTTCACCCATGATCAGCCGGCGGTCGCCGTTGACGTCGATGATCTTCCAGGTCTTGCATTCCATCGCCCAAGGCGCGTCAGCAAGGCGCGGCACCGCTACGCTGGTCGATGGCGCAAGCTTGAGGCCGAGATAATCGGGCTCGCCGATCTCGGGCGGGAAGTCACCGCTGGTCTCGTGCATCGCGTGCGCCAGCGGTTCGTCGGTCATGTTGACCACGAACTCGCCGGTGCGCTCGATGTTCACAAGCGTGTCCTTCACCCCGCCATCCGGCCGCAGGTTGACCGCGAACATGCAGAGCGGCGGGTCCTCGCAGAACACGTTGAAGAAGCTGAACGGCGCCGCATTGACGACACCGGTTGGGCCTGTGCTCGTCACCCAGGCGATCGGCCGCGGCAGCACGAACGATGCCAGTACCTTGTAGCGTTCGCGCGGCTTCAGATCGCTGGCAGCGTATTCCATGGTGGCTCCTGTAGGGTGAGCAAAGCGAAGCGTGCCCACCATTCTGTACTCGCTCGTGAAGGTGGGCACGCTTCGCTTTGCCCACCCTACGGATCGTCGCGCCCGTTACGGCATGCTAAGTTCGTGCCGGCCGACCACCATCCAGTGCACCTCGTCCGGACCATCGGCGAAGCGGAGGTGGCGGACGTCCTGGTACATTTCGGCGAGCGGGGTCCATTGCGAGATGCCGGTGGCGCCGTGCATCTGGATCGCCTGGTCGATGATCTTGCAGGCGCGCTCGGGGATCATGGCCTTGACCATGGAGACCCAGACGCGCGCTTCCTTGTTGCCGAGCACGTCCATCGCCTTCGCCGCCTTCAGCACCATCAGCCGCATCGCCTCGATCTCGCAGCGCGCCTGCGCGATGATCTGCAGGTTGCCGCCGAGATGGGCGATCTTCTTGCCGAAGGCCTCACGGGTCAGGCCGCGCTGCACCATCATGTCGAGCGCCTTCTCCGCCTTGCCGATGGTACGCATGCAATGGTGGATGCGTCCGGGCCCGAGGCGCACTTGCGAGATTTCAAAGCCGCGGCCTTCGCCGAGCAGCATGTTCTCCTTCGGTACCCGGACATTGTTGAAGCGCAGATGCATGTGCCCGCGCGGGGCATGATCCTGTCCGAACACGTGCATGGGGCCGAGGATCTCGACGCCGGGCGTGTCCTTTGGGACCAGGATCTGCGACTGCTGCTTGCTCGGCGGCGCGTCGGGATTGGTCTTCACCATCACGATCATGATCTTGCAGCGGGGATCGCCGAGGCCGGAGATGTAATATTTCTCGCCATTGATCACCCACTCGTCGCCGACGAGCTTCGCCGTCGTGGAGATGTTCTTGGCGTCCGACGAGGCGACGTTGGGCTCGGTCATGGCATAGGCCGAACGGATTTCGCCGTTCAGGAGCGGCTTCAGCCACTTCTCCTTCTGCTCCTTGGTGCCGACACGCTCCAGCACTTCCATATTGCCGGTGTCGGGCGCCGAGCAGTTCATGGTCTCGGACGCCAGCGGGCTCTTGCCGAGCTCGGCGGCGATATAGGCGTAGTCGAGATTGTTCAGGCCTTCGCCGGTCTCGGCGTCGGGCAGGAAGAAATTCCAGAGGCCTTCCTCCTTGGCCTTCTTCTTGGCCTTCTCTAAGACCTCGATCTGGCCGTCAGTGAAGCTCCAGCGGTCCTTCTTGTTCTCGCCGTGCCGATAGAATTCGACCGACATCGGCTCGACGGTTTCCCGGATGAATTTCTTCACATGCTCATAGAGCGGACGGACCTGATCCGACATGCGGAGGTCGTTGAGCTCGTCGCCCGGATTGAGCGTGGGTTGGTGGTCCGGGGTATGTAGGCGTGTTTCATGTCTTCCTCCCATCGGCGAGATCGTTGCGGGCAACCATAGACGCGGCGCTTTCAAAGTGCGAGCGCGCTTTTTTCATGGGTGCCTGCGGAGCGCCGCGCAACATCATTGCCGCATGACGGAATTCGAACAACGTTTAAAACGCCGTGTAGCCGCCGTCGATCACGAAACAATCAGTCGTGTGGTACGACGACGCATTGCTCATCAGATAGACCGCGATGCCGCCGAAGTCGGAGGGCTCGCCCAAGCGGCGGACGGGGATGCGCGGCATCACGTTCGCGACGAATTTTTCGTTGCCCATGATGCCGGCCGTCATGTCGCTCTTGATCCAGCCGGGCAGGATCGCGTTCGCGGTGACGCCATGGCGGGCCAGCTCGACGCCGAGCGCGCGGACCAGCGCGTTGATGGCGGCCTTGGTGCCGGCGTAGTGCTCGTTGCGCGCGGTGCCGAACAGCGACGCCAGGCTCGAGGTGGCGACGAGGCGGCCGAAGCGATCGCCGGCCTCGGCGCGCTCGGTCATGTGGCGGGCGGCGGCCTGGAATACATGGAACACGCCGTCGAGATTGGTTGCGAACATGGTTCGCCATTCCTCCTCGGTGCGGTCGATGAAGGCACGCCGTCCGCCGCCGCCGATTCCGGCGTTGGCAAAGCAGCCGTCGACGCGGCCGAACGTGTCAAGCGTCGCCTTCATCGCGGCCTGCACCGAAGCGGCACTGCTGACGTCGCAGATGCGGGTGTCGACCTTGCCGGGACCCGCCGCCATCGTTGCCGCAGCCACCTTGTTCTTCTCGGCGTTGCGGCCCCAGATCGAGACGTTGCAGCCGGCGGCATTGAGCGCCTGCGCGATGCCAAGCCCGATCCCGCCGTTGCCACCGGTGATGACCGCAACGCGGCCCGAGAGGTCGAAGATGCTCATGGTATATTTCCTTGGGGTGTTTCCTGGGGTGTTTCCATTTGGCCTGACGCACGTTAATCGTGCATTCGAAAGCGAGGCGTTCTTGCGCCACCATGGACAAGCCCGCCTCAAAAATCAAATATGGGCCCCAAGATTTGGCCTACCGCGCTACCAACGGCGCGGGTGCAACCCACGAGGAAACAATGCAATTTAAACATGTCACGCTCGATTTCGATGGACCGGTCGCGGTCCTCAAGCTCGACCATCAGGAGGTCATGAACGCGGTGTCGATCGACATGCTCGGCGGTCTTGCCGAGGCGCTCGATGCGATCGAGGACAAGCGGGACGAGGCGCGCTGCCTTGTGATCACTGGTGCCGGCCGCGCGTTCTGCACCGGCGCCAATCTGCAGGGACGCAACAACCAGACGCCGGGCAGGCGCAACGCTGGAGACCGCGTTCCATCCGTTCCTGCGGCGGCTGCGCAATCTGCATTGTCCGATCGTCACCGCGGTCAATGGTCCGGCGGCGGGCGCCGGCATGAGCTTCGCGCTGATGGGCGACATGATCCTGTGCGCGCGCTCGGCCTATTTCCTGCAGGCGTTCCGCCGCATCGGCCTGGTGCCGGATTGCGGCTCGACCTGGCTCTTGCCGCGGCTGGTCGGCAAGGCGCGCGCGATCGAATTGTCGCTGATGGGCGAGCGGCTGCCGGCCGAGAAGGCGCTGGAATGGGGCCTCATCAATCGTCTCTACGATGACGGCGCGCTGATGGAAGAGGCGATGAAGCTCGCGCATGAGCTTGCCAACGGCCCGACGGTCGCGCTGTCGCTGATCCGCAAGCTTTATTGGGACAGCCCGGAGAATTCGTTCGAGGATCAGCTCGACCTCGAATTCCAGTCCCAGCGTCTTGCCGGCACCACCGAGGATTTCAAGGAAGGCGTCACCGCGTTCCTCGAGAAGCGCCCGGCGAAGTTCAAGGGCAAATGATCGAGGCCGAACTCGCGCGCTGCGTTGCGTCCTTCCATCCGGGCGCGACCGGCATCATCGGCGCCGCGAAGCTCTCCGGCGGCGCCAGCCAGGAAACCTGGACCTTCGACATCGTGCATCCGGACGGCAATGTCGGCGCCATCCTGCGTCGCGCGCCGCCGGGCTTCGGTGCGGCGCCGTCGCGCGCGGCCGGGCTCGATGCGGAGGCGATTTTGATGCAGCTTGCCCATGACGCCGGCCTGCCATCGCCGCGCGTGCTGCATGTGCTGAAGCCGGAGGAGGGGCTAGGCGCCGGCTTCATCATGGCGCGCATCGAAGGCGAGACCATCGCGCGGAAAATCCTGCGCGACGAACAGTTCGCCAAGGCGCGGCCGCTGCTGGCGCGCCAGCTCGGCAAGGTCGCTGCCGGCATCCACGGCTTGCCGGCGGCGAAACTGCCGAAGCTGCGGCAGATGACGGCGACCAGGGAGATCGGCGATCTCGAGCGGGAATATCGCGGTTTCGACTGGCCACGCCCGGTGTTCGAACTGGCGCTGCGCTGGTTGCGCGATCACGATCCCGGTCCGTCGGACGAGGTGACGCTGGTGCACGGCGATTTCCGCCATGGCAACCTCATCATCGGTCCCGATGGCGTGCGCGCGGTGCTGGACTGGGAGCTCGCGCATTTCGGCGATCCGATGGAGGATCTCGGCTGGATCTGCGTCAACTCCTGGCGGTTCGGCGAGATCGACAAGCCCGTCGGTGGTTTCGGCTCGCGCGAAGAACTGTTCGCTGGCTATGAGGAAGCCGGGCGCAAGGTCGATCCTGTCAGAGTGATGTTCTGGGAAGTGATGGGCACGCTGCGCTGGGGCGTGATGTGCTGCGGCATGATGCAGCGCTTCCGCTCCGGCCCCGACCACTCGATGGAGCGCGCGATGATCGGCCGCCGTGCGTCGGAGACTGAGATCGATCTGCTCAGGCTATTGGCACCACGAGGGCGTTGAGATGCAGGATGAACCGACACCAACGGAACTGATCAAGGCGGTCGCAGACTTCCTGCGCAACGAGATCACGCCCGCGATCAAGGGCCATAACGCCTTCAAGTTGCGCGTCGGCATCAACGCGCTCGACCTGGTGACGCGGCAGCTCACACTGACCCAAGCGGCCGACGCCGCGGAGGCCGCGCGGCTGAAGCAGTTGCTCGGCACCGACGGTTCATTGATCGAATTGAACCGCGCGCTCTCGGAGAAGATCGCAAAAGGCGAGGTCGATCTGCAGACACCCGGGCTGGCGGATCATCTCTGGCAGACGACGTTGGACAAGCTCGCCGTCGATCAGCCGAACTATGCCTCGTACAAGCGCGAGCTGGACCAGAAATCGTAGGATGGGTAGAGCGAAGCGAAACCCATCATTCACGCACCAGGAGGCGTGATGGGTTTCGCTGCGCTCTACCCATCCTACGACATCTCAACCACAATCGTCATTGCGAGGAGCGAAGCGACGAAGCAATCCACGCCTCCACAAGTCGCGAAATGGATTGCTTCGCTCCGCTCGCAATGACAGGGAAGGTCGTTACTTCCCCGCCCACTTCGGCGGGCGCTTCTCGGCAAACGCCTTCGGGCCCTCGATGTAATCCTGCGAGGCCGCCATTGCTTTCACCGCGGGGTACTCGCGCTGCTCGTTGATCGCCTGCTCCAGCGATACGGCGAGCCCGCGCTCGATGGTCTGCTTGGAGGCGCGGATCGACATCGGCGAGTTCTTGCAGATGGTCTCGGCCCAGCGCACGGCCGCGGCCAGCGCTTCGCCCTGCGGCACCACTTCGTTGACGAAGCCGAGCTCGTGTCCTTCCTTGGCGCTGACGTGACGCGCGGTGAGGATCATGCCCATCGCGCGCTTAAGGCCGATCTGCCGCGGCAGGCGGTGCAGGCCGCCAGCCAGCGCGGCGAGGCCGACGCGCGGTTCCGGCAGCGCGAAGGTCGCATTCTCGGCGGCGATGATCAGGTCACAGGCGAGCGCGATCTCGAAGCCGCCGCCCATCGCTACGCCGTTGACGGCGGCGATGATCGGCTTGTCGCAGTCGAACCGCGAGGTCAACCCGCCGAAGCCGCCCTTGTCCCAGCCGCGCTTGCCGCCGGCGGCCTGCCATTTCAAATCGTTGCCGGCGCAGAACGCCTTGTCGCCGGCGCCGGTGACAATCGCGACCCACTGCTCGGGATCGGCGGAGAAATCGTCGAAGATCTTGTTGAGCTCGAAATGCGCGTCGATATGCAGCGCGTTGTACACCTCGGGGCGCGACAGCGTCACGATGGTGATCGGGCCCTTGCGTTCCACTTTCGAGAATTTCAGATCCATGTTCGTTCCCGCTGATTTTCTGTGGCGAAGAATATTGCCGTCATATTAGCGCGCCCCAGCGCCCACGCGCTACCCAATTGCGCCACACCGCTGCGCACATCAGGCGTGATGCGCTTGCTTGACTTGAGCGCCGTCTTCTCACCTTAATCGAGGCGAGCGGCGGCGCGCAGCGCCTAAACGCAAAACGACAAGCAACGACATCTCCGGGAGAGACTGCCTTGGATTTCAACCTGCCGGCCGACCTCGTCGCCTATCTCGCCGAACTCGATTCCTTCGTCGCGCGCGAGATCAAGCCGCTGGAGGAGGCCGACGACAATATCCGCTTCTTCGACCACCGCCGCGAATGGGCGCGCACCGATTTCGAGAACGGCGGCCTGCCGCGGCACGAATGGGAAGCGTTACTCCGAAAAGCGAAGGACCGTGCTGATGCCGCGGGCCATCTGCGCTTCGCGATCCCGAAACGCTATGGCGGCAAGGACGGCTCCAACCTCTGGATGGCGGTGATCCGCGAGCATTTTGCCTCGAAGGGGCTCGGGCTGCACAACGATTTGCAGAACGAGCATTCGATCGTCGGCAATTTCCCAGTCGTCACCATGCTTGGCCGCTACGGCACTGATGAACAGAAGGCGATGATCGACGGCTCGATCACTGGGAAATACCGCATCACCTTCGGCCTCACCGAGCCCGACCACGGCTCCGACGCCACGCATATGGAGACCAAGGCGCAGCCTGCGACCCGCGACAACGTCAAGGGCTGGCTGATCAACGGCGAGAAGATGTGGACCACGGGCATGCATGTCGCGACCCACTGCGCACTGTTTGCGCGCACGTCGGGCAATGACGGCGATGCGCGCGGCATCACCTGCTTCCTGGTGCCGGCGAAATCGGAAGGGGTGAAGGTCGAGGAATATATGTGGACCTTCAACATGCCGACCGATCATCCCCGCGTCAGCTTCACGGATGTGTTCGTGCCTGAGGATGCGTTGTTCGGCGAGGTCGGCCGCGGGCTGTCGCTGGCGCAATGCTTCGTGCATGAAAACCGCATCCGCCAGGCCGCGAGCTCGCTCGGCGCGGCCGTCTATTGCATCAATGAAAGCGTCACCTATGCGCGCGAGCGAAAGCCGTTCGGCAAGGCGCTCGCCGAGAACCAGGCGATCCAGTGGCCTCTGGTTGAGCTTGCCACCCAGGCCGAGATGCTGCGTCTCCTGATCCGCAAGACCGCGTGGGAGATGGACCAACTCACGCAGGCGCAGGTCGAGCACACGCTCTCCGACAAGGTCTCGATGTGCAACTACTGGGCAAACCGCCTGTGCTGCGAGGCCGCCGACCGCGCCATGCAGGTCCACGGCGGCATGGGCTATTCGCGCCACAAACCGTTCGAGCACATCTACCGCCACCACCGCCGCTATCGCATCACCGAAGGCAGCGAGGAGATCCAGAAGCGCAAAGTGGCGGGCTTCCTGTTCGGCTATATGGGCGCGGGGAAGCACTAGCCTCATCGTCGTGCCCGCGAAAGCGGGGAACCTATAACCACAGGGCGGTGTTGTTGGCGCGAGCAAGCGGTTACAGCTTTGCCTGTCACATGCGCCCGTGGTTATGGGTCCCGGGTCAAGCCCGGGACGACAGCGATGTTTGCCGCACGACGTCAGCCCCGGGCCGCGCGATCCTTTTCGTTCTGCGCCTTGATCGACTCGCGCGCGTTGGTCCAGTCGTCGTCGCTCCAGTCGCGGAGCTGATAGAAATTGCCGCCCATCGCGAGCGCCTGCGCGCCGTCCATTGCGATGGTCTCGCCGTTGATCCAGTCGCAGCCGCCGGAGATCAGGAACACGGCGAGGTTCTGCAGTTCCTCCATGGTGCCGACGCGGCCCATCGGGTTCATCGCCTTGGTCCGCGCGCCGGCTTCGTCGCCCGGCTTGATGCGCTTGCTCATGCCTTCGGTCGGGATTTCGCCCGGCGCGATGGTGTTGAGGCGGATGCCGTATTTGCCCCATTCGACCGCGAGCGACATCGTCATGGCGTGGATCGCCGACTTGCTCATCGCCGACGGCACGACATAGGGCGAGCCATTGCGCACCCAGGTGACGGTGATCGACACCACGTTGCCGCGGTGCTTGCCGGCGATCCAGCGCCGCCCGATCGCATGAGTGACATAGAACGTGCCGTGCATCACGATATTGGCGACCGCATCGAAGCCGCGCGGCGAAAGCTCTTCGGAGCGCGAAATGAAGTTGCCGGCGGCATTGTTGATGAGGTCGGTGAGGGGACCGCTGGTGGTCCAGATCGCCTCGATCATTTCGTCGACGGCCAGTGCGTTGCGGATATCGACGCCGTGGCTGACCACCCGCCCGCCATACTCGTCCATCAATTCGGTCGCGGTCTCATCGCACACGATCTTGCGGCGGCCGCAGATATGCACTTCGGCCCCCAACTGCAGGAACCTGGCGGCCATGGATTTGCCGAGGCCGGTGCCGCCCCCGGTCACGAGAATGCGCCGTCCGGCGAGAAGTTGATCTGTGAACATGGTTTCCACCCAAAAGGGGATTGTCAGTTAATTGGTCGATTGACTAAAACCGGCAACGGCCCATCTGTAAAGCGGCATCAAGAACAGCGGAGGATAATTCCATGGAGCAACGCGTCACGATCTCGGTTTCCGACGGGATCGCCGATGTCCGGCTGGTGCGTGCGGACAAGATGAATGCGCTGGATGCCGCGATGTTCGAGGCGCTGGTGGCCGCGACTGAGCGGCTTTCCAGGGAGGAGGGCGTCCGGGTGGTGGTATTGTCCGGGGAGGGGCGGGCGTTCTGCGCCGGCCTCGACATGGGACGTTTCGCCGCGATGAAGGAGACGGGCGGCAACGGGATCGCCGGCGGCGAGAAGCGCGACCTGACGATCCGCACCCATGGCCAGGCCAATTTCCCGCAAGCCGCGGTCTGGGGCTGGCGGCAGCTTCCGGTGCCGGTGATCGCAGCGGTCCATGGCGTCGCCTTCGGCGGCGGCTTCCAACTCGCGCTCGGCGCCGACATGCGCTTCCTCAGCACCGATGCGCGGATGTCGATCATGGAGATCAAATGGGGCCTGGTGCCCGACATGGCGGGCACGCCGATCCTCGCCACGCTGGTGCGCGACGATATCCTGCGCGATCTCACTTTCACCGGGCGGATCTTCTCGGCCCAGGAGGCGCTGCGCTACGGTCTTGCCACCCGCGTGTGCGACGATCCGCGCGCTGCGGCCTTCGAGGTTGCACGCGAGATCGCCGGCAAGAGCCCGGATGCGATCCGCGCCGCCAAGCGCCTGCTGAACAAGCTCTCGGTCGATCCGGGTCCGGCACTGCTCGCCGAATCGGTCGAGCAGCAGAAGTTGTTGGGCAGCCCGAACCAGACGGAAGCGGTCCGCGCCAATATCGATAAGCGTCCGCCACGCTTTGCGGATGCGTGACCCGCACACGCCGACCTCATCCCGAGCAGCCGCGCAAGCGGCGTCTCGAGGGATGGGCCGTGGATAAGATCGGGGCCTCATGGTTCTCAAGGCGATGCGAAGCATCGTCCGGAGACGCGCGAAGACGCGCTCCTCACCATGAGGGACGAGAGCCAGCCAAGTCGGTAACTCCAGTCAAAAAGAACAACAAAAATGAGCGAAACTTCCCAACTCTTCCTCGGCATCATCAGCGGCGATCGCAGGCGGACGCATCAGGAAGTCGCCGAGCGCACCGAGCGCATTGCGAGCGGCCTGCGCAAGCTCGGCGTCCGCGAGGGCGACAGCGTGTGCATGCTGATGCGCAACGACATCGCCTTCATCGAGGCCGCCTATGCCGCGATGCGGCTCGGGGCCTATGGCGTGCCGATCAACTGGCATTTCAAGCCGGAAGAGATCAGCTACGTGCTGACGGATTCCGGCACGAGGGTCCTGATCGCGCATGCCGACATGCTGCATCCGCTGCGGGATGCTATCCCTGCCGGCGTCACCGTGCTGAGCGTGCCGACGCCGCCGGAAATCCTCGCCAACTACAAGATCAATCCGGATCATCTCGGCGTGCCGGATTTCGCTGTCGATTTCGAACCCTGGCTCGCGAAACACCCACGCTATGACGGCCCGGTGGTGCCGCAGCCGCAGAACATGATCTACACCTCGGGCACAACGGGCCATCCCAAGGGCGTGCGCCGCTTCGCGCCGACACCAGAGCAGGCGGCGAATGCGGAGGCGATGCGCGTCATGATCTATGGCCTCAGGCCCGGCGTCCGCGCGCTGCTGCCGGGTCCGCTCTATCATTCGGCGCCGAATTCCTTCGGCCTCCGCTCGGGCCGGCTCGGCGGCGCCTTGCTGCTGATGCCGCGCTTCGATGCGGAAGATTTCCTGGCCCTGGTCGAGGAGCAACGGGTCGACACCGTCTTCATGGTGCCGACCATGTTCATCCGCCTGATGAAGCTGCCGGAGAAAGTGCGCAGGAAATATGACGTATCCTCGCTGCGCCATGTCATCCATGCCGCCGCGCCCTGTCCGGCGGATATCAAGCGCGCGATGATTGAGTGGTGGGGGCCGGTGATCTATGAGTTCTACGGCTCGACCGAGTCGGGCGCGGTGACGTTCGCGAATTCCGAGGATGCGCTGAAGAAGCCCGGCACAGTCGGCAAGATCTCGCCCGGCGCCGAACTGCGCTTCATCGGAGACGACGGCAAAGTGCTGCCATCAGGCGAGATCGGCGAGATCTATTCGCGCATCGCGGGCAATCCGGATTTCACCTATCACAACAAGCCGGAAAAGCGCGCCGAGATCGACCGCGACGGGTTCATCACGTCAGGCGACGTCGGCTATATCGACGAGGACGGCTACGTCTTCATCTGCGACCGCAAGCGCGACATGGTGATCTCGGGCGGCGTCAACATCTATCCGGCCGAGATCGAGGCGGCGCTGCATGCCGTTCCCGGCGTGCATGATTGTGCGGTGTTCGGCATTCCTGATGCCGAATTCGGCGAAGCGCTGATGGCGGTGGTCGAGCCGCAACGAGGCGCCAGGCTGGATGCCGGCTCAATCCGCGCCCAGCTCAAGATGTCGCTTGCCGATTACAAGGTGCCCAAGCACATCGAAATCGCGACCAACCTGCCACGCGAGGATTCCGGAAAGATCTTCAAGCGCCGCCTCCGCGACCCCTATTGGGAGCAGGCGGGCAGGAGGATTTGAGGACCGCAACCCAGCCGTCGTCCCGGCCAAGCGAAGCGCGAGCCGGAACCCATCACCACGACTGCCGGTGTTACGCGACACTGTGGCCATAGCCGTAACCACAACCGCCTGTGGTTATGGGTCCCGCCTTCGCGGGGACGACGGAGGGCGGCGCAACATCTTGTGTGCGCCGCCTCCAACTTCGTCTTGCGCTGCGGCAAAAAAGTTGCACACTCCGAGGCTGCCGGGCAGCTGCTGGAGCGATCAGCCATGTCTCCCCAGACCATGTCTTCCGAGACCGACGTCCGTGCCAATCGCACCGAGGACAATCAGGCGCTGGAGGAGGATGCGCGGCTGCGCAACGATATCCGCCTGCTCGGGCGCATCCTCGGCGATACCGTGCGCGACCAGGAGGGCGCCGATGTCTTCGATCTGGTCGAACGTATCCGCCAGACCTCGATCCGGTTCCATCGGGATGAGGACCGGCTGGCGCGGCGGGAGCTGGAAACCATCCTCGACAGCATGTCGACCTCGGAGACGGTGCGGATCGTCCGCGCCTTCAGCTATTTCTCCCACCTCGCCAACATCGCCGAGGATCAGAACAATATCCGCCAGATGCGGGGGCGGGAGGCCGCCGCGCCGCGTCCGAGCCTGTTGATGCAGGCCCTGAGCCATGCGCAGAAGGCCGGCATCAGCCCGGACGATCTGCGTCGCTTCTTCAAAGGCGCCCTGGTCAGCCCGGTGCTGACAGCGCATCCGACCGAGGTCCGGCGCAAGAGCACCATGGACCGCGAGATGGAGGTCGCAGGCCTGCTCGACCGGCGCGAGCGGTTGCAGATGACCCCGGAAGAGAGCGAGGCCAGCGACGAGCAGCTTCGCCGCGCCGTGGTGACGCTATGGCAGACCAATCTGTTGCGCCGGACCAAGCTCACGGTGCTGGATGAGGTCACCAACGGACTGTCGTTCTACGACTACACTTTTCTCCGTGAGGTGCCGCGATTGCATTGCGCGCTTGAGGACCGGCTCAACAAGGAGGGCGGCGAGCCGGGCGACCTCGCATCGTTCCTGAAGATGGGAAGCTGGATCGGGGGCGACCGCGACGGTAACCCGTTCGTCACCGCAGATGTCATGCGCGGCACGCTGCGGCTGCAGTCGAGCCGGATATTGAGCTTCTATCTGGAAGAGCTGCACCTGCTCGGGGCCGAGTTGTCGCTGGCCAGGAACCTCGCCGATGTTTCGGACGAACTGCGCGTGCTCGCCGAGCGCTCGCCTGATCCTTCGCCGCACCGGAGCGGCGAGCCGTACAGGCTCGCGGTATCCGGCATCTACGCCCGGCTGACCGCAACCGCCGAGAAGCTTCAGGTCGAGATCACGCGACGACCGGTCGGCAAGGCCGAGCCCTATACTAACGTCAACGAGCTCAGGGCCGACCTCGACGTGCTCGACCGCTCGCTGATCGCAAACAACTCCGCCGTCATCGCACGCGGGCGCTTGCGGCTGCTGCGGCGCGCGGTGGATTGCTTCGGCTTCCACCTCGCCCGCCTCGACATCAGGCAAAACTCCGCGGTGCACGAGCGCACCGTCGCCGAACTGCTCGACGCCGCCGTCCCCGGCATGTCGTACATGGCGCCCAGCGAGGAGGCCCGCATCAACCTGTTGCTCGGTGAGCTGCGCAGCGCACGTCCGCTCTGCTCGCCGTTCGTGAAATACAGCGAGGAGACGCAGGGCGAGCTCGCCGTGTTCCGGGCGGCCGCAGAAGCGCATGCGACCTTCGGCGCGGAGGTGATTTCCCAATGCATCATCTCGATGTGCAAGGGCATCTCCGACATGCTCGAGGTCGCGGTGCTGCTGAAGGAGGTCGGGCTCATCGATCCCTCCGGCCGCAGCGCCATCAACATCGTGCCGCTCTTCGAGACCATCGAGGATCTGCAGGCCTCCAGCGCCATCATGGATCGCATGCTGGCGCTGCACGATTACCGCCGATTGGTGGACAGCCGCGGCGGCGTGCAGGAGGTGATGCTCGGCTATTCCGACAGCAACAAGGACGGCGGGTTCGTCACGTCAGGCTGGGAGCTCTACAAGGCGGAGATAGGCCTTGTCGACGTGTTCGAGCGCCATCACGTGCGCCTGCGCCTGTTCCATGGCCGCGGCGGCTCGGTCGGCCGCGGCGGCGGCCCGAGCTATGACGCCATCATCGCCCAGCCCGGTGGCGCCGTGAACGGCCAGATCCGGATCACCGAGCAGGGCGAGATCATTTCGAGCAAATATTCCAACGCTGAGGTCGGCCGCAACAACCTGGAGATCCTTGCCGCCGCGACGCTCGAGACCAGCCTGCTGCAGCCCAGGCAAAGCGCGCCGCGCGCCGAATATCTGAAGGCGATGGAACAGCTTTCGGCGCTGGCCTTCAAGGCCTATCGCGGCCTCGTCTACGAGACCGACGGCTTTGCCGATTATTTCTGGGGCTCGACCGTCATCAACGAGATCGCGACGCTCAACATCGGCAGCCGCCCGGCGTCGCGCAAGAAGACCCGCGAGATCGAAGACCTCCGCGCCATTCCCTGGGTGTTCTCCTGGGCGCAGTGCCGGTTGATGCTGCCGGGCTGGTATGGCTTTGGCAGTGCGGTCGAGGTCTGGATATCGGAACATCCGGAGCAGGGCATGCCGTTCCTGCAGGAACTCTACCGCGAATGGCCGTTCTTCCGCACGCTTCTCTCCAATATGGACATGGTCCTGGCGAAGAGCTCGATCGCGATCGCCTCGCGTTATGCAGAGCTGGTGCCCGATGCCGAACTGCGCGAAAATATCTTTGGCCGCATCCGCCGCGAATGGCATCTCTCAATCGAGACGCTGCTGGACATCATGGGCCATGAACGGCTGTTGCAGGGCAACCCGCTGCTGGAACGCTCGATCCGCAACCGCTTCCCCTATCTCGACCCGCTCAACCACGTACAGGTGGAGCTGCTGAAGGAGCACCGCGCGCAGAACCCGGACGAGCAGGTTCTGCGCGGCATCCAGCTCACGATCAACGGGATATCCGCGGGGCTGAGGAACAGCGGGTAGGGACGGGCGAATAGCGAATGGCGAGTAGCGAATGGGCTTTTCCATTCGCTATTCGCCGATCCCTATTCGCCGACTGCGTCAGCAATGATGCGCGCCCTGCGCCTCCACATAGACTGCATAGAGCGACTGGCTCGCCGTCATGAACAGGCGATTGCGCTTCTTGCCGCCGAAGCAGACATTGGCGCAGGTCTCGGGCAGCATGATCTGGCCGATCCGCGTGCCGTCGGGCGCGAACACCTGCACGCCGTCATAGCCTGGGCCGACCCAGCCGGCGCCAACCCAGATATTGCCGTCGGTGTCGACGCGCAGCCCGTCGGGGAAGCCCGACTTGCCGTCGAGCTTCATGTCGATCAACTGCTTCGGGTTCGAAAGCTTGTCGCCGTTGATGTCGTAGCTCCACACCACGTTGTTGGCGTTCGGATAGTGCGTGATGCCGGTGTCGCAGACATAGAGCTTCTTGTAGTCGTGGCTGAAGGCGATGCCGTTCGGCTTGAACGGTTCGTCGGCGACCTTGGTGATCTGACCGGACTGCCCGTCGACGCGGTACACCGCCTCCTTCTGGTAGGGCTGCACCGAGTTGGTGTTGGCCCGCTGCCCCTCATAGATCGAGATCGCGCCATAGCCGGGATCGGTGAACCAGATCGACTTGTCGTTGGGATGGACCACCATGTCGTTCGGTCCGTTCAGCGGCTTGCCGTTGGCTTCCTGGGCCAGCGTGGTCACGGTGCCGTTGTGCTCGAAACGCACCAGCCGCGTGCGTTCGGCTGAGATCTGCCGGCCTTCCAAATCAAAGGAATTGCCGTTGCTTTCGTTCGACGGTTTGCGGAATTGCTCGGAGATGTGGCCGTCGTCGTCGAGATAGCGGAGCTGCCGGTTGGCGGGGATGTCGCTCCAGACCAGATATTGCCCCTGTCCGTTCCAGGCAGGCCCCTCGGCCCACAGGCAGCCCGTGTAGAGACGCTTGATCGCGGTGTTGCCGACCTTGGCCTTGAAGCGCTTGGGATCGATCACGACGATATCGGGATCGGGATAACGCTGCGGCTCGGCATTGCGGCCGAAATCGCGGGCGAAGGCCTCCGGCGCAACCGCCGCAGTTGCAGCAATCGCGGTTGCACTGCGCAAAAGCGTTCGGCGGTCGAGCCCGCTCGAGCCGCCGTCCTGCTGGTTGGGTGAATTGTTTGGATTGTTCATGACGTCCTCCCAGGCTTTTTTGTTGTTGGGAAGGAACTCATGCGCCCGCAATTCGGCATAAAACGGGCAGCCGTGGCGAAACAACCGCAGATAGCGTCGTCCCGGCAGCGAGCCGGGACGACGTCGTCATGAAATTGTCAGATCGCGTCCCAGCTGAACACGTCGGCGGAGCGGTCGAGCTTGTAGAACGACGGCTTCAGCGCCGGGATCGCGTGCTCGGCGATGGTCTGCGTCGTCCAGCCTTCGCCGCGGTGCACCGAACGGATCGGGCGGGACTGGCCCATCAGGAAGATCTCGTTCATCCGCACCGCAAAAATCTGGCCGGTGACGTCCTTGGCGGCGTCGCTGAGCAGGTAGGCGCAGAGCGGCGCGATCTTCTCCGGCCCCATCTGCTGGATGCGCTTGACGCGCTCCTTCTCGGCTTCGGTCTCGGTCGGGATGGTACCGATCAGCCGGCTCCAGGCGAACGGCGAGATGCAGTTCGAGCGCACGTTGAAGCGGCTCATGTCGAGCGCGATCGACTTCGACAGGCCGACGATGCCGAGCTTGGCGGCCGCGTAATTGGCCTGGCCATAATTGCCGACCAGGCCGGAGGTCGAGGTGAAGTGCACGAACGAGCCGCTCTCCTGCTCGCGGAACAGCCGTGCCGCGGCGTGGGAGACATAGAACGAGCCCATCAGGTGCACCTTGATGACGGCCTCGAAGGCTTCCACGCTCATGCGGTGGAAGATCATGTCGCGCAGGATGCCGGCGTTGTTGACGACGCCGTCGAGCTTGCCGAAATGATCCGTCGCGGACTTGACGATCTTGCTGGCCGGGATCGCTTCCGCCACCGTCTCGAAATTGGCGACCGCGGTTCCGCCGCGCTTCTTGATCTCCTCGACCACTTCTTCCGCCGGCGCAGCACTCGTGCCCGAGCCGTCGGCGGCGACGCCGGGATCGTTGACCACGACCTTGGCGCCTTCGGCGGCGCAGAGCAGCGCGATCTCGCGCCCGATGCCGCGGCCTGCGCCGGTGACGATGATGACCTTGTCCTGCAGTGATTTTGTCATGGACATTTCTCCTGTTGTCTCCGTCATTCCGGGGCACGCGTAGCGTGAACCCGGAATCTCGAGATTCCGGGTCTGCGCCTGGCGGCGCATCCCGGAATGACGGAAGGGGCTACTTCTCGTTCGTGAAGATGATCGTGCCTGACGCCGCGAACATGCCGCCGACGCCATGGCAGACCGAAATTTTCGCGTCCTTGACCTGCGCCGGCGCAATGCCGCGCATCTGGCGCACGCTCTCCTGCAGCGCGTACATGCCGTACATGCCCGAATGCATGTAGGAGAGGCCGCCGCCATTGGTGTTGAGCGGCAGCTTGCCGCCGGGCCGCGTGTTGCCATCGGCGATGAACTTGCCGGTCTCTTCATGCGGCATGAAGCCGAGATCGCCGAGGCCGTAAAGCGGCAGATGCGCAAAGGCGTCGTAGATCATGAGGTGATCGACGTCCTTGTGCGTGATGCCGGCCTCCTTGAAGGCGAGGGGGCCCGCGACCTTGAAGGCGCGCGACGAGTTGAAGGTCTCCATCTGGCTGACCATCGGCGTTTCCACGCTCTCGCCGGTGCCGAGGATGTAGACCGGCTTCTGCGGGAAATCCTTGGCCCGATCGGCTGATGTCAGGATCAGCGCGCCGCCGCCATCGGTGACGAGACAGCATTGCAGGAGGCGGAAGGGATAGGCGATCATCCGCGAGTTCAGGACGTCGGCAACGGTGATCGGGTTCTTCATCGTCGCGCGCGGATTCTTCGCGGCCCACTCGCGCTGCACGACCGCGACCATGGCGATCTGCTCATGCGTGATTCCATAGGTCTTCATGAAGCGCAGCACCGGGATCGGGAACATGCTCGGCGGACCGTACACGCCGAACGGCGCCTCGAACTGGCCGTTGAGGCTGTCCGGCGCGGTGAAGCGCGGCTGCTTGCCGATCATCGACTTGCCGCTCTCGGCGTGGGTGATCAGTACGGTCTTGCACAGGCCCGCCTCGATCGCCGCTGCCGCGTGGCGGACATGGAGCATGAACGAGCAGCCGCCGACGGAGGTGCCGTCGACCCAGGTCGGCTTGATGCCGAGATAATGGCAGACCTGCTGCGGCGTCTCGACCGCGGTGGCGAAGCCGTCGATGTCGGACAGCTTCAATCCGGCATCGGCGATGGCATTGAGCGCCGCATCCGCGTGCAACTGGAGCTGCGACATGTTGGGGATGACGCCGAGCTCGGTGGTCTCGGCCGCGCCGACGACGGCAACCTGGTTCCTGCGCATCTCTTTAACCCTTCGCCGGACGGAACAGAGGAAGCGTGATCTGGTCGTCGAGCTTCTCGAACGCGACTTCCAGCTTCATGTCGAGCTCGAGCGCTTCCGGCGTCTGCGGGCAATCGATGATGTTGCTCATCATGCGCGGGCCCTCATCCAGCTCGACCACCGCAATGGCGTAAGGCGGCGTGAAGCCGGGCGCGGCAGGTCGGTGATTGATCACGTAGCTGTAGAGCTTGCCCTTGCCGGTTGCCTTGAACACGCTGACCTTGCGCGAGGCGCAGGACGGGCAGAACGGGCGCGGCGGGAAATAGACATGCGAGCAGGCGTCGCAGCGCTGCAGGCGCAATTCGCCAACCTGTGTGCCATCCCAGAAATGCTGGGTTTCCGGCGTCGGTTTCGGTTTTGCGCGTGCAGCTTCGGCCATGCGGCATCCTCCCTGGATCAGGCCGTCAGGCCTCGTTCAAAACTTGATGCGACAATTGACTATCCGTCGTCAACGGTCCATCGTTCCCGATTGCATGGCGGCATTCCGAACACGACAGCGCGCTTGTATGCCAGCCTGTCTCAGGCAATAGTCCGCCACGCGGCAAAATCCGCTGCGCCGTGCCTCAAACGACGTCTGACGCCAGAAGTAACCTGAAATCGAAAGCCATGCCTGATAATCCCACCCTTGCTTCACTCGCCGCCGACCTCGAGAGCGGCCGCATCACGGCCCGCCAACTGGTCGAGCAATGCCTCGCCAAGATCGCCGATCCCGCAGGCGAGGGACAGCGCGTCTTCATTCACGTCGACAAGGAGGCCGCGCTCGACGCTGCCGATGCGATGGACCGCCTGCGCAAGGCGCATGCTGCGCCGTCGCCCTTTGCCGGCATTCCCGTTTCGATCAAAGACCTCTTCGACATCAAGGGACAGGTGACCCGCGCCGGCTCCCGTGCGCTGGAGGATTCTGCGCCGGCAGAAGCCGACGCGCCTGTGGTGGCGCGGCTGCGCGCGGCCGGCTTCGTCGTGATCGGCCGCACCAACATGACCGAGTTTGCCTATTCCGGCATCGGCATCAATCCGCATTACGGCACGCCGAAGAGCGCCTACAATCGACGCGTCGGCCACGTGCCCGGCGGCTCGTCGTCGGGTGCGGCGGTATCGATCGCCGATGGCATGGCCTTTGGCGCGCTCGGCACCGACACCGGCGGTTCCTGCCGGATCCCTGCGGCCTTCAACGGCATCGTCGGCTACAAGCCGACGCAGCGGCGCATCCCGCTCGATGGCGGTGTGCCGTTGTCGTTCTCGCTCGACAGCTACGGCCCGCTCGCCAATTCCGTCGCCTGCTGCGCAACGCTCGATGCGGTGCTCGCGAGCGAGCCGGTGACGCCGCTGCAGCCGCGTTCGGTGAAAGGCCTGCGGTTCGCGGTGCCGACCACGGTTGCGCTCGATGACCTCGACGATGCCGTGGCAAAGACGTTCGACCGTGCGCTCGCAGCGCTGTCGAAGGCGGGTGCGCTGGTCGAAAAGATCGAGATGCCGGAGTTCCTCGACGTCGGCATCATGAACGCCAAGGGCGGCTTTGCGGCTTCCGAAAGCTACGCCTGGCACCGCTACCTGCTCGCCAGCAAGGGCGACATCTACGATCCCCGCGTCGCCACGCGCATTGCGCGCGGCGAGGGATATCTGGCGGCGGATTACATCGATCTGCTCAATGCGCGAAAGTCGTTCATTGCGCGCGCCGAGAAACGTATCGCGCCCTATGACGCGCTGCTGCTGCCGACCACGGCCAACACGCCGCCGAAGATCGCCGACCTCGATGACGACAAGGCGTTCACATCGGAAAACTTGCGCGCGTTGCGCAACTGCACGCTGATCAACGTGCTCGACGGCTGCGCCATCTCGCTGCCGGCCCATCGTGAAGATGATGCGCCGGTGGGCCTGATGGTGGCGGCAGCGGGCGGATCGGATCGCCGCATCTTCGAGATCGCGGCCGCAATGGAGACCATCATCCGTGTATGACCTCACCTTCACCATCGACGACAAGGGCGTCGCGACGCCGCTGACGCTCGCCATCGACCAGGCCGTGATCGCCGGCTGGACCGGCCGCGATCCGGTGGCGCGCGACAAGCATATTGCCGAGCTCGAGGCGATCGGCATCGCGCGGCCGGCGACGACGCCGATCTACTATCGCTGCTCGGCGCGGCGGCTGACCACCGAGGACACGATCGAAGTCTGCGGCGAGGATTCCAGCGGCGAGGTCGAGTTCGTATTGATCGGCTGGCAAGGCCGCATCTTTGTCGGTTGCGGCTCCGATCACACCGACCGCAAGGTCGAGAGCTACAGCGTCACGGTTTCAAAACAGATGTGCGACAAGCCGATCGCCTCCGAGCTGTGGGAGCTCGAAGATGTCATCGGCCACTGGGACCAGATGATCCTGCGGTCCCACGCCTGGATCGATGGCAAGCGCGTGCTGTACCAGGAGGGTACGCTCGACGCCATGTTGCCGGTGAAGGAACTGATCGCGCACGGTTTCGACGGCAAGGGGCTGCCCGACGGCTGCGCCATGTTCGGCGGCACGTTCGCCGCCAAGGGCGGCATCCGCCCGGCAAGCCGGTTCGAGTTCGAGCTGGAAGATCCCGTGCTGAAGCGCACGATCCGCCATGCCTATGACGTGCTGACCTTGCCGGTGCGGGGGTAGGTAGTCGCCCCATCGTCATTGCGAGCGTAGCGAAGCAATCCATGCCGCAGCGGGCGGAGAGATGGATTGCTTCGCTACGCTCGCAATAACGCCTCATTATCGGAAATCGGGTGGTTGACGGCTCGCGGATTTGCCACCACCTCGGACTAAAGCGAGTATCGTGGTTTGACGGCCGACTTGTTCGATAACTTAGCCGAGCGTCCGGCGCGGGAGGTGATCGCGGAAGGCGCGGTGATCCTGCGCGGATTTGCGCGCCCGTTGGAGCCTGAACTGATCCCGGCGTTGCGCGAGATCGTCGCGCGGGCGCCGTTCCGCCGCATGTTCACGCCCGGCGGCTATCAGATGTCGGTGGCGATGACCAATTGCGGCACGGTCGGCTGGGTCACCGACCGCAGCGGCTATCGCTATGACGGCATCGATCCGGAATCCGGAAAGCCGTGGCCCGCAATGCCGCCGGTGCTCGTGCGGCTGGCGCGGGAAGCGGCAGCGGAAGGCGGCTTCGACAACTTCGCGCCGGATGCCTGCCTGGTCAATCGTTACGAGCCAGGCACAAAGCTGTCGCTGCACCAGGACAAGGACGAGACGGATTTTGCCGCGCCGATCGTATCGGTGTCGCTCGGCCTGCCCGCGACCTTTCTGTTCGGCGGCCTGAAGCGCAGCGACAAGACGGCTCGATATCGGCTGACGCATGGCGATGTCGTAGTGTGGGGTGGGCCGTCGCGATTGTTCTTCCACGGCGTCGCGCCGCTCGCCGACGGTGAGCACGCGGTGCTCGGTCGACAACGGATCAATCTCACCTTCCGCAAGACGCGATAGCTCTCTTTAGTCTAGAGCGATCAAGGTTTCGGCGGATGGATGAACGCCCACGGACTCACTTCCGAATCCGTTGGCACTTCGATCGCGATCACATAGGGCCCGCCGTCGGCCAGCGCCTTTTCCAGCGCAGGACGTAAATGATCCGGCGAGGTGACGCGCGCGGCACCTGCGCCGAACGACTCTGCGAGCTTGACGAAATCCGGATTGACCAGGTCCGACGCCACCACGCGGCCGTCAAAGCGCTCGCGCTGGTCGCGCCGCACGTTGCCATAGGAATTGTTGTTGAACACCAGCGTCACCACGCCGATGCGATATTGCACGGCGGTGGAAAGCTCCTGCACGCCGAACATGAAACCGCCATCGCCCGTGATGGCAACTACCGGCTTGTCGGGATTGGCGACCTTCGCACCAAGGGCGGTCGGAAAGCCGGAGCCAAGCGTGCCCTGATAGCCTGACGTGATGAAGGTGCGCGGCTCGTAGACGGGAAAGCCGTACCAGGAGGCGAAGCCGACCTGCGACAGCTCATCGGTGACGATCGCATTCGAAGGCAGCACCTCGCGGAGTATCTTCAGGTAAGCCATTTGCGGCTGGATGCGCTGGATCTCGCGCGCAGCCGCCGCGGTCGCTTCGCGGATAGCTCCGCGCCGGCCGCTGCTCTTGCCAAAGCCAGCCTTGCGCACAGCCGCGAGCAGCGCGGCGGTGCCGGCCTTCGCGTCGCTCACGATGGCGGCGTCAGACGCGAGCCGGCGCATCTCGACGGGATCGATGTCGATACGGATCGACTTGATGCCGTCAGGCTGGTACGGCCAGCGGAATCCTGACGCCGGCAATTCCATGCGGGTGCCGATCCCGATCATCAGGTCGGTCGTCGGCCACAATTTGTAGGCGGCTGCCATGGTCAGCCCGAGCTCATGCGCATTGGAAACGATGCCGCGGCCGCTGCGGAAGGCGACGACGGGTGCGTCGATCATTTCCGCCAGCTCAAGAATTTCCTCGCCCGCATCGACCGCACCGCTGCCGACAAAGATCATCGGCGTCCTGCTCGCCGCGATCAGTGCAGCGGCGGCCTTGATCCTGTCAGGGTCGGGCAGTGGCGCCGGGAATGGCTCGAACGGCCTTGATGGCGCGACGGCTGCGCGCTGGGTGAAGACGTCCCAGGGCATCTCGAGCGACGCCGGCCCGCGCCGGCCCGACAGCATCTCCTGGAATGCGCGCGACACCATCGCCGGCGCTGCATCGGGATATTCGATACGGTCGGCCCATTTCACGAAGGTGCGCAGCGTCGCGAGCTGGTCCGGCATCTCGTGCAGGTGGCCGCGGCCCTTGCCGAGGAACGCGGTCGGCACCTGGCCGGTGAGGCAGAGCACCGGCTCGTTGCAGCCGAAGGCGGTGAGCAGCGCCGCGCTGGCATTGAGCACGCCGGGGCCGGGCACCACGCTGAACACGCCCGGGCGGCCACTCGAACGCGCATAGCCGAAGGCCATGTAGCCGCAGGCCTGCTCGTGGCGCGCGCCGATCACCTTGAGCTGCGCCTGATGGAAGGCGTCGAACAGGCCATAGATCTGCGCGCCGGGCAGGCCGAACACGGTGTCGACGCCGTGGGCGACGAGCCCGTTGACGATCGCTTCGCCGCCGCTGGTTGAGCTCATCCTGCCGTTCATCCTCTTCTTATAGTTCGTCGACCACGCCGTTGCGCAACACGCCAACGCCTTCGGCCTCGATCTCGATGACATCGCCGGGCTTGAGGTAGCGCGGCGGATCGAACCGTGCGCCGGCCCCGGTCGGCGTGCCCGTGACGATCACATCGCCGGGAACAAGCGTGGTGAAGGTCGAGATGTAGTTGATGAGGTAGCGGAAGCCGAAGATCAACCGACCGGTGCGATCATCCTGCCGTGTCTCGCCGTTGACGCGCGTGGTCAGGCGGATATCCGCGATCTGCGACTCGTCCGCGTAGGGCACGATCCAGGGCCCGAGACTGCCGGTGGAATCGAAGTTCTTGCCCTGCGTGACATTGAACTTGGCGTGTCGCACCCAGTCGCGGATCGTGCCTTCATTGCACAGCGTGATCGCGGCGATGTGACCAAGCGCTGCGCTCTCCGCTATATGCCGGCCAGCCTTGCCGATGACGAGCGCCAGCTCGCCCTCGTAGTCGAGCTGTGCGGACGCGCGCGGCCGGACCAGCGGCGTTTCGTGACCGACGAAGGATCGCGGCGTGCGCAGGAACATGCTCGGATATTTCGGTGCGTCGCTGCCATCTTTGTACTCGGCGTTGCGATCCGGATAGTTGACGCCGATGCAGATGATCTTCTCCGGCGAGGGGATCGGCGGCAGCCAGGTGACAACGTCGAGCGAATGATCCGGCGAACGCCGCACGGCGTCGTCCACGAGCCGCATCAGCGCGCCAGCGGCAATCGCCTCGCGCAGCGTCGGAAATTCCTTCGCAAAGCGTGCCGAGAGATCGACGATGCCGCTGTCGGTCACGGCGCCATAGCGCGTGATGCCGTCGATCGCATAGGTGGCGAGACGAGGTGAAGACATCGGCTCGCTCAATCGGCAATCGTGACGTCGGCAACGAACAGCGGCTCGCGCACCGCCTGTCCGGTGAACGGCGAGCCTTGCTCGAACCAGGAAAGCGGGGCGGGCGCACCCCACAAGGTCTGTCGCCGCGGGTCCTTCAGCGACCAGCGCAGCGGTTCGTGATCGTGATCTCCCGTGAAATAGTCGCTGGTGTAGAGCTCGAGCCGATGGCCGTCGGGATCTCTGACATAGAGGAAAAACGCATTGGAAATGCCGTGGCGGCCGGGCCCGCGTTCCATATTCTTCAGGAAACCGCTGGAGGCCATCACGTCGCAGAGATGCAACACGTTCATTGCCGTCGGCACCCAATAGGCGAAATGGTGCAGGCGAGGGCCCTTGCCGTTGGTGAAGGCGAGGTCATGCACATTGCCCTTGCGATGCATCCATGCCGCGGCAATGCGCCCGTTCGGGCCGTCCTCCTCGCCATATTCGGTGAGACGGAAGCCGAGCCGTGCGTAGAAATCGATGGTGTCCTGCAACTCGGCGGCGAAGACGTTGAAATGATCGAGCCGCTGCGGATGGCAGCCTTTGTAGAGGTCGTAGCGGCGCAAGAGGTGCGGGCGCTTCTCCATCGTCGCATAGAGCTCGAGCTGGAAGCCGAAGGGATCGGAGAACTGCAGGGTGCGACCCTGAAACGGCTGATCGACGAAGCGATAATTGATGCCGTTTTCGGAGAAGAACGCCGCCGCCTTGTCGAGATCGTCGTCCTTGCCGACCTTGAAGCCGAGCCGGCCGCAGGCTGCCTCTTGCGCCTTGCGCAGCACCAGCGAGTGATGTTGGTGCTCCTCGGAGCCGCGGAAGTAGACAGTCTTGTCGTCCGCGTCCTCGACATGCAGCCCGACCGTGGTCTCGTAGAACGCGCGGCTGGCATCGAGGTCGGTCACATCGAGTACGACGTGGCTGCAGCGGATGATGTTGAACGGCGGATCGAAGACATGCTGCGGAACAGGCATCGATGTTTCCCGGGATGACTAAGCGAGCTCGTGTTGCACCTCTCCCATAGGGAGAGGTCGGCGCGTAGCGCCGGGTGAGGGGTTCAGGTCCCTCGATGGAGCGTAACCCCTCACCCGAACTTCTCGCTTGCGCGCGAAGTTCGACCTCTCCCTATGGGAGAGGTGGGGCACCGCGATTGTTGATCCAGCGATGGCGGCCATCAGACGCCCAGTCTCTGTATCTTATGCGTCCCGCGCGCCAGCGAGACGTGCTTGGTTTCCATGTAGAAGTCGAATGAATAGTCGCCGCCGTCACGGCCGATGCCGGATGATTTCATGCCGCCGAACGGTGTCGGCAGGTGCCGGACATTTTCCGAATTCAGCCAGATCATGCCGGCTTCGAGCGCATCCGCCACCCGCAGGGCGCGGCCCATGTCGCCGGTCCAGACATAGCCGGTGAGGCCATATTGCACGCCATTGGCGATCTCGACCGCGTCGCTCTCGTCCCGGAACGGGATGACGGTGAGGAACGGTCCGAACACCTCTTCCTGCGCCACCCGCATCTTGGAATGCGCGCGAGTGACGAGCGTCGGCTGCACATAATGCCCGCCGCCGGGTCCATCATGCGGCTTGCCGCCGACCGCGATCGTCGCGCCTTCCTGCCGCGCGACGTCGAAATAGGAGCAGACCTTCGCCAGATGCCGCTCATGGATCAGCGGCCCGATCTCGGTCGCGGGATCGAGGGGATGTCCGACCTTCAGCGCCTTCACCCGCGCGGTGAGCTTCTCGATGAACTGTTCCGCGATGCTCTCCTGCACCAGGAGCCGGCTCGAGGAGGTGCAGCGCTCGCCGTTCAGCGAGTAGATCATGAACACGACCGCATCGAGCGCGCGCTCGAGATCGGCGTCCTCGAACACGATCACCGGGTTCTTGCCGCCGAGTTCGAAGTGCACGCGCTTCAGCGTCGGGGCGCCCTGGGCCATGATCGCAGATCCGGTCGCGCTCTCGCCGACGAAGCCGATCGCCTTGATCGCGGGATGTTCGGTCAGCGCCTTGCCGGCCTCCTCGCCGAAGCCATGCACGGAGTTGAGCACGCCGTCGGGCACGCCTGCTTCCTTCACCAGCTTGGTCAGGAGATCGGCCGTCACCGGGGACCACTCCGCGGGCTTGTGCACCACCGTGCAGCCGGCGGCGAGCGCGGGCGCGATCTTCCAGGTCGACAGCATGAACGGCGTGTTCCACGGCGTGATCACGCCGACCGGCCCGATCGGCACCCGCGTAGAGATGTTCCAGTGCTCGTCGCTCGGCATATTGAGGCCGTCTCGCGCCTCAGCACATTTGTCGGCGAAGAAGCGGAAATTCTCGGCCGCGCGGATCGCGGCTTTCGCCATGAAGCGATGCGCCTGTCCAGTGTCGATGCATTCGAGCACGGCAATATCGTCGGCATGATCCTCGATCGCGTCGGCCACGCGATTGAGCAGCTTGCGCCGCATCGCGGCCGGCATGTCGCGCCAGGATTTGAAGGCGAGGGCGGCCGCGGTCGCCGCGCGATCGATATCCTCGGCATTGCCGCGCGCGACGGTTGCCAGCACAGCACCGTCGATCGGCGACTTCGTCTCGAACGTTTGCCCGGAGATCGACGGCACCGTCTTGCCGTCGATCATATGGCCGATACCTTCCGCCTTCAGCTTCGCGAGCAGCGGAGCGGCGCGGTCGCGGTTGGCCTGGAACAGTTCGGCCGATTTCGGCACTGCTTTATCCATTGACGGCCTCCACCTTCAGCGCATCGTGGATGTTGTTGCGCTTCCAGCTTGTCTCCTTGTCGTTGATCTGCATGTCGAACGACAGCGCGAATTTGCCGCCCGCGAACACCGGGTCGAGATGAGTCGAAAGCGCGTTGAAGATATGATCTCCCGCCTTCTTGCGGGTCGCAAGATCGCGGCCTTCGCCGAGCCGCAGCACCATGTCGAGAAAGCCGTAATCGTTTCGACCGTCGGCGATCGCATAGTGTTCGCATCTGATGGCGCGAACGCGGATGCCGCCGAGCGGGAAGATGCCGGTCTCGACCGCCGCTTTGCGCACGCGCTCGACGACTTCGCCCATGTCGAGGCGGGAATCCAGGTTGGCCGAATATTCGATGGTGAAATGCGGCATGGTGGATCGCTCCTGGTGCGCGGGGATGATTAACATGTTAAGCGTATCGGCGTAAATTGGTTTGCGGCGTTGTTGCGTTGCAAAAGATAGGCGATGACAGATAAGAAATCATCATTGAACGGTTCGCGGCCGCGCGCGGCAGCAGAGGCGGGGCGTCGTGGGCCGATGCGTGAATTCTCGCGCTCGCTGCCGATGTCGCTGCTGCGCGCGCGTGAGGCCGTGATGCGGCAGTTTCGTCCCTCCCTGCGTCATCACGGGCTTACCGAGCAGCAATGGCGCATCCTGCGCGCGCTCACCTCGGTGGAGGCGGTCGAGGTCACCGACCTCGCGCGGCTCGCCTTTCTGCTTGGTCCAAGCCTGTCGCGCATCCTGCGCGACCTCGAGGCGCGCGGGCTGATCGAGCGCCGTTCGGCGGAGGCGGACCTGCGTCGCGGCGTGGTGTCGATCTCGCCGAAGGGATTGAAGCTGATCGAAGCGGTCGCGCCGACGTCGGAAGCGATCTACGCCGCGATTACGAAACGGTACGGCGTGCGCAAGCTCGCCGAACTGCAGGCCATGCTGGGTGCGCTTGAAGAAAGCCTGGCGGGCTTGTCAGGCGCGGAAGAGGAATGATCGAGGCAGATCAGTAAATGCAAAATTTGCATGATGATATGTGCTGGGATGCATAGCTCGCCTTTCCTGCACATCGTTTGAGCACAAAGGAATTGTCAAGTTCGCGGAATTTGCCCCAATAGTCATGATCTCGTCGGCATTAATCTTTCTTGATGCGCGCAAATAACGATGCATCTGCATCGTTAGTCGAAAACACCGCAATATCAATTTACTCCGAGACGGAGAGCCCGTAAGTACGCACGCGGTTCGCGCCCCGTTGGGGATCGCCAACAGCAAGAAGGGCCGACGAAGACGCCCGGCCTCAGGGAGAAACTGATGAAACTGACGAGACGCGATTTCGCGGCCGGTATCGTCGCCGGCCTTGCCGCCCCCCACGTCATTACCGGCGCAAGAGCGCAGGGCGCCACGATCAAGATCGGCATGTGCGCGCCTGTGACAGGTCCCGCCGCCGAATCCGGCCGCTACGCCATCCAGGGTGCGAAGCTCGCACTTGAAGCCGTCAACAAGGCTGGCGGCATCCTCGGCAAGCAGGCCGAGCTGATCGTGGAGGACGATCAGACCACCAATCCCGGCATCGTGCTGGCCTTCTCCAAGCTGGCTGCGCAATCCGACATCGTCGGCTTCCTTGGTTCGATCCGGTCGACCCAGGTGCACGCCATGGCGCCCGACGTGCTCAAGCTTGGCAAGCCGGTGATGATCGGGGGAACCGATCCGAACCTCACTCACATGGGCAATCAGTGGCTGTTCCGCTTCCGTCCGAATGACAGCTATTCCGGGCGCGTCATCGCCGAGTATGGCGTCAATACGCTCGGCAAGAAGAAATGGGCCGTGCTGCATTCGACCGACGCTTTCGGCACCGCAGGCGGCAAGGCCCTGACCGCTGCGTTGGAAAAACTCGGCTCCCCGCCCGTGCTCGACCAGGGTTATGCCAACCAGAGCCAGGATTTCACCCCGGTCGTGCTCGCGATCAAGCAGTCCGGCGCCGATATCCTTGGTTCCTACTTCACCTTCGAAAACGACCTCGGCATCTTTGCCCGGCAATTGCGCCAACTCGGCGTCAACATTCCCTGGGTCGGCTCGCCCTCGATCGTCAATATCACCGCGCTGAAGCTCGCCGGACCTGCGCTGTACAATACCTACGGTGTTGCGGACTACGCGGAAGATTCCAGCGAAGCTTCCAAGGCGTTCGGCAAGCTCTATCGTGATGCGGTCAAGGTCGCGCCGGATAACCAGAGCTCCTGGCCCTATGACGCGGTCACCGTGCTGGCAGCGGCGATCAACAAGGCCGGCTCGACCGAGCCTGCAAAAATCCGTGAGGCGATCCTGTCGATCAAGAAATTCCCCGGCGCCGAAGGCGAGTATAATTTCGACCAGAACGGCGACGGTTTGCACGGCTATAACATCGTGAAAAACGACAAGGGAAATATCGTTTTCGACAAGCACATTGAATTCAACGATTGACCACGTTTTCGGCCTCTTCGTTCTCCACGGAGAGGCCGAAAGCCTGTCGGCGAATTCTCTGGTTCCTCTTAACCGAAGCTTGTCATGGATCTCGTCCTTCAACTGCTGTTTACCGGTATCGGCATCGGGGCCGTCTACGCGCTGGTCGCGCTTGGTTTCGTGCTGATCTTCCGCGCCACCAACGTGGTGAATTTCGCGCAAGGCGAATTCTCCATGGTCGCGGCCTATCTGATGGTGGTGTTCTCCGTCGATCTCGGCTGGCCCTACTGGCTGTCGTTCCTGCTCGCGCTTGGCGGCATGGCGCTGCTCGGCGTCATCTTCAATCTCGGCGTCTATTATCCGCTGCGCCACCGCACCTTCCTGCCTGTGATCATCGCCACCATCGGCGCCTCGATCCTGCTCGCAAATTCGGTGCTGGCGATCTACGGTCCGCAGCCGCAGGTGCTGCAGGGATGGTTCGATACGCCCGGCATCCAGCTCGGTCCTGTTTATCTCGATAGCCAGTATCTGTTGATCATCGCGGTGACGATCGCGCTCGTGTTCTTCAACTACTGGTTCTTCGAGAAGACGCTGCTCGGCAAGAAATTGCAGGCGACCTCGCAGGACAAGGAAATGGCCTCGCTGCTCGGCATTTCCGTCTCGACCATGATCATGATCACCTTCATCTATTCCGCCGTGCTCGGCGGTCTCGCCGGCATCCTGGTCGCGCCGGTGCTGTTCGTCTCGATCCAGATGGGCTCGACGATCGCGCTGAAGGCGTTCGCGGCCACCATTATCGGCGGCTTCGGCGACGTCGCCGGCGCCATCATCGGCGGGCTAGCGCTCGGCGTCATCGAGACTTTCGGCGCGGCCTACATCTCGGTTCCCTATAAGGACGGCTTCGCCTTCCTGGTGCTGGTCGCCTTCCTGATCTTCCGGCCGCAGGGCATCTTCGGCGAACGTGTGGCGGAGAAAGCATGAGCGCCCCAAGCGACAACATGTCGATCCCGACACCTGCCGTTCATTCGAAGCCGCTGCTGATCCGGCATTCGCCCTTCTTCATTGGCGTGGCGATCCTGGTGGTGCTTGCCGCCAAATTGCAATTCGACGGCTACGTCCTCAACATCCTGCTGCAGGCGACGACGTTCTCGATCGCGGTGTTCGGCCTGTCGGTCGTGCTCGGCCTTTGCGGCCAGATCAACCTGGCACAGGCAGCATTCTTCGGGCTCGGCGCCTATGCGGTCGGCCTCGGCACCACCGACCTGCATCTGAGCTTCTGGCTTTGCCTTGTCGGCGGCTGCGTGATCGCGCTGCTTGCGGGCGCGTTCCTGGGCATGTCGACCCTGCGGCTCGGCGGCCATTACCTTGCGATGGTGACGATCTCGTTCCAGCAGATCGTCACGCTTGTCATGATCAACGCGATCTGGCTGACGCATGGCCCCGACGGCGTCTCCAATATCCGTCGTCCGGAGCTGTTCCAGACCTCGCAGAGCTATCTTGCTTTCTGCGTCGCCATGCTCGCGATCGTCGGCTATCTGGTCTGGCATCTCTCCGACACCAAGCTCGGCCGCGCGATGCGAGCCGTGCGCGACAACGAGCTCGCGGCCGGCGTCAACGGCATCGACGTGTTCCGCACCAAGATCTACGCCTTTGCGCTCTGCGCGCTGCTCGGCGGTCTGGCAGGCGGCCTGTTTGCCGGCGGTTTCGCCTATGTCAGTCCGGATCAATTCTCGTTCGCGGAATCGATCGTGTTCCTGACCATGTCGCTGCTAGGCGGCGTCGCTTCGCCGGTCGGCTCGGCGATCGGCACCGGGCTGTTGATCCTGATCCCGGAATGGCTGCGTTTCCTCAAGAGCGTGCCCGGGCTTTATCTGGCCATCTACGGCCTGTTCGTGATCCTGATCATCCGCTTCATGCCTGACGGTATCTGGGGCTTCGTCGCCGATGCTTTCAACCGGTGGCGCGCGCACACCAAGGCGCCGCCTGTGGCGGCTGCGCTGCAATTGAAGCCCGCATCCGTTGGCGGAGAGTTCGTGCTTGAGGTGACCGGCCTCTCCAAACACTTCGGTGGTCTGAAGGCCGTCGATGGCGTCGACATTGCGGTGAAACGCGGCGGCGTCCACGCGCTGATCGGGCCGAACGGCTCCGGCAAGACCACGACGCTCAACGTTCTCTCTGGCCTCTATCAGGCGACGTCGGGCCGGATCGTGCTCGACGGCACCGACATCACCCACATGCCGCCGCATCGGCGCACGGCTGCGGGTCTCGGGCGCACGTTCCAGAACATTCGCCTGTTCCGTTCGATGACGGCGCTCGAGAATGTCGAGATCGGCGCCGAGCGGCCCGGCAACAGCATGATCGGGAAGGGCGAGGATGCGCTGACCGAACGGGCGATGGAGGCACTGACCTTCGTCGGTCTGGGCAACCGCGCCAACGAGCTGATCTCGAGCTTCTCCTACGGCCACCAGCGCCTGATCGAGATCGCGCGCGCGCTCGCCGCCAATCCGACGCTGTTGCTGCTCGACGAGCCGGCTGCCGGCTTGAACTCGACTGAGAAGCTCGAACTGCATGAGCTGCTCAAGCGCATCGCAGCGCAAGGGCTGACCATCCTCATCATCGATCACGACATGACGCTGGTCTCCGAAGCCGCCCAGCACATCACCGTGCTCAATTTCGGTCGCCGCATCGCGGACGGCGAATCCATGGCGGTGCTGCGCCATCCCGATGTCGTCTCCGCCTATCTCGGGAGCGAATGATGCCGCTGCTCGAAATCCGCAATCTCGTGGTCCGCTACGGCGAGATCGAAGCGCTGCGCGGCGTCACCATCGCCGTCGAGGCCGGGCAGGTGGTGACCTTGCTCGGCGCCAACGGCGCCGGCAAATCCACCACGCTCCGCGCGATCTCGGGGCTTGCCAAGCCCACGTCCGGCGAAATCCTGTTCGACGGCGAGTCGATCGCCGGCCTCGGGCCGGAATCGATCGTCCGGCTCGGCATCTCGCATGTGCCGGAGGGCAGGCGCGTGTTCCCGGGCCTCACGGTCAAGGAAAACATCATGCTCGGCGCGTCGAACCGAAAGGCTTCGTCGGCGCAGATCTCGCGCGAGGCCGATGCGATGTTCGACCTGTTCCCGGACATCCGCGCCTTCGCCGATGCGCTGGGCTGGACGCTGTCGGGCGGCCAGTTGCAGATGGTCGCCGTCGCCCGCGCGCTGATGGCGAAGCCGCGGCTGTTGCTGCTGGACGAGCCTTCGCTGGGTCTTGCGCCCGTCATCGTGCAGGCGGTGTTCCGCATCATTTCGCAGATCAGGAAAGACACCACGGTCTTGCTTGTTGAGCAAAATGCGCGCATGGGACTTTCGGTTGCCGATCACGGCTTCGTCCTGGAAACGGGCCGGATCGTGCTTGGCGGCAAGCCCGACGAATTGTGGGGCAACGAGGCCATCGCCGCGGCCTATCTCGGCGGTCACGCCAAGGCCAGCGCTTAAGAAGCATGATCCGGAGGAGCCGGTTTGCCGGAAGGATCGTGCTCCAAACCAAGGAGCGAGTGACATATCCATGGTGACGATCAAGGTCGACAATCTCATTGATTTTGTTGGAGACGTTTTTTCACACGCCGACTCGTCGTCCGAGGAAGCACGTCGCATTGCAACATATCTGACGACTGCCAATCTCACCGGCCACGACAGCCACGGCGTGATCCGCGTGCCGGTCTATATCCGCTGGAAGAAGATGGGCTCGGTGGTCCCGAACCAGACTCCCGAGATCGTGGTCGATACGCCTTCGCTCGCCGTCGTCGACGGCAAGTTCGGCTACGGCCAGACGGTTGCGCCGGTTGCGGTCAAGCTCGGCATCGAGAAGTGCAAGAAGGCAGGACTTGCCGCGGTTGCGCTGCGCAATGCCGGCCATATCGGCCGCGTCGGCGATTGGGCGGAGATGGCTGCCGCCGAAGGGCTGGTGTCGGTGCATTTCGTCAATGCCGCGGGCTCGCTCCTGGTTGCGCCGTTCGGCGGCGTCGAGAAGCGGCTGTCGACCGCGCCCTATTGCGTCGGCATTCCGCGCCAGGGCCAGGACCCGATCGTGCTCGATTTCGCCACCTCGATCGTCGCCGAGGGCAAGGTTCTGGTCGCAAGCCGCGGCGGCAAGAAACTGCCCGTTGGCGCGCTGGTCGATTCCGACGGCACCCTGAGCGAAGACCCGCACGTGCTGTATGGGACGTATACGCCCGATGGGCCGCGCGACCACACCAAGGGCACCGGCGCGATCCGCGCCTTCGGTGATCACAAGGGATCGGGACTGGCATTCATCTGCGAACTGCTCGGCGGCGCCCTGTCCGGAACGGGCGCGACCGCGCCGGACCGGCGCTTTGCCAACGGCATGCTGGCCTTCTACATCGACCCCAAGGTGATCGATCCCGCCAATTTCTTCGACGGCGAAATCTCGCGCTATGTCGACTTCATCCGCGAGACCAAGCCGATTGCCGGCACCGATAAAGTGCTGATCCCGGGTGACCCCGAAAGGAAGACCCGCGCCGAGCGCACCAAGAACGGCATCCCCTTGCCTGACGACACCTGGGCGGCGATAGTGAACACCGCGCGCGAAGTCGGCGTCAGCGAAGTCAGCATCCAGCGGGCAACAAGCTAACGGGCACCGTCATTGCGAATTGCCGTCATTGCGAGGAGCGATAGCGACGAAGCAATCCATGTTTCAGCTTATGGTGAGATGGATTGCTTCGCTCCGCTCGCAATGACGGGAGGTCCGACAACAAGGGAAGGAAAGCAAAGTGGCGAATAATAAAGTCAAGCAAATCTGGGCGTCGGGCAAAGCGGTGGTCAACGCGTGGCTGGCGATCCCGTCGGGCTTTTCGGCCGAAGTGATCGCGCAATGCGGTTTCGACAGCGTCACCGTCGACCTGCAGCACGGCGTGCAGGATTATCTGTCGATGGTGCAATGCTTCCAGGCGATGAACGCCCATCCGGTGACGCCGATGGTGCGCGTGCCCTGGAACGAGCCTGGGATCATCGGCAAGGTGCTCGACGGCGGCGCCTATGGCGTGATCTGCCCGATGGTCAACACGCCGCAGGAAGCCAAGAACCTCGTCTCCTATGCCAAGTATCCGCCGAAGGGCACGCGCTCCAACGGTCCGATCCGCTCCGGCATGTATGGCTCGGCCGGCACCTACCAGCAGACCGCCAACGACGAGATCGTGCTGCTGCCGATGATGGAAACGCGGACCGCGGTCGAGAACATGGAAGCGATCCTCGACGTCGAAGGCATCGACGGCGTCTATATCGGTCCGTCCGATCTCGGTTTCTCCTACGGCCTGGTGCCGAAGCTCGATCGCGACGAGCCGGAAATCCTCAAGATCTACGAGAAGATCATCAAGGAATGCGGCAAGCACGGCCTCAATCCCGGCATCCACTGCAGCGGCGCCGAAGGCGCGGCGCGTGCGATCAACATGGGCTTCAAGCTCGTCACGCTCTCGAACGAGAGCGGATTGATGATGACCTATGCCAAGATGCAGGTGAACCAGACCCGCAAGGAAGCTGGCGGAAAAGCGTAAGAGAGCGAATAGCGAAATGGCGAGTAGCGAGTAGGGAATAGCAAGGCGGGAACAGCGACCCTATTCGCTACTCGCCATTCGCTATTCGCCCCCTCCAGCTACTCGCCTCTCCCAAGGAGAGACCCCCCATGGCCCCGGCACCCGTGATCCGCCTGCATCCCGATGACAGCGTGCTGATCGCGCGCGCGAGCCTGCCTCCGGGGCTTGAGGTCGCAAGCGGCGTCACCACCGTCGACCGCATCCCGGCCGGCCACAAGGTCGCGATCAAGCTGATCGCGGAGGGCGAGCCGATCAAGCGCTATGGCCAGATCATTGGCTTTGCCACGGCACCGATCGCGCCGGGCCAGCACGTCCACACCCAGAACTGCGGCATGGGCGATTTCGCCAAGGACTATGCCTATGGCGTCGACGTGAAGCCGGTGCCGAATTTCGATCTGCCGGCTACTTTCGACGGCATCCGACGTCCCGACGGTCGCATAGCGACGCGCAACTATATCGGCATCCTCACCTCGGTGAATTGCAGCGCTCATGTAGCTGGCCTCGTCGCTGACGTCTTCAAGAAGAATCCGTTCACCGGCGACAACCCGCTGGCCGATTTTCCGAATGTCGACGGCGTCGTTGCACTGACCCACAAGACCGGCTGCGGCATGACCCAGGACGAGCCGCTGGCGCTGCTTCGCCGTACGCTCGGCGGCTACGCGCGGCATGCGAATTTCTCCGCTGTGATCGTGCTCGGTCTCGGCTGCGAAGTGAACCAGATCGGCGGCCTGATGCAGGAGCAGAAACTTGCCGGGCGGCTGCGCGCGATGGACATCCAGGAAGTCGGCGGCACCCGCAAAACCGTGGAAGCCGGCGTCGCCTTCGTGCGCGAAGCGCTCGCCGACGCCAACAAGGTCAAACGCGAGAAGGTTGCCGCGAGCGAACTCACGGTGGCGCTGCAGTGCGGCGGCTCCGACGGCTATTCCGGCGTCTCCGCCAATCCCGCGCTCGGCGCGGCCAGCGATCTCCTGGTGCGGCACGGCGGCACCGTGATCCTGTCCGAAACGCCTGAGACCTACGGCGCTGAGCATCTTTTGACGCGGCGTGCCGTCAGCCGCGAGGTCGGCGAGAAGCTGGTCGGCCTGATGCGCTGGTGGGAAGAATACACCCAGCGCGAAGGCGCCGAGATGAACGCCAATCCGAGCCCCGGCAACAAGGCCGGCGGTCTCACCACGATCCTCGAAAAATCGCTGGGCGCGATGGCGAAGGCGGGCAGCACCAATCTGGTTGACGTGCTGCACTACGCCGAGGCGGTGACCAAGCGCGGCTTCGTGTTCATGGACACGCCCGGCTACGACCCGGTCGCGGCGACCGGGCAGGTGGCGGGCGGCGCCAATCTGGTCTGCTTCACCACGGGCCGCGGCAGCGTGTTCGGCTGCAAGCCCGCGCCCTCGATCAAGCTCGCCACCAACACGCCCATGTACAAGCGCATGGAAGACGACATGGATGTCAATTGCGGCACCATCCTCGATGGCGAGGAGACCGTACAGGAATGCGGCCAGCGCATTTTTGACCTCATGCTGAAGACGGCATCGGGACAGCCGACCAAGAGCGAGAGCTTCGACTTCGGCGGCGCCGAGTTCGCGCCGTGGGTGCTGGGAGCCACGATGTGAGATGGCGAGTGGCGAGTAGCGAATAGGGCCGTTCCGCTTCTATTCGCCACTCGCCACTCGCCCGCCCCATAGGCACCCGTGCCCGTTGTTAGTGGCTGCTGTCGGCCGGAACCAGTGTTCTGCTTAAAAAAGCTGCTGGAGTCCGCCATCCGTGTCGATCTTCGTCGCACTGCATCACGTCACGCATTACAAGTACGACCGACCGATCGACCTCGGGCCGCAGACCGTTCGCCTGCGTCCGGCGCCGCATACGCGCACGCCGATCCTGAGCTATTCGCTCAAGGTCACGCCGCCTGATCACTTCGTGAACTGGCAGCAGGACCCGCAGGGCAATTGGCTGGCGCGGCTGGTGTTTCCGGAGAAGGCGACCGAGCTCAAGATCGAAGTCGATTTCACCGCGCAGATGACGGTGATCAATCCGTTCGATTTCTTCGTCGAGTCCTACGCCAGCTCCTATCCGTTCCAATACACGAGCGATCTCAAGAACGAGCTCGCGTCGTATCTCGCAACGATCGAGCCGGGGCCGCTGCTCGCAGCCTACCTGAAGGAGATTCCGCGCGAGGCCGACAGCACCGTCAATTTCCTGGTCGACCTCAACGCCAAGCTGCAGAAGAAAATCCGCTACGTCATCCGCATGGAGCCTGGCGTGCAGGCGCCGGAGCAGACGCTGGCGGCCGGCGCGGGCTCCTGCCGTGACTCGGCATGGCTGTTGATCCAGATTCTGCGCCATCTCGGTTTCGCCGCGCGCTTCGTCTCCGGCTATCTGATCCAGCTTCGTCCCGATATCGATCCGGTCGAGGGCCCGCGCGAAGTCGAGAACGACTTCACCGACCTGCATGCCTGGGCCGAAGTCTACCTGCCGGGTGCGGGGTGGATCGGCTTCGACGTCACCTCCGGCATGCTGACGGGCGAGGGGCACATCCCCGTTGCGGCTACGCCGCACTACCGCTCGGCTGCGCCGATCTCCGGCACTGCCGGCTTCGCCAATGTCGATTTCGCATTCGAGATGAGCGTCAAGCGCATCCGCGAGGCGCCGCGGATCACGCGTCCGTTCTCGGATCAATCCTGGGCGCGGCTCGACGCGCTCGGCGAGCAGGTCGATGCCGATCTGAACAAGGAGGACGTGCGGCTCACCATGGGCGGCGAGCCGACCTTCGTCTCGGTGGATGATCTCGAAGCGCCGGAATGGAACATCGCCGCCGTCGGTCCGACCAAGCGTGCGCTCGCTGATGATCTGATCCGCCGCCTGCGTGATCGTTTCGCGCCGGGCGGCTTGCTGCATTACGGCCAGGGCAAATGGTATCCGGGCGAAAGCCTGCCGCGCTGGGCCTTCGGCCTCTACTGGCGCAAGGACGGCGTGCCGATCTGGAAGAATGCCGATCTGATCGCGAAGATCGAAAGCCCGCATAAAGCGCAGATCAAGGACGCCGAACGCTTCGCCGTGACCATGGCACAGAAGCTCGCGCTGGCGGCCGACTACGTCATGCCGGCGTTCGAGGATACCGTCTATTGGATGGAGCGCGAAGCCGCGCTTCCCGCCAATGTCAGCCCCGAAAATTCGAAGCTGTCCGATCCGGAGGAGCGCTCGCGCTTGGCGCGGGTGTTCGATCAGGGACTGACGACGCCAAAAGGATACGTGCTGCCGATCCAGCGCTTCAGTCCGCTTGCCGGCGTGCGCGCCCGTTGGCGCAGCGAGCACTGGAAGATCCGACGCAGCCATCTGTTCCTGTCGCCGGGCGATTCCCCGCTCGGCCTGCGGCTGCCGATCGCCTCGCTCGAGCACGTCCTGCCGGAAGATTATCCCTACATCATCGAGATCGATCCGATGGCGCCGCGCGACCGTCTGCCAGACTTCGATGAGGAATTGAAGCGTCTGCTGGAGGACCTCCCGGAGCCGCCTCCGGTGCGCACGGCGATGTCGATCGAAATCCGCGACGGCACCCTGTGCGCCTTCATGCCGCCGGTCGAGAAGGCCGACGACTATCTCGAACTGATCGCGGCGATCGAGGCGACCGCCGAAGAACTGCAGCTGCCCGTCCATGTCGAGGGCTATGGGCCGCCGTTCGATCCCCGCATCGAGGTTATCAAGGTCACCCCCGATCCCGGCGTGATCGAGATCAACATCCAGCCGGCACAAAGCTGGCGCGATGCGGTCGATATCACCTTCGGCCTCTATGAGGACGCCGCGAAAGTGCGGCTCGGCGCCAACCGTTTCCTGATCGATGGCCGCCACACCGGCACTGGCGGCGGCAACCACATTGTGGTCGGCGGCAGCAACCCGCAGGATTCGCCGTTCCTGCGCCGGCCCGATCTGTTGAAGAGCCTCGTGCTGTATTGGCAGCGGCATCCGTCGCTGTCCTATCTGTTCTCCGGCATGTTCATCGGCCCGACCAGCCAGGCGCCGCGCATCGATGAAGCGCGCCACGACGGGCTCTATGAACTCGAGATCGCGCTTGCCCATGTGCCGCCGGCAGGCGTCGAAGCGCCGCTATGGCTGGCGGACCGGCTTTTCCGTCATATCCTTGTCGACATCACCGGCAATACTCACCGTGCCGAAATCTGTATCGACAAGCTCTATTCGCCTGATGGGCCGACTGGCCGGCTCGGCCTGGTCGAATTCCGCGCGCTCGAAATGCCGCCCGATCCCAGGATGTCGCTCGCGCAGCAGCTTTTGATCCGCGCGCTGATCGCGAAACTCTGGCGCGAGCCGCAACAGGGCAAATTCGTGCGCTGGGGTACGACGCTGCATGACCGCTTCATGCTGCCGCATTTCCTCTGGGAAGATTTTCTGGACGTGCTCGCCGACCTTAGGCTGTCCGGCTACGATTTCTCGCAGGAATGGTACACGGCGCAGCTCGAATTCCGCTTCCCCATGTTCGGCCATGTCCATCATGGCGGCGTCGCGCTGGAACTCCGGCAGGCGCTCGAGCCGTGGCATGTTCTGGGCGAGGAAGGTTCTGCCGGCGGCACCGTCCGCTATGTCGATTCCTCGGTCGAGCGGTTACAGGTCAAGGCCTCAGGCTTTGTCGAGGGCCGTCACGTCATCACCTGCAACGGCAGGCGGATGCCGATGACGGCGACCGGCCGCTCGGGCGAGGCGGTCGCCGGCGTCCGCTTCAAGGCCTGGCAGCCGGCTTCCGGCCTGCATCCGACCGTCCCCGTTCATGCGCCGCTGACCTTTGACCTGATCGACACGTGGAACGGCCGTTCGCTCGGCGGCTGCGTCTACCATGTCGCCCATCCCGGCGGTCGCAGTTACGAGACCAAGCCGGTCAATTCCTACGAAGCCGAGGCGCGGCGGCTGGCCCGCTTCCAGGATCACGGCCATACTCCCGGCCGGATCGAGCCGCCGCCGGAGGAACGCACAATTGAATTCCCGTTGACGCTCGACTTGCGGACGCCGCTCCTGCATTGATCTAGAGCGTTTTCGAGCGAAGTGGACAGCGGTTCGCGTGAAGAAAACGCGTCAAGACAGGAATCGAATCTAGAGCTTCGGTTCTGATTCAATCAGAACCGAAGCTCTGGGGTCAGGGAGTCGACATGGCGACTGGCCAGGATCACAGTCAGGAGAACAGGGGCCGCCCGGCCCAGCGCCGCATGGCGCAGTGGTCGCGCGACTATGCGCGGCTGCCCGGCATTCCCGACGAATATATCGGCCCGGACGGCAGTCCGCGCCCGGTCTGGACCCGCTTCTTCGATGCCTTCGCCGCGCTTTCGCCGGCCGAGATCGAGCGGCGCTTCGCCGCCGCCGATCGCCATTTGCGCGACGCTGGTGTCACCTACCGCGCGCCTGGCGACACCTCCGACCGGCTGTGGCCGCTGAGCCACCTGCCGCTGATTATCGATGACGCCGACTGGCGGCAGTTGGTCTCCGGCATCACGCAGCGCGCGCAGCTGCACGAAATGATCCTGCGCGACATCTATGGCGAGGGACGTCTGGTCGCTGATGGCGCGATCCCCGCCGCCGCGATTGCGGGCAGCAGCGAATATCTGCGCGCCGTCGCCGGCATCAAGCCGCCGGGGGGCCGCTACCTCCACCTCTATGCAGCCGATGTCGGCCGGGGCCCGGACGGTCGCTGGTGGGTGCTCGGCGACCGTACGCAGGCGCCGTCGGGCGCCGGCTATGCGCTGGAAAATCGCCTGGTGCTGTCGCGCGCTTTTGCCGGCCTTTACAAGTCGATGAATGTCGAGCGCGTCGCGCCGTTCTTCGAGGCGTTCCGCGACGGCTTGCGCGCCAGCGCCGATCGCGACGAGCCGCGGATCGGTCTGTTGACGCCGGGCTCATTCAACGAGACCTATTTCGAGCACGCGACGCTGGCGCGCTATCTCGGTTTCCTGCTGGTCGAAGGCGACGATCTCGCCGTCAGCGGCGACCGTGTCCATATCCGCACCGTTGCCGGATTGAAGCGGCTCGACGTGCTGCTGCGCCGGGTCGATTCCAACCGGCTTGATCCGCTCGAGCTCAACGCCTCCTCGCATCTCGGCGTGCCAGGCCTGATCGAGGTGCTGCGCAAGGGCGGTGTAGTGGTCACCAACATGCCCGGTTCGGGTGTGCTCGAAGCGCGGGCGCTGCTCGGTTTCCTGCCAAGCCTTTGCCGGCGCTTGCTTGGCGAAGAACTGGAGATGCCGCATATCGCGACCTGGTGGTGCGGCCAGAAAGCCGCGCGCGAACAGGTGCTGTCGCGGCTCGATGATTTCGCAATTGAAAGCGCCTATGGCAGGGGTGTTCCGGGCTTTGGCGGCCATGGCCCTGTGCTCGCGGGCGAGTTGTCGCCGAGCGAACGTGAACGGCTGCAGAACGCGATCGCCGAGCGCGGCATCGACTTTGTCGGCCAGGAACTGGTGCGGCTGTCGACCACGCCGGTGTGGGAGAACGGCCAGCTCACGCCGCGCCCGTTTGTGCTGCGCGTCTTCGCCGCGGCCACGCCGCATGGCTGGACGATCCTGCCCGGCGGCTTCTGTCGGATCGCCGAACAGGCGGATGCCCGCGCGGTGTCGATGGGCGACGGCGCGCGCGCCGCGGATGTCTGGGTGGTGTCGGAAAAAGCGGTCTCGACCGCGAGCCTGTTGCCTGCCGGCGATACTGTGCGCATCCGCCGCATCGCCGGCGTATTGCCGAGCCGTGCCGCCGACAATCTGTTCTGGCTCGGCCGCTATCTCGAACGCGCCGAAGCGACGCTGCGATTGATCCGCGCGCTCGGCTCGCCGATGCGCGATCCCGCAAGGTCGAATGTGGGCGGCGCGTCCAACCTGCATTCGGTGGAGCGCATCCAGCGCATGCTGGTGGCCTGGGGCGCGAGTTCGCAGACGGCGCGGGCGAACCCGGCCAGAGTCGTGGCCGAAGCGTTGCAGAGCGAGCAGCGTTTCGGCTCGGCATTGTCGCTGGTTCGCTCGGCGCAGCGCACCGCCACCTCGCTGCGCGAGCGGCTGTCGCCGGATGCCTGGCAGGTCATCACCGAGATGGTGGACCGGCTCGGCGAGGAGGTCGAGGACGACGATGGCGTCATCAGCGCGGCCGAATTGACGCTGCAGGAACTGGCGAGCTTCGCGGGCCTCGCGCAGGAGAACATGAACCGCGCCGCCGGCTGGCGCTTCCTCGATATGGGCCGTCGCGCCGAGCGCGCCATCAACACCACCCGCTTCGCGCGGCAGTTTGCTTATGACGAGGCTGGTGACGAAGACCTCGACATTCTGCTGACGCTCGTCGATTGCCAGATCACCTACCGCTCTCGCTATTTGCTGACGCCGGTTCTCGCGCCGGTGCGCGATCTCGCGGTGCTCGATACCTACAACCCGCGCTCGGTCGCGTTCCAGGTCGAAAGCCTCAACGAACACATCGCGGCGCTGCCGAGCCTGAAGGAATACGGGATGATCGAGCGTCCGCAGCGGCTCGCGGTCGCGCTGCAGGCGATGCTGGCGACCGCAGAAGCCGAGACGCTCGACGTAAAAACGCTGTTCTCGCTGGAGCAGGACCTGCTCAATCTCGCCGACGCCATCGGGCTGCATTACTTCCCGCACGGACCCAATGCGAGCCGGCCGGAGAAGCTGACGGGCCTCGCGTGATCTACGATATCAGGCACGTCACCACCTATTTCTACGAAAGCCCGGTCAGTTTTGCGCGATGCTCGCTGCGGCTGGAACCGCAAAACGGCAACGGGCAGGAGCTGATTTCCCACAGCGTCGAGATCAGGCCGCGGCCCGCGGAGCGCACGACGCGGCGCGACTTCTTCGGCACGCACACCGAAAGCATCCTGATAGAGAGCGCGCATCGCAACTTGCGCATCGACTCGCGCTCGCGCGTCGCGGTCTCGCGCCATGCACCCGGCCGCACCGCGCCGAGCCTAGCCTGGGAGAGCGTGCGCGACATCGCGTTCGAGGCGACGAGCCTCGGACCATCCTCGCCGATCGGCTACGTCTTCGCGAGCGCGCTGGTGCCGGTGCTCGGTCCGCTCACGGCCTACGCCTCCGCAAGCTTTCCGCGAGGAGGCGGCATCCTCGCCGGTGCCGCAGACCTGATGCGCCGCATCCGCGGCGACTTCAAGTACGATTCCAAGGCCACCGTGATCTCGACGCCGCTAACGGAAGTGTTCGAGAAACGCCATGGCGTCTGCCAGGATTTTGCCCATGTGATGATCGCAGGCCTCCGCGGCCTCGGCCTCCCTGCAGCCTATGTCAGCGGCTATCTGCGCACCGTCCCTCCGCCGGGACAGCCGCGCTTGCAAGGAGCTGACGCGACACATGCCTGGGTTTCGGTGTGGTGTGGCGTCGAGCTCGGCTGGATCGGTTTTGATCCGACCAACGATCTCCTGGTCGAGAACGATCACATCATCCTCGCGGTCGGCCGCGATTTCTCCGACGTCTCGCCGATCGACGGCATCATCGTCGGCTCGCGCAAGCAGAAGCTGAACGTTGCCGTCGACGTGCTGCTGGTGGAGTGACGCTATTGCACGCGTAGCAGCGCCGATCACTCGGCGAATGCTGCTGCGGACGGCAACAGTCCGACCGCGCGCTTGCCGCGCAGCGTCTCGGACGGGTACTCGCCGAACAGGCTTCGGTAATATTGGGCGAACCGTCCGAGCTCGATGAAGCCCTGCTGCATCGCGACTTCGCCGACGGTGACTTCTCCGGGCATGCTTTCCCTCAGCATGGAATGGATGGCGCAAAGGCGCTTGTGGCGCAGGAACGTCACGGGGCCGATGCCGAACACTTCGTGAAAGGCGCGGTGAAGTCCGCGCCGCGACAGGCTGAATTCGGCGCAGATCTCGGAGATATGCACCGGCCTTGGGCCCACCGTATCGAGATATTCCTCGACACGGCGAACGAGCTTCATCGCCGACGGCAGATGGCCGCGGTCGTCCGGCGGCAGCGAATTGAGGATGGTGCCGGTCATGCAGTCGACGATGGCGCGCTTCCAGAATTCGGCCGCATCATCCGAAAATACCGACTCGTGCCGCGCGAGATTTGAAATGATCTGGGGCAGCCGGCGGGCTGCGACCATGCCGATCTCATCCTTGGCGCGATAGTAGTTCTTTTGCAGCCAATGCGTGGGATCGCTGAGCCGCGCGTCGCCGCCGAAGACGGAGCCGAGATGCGAGAGATCGAGCCGGACCGCTGCATAGGTGGATGCGCCATGGAAGATCCCGTCATGCTCGACCAGCGGCGGGATCACCAGGACGTCGGACGGACGCATGTCGAACGACCAGTGCGTGACGCGGTCTTCGGCATCAAGCAGCATTCCGACGATCAGCCGGTCGTCGCTCGAAATACGCTGCGTGCGCAGGCCGAGATTGAACGAGCCGATGCTCAGCGAGAAATCCCCGATGCCGACATGAGACAGGGTCCCGCGCAGCCTGCCACGTCCGATCTGCATGACGTCGACATGGCTGCCCTTGACGCCTTGATGCATGCCCTCGAAGCCATCAAGGTTGGAGATGTTTACCGAAAGACGTTGCGCCATCTTCGCTTCCCCCACGCGCGGTGGGGCAGTGTCGCTCCCGACAACAAGCCGGAGACGGCGAAGTTCCTGCCACACCCTGACACCGATTTGTGGTCGCGATTCGGGTTTCGTGATGGCGCGCATGCGGCAACAATTTTCGCTGAGCTTTCGTCAAAGCCTTTTTGCGAACGCGAAGAGCCGGGTGCATCGCCGGGTTGGCGTGGCGGCGGAGAGCGAGCTTGCCGAAAATTGGCACAATCTGCACATCACAGGCATGCGGAGTTGGTCTATCGTTTGATCCTCAACCAGAGCAGGCACGCGATCAGGTCGGGTTGGACCGCATCACGCGCCATAGAGTCGGCTGTGCCTATCGCAGCCTGCGCGCACGACAAGAAAAGGGGCTCAACTGTGGTTGCCGCTGGGCTGGCGGCGCTCGAACCGGAAGGGGCGCGACACCGCGCAAAGCTGGCGCCATGTTTCGGGCAGGGACCGAGTGCAGTAGCTTTCAGCCGGATGATATCAGGACCGAGGACATGGTCTGGATTCCCGGCGGTGCGTTCCGGATGGGATCAGACCATCACTACCCCGAAGAAGCGCCATCGCATCGCGTAAGGGTCGACGGTTTCTGGATCGACCGTGCACCGATCACCAATTGGCAGTTCCGCGAGTTCGTGCTCGCCACCGGCCACATCACCGCGGCGGAGATTCCGCCCGGTCCCGCGAACGATCCGGACGCACCGCCGGACATGCGTCTGGCCGGCTCGCTCGTCTTCACGGCGCCGCGGCGGGTGCGCGATTTGCGCGACACCAGCCAGTGGTGGACGTTCGTGCCCGGCGCCAACTGGCGCCATCCATACGGCCCCAAGACCCACATCAACGTGCTCGGCAGTCATCCGGTCGTGCACATCACCTACGCCGACGCATTGGCCTACGCGAAATGGGTCGGGAAGGAATTGCCGACGGAAGCGGAATGGGAATTCGCCGCGCGTGGCGGGCTTGAGGATGAGGAATACGCCTGGGGCAACGCCTTGATGCCCGGCGGCGTGCACGTGGCCAACACCTGGCAGGGCAATTTCCCGGTCCAGAACCTGTGCGAGGACGGCTATGACCGCACCTCGCCGGTGACGGCATTCCCGTCGAACGGCTATGGCGTCTACGACATGATCGGCAACGTCTGGGAGTGGACGACCGATTGGTGGTCGGCACACCACGAAGCCGACGCGCAGCATGGCGTTCCGCACAATCCGGTCGGCGGCCGCAAGGAGGCCAGTTACGATCCGGCGCGCCCGCGGGCCCGCATTCCGCGCAAGGTGCTCAAGGGCGGCTCGCATCTCTCCGCGCCGAACTACAGTCGCCGCTATCGTCCCGCCGCGCGGCACGCCGAAGCGATTGATGCCTCGACGAGCCATGTCGGTTTCCGGTGCGTGCTGCGGTCACCCGTTTCCACGTCTCGCCACCATTCTTGATGACCACTCTCCTGCGGGTTGCAAACCGCCGGAGCGAGCCACCAGGCCGAGAAGAAATCGTTGAATCGGTTCCGATGGTGGGAACGAGTCGGGGCCTGCGGGAGTTCACCCTCTTGGCAGCAGGGGAAGGCATGGTGTCGAATACTGCGAATGTGAGGCCGGGGGGCGAACCAGCGGCCGTCATGTTGTTCCCACAGCCGGCGCTGCAGCTGGTCTACGACACAGCGCCGATCGGCTTGGCATGCCTATCGCCAGACTGCCGGTATCTGCAGATCAATCAACGCCTTACCGAGATATGCGGATTGTCCGTCGAGTACCATCTCGGACGTACCGTCAGGGATTGCGTGCCGGCGCTGGCCGACTCGGTCGAGCGGATCGTGCGGTCGATCATGGAGACCGGCGAACCGGTGATCGGCATCGAAGTCGCCGGTCAGCGGGCCGATCAGGTCGATGAGCGTTTCTGGGTGACGTATTGGCACCCGCTGCGCGCACCAAGCGGCCAGATCGTCGCCATCAATGTCGCGGCGGAGGAGATCACCGAACGGAAGCGCAACGAGCAAGCGCTTCGCCAGGCCCGCGACGCGGCCGAGGACGCGCTGCGCGATCTGCGCGAGGCCCAGGCTTCGCTGGTCGAGGCCGAGAAGCTTGCCGCGCTTGGACGGATGGTCGCGGGCGTCGCCCACGAGGTCAACAATCCCGTCGGCATCAGCCTGACGGTAGCGTCGTCGCTTCAGCGCAGGACCGAGCGCTTTGCAGCGGAAGCCGCGCGCGGCGGCCTCCGCCGTTCGACGCTGACCGAGTTCGTCGCTGCGATCAACGATGCGTCGAACCAGCTCGTGACAAACCTCAATCGCGCGGCCGAACTGGTGAGCGCGTTCAAGCAGGTCGCGGCCGATGACGATCAATCCGAGCGGCGTGAGTTCGATGTCGGCGAGTTGACCGGACGGATCCTCGTCAACCTGCGTCCCGAATTTGAGGAGCGCGGTATCCTGTTGAATGCATCATGCGAGCCGGACCTTCGGATGAACAGCTATCCCGGTCCTTACGGGCAGGTGTTGACCAATCTGGCGTTCAATGTCATCGCGCATGCGTTTACGGACGGCGGCGGAGGTGGTGTCGAGCTGACCGTGCGCGCCGCAGGGCCCGATCATGTCGAGGTGGTCTTTGCCGACAATGGTTCGGGGATGAGCGCCGAGATCAGGCGTCGCGCGTTCGATCCCTTCTTCACGACCCGCCGCCACGAAGGCGCGACCGGCCTCGGCCTGCACATCGTCCACAACATCGTGACCGAACGCCTGGGAGGGCGCATCAGGCTGGATAGCGAGCCCGGCAGCGGCACGCGCATTCAGCTGCTGTTGCCGAGGATCGTCGCCGAACCAACACCGCGGATGGGCTGATCACGCGCTCCTGCGCGCGCCCTCAATCGGATCGGCGCGCAAATTGCGGAAAAACTTCTCGACCTCGCGCGACAGCGTCTCGGCCGTCGCGGTCAGTTCCCCGGACGCAGAAAGCACCGATTCCGCGGCGACGGATGTCTTTCCCATCGCTTCGCTGAGCGAGCCGATATTGACCACCAGCGTGTCATTGCCTTGCGCGGCCGCCTGCGCATTGATCGAGATCTCGCGCGTCGCGGCGTCCTGTTCGCCGACGGCGCTCGCGATGTTCGATGTCACCGCGTTGATCTCGCGCACGGCGTTGCCGATCTCGCGCACCGCCTCGACCGAATTGCGCGTCGAGGCCTGGATCGTGCCGATATTCTCGCCGATGTCGACGGTGGCTTTCGCCGTCTGTTCCGCCAGCGCCTTGACCTCATGGGCGACGACCGCAAAGCCGCGGCCGGCTTCGCCGGCGCGCGCGGCCTCGATGGTGGCGTTGAGCGCGAGCAGGTTGGTCTGCTCGGCGATCGCCCGGATCAGCGTGAGCACGCCGTCGATGCGCTGGGTCGCGGCGGCAAGCCCTTCGATCTCGGCGACCGATTTGTCGGTGCGCTGGCCGGCCTGCTCGACCGCGCCGGCGGACTGGTGGACCTGGCGGCCGATCTCCTGCACCGAAGCCGAGAGCTCTTCGGCGGCGCTGGCGACAGCGGAGACATTGTCGGCAGCTTGCGTGGTGGCGCCGGCGGCCGTCACCGCGCGATCGCTGGCATCGGATGCGACGCTGGCAATGGCCTGCGCCGTATCGCGCATCGAGGCCGCGTTGTCGTTGACCGCGCGCAACACGGCGCCGATCGCCTCGCGGAATGCTTCCACCGAGGTTTCGATGTGCCTGGTGCGCTCGTCGCGTGCCTTCGATTCCTGCAGCACCTGCGAGTTGAGATTGCGGTTGCGCTGCATCGCCTCCCGGAAGATCTCGATCGCGCGCGCCAGCGCGCCGATCTCGTCGCCGCGCCTTGTGTGGGGAACCGCGACGTTCTCCTCGCCTGCCGCGACCTGCCTGATCGTTGTGGTGATCGCCGACAGCGGGCGGGCGACCGAGCGCGCGATGATCAGCACGCCGAGCACCACCAGAACCAGCGCCAGACCGCCAAGGCCGGTCAGGACGAGGGCCATGGTGCGGCTGGTGTCGGTCTCGTGCGCCAGCTTCTTGCTGCGCTCGGCATAGACCTTCGACAGCGCCTCCAAATCCTTGTTCAGCGCCGTGCGAACGTCGCGGTTGGCGTCGTTGTCGCCCCATTCGCGGCCCGCGGCGGCGCCGATCTCGACGCCGCGGCGCACGAGCTCTCTGCGGAAGTCGACGAACTGCTCGATGCGTTTCTTGAAATTGGCGAACTGCTCGGCATCGTCGGCCTGGACAATCTGCTCCCAGTTCTTGACCACGGCGAGGACACGCTCGTTGAACTTGAGGAGCCCGTCGCCGTATTTCTTCACCGTGGCCGGCTCCGTCGACATGTAGATGCCGCGGGATTCCATCACCACTGCATAGACGAGCGAATTGACCCGCTCGACGTTCAGCGCCTCGCGGCTTGCCGTCTCCACGGCTTCCGTAAGCTCCGCGTTCCGGCGGCTGTTGTAGTCGGACAGGAAGGTGATGGCCGCGGTCAGCACCGCAAACAGCGCGAAGATCGCATACAGCTTGGCAGCGAGCGAAAGCCGGGATGTCATGGTGCGGACAGGGATGGGGTGGGAGGACGTCGTGATTTCAGCCATTCGCGGCACTCCAGACAGGCCGGGGAGCACTGGCGGCCGGTAAAATCATCCAGAATTTTGGTGGATTATTTCTTAATGCGCGAAGTTTTCCGCATTGCAACCGGCGGCAGGGTGGCCCGGCCGGGACCGGGCCGGATAACCCGTCGGCACTGGTTCTTGCATGGTGATAGGCTGTTGATCCAATGAAGCGCGGCCAGCGCGCGGGAACTCGTTATGCTCTATCGCCACGTCATCGGTGCCACCTCCTACGTGTTCGGCGATTTGCGCGACCTGCTCGCCAAGGCCGCGCCGCCGCGCTCCGGCGACCGCCTTGCGGGGATCGCGGCCGGAAGTGCGGAGGAGACGATCGCGGCGCGGATCGCGCTCGCCGATGTGCCGCTGAAGCAGTTCCTCAACGAGGCGGTCATTCCCTACGAGGACGACGAGGTCAGCCGCCTGATCCTCGATACCCATGATGCAGCGGCTTTTGCCACCGTCTCGTCACTGACCATCGGCGGGTTTCGCGACTGGCTGTTGTCGGATGCCGCGACGACCGACGCGCTGCAGAAGCTGTCCCGCGGCATCACGCCGGAAATGGCGGCCGCGGTGTCGAAACTGATGCGCAACCAGGACCTGATTCTGGTGGCCAAGAAATGCGAGGTGACGACCCGCTTCCGCAACACCATCGGGCTGCGCGGCCGGATGAGCACGCGGCTGCAGCCCAACCATCCCTTCGACGACGTCAAGGGCATCACCGCCTCGATCCTCGACGGGCTCCTGCTCGGATCGGGCGACGCCTGCATCGGCATCAATCCGGCAAGCGATGACCCCAATGTCATCGGCGGCCTGTTGAGACTGCTTGACGACATCATCACGCGCCTTTCAGTCCCGACCCAGGGCTGCGTGCTGACTCATGTGACGACGACGCTGGGGCTGATCGGGCAGGGCCTGCCGGTCGATCTGGTATTCCAGTCGATCGCCGGGACGGAAGCCGCCAACCGCAGTTTCGGCGTCGATCTTGCGCTGCTCGGCGAAGCGCGGGCGGCCGGACTGTCGCTTCGCCGCGGCACGGTCGGTGACAACGTCATGTATTTCGAGACCGGGCAGGGCTCCGCGCTGTCGGCCAATGCCCATCACGGCGTCGACCAGCAGACCTGCGAGGCCCGCGCCTATGCGGTCGCCCGCGCCTTCGATCCTCTGCTCGTCAACAGCGTGGTCGGCTTCATCGGCCCGGAATATCTCTACGACGGCAAGGAAATCATCCGCGCCGGCCTGGAGGATCATTTCTGCGGCAAGCTGCTCGGCCTGCCGCTCGGCGTCGACGTCTGCTACACCAACCACGCCGAGGCCGACCAGGACGACATGGACAATCTCCTGACGCTGCTGGCCGCGGCCGGTGTCACCTTCATCATGGGGGTGCCGGGCGCCGATGACGTCATGCTGAATTACCAGTCGACGTCGTTCCACGACGCGCTCTATATCCGGGACGTGTTCGGTCTTAAGCGGGCGCCCCAATTCGACGACTGGCTGTTGCGCGCGGGCCTCGCAGGAAAGGACTTCCGGCTTGCCGACGGTGCAGAACTGCTGCCCGAATTTGCCTCGCGCCTGATCGCCTGAGACTCGGCGTTCCGTCCTCGCAGTGCGCTTTGGCAACGCCCCGTTCCCTGCGCGTGTGCACCGCCACAATCTTGAAGAATTTCTGGCCCAGCGTTCAATGCCGTGCTTACATTTGGTTTAGGCTCGTCTTAAGGAAGTTTTGATGAGAGCTGAGGGCATCGAGACGGCACGACGCATCCTCTGCGTCTTCCCGCGCTACACATCGGCGTTCGGTACGTTCGAATACGCCTATCCCTTGACCGACGGCGTCAAGGCCTTCATGCCGCCGCAGGGGCTCTTGCTGATCGCCGCCTATCTGCCGGAGAACTGGCAGGTCCGCTTCATCGACGAGAACATCCGTCCCGCCGGCAACGCAGATTTCGAGTGGGCGGAGGCGGTCTTCGTCAGTGGCATGCACATCCAGCGCCACCACATGAACGACATCTGCCGTCGTGCGCATGCCTTCGATCTTGCCGTCGCCCTTGGCGGCCCGTCGGTCAGCGCCTGCCCGGACTACTATCCGTCCTTCGACTATCTTCACGTCGGTGAGCTCGGCGACGCCACCAATGAGCTGATTGCGCGGCTTGCGCGCGACACGTCGCGTCCCGCCGAGCAGGTGGTCCTGAAGACCATGGACCGTGTGCCGATGACGGAGTTTCCGATCCCGGCCTATGAGCTTGCGGAGACGAAACGCTATTTCCTCGGCAGCATCCAGTTCTCCAGCGGCTGCCCCTATCAGTGCGAGTTCTGCGACATCCCCGGCCTCTACGGCCGCAACCCGCGCCTGAAGACGCCGCAGCAGATCATCGCCGAGCTCGAGCGGCTGCGAGAATGCGGCATGACCGACACGGTCTATTTCGTCGATGACAATTTCATCGGCAACCGCAAGGCGGCGCTGGATCTGTTGCCGCATCTGATCGAGTGGCAGAAGAAGACCGGCTACGTCGTGCGGCTGGCCTGCGAGGCGACGCTGAACATCGCCAAGCGGCCCGAGATCCTCGAGAAGATGCGCGAAGCCTACTTCGTCACCATCTTCTGCGGCATCGAGACGCCCGATCCCGACGCGCTGAAGGCGATGCACAAGGACCACAATATGATGGTCCCGATTCTGGAAGGCGTACAGACCATCAATTCCTACGGCATGGAAGTCGTCTCCGGCATCATCATGGGCTTGGACACCGATAAGCCCGAGACCGGGGACGCGCTGCTCGCTTTCGTCGATGAATCCAGGATTCCGCTATTGACGATCAACCTGCTGCAGGCGCTGCCGAAGACGCCGCTCTGGGACCGGCTCGAGCGCGAAGGGCGCCTCGTCGACGACGACGGTCGCGACTCCAACGTCGAGTTCCTCTTGCCCTACGATGAGGTCATCAATTCGTGGAAGCGGTGCATGGAGGTGGCCTACGAGCCTGAAAAGTTGTTCGCGCGTTACGAGCACCAATGCGACTACACCTACGCCAACCGCGTGAAGGTGCCGATGATCCCCGAAAAGAAGAGCTGGGCCAATATCAGGCGCGGGCTGATCATGTTGCGCAACATCTTCTGGCAGGTCGGCGTGCTCGGCGACTACAAGCGGACATTCTGGAAGTTCGCGCTCGGGCGGCTTCGCCGCGGCGACATCGAGGGATTGATCGCATCTTCGATGATCGCGCATCACCTGATCACGTTCGCGCGTGCGGCTTCGAGCGGCCAGCAGAATGCGTCGAACTATTCGATCCGGCTGCGCGAAGCTTCGGTGCCTGCCGAGTAGCCGGAAATGAAGCCGCCGGCGCCGCCGCCCCTTTCGCTGACCCGCTTGCGGGAATTGACGCCGGCGCGTGTCGGGCTCGGCCGTTCCGGCGCCAGCCTGCCGACCGAGGCGCTGCTGCACTTCACGCTCGACCATGCCCGTGCTCGCGACGCCGTTCATGCTGCCTTCGATCTTGAGGCCCTGATTGCGGGATTGAACGACCTCGGCGTCCAGCCGCTCCAGGTGTCGAGCCAGGCGCGGCATCGGCGCGACTATCTCAGGCGTCCCGATCTCGGACGCATGCTCGATCCCGAATCGCGACGCTCACTGGAAAGCCACGGCGGCACGTCCAGCCAACTGGCCCTTGTGATCGGCGACGGCCTGTCACCGACCGCGGTCAATGTCCATGCGGTCGAACTGCTTCGCCATTTGCTGCCGCAGCTTGCGGCCGGCCGGATCGATGTCGGTGCGGCTGTCATCGCTTCGGGCGCGCGTGTTGCGCTGGGCGACGAGATCGGCGCGCTTCTCAACGCGCGCATGGTCCTGCTGCTGATCGGCGAGCGGCCCGGCCTGTCCGCGCCCGACAGCCTCGGCGCTTACCTGACCTTCGCGCCGCGGATCGGCCGCACGGACGCAGAACGAAACTGCATCTCCAACATTCATCGCGCGGGCCTCACTTACGAGGAGGCTGCCTGCCGAATCGCGTGGCTGGTCCACGAAGGACTGAGCCGCGAGATCACCGGTGTTGCGTTGAAGGACGAGAGCGGAGGCATTCCGCCGCAGTTGGGTGCGCCCTGAGCTCATGATCCGCGAAAAGATCACGTTCGAACAAAGGGATGAGAGCGGGATTGCGTCAGTCCGATCCGCTCCTGCCCCCTGTGACAAATCAGATACTTAATGGCTATTTTTGTACCGCACACGCCGATTTGACCTCTCCCTCGTGCTTGCGAGGCGGGGGAGGGGCCTGTAAAACCGGCGGCGGTCAATACTTCCGTGTTTTCAAAGGCTAGTGCCGATTGGAAGTGGCCGCAGAGCGTTGTTCACGCCCGTAAAACCCAAGCTAGACAATTCGCGCCGATTTCAGAACTGGACAGGGCATGCTCGAAAAGAATTCCGAAAGTCAGGTCCACGTCGGAAAGGTCGAGGAGCCGCCGCAGGGACCCAGCATCGCTTTCGGGCTGGAACGCATCGGGCTGATCGCGGTCAAGGCGCCGGTCGTCTCGCTGATCGTGCTGATCGCGCTGATGATCGCGGCCGTGTTCGGCATCCAGCGGATCAAGATCGATGATTCGCTCTCCCAACTGTTCCGCTCCAACACCAAGGACTACAAGCAGTATGAGGAGGTGACGAAGCGCTTCCCGGCGACCGAGTTCGACGTGCTGGTCGTGGTCGAGGGCAAGACGCTGCTGGCGCGCGACAACCTCGAGAAATTGCGCGACATGGTCACCGACCTGCAACTGGTCGACGGCGTGCGCGGCCTGGTCTCGCTGTTCTCGGCGCGGCAGGCGCCGGAGCCCGGCAAATTGCCGGCGGCGCTATTCCCCAACGAACTGCCGGAAGGCGCGGCCTTCGACAAGTTCGTCGAGACGGTGAAATCCAACGAGATCATTCGCGGCAAGCTGTTGTCGGAGGACGGCACGCTGGCGCTGGTCGTGCTGTCGCTCGATCCCGAAGTGGTCTCAAGCAATAAGCTGAGCACCGCGGTCGGCGATATCCGCAAGGTGATGGCCGACGACCTCTCCGGCAGCGGCCTCGACGCCCAGCTTTCCGGCGTGCCGGTGATGCAGCTCGAGATCCGCAACGCGGTCGAGCGCGACGGATTGACCTACAACGTCCTCGGCATCCTTGCCGGCTGCATCATCGCGATCATCTTCTTCCGCAAGATCTCCTTCATGGTGGTGGCGGCATTCCCGCCGATGATCGCGATCCTGCTCGCGCTCGGCGGTCTCGGCTGGGCCAACTTCAATCTCAACATGTTCCTGAACGTGATGACGCCGCTCATCATGGTGATCAGCTTCTCCGACTCGATGCAGCTCACCTTCGCGGCGCGCGACCGGCTGATCGCGGGGCAGGACAAATTGAGCGCCTTCACCAATGCCGTCCGGGTGGTGGGGCCGGCCTGCGTGCTGACGCATGCCACCGCCGGCATTTCCTTCATCGCGCTGCAGTTCTCCGATTCCGACCTGATCCGGAAATTCGGCGAGGCGGGGCTTGCCGCCACCATCATCGCGCTGCTCGCGGTGCTGTCGCTGGTGCCGGTGTTCGGCGTGCTGTTCGTGCGCAACGAGCGGATCTTCGCGGTCAAGTTCCAGAGCGCGGATGCTGGCGTGCAGGCGCTGCGCAATTTCTGCTACTGGATCGCGGTACGCATGGTCAGCCGGCCCGGGCTGTTCAGCCTGATCGCGCTGATCTTCGTCGGCGGGCTCGGCATCATCTATGCCAATCTTGAGCCGCGCTATCGGCTTGCCGACCAGGTGCCGGACAAGCGGCAGGCGGTCGAGGCCAGCAATCGGCTTGACGCCAAGCTGACCGGCGCCAATCCGATCGACGTGCTGATCGAATTCCCGAAGGGCGCTTCACTCTATTCGGCCGAGACCTTGAAGGTGATCGCTGAGGTTCACTCCACGGTCGAAGGCGCGGCCGGCGTCGGCAATGTCTGGTCGCTGGAAACGCTGCGTCGCTGGCTTGCCGAGAAGGCTGGTACAACCGACGTGGCGACGCTGAAGGAATATGTCAGCGTCATCCCCGAACATCTGGTGCGGCGCTTTATCTCCGCTAACCAGGATGCCGTGGTGGTGTCCGGCCGCGTGCCCGATCTCGATTCAAGCGAGATCCTGCCGGTGGTCGACAAGCTCGATCACGCGCTGGACAAGGTGCGCGCCGAGCATCCCGGCTACGAGATCGCGGTCACCGGCCTGTCCGCGATCGCCGCGCGCAACAGCGCCAGCATGATCGAAAAGCTCAACCACGGGCTGACGATCGAGTTCGCCCTGGTCGCGATCTTCATCGGGCTCGCCTTCCGCTCCGTCGTCGTGATGTTCTCCTGCATCCTGCCCGGCATCTTCCCGGTGGTGCTGTCGGGCACGGTGTTGTGGCTGCTCGGCGAAGGCCTGCAATTTGCGAGCGTCGTGGCGCTGACGGTATCGTTCGGCCTCGGCCTCTCGGCGACCATCCACTTCCTCAACCGCCTGAGGCTCGAGCGCAAGCCCGGCATCAGCGCCGCGCTCGCGGTGGAGCGCGCGACGGTGCTGGTCGGACCTGCATTGATCCTGACCACGGTGGTGCTGGCCTGCGGGTTGGTGGTGACCGTGTTCTCCGACCTGCCGTCGCTGCGCCTGTTCGGCTGGCTCTCCGCCTTCTCGATGATCGCAGCCCTCGTCGCCGATCTCTTCATCCTCCGGCCGACCGCGATGTTCCTGATCAACCTGTCGGAAAAATTGCGGGGCAGGGCGACACCGCCGCCTCAAGCCAAGGCGGCGGAGTAGGCGCCCTGGTTAACCCAGCGCGCCGTTCACCGCGGCCTGGTCGTGCAGCGAGAAGCGCGGGCCGGCATACATGAAAGAGCACTGATGGATCACGATCTGTCCGCCGCTCACCGTCACATGCGAATAGTCCGGCGCTTCGTGCGAGCCGGGAATGTGGCCCTCGGTCTTGAGGTCGAACGCGACCTGATGCGCGAGTGCGCGCTGGATATGGAAGGGGATGCCGTTCCAGAGCCCTGCGATCGGCCGATGCAGATGGCCCATGAACAGGTAATCCGGCCGGCGCGTGCGCGCGATCACCGCCCATTCGGCGTCTGGATTGGCGAGCCGGATGGTGTCCATGTAGCGCAGGCCGGTGTCGAATGGCGGATGATGTTGGAACAGCAGCAGCGGGCGGTCCGTTGGCGCTGAGGTCAGTGCGTGCTCGAGGAAGGCGAGCCGGCGCTCGCAGAGCAGGCCCTCGTGGTTCGGAGCCGCCTCGTTCAATGTGTCGAGGGTAACGATGGTCGCGGCGTCGAACAACTGCATGGATTGCACGAAACCGCAGGCGTCGCTGATGACGCCCGGAAAATATCGGCCGAAGGTATCGCGGCGGTCGTGATTGCCCATCATCAGGATGGTCGGCGCGTTCAGGCGCGCCAGCACGTCGGCAAGATGTTCGTAAGCCGCGTCCTCGCCCCAATGGGCGAGGTCGCCGGTGACGATGACGAAGGCGATATCGGGATGGTCACGGTTGATGCAGGCGATCGCGGTGGCGAGCCGCTCGGCCGGATCGAGGCCGTAGATCTTGCGGCCGCGGGCGACGAAATGGGTGTCGGTCAGGACGACAAATTTCATCGGATCATGGTCTCCCGGTTCCAGGCCTGATAGTCGGGCGAACCTTCGATGCGGATCGGACCAATGTAACCGAATTCGACCATGTGTACCGTGACGTAGTCCTCGCCGAAGAACACGACGCCGTAGGCTTCAGGCAGATCCGACGCGCTCAGGAGTTTTGTCTCCGAGAACAGTGGATAGCTCGCATGGTTGGTGCCGCGCAGCGAGGAGACGGGAACGCCGGCCACCGATCCCGCCAGCGGCAGGTGGCAATGGCCGAAAAAGATATGCCGGATCTGCTCGCGATGCCGCGCCACCAGTTGCCGGAAGGCGGCGTCGTCGAGCAGGCGGATCTGATCGAGCGGAGCGATGTGCACCGGCATCGGGTTGTGATGCATGAACAGCAGGAACGGCCCGTCATGCTCGGCGAGTTGTGCTGCAAGCCATCCGAGCCGTTCGTCGCAATAGCGGCCGGCGTGCGTTTCGGGTTGCGCGGTGTCGAGGAACAGGCAGCGCGCTGCGGGCAGATCATGGACACCCTGCACGAAACCGCCTTCGCCGGTGAGTTCGGGAAACACGCTGAGGAAGTTGGCGCGGCTGTCGTGGTTGCCGATGCACAGTCGCACCGGGATCGGGAACGATTCAAGGCGTTGCTTCAGCCATTGATAGTCGTCGCGGTCGCCCCAATCCGAGAGGTCGCCGGTGATCACCATCAGTTCGGCGTCATGATGATCCCTGAGGATGTGGGTCAGCGCGCGTTCAAAGTTCTTCCGCGGATCGCGGCCGCCGATGGTCGCACCCGGCGCTGTCAAATGGATATCGCTCATATGGATGAGTTTCATGGGGACGCTCCGCAAATGAGCTGCAGGGCGCATGATACGCCCCGCAGCGGGTTTCGAAAGGCGTTAGAGCGTTTTCTAGCGAAGTGGATACCGGTTCGCGTGAAGAAAACGCGTCAAAACAAGAATCTAGAGCTTCGGTTCTGATTCAATCAGAACCGAAAATGCTCTAGCGCGCCGCGCCTGATGTCTTCGGCAGCAGCTTCTGCACGTCGGCCGTCATATCGGCGAGCACGGCATCGGGCTCCTTGGAGCGCGCGCCGCTGACGATCGAGTTCATATGGTCCTTGATCACGTCGGTGATCTTCAACCCGTTGTCGCCGGGGAAGGCGTACCACTTGGTGAGCAGCGCCATCTGGCTCACCGCGGTATAGTTGTTCGGGTTCCTGGTGTAGAAGTCCTTCAGGTAGACTTCGTTGGCGACCTTGTTGGCCGGCATGTAACCGGTGGTCTCGGCCATGATCGCCGCGCCCTTCGGCCCGGCCCAGAACTTTACCACGTCCCAGGCCGCATCGCGCTTCGCCTTGTCCTTTGACAGGATCATCACGACATTGCCGCCCGCCGGCAGGCGGCCGTTCGGCGACACGACGTCGGGGAAAGTGTGGGTCTTCAATTCGAACTTGCCGCCGATCATCTGCGTGACCTTGTTCAGATCGGAGGTCGAGGTGATGTGGAAGCCTGTCTTGCCGGCGGCGAAGGCCGCGCGCATCGCGGGCTGGTCGAGGTTCGGCATGCCGCCTTCATTGACGAGGCGGGCGAGCATCCGGATCCCGAACTGCCCTTCGGGACCGTTGAAGGCGACTTTCGTTTCATCCGCATTGAGCATGGTGCCGCCGCGCGCGAACACCGGCGCCTGCCACAGCCAGTTGCCGGTGATGTCCCACACGTAAGTCACGCCGTTGATGTCAGGGCCGAGCGCCTTGATCTTCTTCGCCTGCGCGATCAGTTCGTCCCAGGTCTTCGGCAGGTTGTTCGGATCGCCGCCGGCCTGCTTCAAGAGGTCGAGATTGACATAAACAATCGGCAGCGAGATCGCGAAGGGCAGGGCGTAGATCTTGCCGCTGGCGGTGCCGATGTCGAACATCGCCTGGTGGAAGCCCTGGCGGTCGAAATCCTTCTCGGCGGCGATGTAATCGTCGAGCTGGGCCGGGATGTTCTTGTCTACGAGCACGCGGATGCGGTTCAGGCCCTGGAAGGTGACGTCCGGCATCTGGTTCGTCACTGCTTCGCGCAGCACCTTCTGGGTGCCGTCCTCATAGGACTCGTAAGGCGCGCGCAGCGTGATCTTGATGTCCGGCCGTTCCTTGGCGAACTCTTCAGCGATGCGCTTGTGGGTCTCGGTGAACAGTTCCGGATATGGATATTGCAGCACGATCTCGGTCTGCGTTTGTGCCAGCGACGCGCTGGCGGCAAGCGACAGCACGGCTCCGGCGATCCACGATTTCAGCATAGGACAGGCTCCCTGTTTGAGGTGACGCGTTACTTGATTCCGGTCAGAGTGATGCCTTCGATGAAGCGGCGTTGCGCGAGCAGGAAGGCGATCAGGAGCGGCGCGATGATCACCATCGCCGCCGCCATCAGCGGGCCGTAATTGGTGCCGGCCTCGTTGTTGCGGAAATGCGCCACCGCCAGCGGCGGCGTGCGCAACTGCTCGCTGTTGAGCACGATCAGCGGCCAGAAATAATCGTTCCAGTGCGCGACCACGGAGAAGATGCCGAATGCGGTGACCGCGGGAATGGCGGCGGGCAGCATCACCCGCCAGACGATGCCGAACTCGGAGATGCCGTCCATGCGCGCCGCGTCCACGAGATCATCGGGGACCGACTTGAAGAACTGGCGCATCAGGAAAATGCCGAATACAGAGATGGTGAAGGGCAGCACGAGCGCTGCGTAGCTGTCGAGCAGGCCGAGCTTGTGCAGCAGCAGGAATACCGGGATCGCGGTGGCCTGCGGCGGGATCAGGATTCCGAACAGCACCAGCGCGAACAGCGTGTCGCGGCCGAGGAAGCGCAGCTTCGCCAGCGCATAGGCGGCGGGCAGCGAGATCAGCACCTGCAGCACGAAGATCGAGACGGTGACGATCACGCCGTTGAGCAGGAAGCGCCAGAGATTGGCCTTGGCAAAAGCGATCTTCAGATTGTCCCACAACGCGAAATGATGCGGGATCAGATGCAGCTCGCTGGAGAACACCTCCTCCGGCGGCTTCGACGCGGTCGAGATCATCCAGATGAACGGAGCCAGCAGCACCAGGGCGCCTGCGATCAGCAGGATGTGGCGGACGGCGGGCCAGAGCATCGTGCGAAGAGTGTTCATGCGGTTTGCACGCCGCGATCGGCGAGCCTCGCTTTGATCAATGTGAGCAGGAGGACGAACACCAGAAATACGACCGTCAGCGCGGCGCCGTAGCCCGAGCGGAAGAACTCGAATCCCTCGGTGTACATGGTGTGGATCAGCACCTCGGAGGATTTCGACGGCCCGCCCTTGGTGAGGATGTGCACGGTGTCGAACACCTGGAACGAGCGGATGCCGCTGATCACGATGACGAAGGTCGTCACGGGCGCTAGCATCGGCCAGGTCACCAGGCGAAACCGTGCCCAGGCGCTCGCGGCGCCGTCGATCTCGGCGGCCTCGTAGAGCTGCTTGGGGATCGACACGAGGCCGGCGAGGAACAGCACCATGTTGAAGCCGACCGCCTGCCAGATGCCGATCGCGCAGAGCGCATAGAGCGCGGTGCTGCGGTCCTGCAGCCAGCTGAAGGCCGGCAACCCGGCGCCGCGCAACAGCCCGTTCACCAGGCCGAACTGCGGATGCAGCATGAATTCCCAGACCACAGCCATCGCGATCAGCGTCGCCATGACAGGCAGGAAGTAGATGGTGCGGTAGAGGCCGCGCAGGCTGGCGCCGCTTTCGATCAGGAGCGCGATGGCCAGGCCGAGCGTCACCGCGCCGGGCACCACGATCACGACATAGGTCAGCGTGTTGCGCAGCGAGATCCAGAATACCCGGTCGGCGAACATGTCCTGGTAGTTGGCAAGGCCGATCCAGGAGAACGCGGGCGCACCGAGCTGATAGTCGGTGAAGGAGAGCGCGATCACGCTCGCGAGCGGGCCGAGCAGCATGAGCAGCATCAGCGTGAACGCCGGCGCGACCAGGCCGTAGGCCGTCAGCGCCCGCTGGTCGCGTTTTCGCAGGCTTGCGCGTGCAGCCGGCGCGGCGACCGCGGCGGTGTCGATGGTTGCGGCGTCAGACAATGGCCCGCTCCCGCACGCGCTCGGCATGCTCGATCTCGACCTCGATCCGCTTGCCCTCGGCATTGAAGGCGCGCACCGCATCCATTGCGAAGCCGAACGAGACCGGGGTTGCGATCGGCGGCAGCCGCCTCGGGTCGTCGATGCGCGCCACAAGGCGCACGTCGCTACCGTTGACGCCGAGATGCAGGAACGCTTCCGAGCCCATGTTCTCGGCGTGAACGACGTGGCCGGCGAACGGCCCGCTGCCGAGCTCGATCCGCTCCGGACGCACGCCGATGCGGCAGGCGCCAGGTGCGGCAGAACTCGTCAGCCGCAGCGCAACGCCGAGCGCCTCGATGCGGCCGCCCTCGCGGATGCGCCCGGGCAGGACGTTGATCTTCGGGCTGCCGACGAATTCGGCAACACGTATGTCGCGCGGGTTGTCGTAGATGTCGGTGGGCGTGCCGACCTGCACCAGCTCGCCGTCGATCATCACGGCGATCCGGCTCGACATCGTCATCGCCTCGGCCTGGTCATGGGTGACGTAGACAAAGGTCGCGTTCAGCCGGCGGTGCAGTTGCGCGAGCTCGGCGCGCATATGGACGCGCAGCTTGGCGTCGAGATTGGACAGCGGCTCGTCGAACAGGAAGGCCACCGGCTGGCGCACGATGGCGCGTCCGACCGCGATGCGTTGCCGCTGTCCGCCCGACAGTTGCGCCGGCTTGCGGCCAAGCAAATGCGCGATTTCGAGCTGCTCGGCGACCTTTGCCACGTCGTCGCGGATGCCGCGTTCCTTGCGGCGTCGGCTCGGCAGCAGCGCGCCGACGAGCGGCAGGCGCTCGATCGCCGAGAGGCGCCGCATGCGCAAGGGCACTGCGATATTGTCGAACGCGCTCAGGTGCGGATAGAGCGCGTAGGACTGGAACACCATCGCGAGGTTGCGCGCGCTCGGCCTGATACCGTCGGCGGCGATACCGTCGATGCTGACTTCGCCGGCGCTCTGCGGCTCGAGGCCCGCGATCACGCGCAGCAGCGTTGATTTGCCGCAGCCGGAAGGACCGACCAGCGAGATGAACTCGCCATTCTCGATCCTGAGGTCGACGCCCCTCAGGATCTCCGTGCCATCGAACGATTTCCTGATGGCGCTGAGTTCGATCGTTGCCATGTTGCCCCGTGCATCAAGCCGTGTCGTTGGTGCACAGGGTTACGGAGGAGGTCTGACAGTCACATAACGTTCAAAAGCCTTTCTTAGGCTGAACGCAGGCTTTGCTTTGATGGCCAAGCGGTGTCGCGGCAACCAGGGGTAACCGACATTGGCTTTGACGTGGTCCCGCGTGCGAGCGGTGAACGCGGTGTTCGAGAGTGGAACGTTTGCGGGCGCGGCGCGGCGGCTCGGTGTGTCGCAGCCGGCTGTGGCGCAACTCGTACGCGATCTCGAAGCCGAATTCGACGTTGCGCTGTTCGATCGCCATGGGCAGACGCTGGTGGCCACACCGCTGTGCCGCAGGCTCTACGCGACGACGCAGCGAGTCCAGGCGATCGAGGCGGATGCGCTTGCGATCCTGGAGCAGCGCGACGAAGTGTCTGGCGGTGAATTGCGGATCGGCCTTGGCAACGCGATGCCGGGCATGTCGCTGATCGCGACGTTCCGGAAGCTGTTTCCGAAGATCCAGGTCAATGTCGAGATCGGCAGCTGGTCGGCCATCGTCGGCGCCGTGGTCGATCAGCGTGTCGACGTCGGCGTGCTTCCCGAAGTTCCCGAGGGCAACCGTTTTCGCCGCGAGGCCTGCGTGCAGCAGCGTGTGGTGGCGATCTGCCATCCCGGCCACGCGCTGAGCCGTCAGGCGCGGGTATCGGTTGCCGATCTCGTGCAATATCCGCTGGTGTTTCGCGACCGCGATTCATCGGCGCAGCGCGCGCTCGACAAGGCGTTTCGCGCCGCCAATCTGCAGCCGACGCCGGCGCTTGTCGTGAACACACGCGAGGGCATGCTGGAGGCGGTTGCGCACCGGCTTGGCGTCGGCTTCATCTGGGAGTACGGCTCGAGCCGCGTCGATCGCATCGCGAAAGTGGCGATCACGGAAATGGATGTGGGCTCGCCGGAATATATCTTCTCGCTCGCCGGCAAGCGCGGCAAGCTGGTCGAACTGTTCTATCACACGCGCGGCATGTCATCGCCCGGCGATGGCATGATGTCCTGACCGCGCCGTCTCAAGGAAACATCAGATGAACGAAGCGCTTCGTCCGCGCCCGAAGATCGCCGAGACCGTCATCGAGCCGACGGTCAAGCTGCGCGAGAGCACGATCGGCAAGAGCTGCGAGATACTCGGCGATACCTCCGTCGAGTATTCGCAGCTCGGCGATTTCTCCTATCTCGGCCCTGGCTGCATGGTCGGGGATGCAGAGATCGGCCGGTTCTGCGCGATCGCTGCGCAGGTCCGCATCGGCGCACCGAACCATCCGATCGACCGTCCGTCGCTGCACCGTTTCACCTACTGCCCCGAATATTACTCTGAGACGGCCGAACGTGATCGCACGTTCTTTGCCGAGCGGCGGGGCGATCGGGTGGTGATCGGCAACGATGTGTGGATCGGACACGCTGCCATCGTCCTGCCCGGTGTCAGGGTGGGGGATGGCGCGGTGCTGGCGGCGGGCGCCGTGGTGACGCGCGACGTGGCGCCTTACACCATCGTCGGCGGCGTGCCGGCTCGCCAGATCCGCGAGCGGTTCAATCGCAAGATCGCGGCACAGCTTGCGCGGATCGCCTGGTGGGATTGGCCGTTCGAAACCATCATGGCGCGCCTGGGCGAGTTCCAGTCGACGGATATCGAGGCCTTCTGTGCGCGCTGGGACGGTGCTGCGTCGGCTGAGTAGGTGCGGGGACACCGCCCCGCGATCGCAGTGTCGCAGCCCGGGTTACGCTGTCGCTTCACCCGGGCCACAGAATTCGCGGACCCTATCAGCCCTTCGTCAGGGTGATGTTGACGCCGCGGATCTCACCCTTGGAGTCGATCTGCACGACCTGCCTGTTGCCGTGGGCGCGCAGGTTCAGCGTGGCGGCGAATCCGGACGCCTCGACGAACACCTCGATCTGGCCGCCGCCCGCGGTACCCTGCAGGTTGCCGAAGATGTTGCGGCTCCTCTCGCTCCAGTTGCCGGAGATGCGCTCACCCTGGCTCGTCACGTCGCTGGAGAGGTCGAACTTGTAGCTGTCGCTGGCGCAATTCAGGCTCTGCTTCAGGCCAAGCCCGGTGGCGTTGACCTTGTAGCTGGCCTTGCAGCGGATCCGTTCGGTGGTGCCGTTGGAGAGCGCAACGGTGCCCGAACCGCTCCACGATCCGTCAAAACCGGCGAATGGTCCCGATGATTGGGCGTTGCCCGCGCTGACCGACAACATGACCACCGCGCCAATGCCGGCCGCGGTGATCGCGCGACCGAACAAGCCCAAACCAAACCGCTTCATTGTGAGTTTTCCCATCAAAAATAGACGACCTTCTTCAAGATACGCCTCGCCGCATCGAACACTTAGTGCTGATCGCGATCCCACAGGTTCAAACGACCCACCCAGCCTGTCATAGCCGGCAGAGTCGCAGAAAACACGTCATTTTTGCCCGACAGAATCAAGAAGCATGTCACTTCGTGTCTGTCCATCCGTTATCGGCATCTACGCTGCAACAGTCTGTAGCGAACCGTGATCGAAAGGAATTTCTTGGTTTTTCAACTGATTAGATAGCGCTTTACAACGCCGCAAATTTGGCCGCATTTAGCAGCGCTTGTCCTTTCTTCGTCGCTTTGCTACGCGGCGGCGCAAATCCCAATAAATCCGTGCCGGGTCCTGCCGAAATGCAACTTCCGGAACAGGATTTTTTGCTGTCGAAAATGAAGGAATACGATGCGTAAAGTTCTATTGGCCCTCGCGCTGCTGTCGATCCCGCTTTCATCCGGAGCCTTCGCCCAGCAGCAATCGCGCAGCGGCACGCCGCAGGAACAGAAGGCCTGCACCCGCGACGTTCAGAAGCACTGCCGCGCGGTGATCGATCAGGGCGACTTCACCATCCTCGCGTGCCTGAAGGAGAACCGCAGCAAGATCAGCGCGGCCTGCGACCAGGTATTGAAGACCCACGGGCAGTAACGCCGCATTTTGCACGCGAAAAATTGCCGCAAAGAGAGCCTGTGCCCACTGTGTGATATTGGGCACAGGAGCCGCACACATTGCCCATACAGCATTGGTTTTGGTCGCGTATTCCCCTATATGGGGCACGCAATCCACCGCATGCGCACAACGTCTGGCGCATGCCCCTTAGCCAGGGCGAATGTGGCCGGTTCCTGATGACAAGCGCGAGCGAACTGCGATCCGGGAAGACCCACCGCGACGAGAATTTTCCAGTCGCGTCGTGGATCATTCATCCGCGTCATCGCGCCCTGATCCTTTCCTTCTATAATTTCGTCCGCACCGCCGACGACATCGCCGACCATGCAACGTTGCCGGCGGACGAAAAGCTTCGCTATCTCGATCTGCTCGAGAAGGAGCTGCTGGGCGAGGGAGACACCCAAAAGGAAGCCGTCAATCTGCGCCGCGCACTCGCCGAGCGTGCGATGCCACCACGCCACGCGCTCGACGTGCTGACCGCGTTCCGCATGGACGTGACAAAACTGCGCTACGAGAACTGGGACGAGGTGATCCATTACTGCCGCTACTCGGCGATGCCGGTCGGCCGCTTCATGCTCGATGTCCACGGCGAGAGCACGTCCACCTGGACCGCGTCGGACGCGCTGTGCGCGGGCTTGCAGATCAACAATCACCTGCAGGATTGTGCCAAGGACTACAAGAATCTCAACCGCATCTACCTCCCGCGCGATGCGCTGGCCGCATCCGGCGCCACCGTCGAGATGCTCGGGGAGCCGAAGTCGCCGCCGCCGCTGCTGCGATGCCTGCAGGCGCTGGCGGTGCGCACCGAGGCGCTGCTTGCCGAAAGCAAATCGCTCGCCGCCGAAGTGAAGGATTTGCGATTGGGCGTGGAGATATCGGTGATCCAGGCATTCGCCGACAAGATCGTGAACATGCTGAAGGTGCGCGATCCGCTCAGCGAGCGCGTGCATCTCAGTCCGCTCGAAATGCTCGGCCACAGCCTTGGCGGCGCTGTCGGCGAGTTGGCCCGCCGCGCCGTTGGGCGCCGGCCCGTGTCAAAAACGGCGGCCGGCGCATGAGCGTTGAGACGGCGGCGGCCAACGCAGATTATGACACCACCGCGTCCGGCAGTTCGTTCTACGCCGCGATGCGGATTCTGCCGCGCGCGCAGCGCGAGGCGATGTTCCAGATCTACAGTTTTTGCCGTCAGGTCGACGACATCGCCGATTCCCACGGCCCGCGCGACGAGCGGCTGGCAGCGCTGCAACAATGGCGTGACGACATCGATGCCCTGTACCAGGGCAATCCGCCGCCGCGGCTCAAGGATTATGTCGCCTCGGTCAAGTCCTTCGGCCTGAAGCGTGAGGATTTTCTTGCCATCGTCGACGGCATGGAGATGGACGTGCCGCAGGACATCCGCGCGCCCGACATGACGACGCTCGATCTCTATTGCGATCGCGTGGCGAGCGCGGTCGGCCGGCTCTCGGTGCGGGTGTTCGGCCTGCCCGAGGACGACGGCATCCTGCTCGCGCATCATCTTGGCCGCGCGCTGCAGCTCACCAACATCCTGCGCGACGTCGACGAGGACGCCGGTCTCGGACGGCTCTATCTGCCGCGCGAGATGCTGTTGCATGCCGGTATTACGTCCAACGATCCCCAGCGGGTGATCGCCGAACGCAACTTGCCGCGAGTGTGCCTGCCGCTCGCCGAACGGGCGAAAAAGCATTTCGAGAAGGCGGATGAGATCATGAAGCGTAACTCGCGCCGCGCGGTCCGCGCGCCGCGGATCATGTCGAAGTACTATGGCGCAATTCTCGACCTCCTGATTGCCCGCGGCTTTGCCGCGCCGCGCGGGCCCGTTCACGTCAGCAAAATGCAAAAGATCGGCATCCTTCTTCGTTACGCGTTCATCTGAGATCTGATGCAAAAGACCGTTCATATCATCGGCGCCGGTATTTCCGGCCTCTCAGCGGCCGTTCGCCTTTCCAACGCGAATTACACGGTGCACGTCCACGAGGCGACGCAGCAGGCCGGCGGCCGCTGCCGTTCTTATTTCGATGCCGCGACCAATCTCACCATCGACAACGGCAATCACCTGTTGCTGTCCGGCAATCGCCATGCGCTGGCCTATGCAAAATCGATCGGCACCGAGGCTGGGCTGGTCGGGCCGGAACGCGCGAAATTTCCCTTTGTCGATCTTGCAAGCGGCAAGCGCTGGGAACTCGATCTCGGCTCGTCCCGCTTGCCGCTCTGGGTATTCGACGAAGCGCGCCGCGTGCCCGATACGAGCTTGCGCGACTACCTTGCGCTGGCGCCGCTGGCCTGGGCCGGGACCGACAAGCGGGTCGGCGATACCATCGCATGCAAGGGCACACTGTACGATCGTCTGGTGCAGCCGCTGTTGCTCGCCGCGCTCAATGTCGATCCGCCCGAGGGCTCGGCGGGACTGGCCGGAGCGATCGTACGCGAGACCCTGCTTGCCGGCGGCGAGTCCTGCCGGCCGCTGATCGCGCGCGACGGTTTGAGCTCGGTCTTGATCGAACCGGCGGTGAAGCTGCTGCAGGAGAGGGGTTCGAGCGTGCGGTTCAGCCATGAACTGCGGCAGTTCGGCACGGTGTCCGATCATGTCAGCGAGCTGAAATTCGGCGACGACATGATCGATCTTGCGCCCAGTGACGCCGTGGTGCTCGCAGTCCCGCCGCGCGCAGCGGCATCGCTGGTGCCAGGCCTGAAGATCCCCACCAAATTCCGCGCCATCGTGAACGCGCATTTCCGCTTCGATCCGCCGCCCAATGCTGCGCCGATCCTCGGCGTGATCGGTGGCCTCGTGGAATGGTTGTTCGCGTTCCCGCAGCGGCTTTCGGTCACGATCAGCAATGGCGATCGTCTCGTCGATATGCCGCGCGAGGAACTGGCGCAGGCGATCTGGCGCGATGTCTGCAAGGCCGCCGGCGTTGGTGGCGATTTGCCGCCTCCATTGCCCCCTTGGCAGATCGTGCGCGAGCGACGTGCCACATTCGAGGCCACGCCGGAACAGCACGCTCTGCGGCCCGGCGCAGTGACCGCCTACAAAAACCTGTTTCTCGCCGGCGATTGGACTGATACGGGACTGCCGGCAACGATCGAGGGATCGGTGCGATCTGGTGACCGCGCTGCCGATCTGGTCCTGGCAAGGCACTGACACACGCCGCGCATGCGGCAGCATGAGCTAAGAGTAAGGAGTAATCGAGCAAAATGGATTCCGTCAGCGATACCGCCGCCGTCGATCCGGTCGCACTGGAGAAGAGCATCTCCACGGCGACCGAGGCGCTGCTCGGCCATCGGCAATCCGACGGACATTGGGTGTTCGAACTCGAAGCCGACAGCACGATCCCGGCGGAATATGTGTTGCTGTGCCACTATCTCGGCGAGCCCGTCGACAGCGTGCTGGAAGCAAAGATCGCCAACTACCTCCGCCGCGTGCAGGGTGCCCATGGCGGCTGGCCGCTGGTGCATGACGGTCCGTTCGACATGAGCGCGAGCGTGAAGGCCTATTTCGCGCTCAAGATGATCGGCGATTCCGTCGACGCGCCGCATATGGTGAAAGCGCGCGAGGCGATCCGTTCGCGCGGCGGAGCGGCGGCGAGCAACGTCTTCACGCGCTTCCTGCTGGCGCTGTTTGGCGTCGTGACCTGGCGTGCGACGCCGGTGCTGCCGGTCGAGATCATGCTGCTGCCGCTGTGGTCGCCGTTCCACATCAACAAGATCTCCTACTGGGCGCGCACCACGATGGTGCCGCTGATGGTGTTGGCCGCGCTGAAGCCGCGGGCGAAGAACCCGAAGGGCGTCGGCGTCGACGAGCTGTTCCTGCAGGACCCCAAGTCCGTCTGCATGCCTTCGAAGGCGCCGCATCAGAGCTGGGGCTGGTTCCTGCTGTTCCGCGGGCTCGACAGCGTGCTGCGCGTGGTTGAGCCGCTCTTCACGAAGAGCTTGCGCCAGCGTGCGATCGATGCCGCGCTCACCTTCATCGAAGAGCGGTTGAACGGCGAGGACGGCATGGGCGCGATCTATCCGCCGATGGCCAACATCGTGATGATGTATGACGCGCTCGGCAAGGATGAGACTTATCCGCCGCGTGCCCTCACGCGGCGCGGCCTCGAGAAGCTTTTGGTGATTCGCGAGCACGAGGCCTATTGCCAGCCCTGCGTATCGCCGGTGTGGGACACCGCGCTGACGTGCCATGCGCTGCAGGAGGCCGGCGGCGAGGAGACCCTTGCCAAGGCCAAACAGGGGCTCGATTGGCTGAAGCCGCGCCAGGTGCTCGATTTCAAGGGCGACTGGGCGGTGAAGGCGCCCAACGTGCGGCCGGGCGGCTGGGCGTTCCAGTACAACAACGATCATTATCCCGACCTCGACGATACCGCTGTTGTCGTCATGACGATGGACCGGGAGCGGCGTCATAGCGGTACGAAGGAGTACGACTCGGCGATTGACCGCGCCCGCGAATGGATCGAGGGCATGCAGAGTCGCGACGGCGGCTGGGCCGCCTTCGACGTCAACAACCTCGAATATTATCTCAACAACATCCCGTTCTCCGACCACGGCGCGCTGCTCGATCCGCCGACCGAGGACGTCACCGCGCGCTGCGTCTCGATGCTGGCGCAGCTCGGTGAGACCGAAAAGTCCAGCAAGGCGGTCGCCGACGGCATTGCCTATCTGCGCCGCACCCAGCTTGCCGAAGGTTCCTGGTACGGCCGCTGGGGGCTGAACTTCGTCTACGGCACCTGGTCGGTGCTTTGCGCGCTCAACGCCGCAGGCGTCGACCATCAGGACCCTATGATTCGGAAAGCGGTGGACTGGCTGGCCTCGATCCAGAATCAGGACGGCGGCTGGGGCGAGGACGCCGTCAGCTACCGGCTCGATTATCGGGGCTATGAGGCCGCGCCTTCGACTTCCTCGCAAACGGCATGGGCCTTGCTTGCCTTGATGGCGGCAGGAGAGGTCGAAAATCCCGCAGTCCGCCGGGGGGTGGAGTACCTAAAAAGCACACAGAGCGAAAAAGGACTCTGGGAGGAGCAGCGTTACACGGCTACAGGCTTTCCGCGTGTGTTTTACTTGCGTTATCATGGTTACTCCAAGTTCTTCCCGCTCTGGGCGCTAGCGCGGTATCGGAATTTGCGAAACACGAACAGCAGGGTGGTAGGGGTCGGAATGTGAATCTGGGGGCGGGGGCCGCCGCGACTGTGGGGAAAATGCTGGATCCGCGGCCGGTCTTGATTGTGACGGGATTAGTGCAAGAGGCTCGCATTGCAGCTGGGCCGGGCATGATCGTCATTTGTAGTTCCAGCGACCCGCAGCAGCTTCGCGCGCTATTGGCGACGCTCGATTCGTCGTCGTTCCGCGGCGTGATCTCGTTCGGCGTGGCCGGCGGGCTCGATCCCGCGTTGCGATCGGGCGACGTCGTGGTGGCGACGGAGGTGCTCTCCGGCGACACCCGATTCCTGGCCGATATGGCCTTGAACGAGGAGATGGTTGCCAGCGCCACATTAAGGCGCCGCAAGATCGTCAGGGCCGGGCTTGCCGGCGTCGAACAGGTGATTGCGGCCAGGGCCTGCAAGGCGGCGCTGCGCTCGGAAACCGGTGCCTCCGCCGTCGACATGGAGAGCCACATCGCTGCGGCCTACGCGAGCAAGGCGGGCATACCGTTCGCTGCGCTCCGGGTGATCAGCGATCCCGCCCACCGCGCGCTGCCGGAATTGGCGAAGACCGCGGTCAAGCCGAACGGCGACATCGACCTGCGCAAGGTGCTGCGCGGCGTGGCCCGCAATCCGCTGACGCTGCGCTCGCTGGTCTCGACCGGAATCGACTTCAATCGAGCGCTGCGCTCCTTGCGCGGCTGCCGTGGCTTCCTGCTGGGCGGCGAGAGCCTCGTCCCCGTGGAGCCGATGATTCGCTCGGCGGCGTAGCCGCTGGGGCCGTAGCCCGGGTGAAGCGTTAGCGTAACCCGGGCCGCTCGCATGGCCGATACAGGTGTCCCTGGTTGCGCTTCGCCTCACCCGGGCTACGGAACTGTTTCCGACCTCAGTGGAATGAGCATTGCCGATCGAAGACTGGTGATGGTCGCACGCACCCAAGTCGGAATGGTTACTTTCGGAGATTGAAGAGGGCCTAATCCCGCGCCGAGGGGGTACTGGCCGAAATAGGTCACTCGCTTTTTTGAAATAGGCCACTGGCAAATACAACCGGGAACCCCATTTACGGACTCCACCAGAATGGAGGTAGGGAATATGTCCCGAGTTACTGAGGCTGAAGTTGCTGAGGCGGCCATTAAGGTTCTTACTGATCGATTTACTGGTCGTGCGACCATTAAAGAGTTGGTTGAAGAAATTCCGAATTACCTAACGCTGTCTGCTGAGGACCTTGCGCCGTCACCGACTAGACCGGGTGAAGCGCTGTGGGAACAGCAGGTCCGCAACATCACCTCGCATAAAGCTTCGCCCGGAAACGCAATCTATGAAGGCAAGCTTGTCGCCATACCCGGCGGCTTGGCGCTGCCGGGTCGCGAGGTTGCCGCCTAGCTAGGCGAACTTCGCCTTGTAGCCGGGCTTGAACCACTTCAATTCGGTTCGGCCCGGAGCATCTTTATCCCAAACAAACCACGCATAGGCCGTTGTTCCGCTCCCTTTCGGCTCAACGCCGCTTGGGTAAAACGTGATGCGTTCGCTAAAAACCCAGACGCGCGCGGGCGGTATTTTGGTGAATATTGTGTTCGCTCTATTCGCGCCCTCAAGGAAGGCAAGCCGCAACAGCAAAGCGAACTTTCGGTTAGAGTGCTTGACGCCGCTTGCGATGAACCCCTCGGCGCAGTTGTACGGCGGGTTCGTTACGATGTTGTCGGCTGACCATTTCGGTTCAAGAAAATCAAAGCCGATTTCTCCGTAGCCGCGATCATACAAGTCAGAGCTGCGAACCGGCTGTCCGGTTTGCTCTAATACGCGGGACATGGTCCCATCCCCGCACGCGCTCTCCCAAATCTCGCCGTTGAATTTTTCGTTGTCGATCAGCGCGAACGTGGCCCATGGGGGTGTAGGGAAAAAATCGGGCCCGCTGAGATCAGCGAACCTTTTCATTGTCGGCTTAAAGCCGCCGTTCAAGTTGTAAGTTGGATCTGCCATCCGAATCTCCTCGGATGGCAGAGTAACAGAATCATTGATTCCGCAAGGCTTTTTCGTGAGTCATTATGACTCACCCTGCTTCCCTTCCTGGAGTCGGGTGATGTCTGGCCTGAACAGGAGCGTAAGCTTTGGCTTCAACTGTTAGAGGGCAGCTTCAAGCTGATCTACAAGGACGCACCAATCCCGCCACCACCGGTGACGCTGAATATTGAAAGGCAAATGGCCTCCCGCCGCGTCAGGATTGAGAGACCAAAGTTAGTTGTGGCGTTTTCCGGAGTGCATTGGCAAATAGGTTCAAGAGTGATTCGCCAGACCAAATCGAAGTAGCTTTGGCGAGGACTTCAAAAGTCCCTTCAACGCTATCTTCCAATACGACAAAGACGCCACCATCACCACCAAGGTCGTCAAGAGCCTGGTCTTCAAAGGTGACGCGGGAAATCTCAGTGAGCCACAGTCTTTTGTGGTTGTCGATTGCAACAGATAGGTCTTCATCCATGGCTTTGTCTCCTGCGCTTCATCCCTCGGTCCGCGAACGTCGCGAACCGCGCATGTCGGCTGCGGCTTTGGCCGAATATTTGATCCTGCGCCCGGATGGGCAACAGAACATCTTGCATGACAGCAAGTATTCCCGTCCGCCCATTGTGACCGCCAATGGCGAAGCTATGAGGGCGCTCCGAGCGTACAACCAAGACCCTCGACGTTCGCAGGACACTCTGCTTCGGGTTAAGGACGCGTTAACCACAAAATCCGAGGCGGCCGATATCACGCCAAAGCAGCGAGATGAAGCCCTGCGCTGCCTCGAAATCATCGATTTGTTTGAGCGGAACGAAAACGCGCTTGGCATGCGCTCTATGGCTCTCAGTGAGGCACCAACCTTCGAGGCCATTGAGATTGAAAGCGTCATGATCTCAATCCGTCCCGACTTCATTGTTGGTGGTGGGGCACCGAACCGCGTCGGTGCGGGCATTCTGAGGGTGGCGAAAGCGCCCGATCCGGCTGGTGGCAAGAGGCCGGAAACCCGGGAGCGTCGGGGCGAAATTCGGCGCGAAATGGCGCGCTATATGGTGGCGATGCAGCAGCTTTTGTTGGAAGCCCAGAAGGGTGCATTGGGAGTTTCGGACCGCGATCTTTGCTTCGTTGCGGACGTGCGGCTCGGTGAGAGGATTGGGCCGGCCGCAGACCATGCCGTCCGCCTCCGCGACATCCGGGGCGCGTGCAGGCAAATTGCCGGGCTGTGGGAAGCCGTAACTCCTAAGCCAAGCCTGTTCAAAAAGCCGTAGCGATCCGCGCCGGACTAGGCGTTTCCGCCTGGTCCAACGGAGGCATGAACAGAGCTTGGCGCTTTTTGCCACAGCGAAATTCAACTCAGGCCACGGGGGTTAAAACAGGCCAGTGCCGTCGACCTATGTCGGCCAGTGCCCGGATCGCAGGCATCCCGGGTTGCGCTTCGCTCCACCCGGGCTACGGACAGAGCAGCTACGAACAAAACAAAAGGCCCGACCGTCATCGACGGTCGGGCCTTTTGCTGATTCGGCGTTGCTCGCGCCTTACGCGGCGGTCGAGGCTTTCTGTGCGGCCTTCTGCTCGGCGGCCAGCGCTTCGTCGCGGCGGATCTCGGAGAGCTTCTTCTGGACCTGCTCCGAGAAGATGTACTGCGCCGGGCGCTGCTTCGAGAGGTCGATCTCGGGTGCCATCGGACCCTTGGTGCGGATACCGCGCATCGACACCCACATGGCCTTCAGCGGGTTGTTGAGCGCCGCGATCGCGGCGGTCGGCTCGTAGCCGCAATGCGCCATGCAGTCGGCGCACTTCTCGTACTTGCCGGTGCCGTAGGAATCCCAGTCCGTGGTGTCCATCAGCTCCTTGAAGGTCTTGGCGTAGCCTTCGCCGAGCAGATAGCAGGGCTTCTGCCAGCCGAAGATGTTGCGCGCCGGCATACCCCACGGCGTGCACTCATATTCCTGGTTGCCGGCCAGGAAGTCGAGGAACAGGCCGGAATGCATGAAATTCCACTTCTTGCCCTTGCCGAGCGCAAAGACGTCGCGGAACAGCTTCTTGGTCTTGGTGCGGTTGAGGAAGTGCTCCTGGTCGGGCGCGCGCTCATAGGCGTAGCCCGGCGACATCGAGACGCCGACACCGAGTTCGGTGGTGAGGTCGAGGAATTTTGCGATTTCCTCCGCCGGATGGCCGTCGAAGATGGTGGCATTGACGTTGACCGTGAAGCCGCGCGCCTTGGCCGCCTTGATCGCGGAGACCGCGCGGTCGAACACGCCCTTCTGAGACACGGCCTTGTCGTGATGCTCCTTCAGCCCATCGAGATGTACCGAGAAGAACAAATAGGGCGACGGCTCGAACAGATCGAGCTTCTTTTCCAGAAGCAGCGCGTTGGTGCAGAGCGAGACGAACTTCTTGCGCGCCACCAGGCCGCGGACGATCTCGCCGATCTCCTTGTGGATCAGCGGCTCGCCGCCGGGGATCGCGACCATCGGCGCGCCGCACTCATCGGCCGCGTCCCAGCATTCCTGCGCGGTCATACGGCGGTTGAGGATCGCGTCCGGATAGTCGATCTTGCCGCAGCCCACGCAGGCGAGATTGCAGCGAAACAGCGGCTCAAGCATCAGCACGAGCGGATAGCGCTTGCGGCCCAGCAGCTTCTGCTTGAGCAGATAGCCGCCGATGCGCATTTCCTTGAAGAAGGGTATTGCCATTACAAGCTTTCTCTCTCGACTCTCACGACGAAGTTTTGATCAGCCCGCGGTCAGTTCGGCCGGCAGGCGGAATTCGATGTTCTCCTCCCGGCCCGACAGGACCGACACCTCGACCGGTCCGATGCGCCGTAACGCCTCGATCACGTCGTCGACCAGCACCTCGGGCGCCGAGGCACCCGCCGTGATGCCGACGGTCTTTGCATTGTTCAGCCATTCTGGGTTGAGTTCGCTGCCATCGGCAATGAGATAACTGGCGACGCCCGCCTCGGTGCCGATTTCACGCAACCGATTGGAATTGGAACTGTTGGCGGCCCCCACCACCAGGATGACATCCACCAATTTGCTTAGATCCCTTACCGCAGACTGGCGGTTCTGTGTGGCATAGCAGATATCCCGGATGTCAGGACCTTGAATATCTGTAAACCGGGCCTGGAGCGCCAGAATTATGTCGCGTGTGTCATCTACGCTCAGGGTGGTCTGGGTGATGTAGGCGATCGGCGTATCGGCCGGCAGCGTCAGGGCGTTGACGTCCTCGACGCTCTGGACCAGCAGCACGGGGCCTGGAACCTGGCCCATGGTTCCCTCGACCTCGGGGTGGCCGGCATGCCCGATCAGGACCAGTGACCGGCCCTTGGACATATAGCGCTTGCCCTGGTTGTGGACCTTGGTGACCAGCGGGCAGGTGGCGTTGAGCACCGGCAGGCCGCGCGCGGCGGCCTCTTCCTCGACGCTGCGCGCCACGCCATGGGCGCTGAACACGGTCACCGCGTTCGACGGGACCTCGGAAAGGTCCTCGACGAAGATCGCGCCCTTGTTTTTCAGGCTTTCGACGACGTATTTGTTATGTACGATCTCATGTCGCACATAGACCGGCGGCCCGTATTTCTGAAGCGCACGCTCGACGATCTCAATGGCGCGCACCACGCCGGCACAAAAGCCGCGCGGCTGCGCTAGAAAAACCTCCATAGGACGTCCGTTAAGCAAATTGCACCAATCCGATCCGAAAACCCGGGCGGCCGGACGTCCTGCAGCCGGCATCTTGTGCCTGCTGCAATATCCGCACCACCGGTTCCTGCACCTAAGCCCACCCCCAAGCGCACGGAAGAAGAGCGCTTTGTGTCAAAAAATGAGCGTCTAGGAGCCTGTCCGAGTAGTCCCTGTTCAATTGGGTGGGAGTCTGATTTTATTGGCGGCGATGAGCAAGTATTTTCGCCTCTGGAAGATTGATCAGCCGCAGCTTCTGCCGCCCAGCGTGCAGGATTTCGTACCGAGGGACCACTTGTCACGGTTCATCGTGGAACTGGTGCGGGAGAGCCTCGACCTCACCGAGATTATCAGCAGCTACACGAGTGCACTCGGCCAGCCGCCGTTCGATCCGCGCCTGATGGTGGCGCTGCTGCTCAACGGCTATGCGAGCGGCATCTACTCCTCCCGGCGCATCGCCAAGGCGTGCATCGAGCGCGCCGACT
>NZ_AUEZ01000040.1 GCF_000426245.1 Bradyrhizobium sp. Ai1a-2 | reverse complement strand
AGTTCAGCCCGGCAGCCCCGGCTCGGCGCAGATAGCTGTGTACGGCACCGTTGCTGATGCCCAGGGTGCGCGCGATGGCTCGCTCCGGCAAGCCTTGAACATGTTTTAAGCGGAGAACCTCTTTGATCCGGCGCATCGACAATCTCTGGGTGGGCATCGGCCTTCCTCGTTCACTGACGAGGCAGTTCCTAAGCCGGTTGAGTTGTCGGCCGAAGCGGGCTGAGCCATTCAAAAATTGCTCACGATCCCGCGAAATCCATGCTCACGATCGTCTGAAATCTCTGCTCACGATGCTCTGAAATCCGTGCTCACGATCCCGCGAAACATGCACAGGGTGAAGCGATGGAGAAGACCCTCGCATGGGCGGAAGCCGAGTGCGAGGGCTTCATGAGAAGCTGAAAGCGCGCCCTCACCGCTCTGGACCTACCGCGGCCAGCGCTGCTTTGCGATCATGGATCAGGTTCTCGAGACGATGGGCGGCGACATTGAGGGTGGCCGCATCAAGCGCGTTTTCGTCGTCCGTTCCCGCTCCGGCACGCTGCGCACGCAGGACCTCGTCGATTTGATTTTCAATCTCGGATAGCTCCGATTCCGTTTTAGCCTTTCGGATCTTCTGTCCCAGCACGTAGAGCGAATCCAGCGCTGCTTCCTTGGTCTTGAGTTCGCCGGATCTGAGAAACTTCCAGGCCGCTGCCAGTATTGAGGCAAGCGCGCCCAGAGCCATTGGAGTAAGAAAAATCGCGTTGCTCCACTTGTCGAGGAAGCTTTGCTGGGTGCCGTTGTAGAACTCTGCGGCGCCCGGATGGACCGGAAGGTAGGCGCCGGGATCGGTGTCAGGTGCCTTCATCTGCGCCAGGACCGGCAGTTCGCCCGAAAGATCTCTGCGCGCGTTCGTGAAGGCCTGCGTGAATTCAGCAATCAGGTCGTTATCAAGCGACTTCTTGGCGACCAGGTAGAAGGAAACCTTCAGCGTCGTGACATCATCTGCCGGATTCGGAGGGGAGCCTCGCAACGTACCCTTGGGAATATCGAAGCTCTCGTAAGCACGTTCCTTCTCGGCAATGGCTCCCGCGGCATCGATCGGGATCAGGATCGGGGCGGATTTCCCGCTCTGGGAGAACAGCCCCCGTACCAGCGACAGATACTTCTCGGTCATGGGTAGCACGAAAAGGAGGGCACGCACCTCCTTGCTGTCAACCGCTCGGCGCGCATCCGCCGGCGCAAGGTTCTTGAACACGACATTGGCGCGATCAAGGGCGTACTCCTTGGTCAATACGCTAACGAGCTTCTGGTTGGTCTCGCCTGCAACCACCCCCACAGTGACGCGCTTCAGGCCGGCCACATCAGTAATCGACGATCCCGGTGGTGCGATCAGGAGCGCCACCGCTTGAGCCAGGACAACGATTGCTTGCGCCTGCGACAGGTCACCGACGTCGCCGCGGACCACGGCGAGGTCGGTCTTGCCCGAGGCAAACTCGCTGGCGGATTCGAGTGCGCCGGTGGTTTCGACGACCTTGAGCCGGACCGGCGCGTTCACTTCGGCAAGCCGGCTTGCAAGCGCGGCTACGACTCTCGGCGCTTCGCCATCCAAAGACCCGACCGCGATCGAGAGCGTTACCGGCCGGACATACCAGCGGTAGGCGTACAGGCTTGCACCCCCGGCTAGGGCAACCAGCCCGGCGACCACAGCGATGCGCAGCCAGATCGGCAGCTTGATCGCGTCCATGTCCATTCCCGACAAGTAATCGTCAGCCGAACCCCCGCGTCCCCGGGCACCCGACTAACCGATTGACGGGGCTCCGAGGCCGTCCGGCCCGCAATAGCTTTGTGCGCGAGATGAAGATGTAGTTGATATAGATCAAGATTTTTGTTGTCGCGGCGAGCGCGCACCGCAACCGCCTGGCTCGATCTCAGCCCAGAAAAAGAACTATCGCCAACATCAAGCAGGAGAGAACCCCGACGCAGACGATGGCCGCGTCAAATAGAAATTCGTTCTCGCCCAGCTTGGACAAACGGGACCTCAATCCCATGAGAACCCCGCGGCGTCGCGTTGAAGCAGCGGCGCGAGAGAAAGAATCGATTTGGGTTTGGCGTCTAGGCGCACCCATCGGCCACCTCCACGAACAGACGATGAGCGTCAAAAAAGTAGAAGCAATGCTGACAGTTGTCCAATGCACTTTGTGCCAGCGGACGTTGCCACCAGAGCATTTTCGGTTCTGATTGAATCAGAACCAAAACTCTAGAGTCTTGTTTTGACGCGCTTTCTTCACGCGAACTGGTGTCCACTTCGCCTCTTAAAATGCTCTGGGTGTCACGCAGCGGCCAGCGCAACAAAAAGCCCCGGAGGATGCCCGGGGCTTAAAGTTTGCTGGAGATCAACAGTCCATCAATAACGGGCAGCAACCGGTGGGTAACCGCCCCAATTGAAGTGGTAGTTCACGCGTACCGTAACCATGTCCACGTCCTGGCTGATCCGATTGAGCGCGCCGGCAACAATCGGATTGACCACGGAGAATGAATTGTTCGAATCGCCCATGAACAGGTGGTCGTACTCGACACCGACCGACCAGTTCGGTGCGAAGCCGTATTCGAGGCCGACGCCCACGGTGCCACCCCATCGGGTCGAACTTGCCGAAGCAAATTCAAAGCCGCTAAACGTGTCGAGTACGCTGAAGCGGTTGCTCGTCACCGCCGCGCCACCCTTGACGTACAGCAGCACCGTATTCCAGGCGTAACCGATCTGGCCCGTGAAAAGGCCGATGCCGTCCGTTTCCACGCGGGTCGAGAACAGCGGATTGATGAGGCTGGCGCGCGTGTTCTTGATATCGGCCCAATCCCCCTGAGCCTCTACGCCGAACACCCAACCACCGCCCCACTGCCACCGATATCCGATCTGGCCGCCGACGACGCCTCCGGACCGGTCGCGGCACCCGTCACTGAACGCTCCACCGAAAACGTCGATGAAATCCCAGCAATTGCGGCTCTGCCCCCAACCACCATTGGCGCCGACATAGAAGCCAGTCCAGTTGTAGATCACCGGAAGCGGGGCCGGTGGTGGCGCCTTGACCGCCATATCAGCGGCCAGCGCCGGAGCAGACATGCCGAGTGCAATCAAACCAACAGTGCCCAGCAAAAACTTTTTCATATCATTCCCCCTCTTCGGCCTCGCCTGGGATCGGAAGGCCAATGAATTTTGTTGCGGCGGTTGTGTCTCCATTCCAATTCCACCTGCGAACATAGATGATTTGACGCACGAAGGCCGTGCCGGAATCGCAACACTCGGATTTTGTTTCGGGAATAAATGGCAAACGCACTGACCCAACTCCAACACCCTGGACGATGCAGTTTGTGCCAAGGGGCGGCAGCTGTGGGCGCTATGAAATCACTTCGGCCAATTGATGCGAATCGAGCCACGCGTCCGCTTCGGGAAAACGCTGCAGTGGCAGGAAGTCCGCTTCGCGGCCGCATCGAGCCTGCTGCGGGCGAAGCGATACTGGACGAGTGTGCTCTAAAGCGGATTGGCTAGAGCATGATCCGGAAACGTACTTGGTGCCTGAACTTAACAGAGCGCCGCAGTCAATCGCGATGTCCACTCCAGCTGACATCCAGCCCTACCGCTGCATTCTCTTCAGGACTTGCCAGCCAATACCCGTATGCATGGACAAGTCTGAGGAAGCGCTCAGCGTGCGCTTCGGACGACGTATCGGCTGCCGAGATCGAGATATCTTGCAGAAACCGGGCTACCTTCGTTGTCGTCACGCAGATAATCGAAGCGGCCTCCTGCGACGAGTTTCTCCAGGCGTGCCTGGTCCCATCTCGCACATCGAAGACGTCGCCTGGCCCAAGCTTCTCCCACCGATCTTCCCTCAGAGCATCCAGCTTCCCGGACAGCACGTAAAACGTTTCTCGATCAGCGTGACTATGCATCGGTACCACCAGCCCAGCAGGCATGGTACATCGTATGAGGCAGTAATCTCCTCCGTCCTTGGAAGTGTCCGTGAGGTACTCATTCGTCGGATGCAAATCGTTCTGCGGGGAAAACACCTTCTTGGCATCGGTCGCGCTCGTCGCGCGACGATCGTTCAGATTGGGATTGTCGAACATCGTCAGAGACCTCTTTCATCACGCTGCGGGCAAAACAACTTGCGTGTGGCGCGCATGTCGACCGCAGCATTGCTGTGAGATTCCCTGCCACGTGTTGCAAACGCGTTTCGGGCCTCGACGTTGATTGGTTACGCTTGAAAAGGACTCTTTCCCCAATCCACTGCACACAAACAAAAAGCCCGGCCGCTTGGCCGGGCTTTTCGCTGCAAATCTTTGGCTGGCTGCTTACGCCGCCTCGTCGGCGACGGTGGCATCGTCGCTGTCGCCATCGAGATCGTCGGCATCGCCTTCACCGTCCGCCTCGTCGGCACCGGCTTCCGCCTTGGTTGCGCCGCGGCGCGGGCTCTTGGCGAGCTGGCTCTCGATTTCCTTGATCGCTTCGGTCTCGGTCGCGTGCTGCACCACCGCGATCTCGCGCGACAGCCGGTCGAGCGCCGCTTCATAGAGCTGGCGTTCGGAGTAGGACTGCTCGGGCTGCGATTCCGAACGATAGAGGTCGCGCACCACTTCCGCGATCGCGACGATATCGCCCGAATTGATCTTGGCTTCGTATTCCTGCGCCCGGCGTGACCACATCGTGCGCTTGACGCGGGCACGGCCCTTCAGCGTCTCCAGCGCCTTCTTCACCAGCGCCGGGTCGGACAGTTTGCGCATGCCGACATTGGCGACCTTCGCGGTGGGCACGCGAAGCGTCATCTTGTCCTTCATGAAGCTGATGACGAACAGTTCCAGCTTGGCGCCTGCGATCTCCTGCTCCTCGATCGCGAGGATCTGCCCGACGCCGTGAGCGGGATAAACCACGAATTCACTGGCCTTGAACCCCTGGCGCTGGGTCACGACCTTTTTCGGCTCCTCGACGCGCGGGGCGGCGGCGGCAACCGGCTTCGCGGCCGGCTTGACGGCGGCCTTCGGCGCAGGCGCTGCGGCCTTCGGGGCGGTCTTGGCGGCTAGTTTCGAAGCAACGGTCTTCTGGGCTGTCGCTTTCGCGGCAGTTTTGGCAGTCTTTTCTGGCATCACGCTTCTTTTGTTCTTCGAGGACTTTGTAGCCGCAGCCTTACGGGTTTCCTTCACGGACGCCCTGGCACGACCTTTGACTGCGCTGCGGGCAACTGCAGCGGCTTTCTTTGACTGTTTGGAAGCACTCTTTTTACGCGTTTTCTGTGACACAGCCTGCGCGCGGAAACTGCCACGCCCCTGTTCGATGTTTTTTGCGGAAACGAACGGGGCCAAGGATCAGGATGGCCGGGTTCGGCTCTGGCAATGTGCCTAATATAGCACATTTTCCGCAAAAATCAATGATTTAGGGCCGAATCCCGCCGCTTGCAGGCAGGTACGGTCATAACTCTGTCATTAGGGTTAAACCAGGGCGCGATTCCCCGTCTGAATACGGTATCGATCCGGCAGGGACAGCGCGCGAATCAGTCGCCGGTTCCAGGGTTCGTGGAAAAATATTTCTCGAACTTGCCCTCCTGCCCGTCGAACTCCTTGGCGTCCGGGGGCGAGTCCTTCTTCTGGGTGATGTTGGGCCAGCTCCTGGCGTATTCGCTGTTGACCTCGAGCCACTTCTCCAGGCCCGGCTCAGTGTCCGGCTTGATGGCATCTGCCGGGCATTCCGGTTCGCAGACGCCGCAATCGATGCATTCCTCGGGATGGATGACCAGCATGTTCTCGCCCTCGTAGAAACAATCGACGGGGCAGACCTCGACGCAATCAGTATATTTGCACTTGATGCAGTTTTCAGTGACGACGTAGGTCATCCAGGACTCCGAACCAAAGACTCCGAAAGCGGATTCATTCTTTCAGGGGTTGCGTTTCAAAAATTGCGTAGCGCAGGAGAACCGCTGCTGCAAGATAAGCAAGCCAGTTCGGCGCTTTGTTTTCAGGCAACTCACTGCCTGCCCGAGATAATCATTCAGCGCGGCTCTGCAAATCCTCGTACAGCACCCGAGCGGCGGTGGCGTCGCCCCGCCGCTCGGAGAAGCCGATCACCTTCAACACGCGGACGCTGCGATCGAGCGCGACGGTCAGCACGTCACCCGGTTTGACCGCATGTCCAGGCGCGCTTTCGCGCACACCGTTGATCCGGACATGGCCCGCCTCGACCAGCGCGGCGGCGCTGGTGCGCGCCTTCACCACCCGCGCGTGCCACAGCCATTTATCGAGACGCTGACGCTCCAATCGGCCTCATTCTATTTGGTCGGCTCAATCCTTGCGGTTGCCGGCGAGCTGTTCCTTCAACGCCGCGAGCTTTGCGAACGGCGAATTGGGATTGATCGCGCGCTCGCGTTCGCGCGGCGCCGAGGTCGCATATTGGCGGAGCGCCGGGCCGCTTTCGCGGCCCTTGTCGCGCCCGCCTTTGTCGCGGAAATCGCGGCCGCCGCGCTCGCGGTCACCACGGTCGCGATCCTTGCGGTCGCCGGAGAATTTATCGCGGCGGCGCTCGTTGTCGCGGTCACGGCCCTTGCCCTCGAAGCGCTCGCGGCGACCGCCTTTGTCCTCGCGCGGGGCGCCATTGGCGGGCGCTGCGGCTTCCGCGGGTGCATCCTCACGCGGTTTGCGGAATTCGTGATGGCGGCGGCCGCGGCGCTGCTGGTCGCGCTGCGCGCCCTCCCCACCTTCGCCCGCTGCGGCCGTGGCTTGCGCGCCATCGCGCGGCTGATGCCGATGGCGGTTGCGGTCGTGGCGTGGGCGACGCTCCTCGGAGCGGCCGCCGGGGCGCCAGACTTCGACCAGTTGCGGCTCGGCCGGGGTCTCAGCCGCGGCTGGCGCAGCAACGGCTTCGGCAGATGCGGCCTCTTCGGTGCTGGCTGCGGCCTCGACCGTTGCCTCGGTTGGCGTCGGCTCAGCCGGCGCTTCGGCCGGGACTTCTGCGGGAGCAGCCGCCTCGACCTGCACTTCGGCGACTGGTTCGGCCTGCGCCTCGGTCGGTTCAGGCTCCGGCTGCGCTTCAACCACGGGCTCTGCAGCGGCAGCCGCCGGTTCCTCGATCGGCGCGGGCGCCAACGTGACTTCGGGCAGCAGTGCCGCCGATGGGCTGGCCTCGCCGGACACGGGCAGCTCGGCGGCGACTTCTTCTGCCGGCGCCTCGGCCGCAGCCTCGGCGGTCGCTTCGACCGGCGGCGTCTCGGCGGACACCGTCTCGACCACCTCTACCGGCTTCGGCGGCGGGGCCGGGCGGCGCTCCATGCGATAGCCGAGCGCGCGCAGGACGGAGGCGAAATCCTCGCCGGCCGAGCCGGTAAGCGACGTCATCGCCTGGGTCACCACGAAGCCGCGGCCGTCGAACGCGCCCGCGGGCTTCTCGCCGGGCGCACCCTCGCGCCAGGCCAACGCGGGGCGGATCAGGTCCGCCAGCCGCTCCAGAATGTCGACGCGCACCGCGCGCTCGCCGCATTGCTTGTAGCCGAGCACGCGATAGGCATCGCGCGGCAGCGTCTTGTCGATCGGGAACGAGGTGCGCCCGCTACTCGCCAAATGCTGCGCATTCGACAGCGCCGACAGATCGACATTGTCCTGCTTCTCGGCCCAGAGCAGCGAAGCCAGCGCCCGCGCCGCGGGCTTCAGGAGCTGCGGGAAATAGATGTGGTAGGCGCCGAAGCGAACGCCATACTTGCGCAGCGTCGCGCGCGAGGGCTGGTCGAGATCCTTCATCTCGGACGCGATCTTGGTCCGCTCCAGCACGCCGAGCGCTTCAACCAATTGGAACGCGATGCCGCGCGCGATCCCCTGCAGATCCTCCGCCTTCGACAGGTCGAACAGCGGTCCTAGCAATTTCGTAATGTGCGTCTTGAGCCAGAGATCGAGCCGCGCCTGCACGGCCTCGCGCGGGGCGCCGGTCAGCCGCTCGTCGGAGATGATGCGCAAGCGCGGATGCAGCGCGTCGTCGGCCGCGACGAGTTTGGCCACCGCATCGCCGGTCCAGCGGATGGTGCCGTCGGAGGTCAGCACGAAGGCGTCGTCCGGCGCGGCGGAGAGTTTCTCCGCCCGCGTGTCGATCTCGCGCGCCAGCACCTGCTGGGCTGCGGCCTGCAGCGCCTTGGCATCTGAGCCCGCTTCCGCCGCGTCGGGCGCAAAGGTGAATCCATCGAGCCGGCCGATCACGTGCCCCTCGACGATGACTTCGCCGGTCTTGCCGATTTCAGTATTCAAAACAGAGTTCTCCCGCAGGCGGCGCATCAATACACTGGTACGCCGATCAACGAAACGCTCCGTGAGCCGTTCATGCAGCGCATCGGATAATTTATTTTCGAGTTCGCGTGTGATCCCCTGCCAATGTTCGGGATCGGACAGCCAGTCCGGCCGGTTCGCTACAAAGGTCCAGGTGCGCACCTGAGCAATCCGGCCCGACAGCGTGTCGATATCGCCGTCGACGCGGTCGGCCTGATCGACCTGGGCGGCAAACCATGCATCGGGAATACGCCCCTTTTGCATCAGGAAGCCGTAAACCGTGGTCACAAGCTCGGCATGCGCTGCCGGCGACAGCTTTCGGTAATCGGGTATCTGGCAGGTGTCCCATAGCCGCTCGACGGCGGCAGCGCCATGCGCCATGTCGCGCACCTCGGCGTCGCGCGCGGCATGGTCGAGCACGCGCATGTCCTCGGCGATCGGCGCCCGTGTCAGCACCTCATGCGAAGGCGGCAGTGCGAGTGAGACCTGCAGGCTGCCGAGCGAGGAGAAATCCAGCTTCGAGGTGCGCCATTGCAGCATTTTAACGCTGTCGAATGTGTGGTTCTGCAGCGCGTTCACCAGTTCCGGCTCGAACGGCGCGCAGCGGCCCGTGGTGCCGAAGGTGCCGTTGCGCGTCGCGCGCCCGGCGCGGCCTGCGATCTGCGCGAACTCGGCCGGCGTCAGGCGGCGGAACTGGTAGCCGTCGTATTTGCGGTCCGAGGCAAAGGCGACGTGATCGACGTCGAGGTTCAGCCCCATGCCGACGGCGTCGGTGGCGACGAGATAATCGACATCGCCGTTCTGGAACATCGCCACTTGCGCATTGCGCGTGCGCGGCGAGAGCGAGCCGAGCACGACGGCTGCACCGCCATGCTGGCGGCGGATCAATTCGGCGATCGCATAGACCTCGTCCGCCGAGAACGCGACGATCGCGGTGCGCCGCGGCTGCCGTGTGATCTTGCGGTCGCCGGCGAATTCGAGCTGCGACAATCTCGGCCGCGTCACGATGGAGGTGCCCGGCAGCAGCCGCTCGATGATGGGACGCATCGTCGCAGCCCCGAGCAGGAGCGTCTCGTCGCGGCCGCGCCGGTTGAGGATGCGGTCGGTGAAGACATGCCCGCGCTCGAGATCGGCCGCGATCTGGATTTCGTCGACCGCGAGGAACGAGACATCGAGATCGCGCGGCATCGCTTCCACGGTCGAGACCCAGAAGCGCGGCGACTTCGGCTTGATCTTCTCCTCGCCGGTGATCAGCGCGACGCTCTCAGCTCCCGCGCGATCGGCGATCTTGTTGTAGACCTCGCGCGCGAGCAGCCGCAGCGGCAGCCCGATCAGCCCGGACGAATGCCCAAGCATCCGCTCGATGGCGAGATGCGTCTTGCCGGTATTGGTGGGCCCGAGCACAGCCGTGACGCCGGCGCCGGGCGCGCGCTCATGGGCGAAGGGAGGAGAGGAAAGAGCCATGATTCCAGATGCTTTATTGATGCGTTTCTTGAGCCGCTCGTGGCGCGCAATTTAGGGATATTGTCTCACAATGCGACGGCCCTCCTGCTGCTGCTTAAGCTTCGGAACGAGTCTAGAACGAATCGCGGCCGAATCGCTGACTCCACCGCCGTTCTCCTTCGTTCACCGCAACATCTCGCGGCGGCGTTTCGGTTCCAGCACTAGATCGGGTTTGAGGACGGTCACGGCGCGGGCAAATTCCTTAAAATCTCTGAGGGATGGAGTCGAATCAGAAGCGGCAAAGAGTCAACAGGATTCGCGCCCTCTCCGTCATTCCCTTGCGTCCGCAGGACGAGCCCGGAATCCATCGGGCCGCATGCACCAGAGGAGAAATGGATTCCGGGCTCGATGCTTCGCATCGCCCCGGAATGACAGCGCCCAGCCTCACTGCGTCTTCGCCACCCTTGGCGGCGTGGCCGACGTCACGAACGACGTCGCCTCCAGCATGGCGAGCCCGAACGGCGTCGGGATCTTGACGCGGAACGGGATCAGGATGCGCGTGCCCGCGATCGGCACGAAAGCGATCTCCATGTTGCGCGCTTCGGCGAGATACTTGATCACGGGACGGTCGGGGATGTAGCCCGCGATCGGCGTGAAATAGATCGCGCAGACCAGCGCCGGGCCCTGATAGCCCTTCTCCGCCTTGACCATTTCCACGCGCTTGAAGTCGAGCTTGAGATCATAGCGCAGCCGGCCGTCGAAAATGCCCGCGCTGGTGCGGCAACTGTCCGGGCTCATCAGTTCGCCCGCGCCCGGCACCCGCAACAGCGAGCCGGTCATCGGATCGAACACATTCTTCTTCTGGGCCTCGGTGACCGGGATGCGGTTGGGATCGACCGGCGGCTCCGGCTCGATCACGGTTTCTCTGATACTGCCGCCGCCGAGCGACATCCGGATGGTCTCGGATTTCTTGTAGCTGTTGTAGTTGACGGTATAGCCGGCCGCCACCAGCGCGCCATTGACCACGCGCCCCTGGGAGCCGCCCACCCCGCCGGCGCCGGCAAATGCCTTGAGCAGCCCGGAGGTGCCGCCCTGCGCGATCGCGGAAAAGGTGTCGTCGCCGATCTCGATGGTCCAGCTTCCCTTGCCGACCGCAATACCGGCCAGCGAAGCCTCGTACTGCGCATCGAGCCGACCCTGCGCGAGCGCGCCCTCCGGCAACAACATCAACAGCGCGCCGGCGCACAACAGCCAGGATTCCCTCAGCGAGGGCAGGAAACTGCTGAAAATGCTCACAAACTTAACGATCCTGTCGTCGGCGCCGAAAGCTCATCTAGGAAGCAATGACCGGCAAGCAACGCGGGCAAATACGGAACCACTTAACCAGCCTGAATACGCCCTTTATATGGTAGGTTAAACCGCTGAACGGCCTTGTGAACGTGCAGGTTCTGGACCCCATAGCGTTTTACCGTTCGCGCGAAGCAAACGCGTCAAATTAAGGGTTTCGGAGCAAGGGAACGAGGCTCCGGAGCCTATAAATCCTTGACGCTCTGCACCGCACCCCCTATACGTCCGCGGTTCCTGGAAAATGGACGTGGAATTGGACCCCCGCCGCGCGCGGCGCGCGCTGTTGGTTAAGCGGGGATGGAAGAGGATTTGAACAATGTCCCGGCGCTGTGAACTGACGGCCAAGGGCCCGCAGGTGGGCCACAAGGTCAGCCACTCGAACATCAAGACCAAGCGGCGTTTCCTGCCGAACCTGTGCAACATCACCTTCCAGTCGGAATCGCTCGGCCGCAACATCCGCCTGCGCGTCTCCTCGAACGCCGTGAAGAGCGTCGACCACAATGGCGGCCTCGATGCGTTCCTGCTGAAGGCGAACGCCGCGCACCTCTCGCCCCGCGTGCTGGACCTGAAGCGCCAGATCGAGAAGAAGCGCGCCGCGGCTGCGGAGCAGAAGGCGAGCTGAGCGCTTCTGCGCGTCCGCCGGCGCAACGGCGCGTTCTTCACTTGAACCATTCGAGCAGGCCGTGCAGCTCAGTGCTGTTTCGGCCGCGACTCCCACAGGCTGCGAGCGCACACCGCTCGTAATCATAGGTCGAAAACGGCTCTGCCCGATCGAGCAAGTGCACGCGCGCGCCCAGCGCGAACGGCATCGCCAGATCCATCTCAAAAATATCGCCACAGAACAGCGTGCCGGAAAGCGCGGAGAGGTCATCCGCCAGCGCCCGGCGGATCGCCTCGAAATACGCGCCGCGGCGGAGATAGAGCGGCCGTTTCAGAAGTCCCTGATAGGCCACAGGCAGTGCAGTGAACCGAGCGGCGTCCTGCGCTGAGATCGTTCCGGAATCGGGCCAGCTCAATTCGCAGATGCGAAATTTGCCGGCATCACTCTGCACGGTGATCTTGTCCTGCAGGTCCGTCCGCGTCTCGAGCAACAGCGAAAGTCTCCCCGAGATGAAGGCCGAGCTTGAGTTCGACACGATAATGATGCGCGCGCCATGCGTGACGATTGCGGAGAACGTATCGAGCGCGTCATCGCGCCACGGCGCCGCCGCAGCCGCATAGGCCGAGGCGTTGATGTTGGGCAGCGGGCGCGTATCCCTGCGTTGGCGCAGGATCAACTGGGCAGCCTCATTTGCCATGATATATGGGTCAGCCGCCACCGGCGCCGCCGGAGAGCCGGCCACCATCCAGCCCTCCTCCGGAGAGTGCGCCCGCACGATCTCCTGCGCTTCCAACCATTCCTCTGCCGAAACGTTGAAGCCAGCCTCGTTAAAGCCCTTCAGAAAGAGTTCGAGATAGCGCTCGTAGATTGCCGGAATCTGCGTGCATGTGCCGTCGAAATCGAGAACTACCTGGGTGACGGGATCGGCCGGCATGGGCGCTGACTCCGATGAGCTCTCGTCCTGATGAGGACGGGATTAAATCAAACTGATGAAGGCTCGTGAGGCGGCGCGGTAGGCCGCGCAACGCTGATCGATCGTGCAACAGGCCGTTTGAGTGTGATGCAGCGAACATAATAAAAAATTGCATTTTTCTCTACCACTATCTGGGGATGAAAATGACGGCGCCGGACGCAACCGATCGTGAGAAGCGCCATCCAAATTTTCCCGACTCGCGCTATACTCGCTGAGGTAGCAGGGAGGGGACGCCATGCGGAACATCGTGATTTGCTGCGATGGGACGGGGAATGAGATCAACGAGAATATTTCCAACGTCCTGAAGCTCTATCGTTGCCTGCGCAAGACCGAGAAGACGTCGCCGCGGCAGTTCGTCTATTACGATCCGGGCGTCGGCACGCTGGCGCGGCCGGATCCGTGGCACAAGCTGAAGCAGAACTTCAATGCGATCCTCGGGCTCACCACCGGCTACGGGCTCGATGACAACGTGCTCGCGGCCTATGAATTCCTGGTGCACCATTACCAGGATGGCGATGCGATCTACCTGTTCGGCTTCTCGCGCGGCGCCTATACCGTGCGCGTGCTGGCCGGGCTGATCCACAAGATCGGGCTGCTCTCGCCGGAGCAGGTCAACCTCGCCGGCAGCGGGCTCACCGCCTACAAGCAGTTCTCCGATGACGGCAAAGCGGGCACGGACGCCAGGCTGCAACGGCCGGCGACCGACGAGTACGGGCCATTGCCGAAGGACCGCTACGACAACGCCGCGCAGTTCGCGCGCATCCTCTCGGTGCGCTGGCCGACCATTCGCTTCGTCGGCGTCTGGGACACGGTCGCCAGCATCTTCGTGCCGAGGCCGGACCGGCTCTATTGGCCGAGCCTGGAAGAGCTCGCCTTCACGCTGCACAATCCGAGCATCAGGATCTTTCGCCAGGCGATCTCGATCGACGAGCGGCGCTGCATGTTCCGCCTGAAGAAGTATGTCGAGCCGCAGCCCTTCTTCAGCAACCGCTTCATCCCCGAGGAGAAGACCGAGCCGCAGGATATCCTGCAGGTATGGTTCGCCGGCGCGCATGGCGATATCGGCGGCGGTTATCCGGAAGCGCAAAGCGCGCTGTCGAAATATCCGCTGCTCTGGATGTTAGAGGAGGCCACGACGTCCGGGCTGACAGTGAACATGCAGATGGTGAAGCAGCTCGCCTGGGGCGTGCAACGCAGGGGCAGCCCGTTCACTTACGTGAAGCCCGACGTCGCGGGCAAGATGCACGATCCGATGACATGGGCCTGGCGCATGATGGAATACATGCCGAAGAAGGCCACCTACAAGGAATGGCCGGAGCGCAAATCGCATTTCGGCTTCTACATCCCCGACTGCGAGCCGCGGTTCATTCCTGACGATGCCGTGATCCACGAATCCGTGGTCAGGCGCATGGACGCGGTGAAAGACTATCGGCCCATCAACCTGCCGAAGCAGTACAAGACCTTCCCGATGCCGGAAGCGCCGACCGAGCAGGCCCCGCCGGAAGCGGCGTGAGGTGCTGCCGTCGTTGTGAGGAGCGAGAAGCGTAGGGTGGGCAAAGCGTAAGCGTGCCCACCATCCGCGCTCGGCTCGTGGCGGTGGCACGCTTCGCTCTACCCACCCTACGACTGATCTGTTGTCCGCTCCGCCAGACTAACAAAGATTATAATCGATTCCGCGGGTCTGCCGCCTACCTCAACAAAGGGCGGCTGATTCGAGGAGAAGAAGATGAGCAGTATCCATAGCGTGGCCGCGGGGGCCGCGATGGCCGTCTCGGCCGTGGCTTTACTGATGATAGCCGAGCCCGCATCGGCCGCTCCGCACCGTCCCGCCGTCGACTATTGCCTGTCTTTCGAAGGCGGCAACGACTGCAGCTTCAGCAGCAAGGCGGAGTGCGAGGCGACGGCATCCGGACTCCGAGCCGAATGCTATCGCAATGACTTTGGCAAGGAAGGTGAAACGCTTCATTGGTAGCCACCAGACTGTAGCGGCGTTGGCCGTTATGGCGGCATCGGCCTCAAGCCGGTTCCGTAATTCCTTGCAGCGGCATGAACGGCGATCGCATGCGCTTGCCGCGACACCCCTCCCTGCTCGCGCGCTTGTCACCACCTCCCCGCGCTGATTTGCTTGCCCCGTCGACACGCCGCGCGTGCGGCGTGCTCGATCCGACAACAAGCAGAACAAGAGCAAGGGAGAGAGACAATGAAATGGCAGGCGCTCGTCGCGATCGCGGCGCTGGTGACATCGGCGGCCGCGGCGGCGGAGAAGAAGTATGGCCCGGGAGTGACCGACACAGAGATCCGGCTCGGCCAGACCTCTCCCTATAGCGGGCCGGCCTCGGCCTACAGCGTCATCGCGAAAACCCAGCTCGCCTATTTCAAGATGATCAACGACAAGGGCGGCCTCAACGGGCGCAAGATCAACCTGATCAGCCTGGATGATGCCTACAGCCCGCCGAAAACAGTGGAGCAGACCCGCAAGCTTGTCGAGCAGGAAGAAGTGGCCGCGATCCTCAATCCGCTGGGCACGCCGACGGGATTGAGCGTGCGCAAATATCTCAACGACAAGAAGGTGCCGCAGCTCTTCGTTGGCGCCGGCGCGACGCTGTGGGGCGACCACGAGCACTTCCCCTATTCGATCGGCTTCCAGCCCTCCTACCAGGCCGAGACCGCGGTCTACGCAAAATACGTGCTGAAGAACAAGCCGGACGCGAAGATCGCACTGTTCTACCAGAACGACGACGCCGGCAAGGATTACGGCAACGGCTTCAAGAAGGGATTGGGGCCGGAGCACGCCAGGATGATCGTCGCGGAAGCGACGTATGAGTCGACCGATCCGACCATCGACAGCCAGATCGTGAAGCTGAAATCATCCGGCGCCGACGTGCTGTTCATGCATGCGATCCCGAAACAGGCGGCGCAGGCGATCCGCAAGGTCGGCGAGATCGGCTGGAAGCCGGACATGTTCTTCCTGGCCGCAACCTCGACCTCGGTCTCGTCGGTGCTGAAGCCTGCCGGCTTCGAGCATGCGAAGGGAATCATCTCGTCCTACTCGCTGAAGGACCCGAACGATCCGCAGTGGAAGGACGACAAGGACGTCCAGCAATGGCTTGCGTTCATGAAGAACTATTTCCCCGACGGCAACATGCAGGACCAGCTCATCGTCTACGGCTATGTGGTGGCGGAGGCGACCGTTCAGGTGCTCAGGCAGTGCGGCGACGAGCTGACGCATGAGAACATCATGAAGCAGGCCGCCAATCTCGACACGACGCTGCCGATGCTGCTGCCCGGCATCAAGCTCAGGACATCACCGACCGACTACTTCCCGATCGAAGCCATGCGCCTGCAGCGCTTCAACGGCGAAACCTGGGAGCTGTTCGGCGAAACCATCGGCAATGATTGAGAGTGAGTATCACGCGCAGAAGCGTAGGGTGGGCAAAGCGTAAGCGTGCCCACCATCCGCACTCACCACTGCCCCTTTCCGGCGCTGCGCACGCGGCGTGGCGACTCACCGAAGCGGGCGCGGAATAGCCGGTTGAAATACGAAATATCCGAAAAGCCGACTTCCAGCGCGATATCGGAAATTCGCCGCGCGCCGTCGTGGGACTCGTGTAGCAGCTTGAACGCCCTTTGCAGCCTTAGCTCATTCACGCGCCCCGTGAACGACGTTCCAGATGCCGCCATCAGGCGCTGCAGATAACGCGGAGAGATGCCCTGCCTGTCGGCGACGACTTCCAGGGTGAGCTCCGGGTCCTGAAAGTGCGCCCCGATGTGGTCGAGGGCGGCGCTGTGGCGCGCAGCCACGATCGCGCTCGCGTTGCTCTCGCCCAAGGCAGCGTGCTCGCTGATAGCGAGCGCCACGAGATCGTGGATGTGACCAACGACCGCATCACGCAGCTTGGGGGCAGCCAGAGCGCCCTCCTTCAATGCCGACCTCAGATAGGCCATGAGAAGTCGGAGCGCTTCCGTTCGGCGATGAATCGGCCGCATCGCGAGGTCGTCGACATCACTCACGCGCGACGTAAGCGCGTCGCGCGGCAAGGCCAGTCCAAGTTGCAATCCTTCCAGATAGGTGACTGCGACGGGCTCCGAATGCAGAATCGCCATTGCATCGCCGCCGCGAAGATCGAACTCCTGCCCGCGCTGCGATAGCTGGCTCCTGCCGGGCAGACTGACGATGAGCCCGATCGAGTCATCGCCATCAACGATGTTGGTTTGCGACCGCTTGAAGCACATCGCTGAACCCTTCAAGGACAGCATGCGCAACCCCTGGACCGCGTGTAATGCCGCTTCTGCCTGAAACGGCACCTCCGATGAAGGCTCGATATCGGCGTGGACTATGGTTCGCCCAAACTTCTCGCGCCATATCGGGATGCGAAACCGCTCCGGGAGCTCGCGCGTAGAAAATCGATACGATACGAAATCGGTTGCGCCGGTAGACATAGCGACTCTCCCAGCGTTGATAAATATTCGGACAGCCTGCTCCAACAAACGACGACTGGCATTATAGTTTGCTATTCGCGCACCAACCTTCCGTTAAGCGGTGCGCAGCAGTCCAAGAAACCACAGCGTCCGCCTGCTAGTCTCACTCACCCGTGATCGATGCTGATGTGAATTGGCTCACTTGGCGGCCAGAAAATTAGACCCATAATATTATTGCGAAAGTCGACGCAAAAATCTCCTTTAAGGAGAGATAGCCGTGACAACTCTATTTCTCGTTGCTGCCACCGCATCCATTTTTAGAAATCACCGGCGCCTGCGAGCGGGGTCCAGCTTCACCACGTTGTTCGCGATTGATCGAATTCAACGATCCGCGATGCAGATCGATCTGCAGCACTTGGGTATCCTCTGATCCCGATTTCGTTTCGCATTTTGCGCGGCGCGAAATCGTCATCAGATCTCGTCGGAGACCAACTCCCCCGGCACAGGTCATTTTCGGCCGTGGGCAAAATGCGTGGGATGTCGACGGTGATGATCAAGCGAGGGTTCGATCATGTCCATCATATTAGACCTGCTTTATCGCGAATATTGCCGCGCCCGCCTCGCCGAAATGCGACAACAGCTTCTGATCCCGGTCGGGAGCGACGAAATCCGGGAAGCGAATTGGGATGCCGGCGATCCTGTCGACCCTGGTGATCGGGTTAGAGGTGCGGGCGACCGCCCCGCCGCGAAAGAAGCCGCGGCCGCCCGATAGCCGGGCCTCGTAACCGCGTCGGTTCGGTCGGCTACCCGCTCTGCGCCCGCACGCTCACGGTGCATCACCGGCGACTTGAAATGCAAAGGCGTTCCGAACGGCTGTCGCGTCGACCCGTATCCGACCAAGAGCACGCCCGCACGCTGAACAGAGTAACCAGATGCATGATCGAACAGACATCTCGAGGCGATTGGCTGGCGAATCGCCGCCGGAGCTCGAGGGGTGTGGCCGCGACCTACGGATCGATGCATTCCGCGGCATCGCGCTATGGTGCATCTTTCTTGACCATGTCCCCAACAACATCGGAAGCTGGTTGACACTGCGGCACTACGGCTTCAGCGATGCCGCGGAAATGTTCATGTTCATCTCGGGCGTGACCTGCGCGCTGGCCTACAGCAGGGCACGCCAGCGCGAGGGCTGGAGCGGCGTGCTCAGCCGTTCGCTGCGCCGAGGATGGGACATATATGCTGCATCATTGCTGCTCACGCTCGCTTGCGCCATCATGGTTTACCTCGCAGGCCGCGACCATCTTGCCGACGAGACCAATACGCGCATTCTGCTGGAGCATCCGGGCGCGACGCTCGTGCGCGCCGCGATCCTGCAATACCGTCCCGTCAATGCCGACATCTTGCCGGTTTTCGTCATTTATCACGCCTTGTTCGCGCCGCTGCTGTGGCTGCTGCTGCGCGCACCGAACGTGACGCTCGGCGCCTCTCTGTTGCTTTATGGGCTCGTGCGCGTCTTCGGCTGGGCCGTCCCCGCCTGGCCGCACAACGTCTGGTTCTTCAACCCACTCGCCTGGCAGCTTCTGCTTGTGCTTGGCGCCTGGTGGGTCATCGAGGGAAACAAATTCCGGCCTTGGGTGACCTCGCCAGCAGCGCTGGTCCTGGCCGGTCTCTATCTGGTTTTCAGCCTGATCATCGCGTTGGGCTCGAGCATCAAGCCGCTGGAACCGCTGGTGCCGCAGACCCTCACGAATCTGCTTTTTCCAATGGACAAATCGAATCTCGGTCCATTGCGAGTGCTGCATTTACTTGCACTTGCGATTTTGGCTGCACGGTTTGTGCCGCCCAACTGGCGAGGGCTGGCGACGCCGGTGATGCGCGGCGCGATACGCTGCGGCGAGAACTCGCTTCCAATCTATTGCCTCGGCGTTCTGCTGGCGCTCGCCAGTCACATTGCGCTGCTCGACATCTCGAACGGGCTTGCGATGCAGATTGCGCTCAGCCTTGGTGGAATCCTGCTGATGATTCTCGCCGCGGTGCTGCTGAGCTCGATCAGCCTCAAAGCCGGCACCATGTCATTGCGAGGAGCGACAGCGACGAAGCAATCCATGTTGCCGCATGCGGCACCCCTTCCCGTCGTCTCGGGCTTGCGCGCCGCGGCGAAGCCCTTGAGCGTAGCCGGGACCAGGGACCTATAACCCCAGGCGTCTGCGGTGTGTGTGTGACTGCCCGACGGGCAAATCAGTCGAAAGCCTGTCCACCCCTCACGCGAAAAATATTCCGCTTTCGCCGTCGGGCAAATCAGCACTATGACTCCGCGCGTCTCACCCGAACGAGGGGCGGATCGCGATCGTCACGGACGTTGCGGTGGGATGCGGTGGACGTGAGTGTCACGACGGACGAGCGTGGCATTTACGGACGGCGAAGTCGTGTGGTCCTGGCGCCCCGACGCTGGCGCTAAGTTCTGGGGGATGGAAACATCCCTGAGGATGACGGTGGCAAGAAAGCCCGGTCACCGGGGAGAGCACGAAATAAGCCGTAACACCATCGCGCAGGGAATGCTGGAATGCTCCGGCTGTACCTGTGGTCCTACCCCCGTGCTTTTTGTTGCACGGGGCCCACGGGTGCAACCAGCACCCAGCATTCCCTGCGCCCTCTTCGTTCCTCAAGAGGGTGAAACGGCCGCAAGCCTCGGGCGTCTTTCGCCGCGAGAACGCCGGCGCGCATCCCCTCGGCTCTTTGACATCAGAAGCGAAAACGTCGCGCCGGCATGGGCCGTCATCATCATGTGTTGCGCGAGTGAGGAGACGATCCAGTCGACGCCGGCGGCGGCGTGATGGATCACCTCCCTCGCGACAACGAACGCGGCGCGACCGCGATTTGTCGTCATCAACGCGGTGCTCAGTACACCCGGTCGACCGGGAGCCCGAGCGCCATCGACCCCGCATATTGCGCCTGCGGGCCCGACTGCAGCGGATGGTAGCGCGCCGCCTGGATATCGCGGAAGCGCCGCTCCAGCCCCGTCGCGCGATAGAAGCCAGCGCCGCCGGCGAGCTCCATCGCATATTCGACCGCTGCGATCGCATGCCGCGCGACGAGCTGGCGACCCATCATCACCTGGTTGACGGTCGCGGCCGACGGCGCGTTGAGGCGCACGGCAGCCAGCATCCATTCACGCGCGAGCCGCGCCGCCGCGAGCTCGGTGTCCATGCGGCCGGCGAGCTGGATCGCATGCTGGTCCGGCGTCTTGCGCTTTGCGGTCGCAATCGCGATGTCGCGGGCGCTCTCGGCAACGCCGAGATAGACCGAATAGATCAGCGGGAACGCAGTGGTCGCGATGATCTGGAACAGAGGATGCCATTCGCCGGCCTTGCGCCTTGCTGCGACCGCCGCCTCCGGCACGATGTGGCCGTCGATCACGACATCGTTGGAGCCGGTGCCGCGCATGCCAAGCGTGCGCCAATTGTCGAGCACCTTCACATGCGGCGAGTTCATGGGCACGCCGAAATGCAGCACCGTCGCCGGCTCGCCTTCGCTCTCGAGCACCGCGCTCGTCATCATCAGGTCGCCGACGGGCGAACCCGACGAGAACACCTTGCGCGCAGTGATGCGATAGCCGCCGTCGACCTTCTCGGCGCGGCCGGAGCCGCCGATCCAGTCCGAGCCGCCGCTCGACAACAGGATGATGCGCTCAGTGGCGATGCGGCGGAGCAGCGGCTCCACGGGGGCCGCCTTCTGCACCTTCCAGCGCCAGGCGGGGACCGCAACCTGGTGGGTGTGCATCGAGAAGGCAAGCGCGGTCGAGCCGCTGTAATGCGCAATCGTGCGCAGCATCTCGGCGAGCTCGTCGACATCGGCGCCGCCGCCGCCAAGCTCGGCCGGCACGCCGGCCTCAACCAGGCTCGCCGCCTTCAGGTCCGCGAAATCCTCGGCGACGAACGTGTCCTCGTCCGCCTGCTGCTCGGCGCGCCGCGCGAAAATCGGGCCAAGCTCCTGTGCGCGCTCGACTGCGCTGCGCGATTTTGACGCATCGAGATTGTGTGCTGCGTTGCTGCTCATGACACTCTCCATCGTTGAGAATATCCACCGTGAGAGAGCCTAATTCCGCCGCAAATGGCGCTCCAGTTCAGGAACTGTACTGCGACGCCGTGGCCATCGAGACGGTCTCCACAGCGTCTGGAATACTTACATTTTCTGTCGTGTCGTCCAGTCTCGTGCCGGTCACGCGCTATCAAATCTGTACTACCGCATTTTCAGGAGGAGGCATTGCCTGACAGGACCGAGCGCGGAAGCTATGGGCAGTTTTGCCCGGTCGCGATGGCGGCCGAGATCGTCTGCAACCGCTGGACCGTGCTGGTGCTGCGCGAACTCCTATGCGGCACCACGCGCTTCAACGACCTCCGGCGCGGCGTGCCGCGGATGTCGCCCTCGCTGCTCTCGAAGCGGCTGAAGGAGCTGGAGGTGGCCGGACTGATCAGCGTGACGCCATCGGGCCAGCCGGGCGTGATGGATTATCGGCCGACGCAGGCGGGCGAGGATTTGCGCGAAGTGATCATGTCGCTCGGATTCTGGGCCCAGCGCTGGGTCGAGTCCTCGCTGTCGCTGAAGAATCTCGATCCGTCGCTTTTGATGTGGGACATGCGGCGGAACCTGCGTCCCGAGCCGCTGCCGCCGCGCCGCTGCACCATCAACTTCATCTATCCGGAGCTGTCGGGCGAGCGCAAATCCTGGTGGCTCGTGATCGACGGCGCCACCGTCGACCTCTGCCTGACCGATCCCGGCTACGAGGTCGATCTCTATGTGACGAGCCCGCTGCGGACGATGACCGCGGTGTGGATGGGGATCGCGACGCTCGAGCGCGAGGTGGCGAACGGCGGCATCGAGCTCATGGGCGACAAGGCGATCGCCCGCTCGATGCAGCAATGGCTGGGCCTCAGCCCGTTCGCCAAGGGCGTGCGCGCCGTCGGCTGATGCTAGAGCGTTTTCGAGCGAAGTGGATACCGGTTCGCGTGAAGAAAACGCGTTAAAACAAGAATCTAGAGCTTCGGTTCTGATTCAATCAGAACCGAAAATGCTCTAGGCGCCCTTGTCGAGCAGCGCCTTGAAGTCCGCTCGCGCCCGCTGCGCCTCGGCGCGCGCCGTGTCGGAGGCATCGCCAAGGCCGAAATAGCCGTGGATCAGGCCCTGCCCGTCATGGTGCTTTGTCGGCACCCCGGCCTCGCGCAGCGCGTTGGCATAGGCGACGCCCTCATCGCGCAGCGGATCGAACCAGGCGGTGGTGACCACCGCGGGTGCAACGCCCTTCAACTGCTTCGCCCGCAGCGGTGAGACCCGCCAGTCCGTGCCCTGCGCGCGTTCTTCGAGATAATGCCCGCAGAACCACTCCATCACCGCACGCGACAGGAAATATCCTTCCGCATTCTCGGCCCGGGATGGAAACCGCGCATTCTCCGCGGTATCGGCGAAATTGCCGGCGACGTCCGTGACGGGGTAGACGAGCAATTGACCGGCGAGCCTGATCCCGGCATCGCGACAGGCAAGCGCGCTGGCGGCTGCAAGATTGCCACCGGCGCTGTCGCCGGCGACGCCGACGCGGGCCGCATCGCCGCCGAATTCCTTGATGCGGCCGACCACGTCGCGCACTGCAGCAAAGGCATCCTCGAAGGCGCCGGGGAAGCGCGTTTCCGGCGGACGGCGATAGTCGACGGAGACGACCACCGCGCCGGTGTCGATGGCGAGATTGCGCGCCTGCCGGTCGTGTGTCTCGAGATCGCCCGCAACCCAGCCGCCGCCGTGGAAGAACACCACGGTCGGCGCAGTCCCGCTGCCGTTGCGATAAACCCGTGCCGGCCGTGGACCTGCGCCGCCGGCGACGTTGATGTCGTTGACGTGCTCGACCGGCGGCGGCGGGATCTCGGCGCGCGCGGCGGCCAGCGCCCGCAGCGACTCCCGCGCACTCTGCGGCGTCAGGACCTTTGGATCGCGCAATGGCAGCAGCGGGATGATCTTCTCGATCACGGGATCAAGCGGGAGAGGCATAAAGTTCCTCCGACGTTCCGGCCGGCGCTGGATGGGCCGGCGAGTGTTGTTGTTGATTGTGAGCTCATTGGACAACAGGGACGCGCGCAGCACAACCGTCCAGCCACCGTCATTGCGAGCCACCGGGTCGGCGCAAAGCGCCGCCCGATGAGAGGCTCCTCGAAATGACGAAGATTTCACGCCACGTCCGCCATCGGCTCCGGCGGGGTCGGCGTCGCCGCGGCAGCGAGTTCCTTGGCGAACGCGGTCGCCGCGACATAGTCGGTCTTGCCGGAGCCGAGCAGCGGCACCTTGTCGACGACGCGGATGTCCGCCGGCACCGCAAGTTCGGAGGCGCCCGTCGCCTTGGCCTGGCGCTGCATCGCGGATCGCTCGGCATCGCGTTGCGTGGTCAGGAGCACGATGCGTTCCCCCTTGCGCGCGTCGGGAATGGAGACCGCGACCGAAATCGCCTGCGGCCACAGCGCGGACGCCATCGCTTCCACCGCCGACAGCGAGACCATTTCGCCCGCGATCTTGGCAAACCGCTTGGCGCGTCCCTTGATGGCGATGAAGCCCGCAGCGTCGATGGTGACGATATCGCCGGTGTCGTGCCAGCCATCGGCCAGCTTCTCCAGCACGCCGGGATTTTCCGCGCGCAAGTACCCGAGCATCACGTTCGGCCCGCGCACCGAGAGCCGGCCGCCCTCCTCGATGCCGGGGACCGGATCGAGGCGATACTCCATCAGGGGCGATAGCCGGCCCACGGTGCCGGGGCGGTTCGCCATCGGCGTGTTCATGGCGAGCACCGGCGCAGTCTCGGTGACGCCATAACCTTCAAGGATGCGGATGCCGTAGCGCTCCATATAGACCTGTCGCGTGCGATCCTTCACCGCCTCCGCGCCCGCCAACACCAGCCGCAGTGTGCGGAAGTCATAGGCATGCGCAGAGCGGGCATAGCCGATGAGGAACGTGTCGGTGCCGAACAGGATGGTGGCGCCGGTCTGGTAGATCAGTTCCGGCACGATCCGGTAATGCAGCGGCGACGGATACATGAAGATCGGGATGCCCGCGAGCAGCGGCATCATCATGCCACCCGTAAGTCCGAACGAGTGAAACACCGGCAGCACGTTGAACACCTTGTCGTTGCCATTGGCATCGACCCGCGCCAGCGCTTGCGCCGCATTGGCGAGGATATTGCGGTGGGAGAGTACGACACCCTTCGGCGTCCCCTCCGAGCCCGAGGTGAACAGGATCACGGCGGGATCATCGGCCCTGCGCGCGATGCGCGGCGCGGTGCCGGCGAGGAGGCCGCGAATCTTGTCGAACGCGTTGACGGTCGCACGGACGTCTTCGAGATAGACGATGCGCGCTTCAGGAGCGATCGCGGCGATCAGCTTGTCGAGCTTGCCCTTCTCGATGAAGGCGCGGGAAGTGAGCACAGTCTTGACCTGCGCCGCTTGCATCGCCGAGAGCACGTTCACGGGGCCGGCGGAGAAGTTGAGCATTGCCGGCACGCGGCCGATGGCCTGCAGCGCCATGAAGACGACGGCGACGCCCGCCGAGTTTGGCAAGAGCACGCCGATGTTCTCGCCGACGGCTGTGCCCTGCTCGAGCTTGCGGCTCAGGACCTGCGCGCCAAGGATCAGCTTGCGATAGGTGAGCTTCGTTCCGAGCGCGTCCTCGACCACCACCTTGCCGGTGTCACGGTCGCGATGGGCATGGGCGAGCGCCTCGAACAGCGTGTGGTCGAGCATGGCGTTCTTCACCATCGCCTCGATCATGATGTCCTGCAGCGCAGCGCCTGCGGCGTTGCGGCGGGCCTTGCCCTTTAAGGACTGGTCGATCGGCAATTTGACCGGCGGCAGGATCGAGATCGTCACCTTCGGGAACCAGGAGCGCTTGATCTCGCCATTCTTGAGATAGCTGAGATGCGAGCGCTGCGCGCCCTCGATCCTGACAGGAACGACCACAGCGTCCGCCTTGTCGGCGATCATCGCGGTGCCGTCATAGACCTTCATCAGCGAGCCATGCACGGTCAGCCGGCCCTCGGGGAAGATCACGACGGGTTCGGCGGAGGCGACCAGCTTGATCAGGTCACGCGCGCCGAGCGGCTTGGTCGGATCGACGGTGATGTGGCGGACCATTTTCAGGAAGGGCTTGGCCCACCACGCCTTCGCGATTCCGGTATCGACTGCGAAGCTGGCATCGATCGGCAGCGTCGCATGCAGCAGCGGGCCGTCGACAAGGCTGACATGATTGGGCGCGATCAGCATGCGCGTGCCCGCAGGCGGCAGGTTCTCGATGCCGCGGACCTCGACGCGGAACAGCGCGCGGAACAAGAGCGCGCCGAAGTCGCGCACGCCCTCCTTGCCCCATTTGTTGAGCACGAACCACACCGCGCCGAAGCTCGCGACGGCAAGGCCGAAGAAGATCCAGGCAATCGAAAGCCCGGCATATTGCAGCAGCGCGACGAACAGCGATCCCACCACCATGAAGGCGGCCTGCAGGATATTGCCGGCCGCGATGATCCGGGCGCGCTCCGACGGCGCGGTCCAGGCCTGCACGGCGGCGAACGACGGCACCACGAACAGGCCGCCGCCAATGGCGAACAGGAAGAAGCCGACCAGCGTATGCAGCCCGTAGAGCGAGGTCGCGAACGCTGCGGCGGTCACGCCGTTGCCCGGCACCGTAGCGCCAATCATCGCGGCGAGATCGAGACCGACCACGCCCATGATGATGGCGCCGATCGGCACCAGTGCGAGATTGGGCCTGACATGGCTGAGCTGGGCCGCGATCAGCGAGCCGGTCGCGATACCGATCGCAAAGGTCGCAAGGCACAGCGTGACGACGCCTTCGGTGCCGCCGACGCCTTCCTTGATCAGCGCGGGCAGCAGCGACAACACGATCGCGCCGGCAAGCCAGAACCACGACACGATGACCATGCCATCCCACAGCCGCGGCTCCGCATAGAGCGACTTCAACAGCCGCACCGTGGAGGTCCAGGGATTGGTGGTGATGGCGAGATCGGGCGCCGACGGCGTGGTGGCGGGAATGCGCGCGGCGAATGCCCAGGACAGAACGGACAGGCCGACCACGGCAAGCGAGATCCAGCCCATGTGGCTCGCCCCTGCGACGAACAGGCCGCCGGCGATCGTGCCGATCAGGATCGCCAGGAAGGTTGCGCCTTCGACCAGCGCGTTGCCGGTGGCGAGTTCGCCGACCGAAAGCTGGTCGGGGAGGATCGCATATTTCACCGGACCGAACAGCGCCGCGACCGTGCCGAACAGCGCCAGCGCAGCGAACAGAAGCGGTACCGAGTGCAGGAAGAAGCCGGCCGCCGCAAAGCAGGCAGCAAAGATCTCGACGAATTTCAGCCGCCGCGCGACGACCGATTTCACATGCTTGTCCGCGAGCTCGCCGCCGAGCGCCGATAATACGAAGAAGGGAAAGATGAAGATGGCGCCGGCAAGTGTCACCAGCGATGCGTTCTCGCCAGCGGCCGCGCCATAGAGCAGGATGATGACCAGCGCATTTTTCAGGACGTTGTCATTGAGCGCCGAGAAGAACTGCGCCCAGAACAGCGGCGCAAAACGGCGCGACGACATCAACTGTTTGATCATGACCGGTTCCTTGGCAATTCGGCCGAGAGTCCTTGGCCTTGCAAAATTCGTTTTGGGTAATCGGGATTGGGATCAACGAAAAGTAAGCAGTGATGCCGTTGCTATTAGTGTCTTTGATTGCCTCGCGGTTCGACACCCCGAGGTCGCGGCACCGGCTGACCATGCACGGCAAAGATGTACGAGATCTTGTGCCTGGCTGCGGTGCCGCCATGCGGCCCAGCGACAATGCGGAGCATGGTGATTTCCTGGTTAGGAATCGGCGCGGCAATCGAGTCGAATTGCGCCGTTCGACCGTCTCAGGTGAGTTCGCTGAGCGAACCGAACGGCCAGCGCCCGCGGGGACGCTGCATTTGTCGCGCACGACGCCGCACCCCGGCTGCGAACCGCCGGCGCTCGAGCACGCCGGCGACGTCACAGGCATTGGCAATACGATTGATCGGCGTGGCGACGACGCGGGCGGTCGACCTGCCAACTTCCAGGATGAATTTGAGGAAATCGTCGAAGAAGCTCGTGGTCAGTTGCCGGGTCAGTTGCAGGACAAGCGTTTCCATGTGAGCGGCCTCCGGATATAATTGAGCAACGCTCACATTTATAGCCAGAAAATGAGCGACGCTCAAGAAAAATCTTCACAAGCCCGAAAACTTGCACGCCCGACCGAACGGCAGCGGCCGATCAAATAACTAAGACATTGATATTGTTTATAATTGACGCCTCAGGCTCGTCGGCGGCTTACCCGACCTGGCGCATGCGCGCGATCGTGCCGGCGACGATCTGCATGGCGACGCCGAACACCCATCCGACCATGATCGCAAGCGTCCAGGCGATATGCGGCTCGACGCGAAGCACGATGACGACCACCGAAACGAAGGCGACCAGTGCAGCAAGAAACGTCCCGACCGCGCTCAGGAATTCCGCCGCGTCGATATTTCCGCGCGGGGATTCATCGGTCGGCGCTTGGAATGGCAGTGGCGGCGTATCGATGCCGAGATAGAAGCCGACTGCGCCGCAGACCATCATGAGCAGAAGAAATCCCTGCGATGTAAAGGCAGAGATGCCCGACCCGACAAGGGCCGCGACGAACAGGCCGCTCGCGGCTCCCGCCATGGCAAGGCCAAGGCGTTCGAAAACGTGGGCGAACTTTCGTACGCGGGACCGCATCGTGCCGATCCCCATGATGATGGTCAGGCTACGCCTCTTTCGGACCGCGTGAAAGATACCGTTCGCGCGTGGCTATGCACATGTCGGCGAACCCGTGTTCACCACAAATTGCGCTGATAGCAGCAATTGGTTACGGCGATTATCGATTTTCGGCAGACCCGCAGTTCGTAGGATGGGCAAAGCGCAACGTGCCCACCATCAAGCATTACGCTGATGATGGTGGGCACGCTCTCATCGTCACGTGTGGTGAGTTGCGGTGGATGTAACTGTCAGCTTCACGCCGCGCGGCCGAACTCGCTGCCGAGATGCTTCAGCCGCGGCAGCACTTCCTGCTTCAACAACTGCAGCGAGTGGTGCCAGGCTTCCGGCTTGTGCTTGTAGTCGAAGCCGAACACCAGCAGCACACCGAAGCCGCCGACCTCTTGATAGATCTTCTCGATCTTCTCGGTGACGGTCGCGGGCGAGCCGACGATCCAGTTGTTGCGGGCGCAATATTCGACATTGACGTCGCTGTCCGGCACGTCGGGCGAAGCCTTCAGGTAGTCCTTGAAGCCGAAGTGACCGAGCAGCGGCAGGAAATACTCGCCCATCATCCGGCCCATCATGTCGCCGGTCGACAGACGCCAGGCTTCCTCGTCGGTGTCGGCGACAAAGACTTCGCGCACCAATCGCCAATCCTGCCTGCTCGGTTTGCGGCCGACCTTCGCTGCGCCCGCCTCCACCGAATCCCAGTGGCTGCCGACATAGGCCGGATTGAGGTTGAGGCTCATCGGGATGAAGCCGCGCTCGCCCGCGAGCTTCAGCGTGTCAGAGTTCTTGGAGAGGCCGGCGACGCCGATCGGCGGATGCGGCGCCTGCTTCGGCTTGAGGTGGGGTTTGAGGAAATCGAACATCGTGTCCGGCTTCGTCACCGTCCAGTATTTGCCCTTGTATGTCCACGGAGCATCGTCGGTCCAAAGCTTCAGGATGATTTCGAGCGCTTCGCGCGTCATGTCGCGGTTCTGGCCGGACATGCCGTCGACATTGAACATCGCCCAATCGCTCGGCAGGCCGCTTGCAGCGACACCGAAATTGAGCCGTCCATCGGAGAGATGATCGAGCATCGCGACGCGATTCGCGAGTTCAGCGGGATGATGATAGGGCAGCAGGAAACCGCCGGGGCCGATGCGGATATTCTTGGTCTGCAGCAAAGCCTGCGCGACCAGCAGATCCGGAGACGGATGCGGCTCCCAGGGCGCGGTGTGGTGTTCGCCGATCCACGCTTCCTGATAGCCGAGTTCATCCAGCCACCTGAGCACCTGCAGGTCCCAGTCGTGGCCCTCTTTCAATCCGCACTCCGGCGGATGCGAGGGCATCGCGAAGTATCCTAGTTCCATGTGCTTTCCTCTCGCTTGTGTTCTGGCGCGACTTTGTTGTCGCATCTCATACGCACAAGCGAGAGTACCTACCCCGGTTGCGGCGGAATAGTGGCTTTCGTCGTTGCAGAGCGGAATAGCCGTTTCACTTTCGCTCGCAATGATGGTGATGATTCACCGCGCGCCGAACGTGGTCGCGCCGAACAGCGCTTTCTGCGTCGAGGGTTGCGAGCGCCAATACTGCGGCGGTGCGTCAACTTGTCCGCCGAGTTCAGCGGCGGCGTGCCAGCCCCAGCGCGGGTCATAGAGCATGCCGCGCGCAAGTGCGACCATGTCGGCCTTTCCAGAGGCGACGATCTCTTCGGCCTGCTTCGCTTCCGTGATCAGCCCGACTGCCATTGTGGTGACATCGGTTGCTTCCTTCACGGCCTGCGCAAACGGCACCTGATATCCCGGGCCCAGCGGAATCTTTTGCAGCGGCGAAACGCCACCCGAGGACACATCGATCCAGTCGACCCCGCGCTTCTTCAATTCTTTCGCAAATTCGATCGTCTGCGCCACGTCCCAACCGCCATCAACCCAGTCGGTCGCCGAGACCCTGACGCCGACAGGCTTGCGATCCGGGAATGCGGCGCGCACGGCGTCGAACACTTCAAGCGGAAAGCGCATGCGGTTTTCGAGCGAACCGCCATACTGGTCGGTGCGCTTGTTCGATATCGGCGACAAGAACTGATGCATCAGGTAGCCGTGCGCGCCATGCAATTCGAGGGCGTCGATGCCGAGCCGGTCGGCGCGCTTGGCGGCCGTCACAAAAGCGTCGCGGATGCGCTTGAGCCCGGCGTCGTCCAGCGCCAGCGGCGCCGCCTCGCTTTCCTTGTGCGGCACGGCCGATGGCGCCACCGTCTGCCAGCCGCCTTCGGACAGCGGGATCAACTGCCCGCCCTCCCAGGGGCGGTGGCTCGATCCCTTGCGGCCGGCATGCGCAAGCTGCATCGCGACCGCTGCTTTCGAATGCTTGCGCACTGAGGCCAGGATCGGCTTCAGCGCGGCCTCGGTGGCGTCGTTGTAGAGGCCAAGACAGCCGGGCGTGATGCGGCCGATGGCCTCCACATGCGTGGCCTCGATGCAGAACATCGCCGCGCCTGACAGCGCCAGCATGTTGATATGCGTGAAATGCCAGTCATTGGCCTCGCCGTTCTCTGCCGAATATTGGCACATCGGCGATACCATGATCCGGTTGGGTAATTTCAGGCCACGCAGTTCGATTGGGGAAAACAGGGCGCTCATGTGGGGATCCGGATAGGAGGGAAACTGCCCTCTTATCTAACGACGTCCCGGCCCGGTCTCAACCTGTCAGCTACTGCTTGATTCCGGCCGCCTTGATCAACGCCAGGCTGGCGACGGTCTCGCGCTTGATGAAATCGTCCATCTGGTCGGGCGTCATCGGCATCGGCTCGACACCCAGCTTCTTCAGGCTTGCCTGCGTTCCCGGATCGTTCAACACCCTCATGCCTGCAGCGTGAAACTTCTCGACGATGTCGCGCGGCGTTTTCGCCGGCACGAAGATACCGAACCAGCTCACGCTGTCGGCGCTGGTCAAACCGATCTCCGAAGGAGACGGCACATCGGGCAAATCGGCGACGCGCTTCGGCGTCGACACCAACAACGCCTTCACCTGACCGTCGCGGATCAGAGGCAGAGCGGTCGCGAGCGGGCAGAAATAGAGATCGATGCGGCCGCCCAGGATGTCGGCAATCACTTCGGGACCGCCGCGATAAGGCACATGGGTGCCCTCGATGCCGGCGGCGAGAAGGAATTTTTCCGCGCTGATATGCACGGCACTGCCGACGCCGACCGAACCAAAGGAAATCGAGCCGGGCTTCGCCTTGGCGTCGGCAATGAAATCCTGAATCGTTTTCCAGGGCCGCTCGTTCGGCACGATCATGACATTGGCGCTGGAGCCGATCATCAGCACGGACGAAAGGTCTTTGGTGGCGTCGAACGGAAGACTCGGGAAGATTGCCGGCGCGATGGTCAGCGCCGATGAATGCGCGAGCACGTTGTAGCCGTCGGGCTCCGACTTGGCGACAATGCCGGTGCCGAGCGTGCCGCCGGCGCCAGCGCGGTTTTCGATCACGATGGGCTGGCCGAGCTCGGCCGACAGCCGATCGAACACCAGGCGCGGCACCACATCGGTGGCGCTGCCAGCGCCGAACGGGATCGTCGCCTTGATCAGGCGCGAGGGCCAGGTCTCCGCGTGCGCTCCGGTGACAAGCAGGCTCGTGACGGTGAGAACGGAAAGGAGGAACTTGCGCATCATGGCTCCCGGTTACGATTGACGCTCCAGCGTTGCAAGAACCGTTCCGCCGGCCGCCGGTTTTGCCAACCCCGAGACCAGTCCCCTATTCCACCAGCGTGAACTGCAGCAACAGCGTACGCTGGATCAGCGAGAAATTATCGTCCGAGACCATGGTAATTACGGTGTCGCCTTCGGCCGTGGTGTGGGCGTCGATGCCTTCCATGTTGTCGATCTCGTTGCCGAGATCGGCGTTGAAGACCGAAGGACCGTCGAGGACAGCGCCCGGCATCACCGATGCAAGCTGGATGCGGCGGATGCGGATGCCGACGCCGCCAACCCAGGAGAATTTGCGCTCGAGCAGCAGCAGGTCGCCGGACTCCAGCAGCACCGCGTCGCTGATGTCGAAATTATCGGTGCGGCGAACGGAAAACTGTCCCGGCGTCTTGCCGCCGACCAGGAAGCCGATGATGTTGCCCTGCGCATCGAGGCCGCGCTCGGAGATCGCGATCAGCGTTCCCGCCAGCGGCAGACCCTTCGGCACGATCACCAGCGCCTCTAACCCCTTGTTGTTCGGGAGCCGTCTTGCGGCCGGCGGCAGCGGCACGACCTCACCGCGCGCACCCGTGAATCCCTTGGCGAAATCGAAGCGCAGCACCTGGTTGACGCGCTCGAGCCCGACATAAACGAACGAGCCGTCGAGTGCCATCGATTCAGAATCGTACCAGCCGCGCGCGGTGATCGGCCTGCCATCCGGGCCGAGCAGCGGCGCCGCCTCCACATCGGCAAGCCCCGTCATCTCGCGGCCTTTGTAGACGATGCGGCCGGTGAACCAGCTGCCGTGGTCGCTGATGGCGATGAAGCGTTCGCCCTTTGCGTCGAGCCGCAACGCCGACAGGCCGCCGAAGCCGCGAAAGGAGGAGGTCAGCACCAATCCGCTGCGATATTCCAGCGCACCGAACCGGAGATGCGAGCGGTCGCGGATGTCGAAAGAAGGCAGCGGCCGCGCATTGACCTCGATCGAGACCGGCTTCGCCACCGTGTACTCGCTCGGCAGCACCGGCTTCGTCGGCGGTTCGAGAGCGGTCTGCGCTGGCGCCGCGCCTGGCAGCGCTGCGGCCGCAAGCCCCGCCGCGGCAAAGCCCAGCAAGCGGCGACGGGAAAGGCTCGAAAGCATAGGGTCCTGATCCAGGAAACGCCGCCGCGGTTTCACCTCTCCCGTAGGGAGAGGTCGGATCGCACTTGCGATCCGGGTGAGGGGTTGTGCCCTCACCGTAGACCGCAGCCCCTCACCCGGTGCTTCGCACCGACCTCTCCCTGTGGGAGAGGTGCATCCGAGCTCGCGGCACCGTCGGGAGAAGCACTCAAGAATGCAGCCGCCTGGGCCGGCGATCAACAGTCGGCACCGGGCCGTGGGTCTCGCTGAACAGTTCGGCGAGCTTCTCGGTGATGGCGCCGCCGAGTTCTTCGGCATCGACGATGGTGACGGCGCGGCGATAGTAGCGCGTGACGTCGTGGCCGATGCCGATCGCGATCAGCTCGACCGGTGAGCGGGTCTCGATCTCCTCGATGATGTGGCGCAGATGCCGTTCGAGGTAGTTGCCGGGGTTGACCGACAGCGTGGAATCGTCGACCGGCGCGCCGTCGGAGATCATCATCAGGATCTTGCGCTGCTCGGAACGCGCCAGCAGGCGTTTGTGCGCCCAGTCCAGGGCCTCGCCGTCGATGTTCTCCTTGAGCAGGCCTTCGCGCATCATCAGGCCGAGATTTTTCCGCGCACGCCGCCATGGCGCGTCGGCTGACTTGTAGATGATGTGGCGGAGATCGTTGAGCCGGCCGGGATTCGGCGGCTTGCCGGCAGCGAGCCAGGCTTCGCGGGACTGCCCGCCCTTCCAGGCGCGCGTCGTGAAACCGAGGATCTCGACCTTGACGCCGCAGCGCTCCAGCGTCCGCGCAAGGATATCGGCGCAGGTTGCGGCAACCGTGATCGGACGACCGCGCATCGAGCCGGAATTGTCGAGCAGCAGCGTCACCACGGTATCGCGGAAGGTCGCCTCCTTCTCGCGCATGAACGACAGCGGGTGATAGGGATCGGTGACGACGCGCGACAGGCGCGCCGGATCGAGAATCCCCTCTTCGAGATCGAACTCCCAGGCACGATTCTGCTGCGCCATCAGGCGGCGCTGCAACCGATTGGCCAGCCGCGCGACGATGCCCTGCAGATGCGCGAGCTGCTTGTCGAGATAGGAGCGCAACCGCTCCAGCTCGTCATGGTCGCAGAGATCTTCGGCGGCGACGATCTCGTCGAATTTTGGCGCGAAGGCGTGATATTCGGGACCACGCGGTTCGTTGGCGCCACGGGAGTTCGGCCGCGTCGCCTCGCCCGGCGTTTCGTCGTCGCCGAGCTCGCCGTCGTCGAAGGTGTCGCTGGTGGAGGCCTGCGCGCTTTCCATCGCGCTCTCGGACATCTCTTCCGAGGTGGTCTGCGCCTGATCAGCGCTCATCTCCTGCGCGGCGTCGGAGTCGGGCGAGCCTTCGGCGCCGGACTGATCGCTTTCGCCATCCGGATTTTCATCCTGGTTGTCGTCTTCGTCGGCGTCCATGTCGCGCTCGTCGCCGAGATCGAGTGCCGACAGCAGATCATGCACGAGGTCGCCGAACCTGGCCTGGTCCTCGGTGAAGCGCGCCAGTTTATCGAGCCGCGTGCCGATCTTGTCTTCCAATAGCGGGCGCCAGAGGTCGACCATCTTGCGCGCAGCCTGAGGCGGCGCCAGTCCCGTCAGCCGCTCGCGCACCAGCATCGCCAGCGCATCTGCCAGCGGCGCGTCGGCGCGGTCGGTGATCTCGTCATACTTGCCGCGGTGAAAATGATCGTCGAGCATCGCGGTGAGGTTTTTCGCAACACCCGCCATCCGCCGCGAGCCAATCGCCTCGACACGCGCCTGCTCGACCGCCTCGAACACGCCGCGCGCCTGCGGATTGCCCGGGATCAGCTTGCGATGCACCTTGGGATCGTGACAGGCGAGCTTCAGCGCAATCGAATCGGCATGTCCCCGCACGATCGCGGCGTCACGCTTGGTCAGCTTGCGCGCAGGCTCCGGCAGTCGCGCCTTGCCGGGCGCGAGCCCCGGGCGTTCAGCGGCGAAAGAGACTTCGAGCTCCGGCGCCTTCGCGATCGCCTTCAGGCACGACGTCACCGCGCGCTTGAACGGCTCGGTCGGCGCTTCCTTCGTTCCACGGAATTTTGAGTTGGAGATGCTCATCTCGATCTCACCGTCGTCCCCGCGAAGGCGGGGACCCATCACCACAGCAAGCAGTTGTTGAGCGCAGAGGCGGCCCCGATCTTCGCAACAACCGCGTGCTGCGGCTATCGCGACGAGCGCTCGCTCGGGGAGTCCCGGATTGCGCTTCGCTTGTCCGGGACGACATCGCTGGTCCTTAGCTGAGTGCTACGTTGACCGCGGATTCGGGCAGCTCCGCATTGAAGCAGCGCTGGTAGAATTCAGCCACCAGCGGCCGCTCGAGCTCGTCGCACTTGTTCAGGAAGGTGACGCGGAAGGCAAAGCCGATATCGCCGAAGATCTCGGAGTTTTCCGCCCAGGTGATCACCGTGCGCGGGCTCATCACCGTCGACAGATCGCCATTGGCGAAGGCGTTGCGGGTGAGATCGGCGAGCCGCACCATCTTGTTGACGATGTCACGGCCTTCCTGGCTGCGGTAGTGCTTCGCCTTGGCGAGCACGATCTCGACTTCCTCGTCATGGGCGAGGTAGTTCAGCGTGGTGACGATCGACCAGCGGTCCATCTGGCCCTGATTGATCTGCTGGGTGCCGTGATAGAGGCCCGACGTGTCGCCAAGGCCGATCGTGTTGGCCGTCGAGAACAGGCGGAACGCCGGATGCGGCTTGATCACCTTGTTCTGGTCGAGCAGCGTCAGTCGACCGGAAACCTCCAGCACGCGCTGGATCACGAACATCACGTCGGGCCGGCCGGCGTCATACTCGTCGAACACCAGCGCGACATTGTGCTGCAGCGCCCAGGGCAGGATGCCGTCGCGGAATTCGGTGACCTGCTTGCCGTCCCGGACCACGATGGAGTCCTTGCCGACCAGGTCGATACGGCTGATGTGGCTGTCGAGGTTGACGCGCACGCAGGGCCAGTTGAGCCGCGCTGCAACCTGCTCGATATGGGTCGACTTGCCGGTCCCGTGATAGCCGGTGACCATCACGCGGCGGTTCCTGGCGAAGCCGGCGAGGATCGCGAGCGTCGTGGCGCGGTCGAAGCGGTAGTCCGCATCGACCTCCGGCACGTGCGGGTCGACTTCCGCATAGGCCGGCACCTCGAGGTCGCTATCGATGCCGAACACCTGCCGCACCGATACTTTCATGTCGGGCAAGCCGACGGTGTCTTCCAATGTGGTCTGGGCGGCGGTCGTCATTCGTCCTCCGAGGTCCCGGGAATCCCGAAACCAGATTGTTCTTTGGCTGCGGATTGGGTGCTATGCACAAGCCTAGCAGAGTGCAACCGCCGGCAGAAGCCCGCGGTGTTATCAAAGTTCCGTTGTTCTTTCATAAAGATAGGTGCTGGACGCAGTTTTTGGAGGGCTGCCCTGCGAATCGCGCTGCACTTTACCGCGAGGGCTGGCACGGGTCCGCGCCCGGTCCCTTTCCAGCCCGGGGGCGAGTTGTTAGCTCTCTTGAGTTAGGCAAGACCGCAGCACGGGATTTTTGTGACCACATTCCTCGATCCCCTGATCACTTTCGTTTCGGCCCATGCGTGGCTTGCCTATCTGACGCTGTTTCTGGCCGCCTTTCTGGAGGCGGTCCCGGTGGCGGGGTCGCTGGTGCCCGGCTCGACCATCATTGTCGCGATGGGCGCGCTGGTTCCCGGTGGCGAGTTGAAGCTCTGGCCGGTGCTGGTGGCAGCCGCCGCAGGCGCCATGCTCGGCGACGGCTCCGCCTACTGGATCGGCCATCGCCGCCAGCGTGAGATCCTGACCGCATGGCCGCTGTCCGGATATCCGCGCGTGGTCGAGCAGAGCGAGGCATTCTTCCATCGTTGGGGCACACTAGCGGTGTTCTTTGCTCGCTTCGTGCCGCCGTTCCGCGCCTTCGTGCCGCTCACTGCGGGGGCGCTGGATATGCCGCCGGCGCGCTTCTACAGCATTAATATCCCTGCGGTCCTGCTCTGGGCGCCCGTGCATGTGCTGCCGGGCGTGCTCGCGATCTCGGCGCTGCATCAGTATGCGGGGCTGCCGTATCACCATCATGGCGGCAAGCACATCTGGATCCTGGCGGTGATCGGCGGCGCGCTGATCCTGACGCTGGTGTTCTGGATCATCCGTCGACGGCGCGGCAGCGCGATCGAGCCGGCTGCGAAACCGCGCGCGTAGCCCGGGTGGAGCGAAGCGCAACCCGGGACATCCCTATCAATAGTCACCGGCGGTCCCGGGTTACGCTGGCGCTTCACCCGGGCTACGCAGCTCAGATCGCCTTCGCAGTCGCGCTCCGTCCAGACGCTGGCCCGACATACCGCGCGCGTGGGCGGATCAGCCTGCCGTGCTGCAACTGCTCGCTGGCGTGCGCGATCCAGCCGACGCTGCGCGCCATCGCGAACAGCGCCAGCTCGCTGCCGACCGGAAGCCGCAAACTGTGCACCAGCACGGCCAGCGCATAGTCGATATTGACGAACTCGCCGGTCGCCTCCGCGATCCGCTCCGGAACCTCCCTGGTGAATTTGCGCGCGGCGCCGGCACGCGCCAGCGCATCCAACAGTGATTGCGCGCGAGGATCGCCGCGCCGGTAGACGCCGTGACCGAAACCCGCGAAGCGCTCGCCAAGCGCGACGCGCTCCCGGATCACGGGCTCGACATCCTGATCGACCAAGGTCTTCACCAGCCGCGACGCCAGCACGCCGGCGCCGCCGTGCTTCGGTCCCTTCAGCGCGGCAAGACCGGCGATGACGGCGTCATAGAGATTGAGCCCGGTCGAGGCGGCGCAGCGCGCCGTGAAGGTCGAGGCATTCAATTCGTGATCGGCGAGCAACACCAGCGTGCGGCGGATCAGGTCGGCGGCATATTTGTTGTCGGGCGCCCAGGCGCCGGCGATCTGCACATGTAGCGGTTCGGCCGACGGCGCGCGGTTCAGCATGGTCGCAACCAGCAGGCGGACGATGCGCGCGCCGACCATGGCGCGGCCATCGGGCGCGCGGGTGAAGGCGCGGGGATCGGCGCTTGCGGCGAGTGCCAGCACGGCAATGGCACGGTCGATCGGCGCGGCGCGGTGCGCGGCCTCCGCGATGGTCCGCATCTCGCCCGAGACAAATGGGCAGTTGTTTGGCGCGAAGGGATCAACGCCCGTCACGTCCCACAACAACGTCGCCGTGTGTTCGAGCGTATCCCTCTCGGCGAGCTCGACGCAGTTCACGCCGCGGTAGATCGGGCCGTCCTCGGTGATGGTCGCGATCGCCGAATCCATCACCGGCAGCTCGGCATCGAAGCTGCGCAAGCCGCGCGGCTCCGGCGACGGCGTGCGACGCTCCTTCAACCCGCGCACGTCCTCGGCCCGGTAGCGGTGGCTGCGGGAATCTGTCGAGGGCTCGGAGCGGATCAGGCCCCGGCTGACATAGGCGTAGAGCGTGGCCGGCGAGATCGCGAGCTCGGCCGCCGCCTCGCGGGCCGAGAGGTAAAGGCCATCGGATTTTTTCATATTGATTAAGCTAATCAAGATTGATCAATCTGTCGAGGGGACCGACTTTCCCAGTCACGAAAGGAGTTCCTCCATGAATGTTCAACTGACAAAAAGCCCGATCGGGCTGGACGGCATTCCCGCTGCCGAAACCGTGCTCAGCCATGTCGACGGCGAGCTAGGCGAACTGATCACCGCCGGCGAGCACATCCGGGTGCTCGCGTCCACTTCGAGCTTCGAGGGTGTCACCGCCCGGTTGTGGAACGCCGCGACCGGTAGCGCGCTCAGCGAGGCCAATGTGCGCGCCAAGCTCGGCGCCGCGCGCGAGCGCGCCTTCGCGCGACTGCCGGAATTACTGCCGGCGACCCGCGGCATGTCGATCGTGGATGGCTTCCGCGCTGCGGTCGCGGGCTTGCGTGCGGAAAACGGGCTTGAGCATGAAGCCACGATCGTCGGCGCCTTTCCGGTGATCGCGGGCGCGCTGGTGCAGCGGGCCAAGGGCAATGATCCGGTCGCGCCCGATCCGAATGTCAGCCATGCCGCGGATACGCTGACGATGCTGCTGGGCCACAAGCCCGAGCCGCGCGAGGTCGCGGCGCTCGATGCCTATCTTGTCACGGTCTGCGATCATGGCATGAACGCTTCCACCTTCACGACGCGCGTGGTGGCCTCGACGCAAGCCGACCTGTTCGCGGCCGTCACCGCCGGCTATTGCGCGCTGACCGGGCCACTCCATGGCGGCGCGCCGGAGCCGGTGCTGGAGATGCTCGATGCGATCGGCACGCGCGAGCGCATCAGGCCCTGGGTCGATGCGGCGCTGGCACGCGGCGAGCGGCTGATGGGATTCGGCCATCGCGTCTATCGCGTGCGCGACCCGCGCGCGGATGTGCTGAAGGATGCGATCGAGCGGTTAGCTGCCGAAGGCGCCGACCTGCCGTTCGCCGGCGAGGTGGAAGCCTACATCCGCGAGGCGTTGCGGCGGAAGAATCCGAACCGGCCGCTGGAAACGAATGTCGAGTTCTTCACCGCGATCCTGCTCGACGCCCTTTCCATCCCGCGGCAGGCCTTCACGCCGATCTTCGCTGTGGCGCGCTCGGCAGGATGGACCGCCCATGCGCGCGAACAGCAGCGCACCGGCCGGCTGATCCGCCCAAGCTCGTCATATGTGGGGCCGATGCCGAAGGTGTGAATGAGTTCCCGTAACCCGGATTGCGCTTCGCTCCATCCGGGCTACGGCTCCGCGCTACGCCTCGCGGACCACCGTCTTCAGATAATTGTACGCCTTGATGATCTCGATCAGGCGGTCTTCGGTGGAGCGGTCGCCACCGTTGGCGTCGGGATGGTGCTGCTTCACCAGTGCCTTGTACTTCGCCTTGACGTCTTCGAGCGTCGCCTCGGCGGTGAGGCCCATGACCTGCAGCGCCTTGCGCTCGGCATTCATCACCGTGCGCGCCTCGGTCTTGGCCTGCGCGCCAGGGCCCGGCCGCCAGCCGGCGCGGCCATTGAGTTCGGAGAACACATTGAAAGGATCGGCGGCACCGCCAAGATCGTCCTCGGCATTGCCCTTGCCGCGCTTGGCGCTGGTGTTGGCGCCCATCTTCCAGGTCGGGCGATGGCCAGTCAGCGCATCCTTCTGGTAGCGCGCCACAGCCTCTGGATTCATGCCTTGGAAGAAATTATATGACTGGTTGTACTCGCGGACATGATCGAGGCAGAAATGCCAATACTCGCGCGAGTTCTCGCGGCCTTTCGGCGCGCGGTGCGAACCCTTGTTCTGACAGCCGGCCCATTCGCAGGTGATGGCCTCCTGGCCCGCCTGCGCCTGGCGCTTCGCACTCACCTTCGTCGGCTTGATGCGAATGGAGTCGAAGAATTTTGATGAATCGATCGCCATGACTAACTTTGACTACGCAATGCAAAATGCTTCAAGTCTTGACATTGCGAATACCTCTTCTTCGGATGTGCCATTGACGAAATGCAGCCTTCGAACTATTGCCGCCGCCATGAGCACAAGGGACGATATCATAAACAAGTTGCATGAAGCTTTCTTGCCCGAAAGCCTCGAGGTCCACGACGAATCACATCTGCATGAGGGCCACGCGGGGCATCGGCCAGGCGGCGAGACGCATTTCCGAGTTTATATTGTATCTCGAGCGTTCGAAGGGAAGAGCCGGATCGAGCGCCATCGCATGATTAATGCAGCACTGGCCCAGGAACTCGCGGATCGCGTGCATGCGCTCGCGATCCACGCGCAGGCCCCGGGGGAAAGACCGCGCTGAAAGCGCGGTGCCGGAAAATTTGGCTGGAGAACACGGCCGAACCGCGGTTTTGATCGACGTCGCGCAAGACGCCACGGCCGTTTTCCTTTATCAGGGATAGCGGCCTGGGCGATGGACCAGTTCCATTGGAATTGGGCAGGCTCATTGCACCATTGCCACCTGTTACGAGGGGCTGTCAGATGGTTCACTGGGCCTATCTGCGATTGGCCGCTACCGTGATGGTCATGCTGGCGCCTTGGGCGCCCGGACCGGCTGCAGCACAGGGCATGCCGAGCCCGCTGGTTCAGGAAGTCCTGGTAAAAAGCATTCTGGTGACGCTGAGCGATGCCGTCGCCGCAAATAATTTCACCGTCCTGCACGCCAAGCTCTCAAAGCCGTTCGCCGAGCAATTTCCACCGGAGAAGCTGCAGGCCGTGTTCAAGGATCTCATCGACAAGCACGCGGTGTTCGACGCCGTGGTGGCAAAGCCTGTCATTGCAGACGAGGAGGCAAAGATCGACGACAAGGGCGTGCTGCGCCTGAAGGGCCATTTCGAGACCACGCCGAAGCAGGTGAAGTATCAGCTCGCCTTCATCCCCGCCGACGGCACCTGGAAGCTCTCCGGGGTCACCATCGACATCGAATAGAGCATTCCGAAAACTGCCTGATCCTCATCCTGAGCAGCAGCGTCTTCGCCGCGTCTCGAAGGATGAGGCCCCGCCGGTGGCCTCGCCCTTCGAGAGGGCCGCTGCGCGGCCTCCTCAGGGTGAGGAGATAGAGTGGACGTGTGCTTTGGTTCAGAACGCAGTCCCCGCGCGCTTCGGCCTGGGCTCCTCGGTTTCGGCCTCGCGCGGCAACGCGGTGATGCGCAGTGCCGTGATGCGGTTGCGCTCGCGGCGCAGGACGCGGAAGCGGAAGCCGTGGAAGGTGAAGCTCTGGCCGCGTTCGGGAATCGAGCGCGCTTCATGGATCACGAGACCCGCCACGGTCGTGGCTTCCTCGTCCGGCAGGTGCCAGTCCATCGCACGATTGAGATCGCGGATCGGCACCGAGCCGTCGACCACCACCGAGCCGTCGGGCTGGGCACGAACACCCGCGACCACCACGTCGTGCTCGTCGGAAATGTCGCCGACGATCTCCTCCAGGATGTCTTCCAGCGTCACCAGGCCTTCGACTTCGCCGTACTCGTCGACGACGAGGGCGAAGTGCGTCTTGCGGCGGCGGAACGCCTTGAGCTGGTCGGACACGGGCCGCATCTCCGGCACGAACCAGGGCGGCAGCGCAATGGTGGAGACGTCGATGCTCGAGGTGTCGCCGTCGGCGGCGCGGATCGCGCGCAGCAAATCCTTGGCGTGCAGCACCCCGATGATGTTCTCCGGCTTGTCGCGCCACAGCGGAATGCGGGTGTATTCGGTGGAGAGCACCTCGCGCACCAGTTCCTCCGGCGGCAGGTCGGCGTTGATCATGGTCATCTCGGTGCGATGGACCATCACGTCCGACACCTGCAACTCGCGCAAATCCAACAGCCCGCCGAACATGTCGCGGTCCTGCTTTTCAACCTTGCCCTCGTGATGCAACAGGTCGACGGCGCCGCGCAGTCGCTCGGTCGGCGACAGGATGGCCTGGTTGGCGCCGACCTTGATGCCGAACAGCTTCATCAGAGCGAGCACGATGAACTCGATCACGGTCAGGAACGGTCCGAGCAGATAGACCGTGACCTTCATCGGCCGCGCCACCAGCAGCGATATCCGGTCGGGCGCGTTGATCGCGATGGTCTTCGGCAACACCTCGGCGAAGATCACGACCATCACGGTCATCATGGCGGTCGCATAGAGCACGCCGACGTCGCCGAACCAGGCGGTGAGGATGCCGGTTGCCAGCGCCGAGGCGCCGATATTGGCGATGTTGTTGCCAAGCAATAGCGCGCCGATCAGCCGCTCGCGCATGTTGAACAGGCTGGAGACGACGCCGGCCTCGCGGTTGCCCTGTTTGGACAGCCGCAGCATGCTGGCGCGCGAGGCACCGGTCAGCGCGGTCTCGCTCGCCGCGAAAAAGGCGGAGACCAACAGGCAGACGATGACGATTGAGAACGAAACCCAGGTCAAGCTACGTCATCCGAGGAGCGTCTTTGTCTGGAGCATGATCTCTCCGGAAAGCCGGTTCCCACTTTTCCGGATCATGCTCTTAGTTCTCGGCCAGTTTTGCCTTCAGAAAGTCGCGCACCGGCGCAGGCTCGACATCGGGCGCGATCACCGCGCGGCCGATGGCCTCCAGCAGAATGAAGGTCAGCTTGCCGCGCTTGACCTTCTTGTCCTGCGCCATCAGCGCCATCAGTGCGTCGGCGTCGGCCAGTCCTTCCTGCGCGAAGCCGCCGATATCCTGCAGCCGGGTCGGCAATCCTACCGCGGCGAGATGACGTTTCACGCGCGCCGCATCGGCTTGCGCGATCATACCGAGAGAGGCGGAAAACTCCGCCGCCAGCGTCATGCCGATGGCGACGCCTTCGCCGTGGAACAGCCGGTCCGAAAAACCGGTCGCCGCTTCCAGCGCGTGACCGAAAGTATGGCCGAGATTGAGCAGCGCGCGCTCACCGTTTTCGCGTTCGTCGCGCGAAACAATCGCGGCCTTGGCGCGGCACGATGTTGCGATCGCGTGCTCGCGCGCCGCGCCGCCCGAGACGATATCGGAATGATTGGCTTCCAGCCAGGCAAAGAACGCCTCATCGCCGAGCACGCCATATTTGGCGACCTCCGCATAGCCGGCGCGGAACTGGCGCGGCGACAGCGTGTCGAGCACGGCCGTGTCGGCGACGACAAGCACCGGCTGGTGGAAGGCGCCGATCAGGTTCTTGCCCTGCGGTGAGTTGATCCCTGTCTTTCCGCCGACCGATGAATCGACCTGCGCCAGCAAGGAGGTCGGCACCTGCACGAAATCGACGCCGCGGCGCAGGATGGCGGCGGCAAAGCCCGCGAGATCGCCGACCACGCCGCCGCCGAGCGCGATGACGAGATCGTTGCGCTCGATCCTGGCCGCAATCAGCGCTTCGCTGACCTGGGTCAGGCCGGCATAGCTCTTCGAGCCCTCGCCTTCCTCGACGATGATGCGCGATGTCGCGATGCCCGCAGCCGCAAGCGACGCCTCGGTCGGCTCCAGCCAATGCTTCGCCACTGTGCGGTCGGTGACGATGGCGGTGCGCGCACCCGGGCGCAGCGCCGCAATGCGCGGCCCAAGCGACGGCAACACCTCGCGTCCGATCACGATGTCGTAGGCGCGGTCGCCGAGCGCGACATCGACGGTGATGGGGTCCGAGTGTTTCAATGGCGCGGTCATGATGGGACGCTAATTCCGTTCGTTGCCGGTTGTGCCGTGCCGCTGCCACAGAGATGGGTATGCAGCGCCTCCAGGCACTCCTCGACGATCCGGTCATGCGGCACGTCGCGTGACGAAATCGTCAGGTCAGCGCTCCGGTAGACCGGCTCGCGCTCGCCGAGCAGACGGTTGACCGTCCCCTCGGGATCGGCGGTCTGCAGCAGCGGGCGGTCGGCCCGGCGTCGCACCCGGCGCATGATGACATCGGCATCGGCGCGCAGCCAGAGCGAGATTGCCTTGGCACGGATGCAGTTGCGGGTCTCCTCTCGCATGAACGCGCCGCCGCCGGTGGCGAGCACCGCCGGCCCCTGCGCGAGCAGGCGCGCGATCACCCGCGCCTCGCCATCCCTGAAATAGGCCTCGCCATGGGTTTCGAAAATCTCCGGGATCGACATGCCCGCCGCCGCCTCGATCTCGGTGTCGGCGTCGGTGAAGGGCAGCCTCAGCCGCGCGGCCAGCCGCCGGCCGATGGTCGACTTGCCGGCGCCCATCATGCCCACCAGCACAATCGTCCTCGACCCCAGCGCGGCCAGGATGTCGGCCTCCAGGGACGGGAGCGCAGGTAGCGGTGAGGCGCTGTCTGGCATCTAAAGCTCGGTCTCTCTGCGAATTTGCGGCGTTCCGGTCACCTATACTACCCCCGCCGATACCGTTGCCAGAGCCTTGCAACGGCTCAGGGAACATGGTGGATGATGACGATGGTTAATTCGCCGCCCGAGCCTTCGACATGCCGAGCCTGTTCCGCTTCCTGACGGTCCTCGCCGTGATCGGCGGTATCGGCTACGGGATCATTTTCGCGCTGGCCAACTTCGTGACCCCGAAACCGCGGGAAATGACGGTGACCATTCCGCCGGATAAGTTCCTCAAGAAATAGCCGCTATGATTCGGGGATGCGTTCCAGAACATCCGATGCCGGGCTGATCAGCCTGTTCCTCGACATGCTCGCTGCCGAACAGGGCGCGGGCGACAACACGCTCGACGCCTATCGCCGCGACCTTGAGGATCTCTCCGAATTCCTCACCCATGCCGGCAAGAGCTTTGCCGGCGCGGACACCCAGACACTGCGCGACTACCTCGCCGACCTCGACACGCGCGGCTTCAAATCGTCCAGCGTCGCGCGCCGGCTCTCCTCGATGCGGCATCTATTCCGCTTCCTGCTCAACGAGCGAATCCGCGGCGACGATCCCGCCGCGATCCTCTCTGGGCCAAAGCGCGGTCGCGGCCTGCCCAAGGTGCTGTCGATCGCCGACGTCGACCGCATGCTGACGCGAGCCAAGGAACTCACGGAGACCGACGCGACACCCGCGCAGCGGCTGCGCGCGCTCCGGCTTTATTGCCTGCTGGAGGTGCTCTATGCCACCGGCCTGCGCGTCTCCGAACTGGTCTCGCTGCCGCTGTCGGCGGCGCGGCGCGATGCGCGCATGATCGTGGTGCGCGGCAAGGGCAATAAGGAGCGGCTGGTGCCTCTGAACGAGGCCTCGCGGCAGGCGATGGCCGATTATCTCGCCGCGGCGCACCTCATGAAGCCGGAGAAGAAGGCCGCGCCGTCGAAATGGCTGTTTCCCTCCTTTGGCGAAAGCGGCCATCTGACCCGGCAGCACTTTGCCCGCGACCTCAAGGAATTGGCGGCTGCTTCCGGCCTGGCGCCGCGGCTCGTCTCCCCGCACGTGCTGCGGCACGCCTTTGCCAGCCACCTCCTGCACAACGGCGCCGACCTGCGCATCGTTCAGACGCTGCTCGGCCACACCGACATCTCCACCACCCAGATCTACACCCATGTGGTCGAGGAGCGGCTGAAGAGCCTGGTGCGCGACCTGCATCCGTTGGCGGAGAAGTCGTAGCCCGGATGGAGCGCAGCGCAATCCGGGACCGCCGCTGCGGATTGATCCCCGGATTACGCTTCGCTCCATCCGGGCTACGGGTTACGCCTTGACTTCGGCGGCTTCTCACAGGAAAGAGCGTCACCGCTTGCGGTCAGCCCACGCGCCTCGGCTGAGGCTGCGTGTTAACTTATTGAAGATACAAAACTTCTCTTCCAGACCCGAGACCCGCTTCGCCGCCTGCCAGGTTCCTTCCTATATTGCCGTAATGCCGGATCAGATGCGCAGTTACCTCGACTTCGAAAAACCCGTCGCCGAGCTTGAATCCAAGATCGACGAATTGCGCGCGCTGGCGGCGTCCGGCAGCGACATCGGCGACGAGATCGCGCGGATCGAGGAGAAGGCCGGCCAGGCGCTGGCCGACCTCTATGCCAATTTGACGCCGTGGCAGAAGACCCTGGTGGCGCGCCACCCGCAGCGGCCGCATTTCACCGATTTCGTCAGCGCGCTGATCACCGAATTCACGCCGCTGGCCGGCGACCGCAAGTTCGCCGACGACGAAGCGCTGCTCGGTGGCTTCGGCCGCTTCCGCGGCGAGAGCATCTGCGTGATCGGCCAGGAAAAGGGCGCCTCCACCGAGAGCCGGATCAAGCACAATTTCGGCATGGCGCGGCCGGAAGGTTACCGCAAGGCGGTCCGGCTGATGGAGATGGCGGACCGTTTCGGTATCCCCGTGCTGTCGCTCGTCGATTCAGCCGGCGCCTATCCCGGCATCGGTGCGGAGGAGCGCGGACAAGCCGAAGCGATCGCGCGCTCGACCGACGCCTGCCTGTCGCTGGGCGTGCCCAATGTGGCGATCGTCACCGGCGAGGGCATGTCGGGTGGTGCGATCGCGATCACCACGGCCAACCGCGTCCTGATGATGGAGCACGCGATCTACAGCGTGATCTCGCCGGAGGCGGCATCCTCGATCCTGTGGCGGGACGGCACCAAGGCGCAGGAAGCCGCCAACAGCATGAAGATCACCGCCCAGGACATGCTGCGATTCGGCGTGATCGACCAGATCCTGAAAGAGCCGCCGGGTGGCGCCCATCGCGATCCCGCCGCCATGATCGCGTCCACCGGCGACGCCATCGCCCAGGCCTTCAACGACTTGCGAAATCTTGATGCGGACGCGATCCGCAAGCAGCGGCGCCAGAAGTTTCTCGATATCGGCCGGAAGCTTATTTAGTCCCACCCGAAATCGCGGCATTTTGTTCCAGGTCTGCGAGTTTGGCCGCAATTCGGCCCAGAGGCGGGTCTTTAACCCTTGCTTGACCATGCCTGTCATGGTCCCGGCCGGCCCGCTCCGTTCAGGTTGCGGCCCGGGAGTCCAAAGGTTAGTATTTTAACAATCGCTTCAAGGCATAAGGGTTGGCTTAGGTTTCTCCTAGGTTGGGGTTGCCCGAAATGCCTGGTGGGTGTGGAGCTTGGACTTGAATCACCGCACGCTGGTTCGCGCGCTTCTGGCTTCGGCTGCCCTTGCGGCCAGTGTATTGCTCGCCGGTTGCAATAGCGACGAAATCTCCCTCGCCAACAACGCCAAGGCCAACCAGCCGGTGCCGCCGAAGCTGGTCGCGTCGATCGCCGAAAAGGACATGGATCTGCAGTCGCCGATCCTGGTCCGCCTGTTCAAGCAGGAAGCCGAGCTCGAAGTCTGGAAGCAGGACCGCTCCGGCAGGTTCGCGCTGCTGAAGACCTATCCGATCTGCCGCTGGTCCGGCGATCTGGGCCCGAAGATCCGCGAGGGCGACCGCCAGGCGCCGGAAGGCTTCTATACGATCAGCCCCGGCCAGATGAACCCGCAATCGGCCTACTACCTCTCCTTCAACACCGGCTATCCCAACGCCTTCGACAAGGCGCTCGGCCGCACCGGCTCGCAGCTGATGGTGCATGGCGACTGCTCCTCGCGCGGCTGCTACGCGATGACCGACGAGCAGATCGCTGAGATCTATTCGCTCGGCCGCGAGTCCTTCTTCGGCGGCCAGAAGGCATTCCAGCTGCAGGCCTATCCGTTCCGGATGACGCCGGTGAACATGGCCAAGCACCGCAACAACCCGAACATGCCTTTCTGGAGGATGATCAAGGAAGGCTATGATCATTTCGAGGTAACGAAGCAGGAGCCCAAGGTCGACTTCTGCGAGAAGAAATATGTCTTCGACGCCGCCAAGCCTGCTGGCGCCGCTCGCGACCCGGTCTTTGATGCGTCCGCCAAATGTCCGGCCTATGTGATCCCGGACGAGATCGCGAGCGCCGTGCGCGAGAGGCAGCAGCAGGAGGCGGCCGAGATCGCCAAGCTGGTCTCCAAGGGCACGCCGATGGCGCGAATGAACACCGGCATCGACGGCGGCATGAACAAGATCTTCGCCTCCAAGCTCCCGGAAGGCAGCACCGGCCTCTCCGAGGGCGGTGATAGCCAGAGCCTGCAATCACTGTCGCTGGCGCGCGCGCCCGGCACGATCCCCTCCACCGTCAATCCGCCGAAGCCGAACCTGGTGCAGCCAGAGGAGCCGGTGGTGGCGGTGTCGACGACCTCATCGACGTCTTCGACCCGGGTCGCGTCCGTCACGCCGGCGACGAAGTCGGACGAAAAGTCGGAAGGCTTCTTCTCCAGCATCGCCCGCAAGGTCGGATTTGGTGCCACGGCCGACGCCAACGCCGCCGCCACCAGCCTGCCACCCTCCGCACCCGCGGCGGTTGCCGCCGCGAAGCCCAAAGCTGAGACCAAGCCTGCCGAGAGCAAGCCATCGTCGGTCGTTCGTGTCGCACCGAAGTCGGAGACCAAGCTCGCCGCCGCCAAGGATGCGCCGCTGTCCGGCTCGCAGCCGATCGTGCAGCCGAACTCCTTCGACAACCGCTTCGGAGCGATGAGGTAAGGCGCGGCGCGGCGAGGGCCAGCGCTTTCTCCTCCCGTCATTGCGAGAGTTCTGATTCAAATTTCAAACAGCGTCTCCGCTGTCATCGTCCGCGAAGGCGGACGATCCAGTATTCCAGAGGCGGCAGAGTTTGAATCGAGAGGCCGCCGGATACTGGATGCCCCGCCTTCGCGGGGCATGACGGTGAGTGGTGAGGGGATATGAGTTCGCATTCTCGCGGCATGAGATGCCCGAGCTTTGCGTTACTTTCCACCCTCTTCGTTATCAGAGGGCGCAGGGAAAGCCGGGTGCTGGTTGCACCCGTGGGCCCCGTGCAACAAAAAGCACGGGGGTAGGACCACAGGTTCAACCGAAGCATTCCGGCTTTCCCTGCGCGATGGTGTTACGGCTTACTTCGTGCTCTCCCCGGTGACCGGGCTTTTTTGCCACCGTCACCCTTGGGGATGTTTCCATCCCCCAGGACTTAGCGCCAGCGTCGGGGCGCCAGGACCACACGACTTCGCCGTCCGTGATGCGCGTGCTCGTCAGTCACACGCTTCACGTCCACCGCATCTCACCGCAACGTTCGTGACGATCGCGAGCCGCCCCTCATTTGGGTGAGACGCGCGGAGTTAAATCACTGATTTGCCCGACGACGGAAGCGGAATGTTTTTCGCGGAAGGGGTGGACAGACTTTTGGCCTGATTTGCCCGTCGGGTTGCTATGTCGCACCGAAAGTCGCCACATCGTCATTGCGAGCGCGGCGAAGCAATCCATGGCGCCACAAGTGGAAAAATGGATTGCTTCGCTACGCTCGCAATGACGGAGGCTGTCATTCCGGGGCGACGCGAAGCGGCGAGCCCGGAATCTATCGAGCCGCATGCGTTGGAGGAGAAATGGATTCCGGGTTCGTCCTTCGGACGCCCCGGAATGACGGAGAGGAGAATGCTGCCCGTTACGGGCAGCTCAGCTCACGCATACCGGCCGTGGCAGTGCTTGTACTTCTTGCCGCTTCCGCAGGGGCAATCCTCGTTGCGGCCGACCTTGCCCCAGGTGGTGGGGTTGTTGGGATCGCGGTCGGAGGGAGCGGCCTTCGGCACCAGCGAGGCGTTGGCGAAGGCCGAAGCGCTGGCAAAGGACATCTCGTCTTCGCCGGTGTTGGGATCGAGCTTGTGCGCTTCCATCGCCGGCAGCACAGGCTGCTGCTCCTCCGGCGGAATGATCTCGACCCGCATCAATTGCGCGGTGACGGCCTCGCGCAGATGCGAGCTCATCTCCTGGAAGAGGTTGAAGGCTTCCGTCTTGTACTCCTGCAGCGGATCGCGCTGGCCGTAGCCGCGCAGGCCGATCACCTGGCGCAGATGGTCGAGCATGATCAGGTGCTCGCGCCAGAGATGGTCGAGCGTCTGCAACAGGATCGTCTTCTCGACGTAGCGCATCACGTCGGGACCCCATTGCGCGACCTTGGCCGCCATGTGCTCGTCGACATGCTTCTCGATCCGCGCCAGGAGCTCCTCGTCGGCGATGCCCTCTTCCTTGGCCCATTCGTCGACCGGCAAATCGACATCGAGCACGCGCTTCAATTCGTCCTTCAGCCCCGCCGCATCCCACTGCTCGGCATAGGCGTGCTCGGGGATATGCTTGGCCACTAGATCCTCGATGAAGGCGTGGCGCATGTCGGTGACGGTCTCGGCGACACTCTCGTCCTTCATCAGCTCGACGCGCTGGTCGAAGATCACCTTGCGCTGATCGTTCTGGACGTTGTCGAACTTGAGCAGATTCTTGCGGATGTCGAAGTTGCGCGCCTCGACCTTCTGCTGCGCCTTTTCCAGCGCCTTGTTGATCCAGGGATGGATGATCGCCTCGCCCTCTTTCAGGCCGAGCCGGGTCAACATGCTGTCGAGTCGGTCGGACCCGAAGATGCGCATCAGATCGTCTTCCAGCGACAGGAAGAACTTCGAGCGGCCGGGGTCGCCCTGGCGGCCGGAACGGCCGCGGAGCTGGTTGTCGATGCGGCGGGATTCATGCCGCTCTGAGCCGATGATGTAGAGGCCGCCGGGCTTGGCGACCGTCTTGGCCGGCTTGCTGCCCTTGGCGGGCTCGACCTCGACGACCTCCTCCGCCTTCAACACGATCTCGCGGAAGCGCTCGATGTCGGCCTTGATCTGCTCGATCTTCTTCGCCTTCTCGTCTTCATCGACGATGGCGGCCGTCTCCTGCTGGATCCGCATCTCGAGCGAACCGCCAAGCTTGATGTCGGTGCCGCGGCCGGCCATGTTGGTCGCGATCGTGATCGCGCCGGGCACGCCGGCTTCGGCGACGATATAGGCTTCCTGCTCGTGGAAGCGCGCGTTCAGCACCGCGAACAGCTTGGCCGGCTTGCCCGCACGCGCCGCTGCATAAAGCTTGTCGAGCGCGCCGTGATTGCTGAAGTCGATCTGCTTGTAGCCGTGCTTGCGCAAGTACTCGGCCAGCACTTCCGACTTCTCGATCGAGGCGGTACCGACCAGGACCGGCTGCAGGCGCTTGTTGGCGCGTTCGATCTCGGAGAGGATCGCGGCGTATTTCTCGGTCTGGGTGCGGTAGACCTCGTCGTCCTCGTCGAGGCGCGCCACCGGCAAGTTGGTCGGGATCTCCAAGACCTCGAGCTTGTAGATGTCGAACAATTCGTCGGCCTCGGTCGCGGCCGTGCCGGTCATGCCCGCCAGCTTCTCGTACATCCGGAAATAGTTCTGGAACGTGATCGACGCGAGCGTCTGGTTCTCCGGCTGGACCTGGACATGCTCTTTGGCTTCCAGCGCCTGGTGCAGGCCTTCCGAATAGCGGCGGCCCGGCATCATGCGTCCGGTGAACTCGTCGATGATGACCACCTCGCCGTCGCGGACGATGTAATCCTTGTCGCGGGTGAACAGCGTGTGCGCGCGCAGCGCCTGGTTGACGTGGTGGACGACCGAGACGTTCTCGACGTCATAGAGGGAGTCACCCTTGAGCTGGCCGGCGTCGCGCAGCAGCCCTTCGAGCTTTTCCATGCCGCCTTCGGTCAGCGTCACCGTGCGCTGCTTCTCGTCGACCTCATAGTCGGACTTGTCGAGCTGCGGAAAGAAGGTGTCGATGGTGTTGTAGAAATCAGAGCGGTCGTCGAGCGGACCGGAGATGATCAGCGGCGTCCGCGCTTCGTCGATCAGGATCGAGTCGACTTCGTCGACGATGGCGTAATAGTGCCCGCGCTGGACCATGTCCTCCAGGCGGTACTTCATGTTGTCGCGGAGGTAGTCGAAGCCGTATTCGTTGTTGGTGCCGTAGGTGATGTCGCAGCCGTAGGCGGTCTTGCGCTCGGCATCGTCGAGCCCATGGACGATCACGCCGGTGCTCATGCCGAGGAAGGAATAGATCTGGCCCATCCAGCCGGAGTCGCGGCGGGCAAGGTAGTCGTTGACGGTGACGACATGGACGCCCTTGCCGGCGAGCGCGTTGAGATAGACCGCGAGCGTCGCGACCAGCGTCTTGCCTTCGCCGGTCTTCATCTCGGCGATGTCGCCCTCGTGCAGCACCATGCCGCCGATCAGCTGCACATCGAAGTGGCGCTGGCCGAGCGTGCGCTTGGCGGCCTCGCGGACGGTCGCGAACGCCGGTACCAGGAGGTCGTCGAGCGTCTTGCCGTTCGCCAGCTCCTGCCGGAATTCCGCGGTGCGGGCCTTCAGCGCCTCGTCCGAAAGCTTTGCGAGTTCGGGCTCCAATGCGTTGATGGCGTTGACGCGGGTCTGATACCCCTTGACCCGCCGGTCGTTGGCGGAGCCGAACAATTTGCGGGCGAGCGCGCCGATCATGCGTAGTTCCTGTTCTTCTGCGTTGCAACCAGAGCGTGGTGCAGCCGATTGTCTATCAACTCGCCGTGACGCGCTCCGGCACCGGCCCCAACCGAGACCCGATCCGCCAATTGAGTGGGAAGCAAGCAATCCAAGGTTCAACGGCCAAAAACGTAAGCAAAATGAGCGCTATCGCCATTGACACGATGGGCCAGAGATATGGCCCGCCCCGGGGGTTGTCAACGCTCGGCAAGATGGCAAGGAATTCATCATTTTGTCAGACTTTTCGCGTTGCCAATCCGCCTTGATTGGGCGAGTGTCCGCCCCGCTCAAGAGAAGTTCCCCCTGTCCGAGACAAGTTAAGGATTTTGCATGACCACGTCGTTCGCGGAAATGAAACCCGGCTTGCGTGTCGGCCTCGCGTCCCTGGCCGTGACTGCCTCGATCGCCGCGGTTCTCGCCTTCGGCCTGCCGGTCCGCGCCGAAGATTCCAACCCAGTGCTCGCCAAGGTCAACGGGCAGGAAATCCGGCAGAGCGACGTGGCGATCGCCGAAGAGGAACTTGGGCCGAGCCTGCAGCAGATGGACCCCGCGACGCGGAAGGACAACGTGCTGTCCTTCCTGATCGACATGAAGATCGTCGCCAAGGCTGCCGAGGACAAGAAGGTCGACAATACCGACGAGTTCAAGAAGCGCCTCGCCTTCACCCGCAACCGGCTGCTGATGGACAGCCTGCTCGCCAGCGAGGGCAAGGCCGCGACCACCGACGACGCCATGAAGAAGGTCTATGAAGAGGCCTCCAAGCAGATCACCGGCGAGCAGGAAGTGCATGCCCGCCACATCCTGGTCGAGACCGAGGACGAGGCCAAGGCGATCAAGGCCGAGCTCGACAAGGGCGCCGATTTCGCCGAACTCGCCAAGAAGAAGTCGAAGGATCCCGGCGCTTCCGATGGCGGCGACCTGGGCTTCTTCACCAAAGAGCAGATGGTGCCGGAATTCTCCGCCGTCGCCTTCTCGCTCGCACCGGGCAAGATCTCCGACCCCGTGAAGTCGCAGTTCGGTTGGCACATCATCAAGGTCGAGGAAAAGCGCAACCGCACCGCGCCTCCCTTCGACCAGGTCAAGGGCCAGATCGAGACCTATGTGACCCGCAAGGCGCAGGCCGACTATGTCGCCAAGCTGCGCGAGGCTGCCAAGATCGAGCGCATGGACAAGCCGGAAGAGACCGCCAAGAGCGAGACCAAGCCGGACGCGTCGGCCCCCGCCAAGCCGTCCGACTCCAAGATGGCGCCGCCGGCGAAGAAGTAACGTGATGGTCCCGGCGAAGGCCGGGACCTCACTCGTCTTCGTTCTCTTGTCGCTATGGCGAACAGTTTCTTGAACAGTTGATGACGGTGGTTATGGGTCCCGGCGCAAGGCCGGGACGACACCGTCACTGTGTCGCGCCCCCTCTCCCGCTCCGACAATTGAAATGATACAGAGCGCTTCCCTCCTCGAAGCTGGAAGCTCTCCATGTCCACCGCCGTTTCTCCCCTCGCCCCGACAGACGTTCCCGATTTGCCCGCGATCGCGGGCGTCAGGCTTGCGACGGCGGCGGCCGGCATCCGCTACAAGGGGCGCACCGATGTGCTGCTCGCGGTGATGGACAAGGGCACCACCGTCGCCGGCGTCTTCACCAAGTCGAAATGCCCGTCGGCCCCGGTGGAATGGTGCCGCGCCAAGCTCGGCAACGGGCAAGCGCGTGCGCTGGTGGTCAATTCAGGCAATGCCAATGCCTTCACCGGCAAGACCGGCAAGCAGGCGACCACGCTGACTGCACAGATTGCCGCCAAGGCGGTCGGCTGCGGCGTCAACGAGATTTTCCTGGCCTCCACCGGCGTGATCGGCGAGCCGCTCGATGCGACCAAGTTCGATGGCGTGCTGGCGACGCTTGCCGAAACGGCGGCGCCCGACGACTGGATGAGTGCGGCCAAGGCGATCATGACCACCGACACCTTCCCGAAGGTGGCGACCGCGACCGTGAAGCTCGGTAAGGCCAAGGTGACGATCAACGGCATGGCCAAGGGCGCCGGCATGATCGCACCCGACATGGCGACGATGCTGTCCTTCATCTTCACCGACGCGCCGCTGTCTTCAGCCGCACTGCAGCAGCTCCTCAAGAGCGGGGTCGAGGATACCTTCAACGCCGTCACCATCGACGGCGACACCTCGACATCGGACACGCTCTTGGCATTCGCGACCGGCGCCGCCGCAGCTCATGGCGCGCCGAAGATCAGCCGCGCCAGCGATCCGCGCCTGAAAGCGTTTGCCAAAGCCTTCCGCGACGTGCTCGCCGACCTTTCCGAACAGGTGGCGCGTGACGGCGAAGGCGCGCGGAAACTGGTCGAGATCATCGTCGATGGCGCTACCACCAAGGCGTCCGCCCGAAAGATCGCGATGTCGGTGGCGAACTCGCCGCTGGTGAAGACCGCGATCGCCGGCGAGGACGCCAATTGGGGCCGTGTGGTGATGGCGGTCGGCAAGGCCGGCGAGCCCGCCAACCGCGACAAGCTCTCGATCGCCTTCAACGGCATCCGCGTCGCCAAAAGCGGCGCCCGCGACCCCTCCTATAACGAGGCGGAAGTGTCGCAGGCGATGAAGGACCCGAAGATCCAGATCAAGATCAACCTCGGCCTCGGCAAGGGCCGCGACCGCGTACTGACCTGCGATCTCACCAAGGAATATGTCGCGATCAACGGCGATTATCGGTCGTAAGCTGTCCGGCGTAGGATGGGTAGAGCGAAGCGAAACCCATCCTGCGATCCGCCGTCATGACAATTCAAGTGTGTAGCGCATGACCGATATCAAACTCACCCTCGTGGTTGCCTGCGCGCTTGTTGATGCCGACAAGCGCGTGCTGCTGGCGCAGCGGCCTGCGGGCAAGCCGATGGCTGGTCTCTGGGAGTTCCCGGGCGGCAAGGTCGAGGCAGGCGAGCGGCCGGAAGCGACGCTGATCCGCGAATTGCACGAAGAGCTCGGCATCACCGTCGCCGAGCCGTGCCTGGCACCGCTGACCTTCGCGAGCCACGCCTACGAGACGTTTCATTTGCTGATGCCGCTCTATATCTGCCGGCGCTGGGACGGCATGGTGACCGCGCGCGAGGGACAGAATCTCGCCTGGGTCCGCGCCAACAAATTGCGCGACTATGAGATGCCGGCAGCGGACATTCCGCTGATCCCGCATCTGATCGATCTGCTGCTGTGAGCCTTCATCCTCCCCTGAAAGGGGAGGGTCGGTTCGCATGCAGCACAGCGGAATGCGAAACGGGGAGGGGTCAACTCTCTCCTCTCGGACACCATCTCAATGGAGAGACTGTGACCCCTCCCCGCCGCTCATTTCATTCGCGTCGACCCTCCCCTTTCGGGGGTGGGTGAAGGCGCTTCACCGCCTCTTCCAAACTCGCTTTCGCCGAACCCGGCCGCAGCGGTTTGGGCTGGCTCTCATGCGGTGACCAGCCGGACAGCCAGATCACATCGAAAGTGGCGCGGATGCGGCCATCAGAATCGGCGAAGCGTTCGGCATAGATCTGCGCCATCCGCAGCAGGGTGGCGCGGCGGGTCGGCGCGTGGCGCCGCTCAACCAGGATGTTGGTCGCCCCCATGCGCCGCAATTCCTGCATCAGCGCGAAAGCGTTGTCGTAGCGCACGACGATGCGGTCGACATCGGTCACCGGCAGTGCGAAGCCGGCACGCTGCAACAGCGCACCGACGTCGCGCAGATCGGCGAATGGCGCGACGCGCGGCGACACCCCGCTTTCGCATTCGGCTTCGGCGGCGGCGAAGGATTGCCTGAGCTCGGTCAGCGTATCGCCGCCGATCATCGCCGCCAGCAACAGCCCGTCCGGCCTCAGCGCGCGACGGATCTGCGCGAGCACGCCGGGAAGATCGTTGACGAACTGGAAGGCGAGCGCGGAGACCGCGAGATCGAGCGATTGCGGCGGCAGCGGAAGGACTTCGGAAGCCTCCAGCGCAACCTCGCGGACGGACTTGCATCGCTCGCGCAAGAGATCATGGAGCGCACTGCCCGGCGTCCAGATGTCGGCGGCATCGGCAAACTCCCGCGTGACCGCCTGCAATCGCTCCGCCATGTCCTCGGCGACGCGCTCGAGCAGGAAGGTGACCGGCGCATTTTGCTGCGCGCGCTTCAGCCGCGCCGACAACAGCGCGCGGTCGAACAACACGGGTGCGGTCGGGTTTGCGGCCATGCCGGTTGGTACGCTTTGCCTCCGCCGCTGGCAACGCAATGCTTGAGCTCGCACTTTGGTAACGCTGTTTGCGCATGATCTTTTCGGAAAACCGGTTTCCACTTTTCCGGATCATGCTTTACCCTCGTTCCATGGGCGCCGAGGCATCACCATCCCGCTCCATTGCAGGCCATTTGCGCGGCGCGCTGAGCGTTGCGCAGGGAGCATGGACGCATGCAGCGCGGCTGATGCTCGACATCGCGCTGCCGACGCTGTGCGTTGCCTGCCGCGAGCCGGTCGACGGCGAGGGCGTCTGCGCCACCTGCTGGGCCAAATTGTCGTTCATTGCACCACCGTTCTGCCCGCGGCTCGGCATTCCCTTCGTCTACGACCCCGGTCCGGAGCTGTTGTCGATGGAGGCGATCGCCAATCCACCGGCCTACCAGCGCGCCCGCGCCGCTGTGCGCTATGACGACGTGGCGCGCACGCTGGTGCACGCATTGAAATACCAGGACCGCACCGATCTGGCGCCGGCAATGGGTCGCTGGATGGCGCGGGCGGGGAAGGAATTGCTCCGCGACGCCGATATTTTAGTGCCGGTTCCCCTGCACTGGCGGCGCGGCTGGAGCCGCCGGTACAACCAATCCGGCGGGCTTGCCCGCGTCATTTCGCGCCAAAGCGGCGTCAACCTCGCCTCCGATGCGCTGCGCCGGGTGCGCTCGACCGAGCAGCAGGTCGGATTGTCGCGGGCGCAGCGGGCGACCAATGTCCAGGGTGCGTTCAAAGTGGCGCCGGACCGAGCCGCCGAAGTCCAGGGGCGCCGGGTGATCCTCGTCGATGACGTCCTGACCTCGGGAGCGACGGTTGACGCCTGCGCGCGGGCGCTTCTGCGCGCCAAAGCGGCACAGGTCGACGTGCTGGTGTTCGCCCGGGTTGTCGATAGCCACAAAGGTCCCATATAATCCCGAACAAAATCACAACCGAGCTCACCATGACCGCTGCGATTGAAATCTATACCCGCCCGGGCTGCGGCTATTGTTCCGCGGCCAAGTCGCTTCTGACCCGCAAGAAGGCGGCGTTCACCGAATTGAACATTGCCAGCGACGCGGCCTATCGCGACGAGATGTACAAGCGGGCTGGCGCCGGTTCGACCTTTCCGCAGATCTTCATCGGCAACACCCATGTCGGTGGCTGCGACGAGCTCTATGCGCTCGACCGCGAGGGCAAGCTCGATGGGCTGCTCTCCAGCGAAGGCGTGGCCTGATGGGCGCCGATAGCACCTTCACCGCCGCCATGGTGCAGATGCGCACCTCGCTTCTGCCGGAGCCGAGTCTCGAGCAGGGCATGAAGCTGGTGCGCGAGGCGGCGGCGCAAGGCGCGGACTATGTGCTCACGCCCGAAGTGAGCAACATGATGCAATTGAACCGCAAGGCGCTGTTCGAGCATCTCGCGACGGAAGAGGACGACAAGTCGCTGAAGGCCTATCGCGCGCTCGCATCCGAATTGAAGATCCACCTTCATGTCGGCTCGCTGGCGCTGCGCTTCTCGCCGGAGAAGGCGGTGAACCGCTCGTTCCTGATCGGCCCGGACGGCAACCTGCTCGCCAGCTACGACAAGATCCATATGTTCGATATCGATCTGCCGGGCGGCGAGAGCTATCGCGAATCGGCCAATTACCAGCCGGGCGAGACTGCCGTGATCTCCGACCTGCCTTGGGGCCGGCTCGGACTCACGATCTGCTATGACGTGCGCTTCCCGGCGCTTTACCGTGCGCTGGCTGAAAGCGGCGCGTCGTTCCTCACCGTGCCCTCCGCCTTCACCCGCAAGACCGGGGAGGCGCATTGGCACATTCTGCTTCGCTCCCGCGCCATCGAGACCGGCTGCTTCGTGTTTGCCGCCGCGCAAGCCGGCCTGCATGAGAACAAGCGCGAGACCTATGGTCATTCGCTGATCATCGATCCCTGGGGCGAGATTCTCGCCGAGGGCGGCGTCGAGCCGGGCGTGTTCCTGGCGAAGATCGATCCGGCCAAGGTCGAGACCGCGCGCAGGGCGATCCCCTCGCTGCAGCACGGGCGCCGCTTCACGGTCGCCGACCCCAAGGCAGGTCCGGAGCATCTGCACCTCGTCCGGGGCTCGGCATGATCCGCTACAACCTGCGCTGCGAACGGGGCCATGCTTTCGAAAGCTGGTTCCAGAGTTCGTCGGCCTATGACCAGCAGGTGCGCCGCAAGCTCGTGATCTGCCCGACCTGCGGCACGGCCAAGGTCGAGAAGGCGATCATGGCGCCGCAGATCGTCGGCAAGAAGGGACGCGAAAGCGCACCTCCCGTGGCCGCCGAGCAGCCGGCGCCCGCGCCAGCCGAATCAACGCCGCTGATGATGGCGCAGGAGCGCGAACTGCGCACCAAGCTGAAGGAATTGCGCGACCACATCGTCAAGAACGCCGACAATGTCGGCGACCGCTTCCCCACCGAGGCGCGCAAGATGCATTACGGCGATATCGAGCACCGCCCGATCTACGGCGAAGCCTCGCCGGAGGAAGCGCGCTCGCTGATCGACGAAGGCGTCGAGGTCTCGCCGCTGCCGGTGCTGCCGGACGACCGCAACTGATCCTCACGCCGCGATCAACAGCGCCACGCCGATCACGATCAGGACGATTCCGGAAAGCTCGCGCGGCGAGATCGGCTGCTTGAACGAGTAGTACGCCACGCCTTGCGCGAACAAGACCTCGATCAGCGCCAATGTTCGCACGTTCGCCGCCGCCGTCAGCGCGAAGGCGAGGAACCAGAATTGCGAGGCGAACGCGCCCATGAAGCCCGCCAGCATCGAGGGCCGCCATAGTCCGAGGATCGCCTTGAGCACGCCGGGCGCGCGCAGCAACAGATAGATCGACAGCACCAGCGTCTGCACGAACAGGCCGAACACCAGCGTATAGGACGACGCGGTCACGAAGGAGACGCCGGGCACCGCGATGATCGCACCGCGAAAGCCGATCGCCGACAGCGCGAAGGCGGCCGCCGCGACCAGGCCGATGATGGTCGGCTTCAGCTCCGCAAACCCCTTCTCGCCGCCGGGCCGCAGCGCAGTGATGACGACGCCGATGGTCGCGATCAGGATCGCGATCACCTTCAGCAAGGTGAGGTGATCGCCGAGGAAGACGAAGCCGAAGATCGCGGTCTGGATCGCCTCGGTCTTCAGATAGGCCGTGGTCACCACGAAGGAGCGCTCGTTCATCGCCAGCAGCATCAAGCCGGTGGCGACGATCTGGCTGAGCGCGCCGAGCAGCAGCCACGGCCAGAACACCGCTGGCGGCCAGGGCAGCGGATCGCCCGTCGCCACCATGACCAGCGCGAAGAACAGGATCGAGAACGGAAAGCCGAACAGGAAGCGGATATTGGTCGCGCCCCAGGTCCCGAGCGGCCCGGTCAGCGACCGCTGCATCGCATTGCGCGCGACCTGTCCGAGCGCAGCGACGACGGTGAAGGGAATCCAGAGCGAGGAAATCGTTAGCATCTGCGGGAGGATCGCGGGCGGGCTGTGAAAACGCAATCACCGTGGCGGGCGCCGCGCGCGCGGTCAACCGGAACAGCGCATGACAGGATTGCGCCGAAGCCACAAATTCGCTGTCGTCCCCTACCGCTCCTCCGCGACCACCATGTAGTTCACGTCCATGTCGGAGGAGATGTTCCATTTGTCGGCGAGCGGGTTGTAGACGACGCCGGCCTGGTCGGTGATGGTGAGGCGGTTCTCTTGCAGGTGATGCTCGAGCTCGTCGGGAGTGACGAACTTGCTCCACTGATGGGTGCCGCGCGGCAGCCAGCGCAGGACATATTCGGCGCCGACGATTGCGAGTGCAAAGCTCTTCCAGTTGCGGTTCAACGTCGAGAGCACCATCAGCCCGCCGGGCTTGAGCATCGCCGCGCAGCGCTTCAGGAACACGCCGACATCGGTGACATGCTCGACGACCTCCATCGCCAGCACGATGTCGAAGCGCTCGCGCGCGTCCATTTCTTCCGCCGTGGTGCAGCGATAATCGATCGCCAGGTGCCCCTTGTCGGCATGCAGTTTCGCGGCGGCGATGTTGGAGGCGGAGGGATCGATGCCGATCACCTGCGCGCCGAGCCGTGCGAGCGGCTCGCACAACAGCCCGGCGCCGCAGCCAATATCGAGGACGCGCAGGCCGGACAGGCAGCTCAGGCTCCTGGCGTTGCGATCGAACTTGCGGCAGGCCGCATCGCGGATATAGCCGATCCGCAAAGGATTGATCTTGTGCAGCGGCGCCATCTTGCCGCGCGGGTCCCACCACTCCGCCGAGAGCTTTGAGAATTTTGCGACCTCGGCCGGGTCGACCGTGGTGCCGGAAAAGTCAGATTGCATAGCCATTGATGCGCGCCCCTATCGCGCCGTGATGTAACTGCGGAATGCGAGCGGCGAGGCAATCATCTTGATCGTCTTTTGCCCCTCGCCGACGCCGAGGATTCGTACGTTGCCGTAGTTGAGGATACGGCCAAGAATACTCTGTGAGACGTCGACGCTCTCGACCTTGTCGAGGCTCATTTCAAACGTCTCGCGCTGAATGAATCCCTCCTTGTGGACAATCCGCAGATTGGTCACATCGGTCTCGGTGGTCCAGCGGTGGAACCAGGCCGTCACCGTCTTGTACAATGCTGCAATCGCCGCGACGCCAGCGAGCACCAGGCACAGCACCGCCGGCGCGCCGGCTGGTACCATGTAGGCCAGGACAACGAAGACAATCGCCACGACCCAGCCAACAATTGCCGGCAGGAAGAAGATCCAGTGCGCATTGGTTGAATACAGCACCCTCTCGCCCGGCTGCAGGATCTCGTCGATATACCGCCCCATACAAACGCCTCAGTTACCGCCGCGCCATAGCCACCCGAGCCCCCCGCTGCCGACGGCGCCAGGAACCCGCTTGCCCCCGGCCGCTTCGCTATGTATACGCGCGTTTCAGCCCCCGCGCTTGGGTTAAAGCGCGGGCACTCTACCTATCCTCACAGGGAATGCACGCGTCGTCATGGGCCGCCTCGTGATGAAGTTCGGCGGCACCTCCGTCGCCAATATCGACCGAATCCGCAACGTCGCACGCCATGTCAAACGCGAGGTCGATGCCGGGCACGATGTTGCCGTGGTGGTCTCGGCCATGTCCGGCAAGACCAACGAGTTGGTGGCCTGGTGCAGCGAAGCCTCCGCGATGCACGACGCGCGCGAATACGACGCCGTCGTCGCCTCGGGCGAGCAGGTCACCTCCGGCCTGCTCGCGATCACGTTGCAGAGCATGGGTATCCAGGCGCGCTCGTGGCAGGGCTGGCAGATCCCGATCAAGACCTCCGAGGCGCACGCTTCGGCGCGCATCCTCGATATCGACGGCAGCGAGATCATGAACCGCTTCAAGGAGCGGAAGGAGGTCGCGGTCATCGCCGGCTTCCAGGGCATCAATCCCGAGACCGGCCGCATCACCACGCTCGGCCGCGGCGGTTCCGATACCTCGGCGGTGGCGATTGCAGTGGCGGTCCGAGCCGACCGCTGCGACATCTATACCGACGTTGACGGCGTCTACACCACCGACCCGCGCGTGGTGCCGAAGGCGCATCGGCTCGACAAGATCGCGTTCGAGGACATGCTGGAATTGGCGTCGCAGGGCGCCAAGGTCCTGCAGGTGCGCTCGGTGGAACTCGGCATGGTGCACAACATGCCAATCTTCGTCCGTTCCAGCTTCGACAAGCCCGAAGATATCGACCCGCACGGCACGCCGCCGGGCACGCTGATCTGCAGCGAGGAGGAAATCATGGAAATGCACGTCGTCACCGGCATCGCCTTCTCCAAGGACGAAGCCCAGATTTCCGTGCGCCAGATCGAGGACAAGCCGGGTGTCGCGGCTGCAATCTTCGGCCCGCTCGCGGATGCCAGCATCAATGTCGACATGATCGTGCAGAACGTCTCCGAGGACGGCAAGACCACGGACCTTACCTTCACCGTTCCGGCGGCCGACTACACCCGCGCCCGCGACACCATCACCGCGGCCAAGAGCAAGATCGGCTACCAGCGCTTTGACAGCGCCACCGACGTCTCGAAAGTATCTGTCATCGGCAGCGGCATGCGCAGCCATGCCGGCGTCGCCGCCAAGGCCTTTGCTGCGCTCGCCGCACGCAACATCAACATCCGCGCCATCACCACCTCCGAGATCAAGTTCTCGGTGCTGATCGATGCCGCCTATACCGAGCTCGCGGTGCGTACACTGCACACGCTGTACGGTCTCGACCAGGCCTGAAGCGGTTCCTGGTCCATCTCCAGTGGGAGAGGTGGAACAGCCGCTCGAGCCCACATTTCTCGCTGTTGCGAGTAAGAATTTCTCTTAGCGACTGCAGCATTCGGCTGACAGAGACGTTATATCCCTTGGCAGGCGTTTTGCTTGGCAAAACAAGCCTCGATTGGCTATACGGCCTGATCGGAGGGCGCCGCAAACTGTGTCACAGTCTCGGCGAATCCGATTCGGCCGGGTTGCGAAGTTGCGGCGGCGCCGATGGATAAAATTGTTGGATTAGTCGAGTTTCTCGCCAGCTACCGGCCACACGGCCTGCTGGCCATATGGGGGAGGGTTTTAACCTATGCGGAGCGCTTCGGGAGGTCCCCGCGTCCTGTTGAGACGGCTCCGCGAAACCATGGCGGAGCAAGTCTCGGCCCAGGAGCGGCTGGACAAGATCGTGGTCCTGATCGCGGCCAATATGGTGGCCGAGGTCTGCTCGGTCTATGTGCTGCGCGTCGATAACACCCTCGAGCTCTACGCCACCGAAGGTCTGAACCGCGACGCTGTCCACAGAACTGTGCTCAGCGCGCACGAAGGCCTGGTCGGCCTCGTCGCCAGCGAGGCCACGCCGCTCAATTTGAGCGACGCGCAAAGCCACCCGGCCTTCTCCTATCGCCCGGAAACCGGCGAAGAGATCTACCATTCCTTCCTCGGCGTGCCGATCCTGCGCGCCGGCAACACGCTCGGTGTGCTGGTGGTGCAGAACCGCGCCAAGCGCACTTATGTCGAGGAAGAGGTCGAGGCGCTGCAGACCACCGCCATGGTGCTGGCGGAGATGATTGCCTCGGGCGAATTGGCGGCGTTGGCGCAACCAGGCGCCGAGCCCGCGGCGCGGCATTCGATGCACAAGACCGGCGCCATCCTCTCCGAGGGCATCGCGCTCGGCCATGTCGTGCTGCACGAGCCGCGCGTCGTCATCACCAACTATATCGCCGAGGACCTGCCGAAGGAGATCAAGCGGCTGGACACGGCGCTGACCAAGCTGCGCTCGGACCTCGACCGGCTCCTGGAACGCGGCGACGTCGCTGACGGCGGCGAGCATCGCGACGTGTTGGAAGCCTATCGCATGTTCGCCAACGACCAGGGTTGGTCGCACAAGCTGCATGAGGCGGTTGCCACCGGCCTCACCGCCGAAGCCGCGGTCGAACGCGTGCAGTCCGACACCCGCGCGCGCATGCTGCGCTCGACCGATCCCTACTTGCGCGACCGGCTGCATGACCTCGAAGATCTCGGCCACCGCCTGATGCGGCAGCTGGTCGGCCAGGACCATGCGCCGTCGCGCGAACAACTGCCCGACAACGCGATCCTGATCGCGCGCGCGATGGGACCTGCCGCGCTGCTCGACTATGATCGCAAGCGATTGCGAGGCCTGGTGCTGGAGGAAGGCACCGCCAATTCGCACGTCTCGATCGTGGCGCGCGCGCTCGGCATTCCCGCGGTCGGCGAAGTGCCGAATGCGCCCGGCATCGCCGACCCCGGCGACGCCATCATCGTCGACGGCATCTCGGGCGAGATCTATGTCCGCCCTTCGACCGAGATCGAATCCGCTTATGCCGAGCGGGTCCGATTCCGCGCCCGACGCCAGGCGCAATACTCGGCGCTGCGCGACAAGCCCTGCGTGACCAAGGACGGCCAGCCGATCGAACTCCTGATCAACGCCGGCCTGACCATCGACCTGCCGCATATCGATGACACCGGCAGCGCCGGCATCGGCCTGTTCCGCACCGAGCTGCAGTTCATGGTGAGCCCGAATTTGCCGCGCTCCAGCGATCAGCTCGCGCTCTATCGTACCGTGCTGGATGCGGCGGGAGCGAAGCCTGTCACGTTCCGCACGCTCGACATTGGCGGCGACAAGGCGCTCCCCTACATGGAGACCGTGGTCGAGGAGAACCCGGCGCTCGGCTGGCGCGCGATCCGGCTCGGCCTCGACCGGCCGGGACTGTTGCGCGGCCAGATCCGTGCACTCTTGCGCGCTGCTGGCGGGCGCGCGCTGAAGATCATGTTCCCAATGATTTCAGACGTTGCCGAGTTCGATCAGGCCAAGGCCATCGTCGAGCGTGAACTGACTTATCTCCGCCAGCACGGCCATTCACTGCCCGAGCGTGTCGATGTCGGCACCATGGTCGAGGTTCCTGCGCTGCTCTACCAGCTTGACGAGCTGCTGAAGCGGGTCGACTTCCTCTCGGTCGGATCGAACGATCTGTTCCAGTTCCTGTTTGCGGTCGACCGCGGCAACGCCAAGGTCTCGGAACGGTTCGACACGCTGTCCGCGCCGATCCTGCGCGCGTTGCGCGACATCGTGCGCAAGACGCAGTCCGTCAAGAAGGTCGCCTCGCTGTGCGGCGAGATGGCATCGAAGCCGATCGGCGCGCTGGCGCTGATCGCGCTCGGCTACCGCTCGCTGTCACTGTCGGCGACCGCGCACGGGCCGGTGAAGGCGATGATCCTCGAGCTCGACGCCAAGAAAGCCGAAGCGATGATCAACCCGCTTCTGGATGCGCCGAGCGGTAGCGTGTCGATCCGCGAGAAGCTGACGGAATTTGCGGAAGCCGAAGGGCTCACCTTGTAGCGACGCTCTCGTTGGTGACGCCGCCCTGCCCTTCCCGTCATTTGAGAACTATCCATGTTGCCCGAAGCCAAACTCGATGTCCTGCTCGCCCATCACGCCTCGCTCGAGGCCGAACTGCTCGGCCAGGTGAATTCGGAACGCTATGTCCAGATCACCCGCGAGCTCGCCGAGCTCAATCCGCTGATCGAGGCGGTGAAGGCCTATCGCGCCGCGCGCAGCGAGCTCGCCGACACCCAGAGCCTGATCGCCGATCCCGCGACCGAGCCAGACATGCGCGGCATGGCGGAGGCCGAGCTCGAGACGCTGCATGCGCGGCTTGCCGAGCTCGAGCAGAAGATCCGCATCGCGCTGTTGCCGAAGGATGCGATGGACGACCGCAACGTCGTGCTGGAAATCCGCGCCGGCACCGGCGGCGACGAGGCTTCGCTGTTCGCCGGCGACCTGTTCCGCATGTATGAGCGCTTTGCTGCCCTGCAGGGCTGGAAGGTCGAGGTGATCTCGGCGAGCGAAGGCACGGTCGGCGGCTACAAGGAAATCATCGCCGAGGTGCAGGGCCGCGGCGCATTCGCGAAGCTGAAATTCGAATCCGGCGTGCATCGGGTGCAGCGTGTGCCCGACACCGAGACGCAGGGGCGCATCCACACCTCCGCCGCCACGGTCGCAGTGCTGCCCGAGGTCGAGGACGTCGATGTCGACATCAAGAACGAGGATCTGCGGATCGAGACGATGCGGGCGCAGGGCGCCGGCGGCCAGCACGTCAACAAGACGGAATCGGCGATCCGCATCACCCATATCCCGACCGGCATCGTGGTGATGATGCAGGACAGCCGCTCGCAGCACAAGAACCGGGCGTCGGCGATGAACATCCTGCGCTCGCGCATCTACGATGCCGAGCGCCAGCGCGCCGACGCGGCGCGCTCGGCCGACCGCAAGGAGAAGGTCGGCTCCGGCGATCGCAGCGAGCGCATCCGCACCTATAATTTTCCGCAAGGGCGCGTCACCGATCACCGCATCAACTTGACGCTCTACAAGTTGCCGCAGGTGATCTCGGGCGAAGCGCTCGGCGAATTGATCGACGCGCTGACGACGGAGCACCAGGCCGCGCAACTCGCGGCACAAGGTGCGGCGGCGTGAGGACCCCTGTAGCCCGGATGAAGCGTAGCGCAATCCGGGACCGGTGGATCGGGTTGCGCGAATCCCGGATTGCGCTGCGCTCCATCCGGGCTACGAAGCGATGAATGAGTTTGCTGGACGAAGGGTCGAGACCGCGCGGCGACAACTCGCGGCACGCTTCAAATCGGCCGCCATCGATTCGGCCGAGCTCGATGCGCACATGCTGCTCGGCGCGGTGCTCAAGCTCGACCTGACCGGCATGATCACGGCGGCGAGCCGGACGCTGACGGAGAACGAAGCCGCAGCACTCGAAGCGTTCACGCGGCGTCGTCTTGGCGGCGAACCGGTCGCGCGCATCCTTGGGCAAAAGGAATTCTGGGGGCTGCCGCTAAAGCTCTCCGCCGCGACCTTGGTGCCGCGACCCGACACCGAAACCGTGGTGGAGTTCGCGCTTCAGATCCTGCGCGCGGAAGGCGCTTTGGAAAAGCCGTTGCGGATCGCCGATCTCGGTACCGGCACCGGCGCAATCCTGCTGGCGCTGCTCTCCGAGATACCTACCGCGAGCGGGATCGGCACCGACATCAGCACGGAGGCACTCAAGACGGCGCGGGCCAATGCACTGGCACTAGGCATTGGCGATCGTGCGACCTTCGTAGCCTGCGACTATGCATCGGGTCTCCCCGGCCGCTTCGACCTGATCGTCTCGAACCCGCCCTATATCCGGTCCGCAGATATTGCCGACCTCGCGGTCGAGGTGCGCGAGCACGACCCGGTTGCCGCGCTCGATGGCGGCGACGATGGGCTGGATGCCTATCGCGCGCTGATCCCGCAGGCTGCGGGTTTGCTGGCCGGCAACGGCGCCCTGGTTGTCGAATCAGGCATCGGCCAGAGCGAGGCGATTGAAGCTTTGATGACCGCCGCCGGGCTCGTCCCCGCCGGTCCGCCGAGGCCCGATCTGGCCGGCATCCCACGGGCGGTATCGGGCCGCAAATTGCCGTGATAAAGTCCTATTGGAACGCAAAAAAACCTCTTGGAATATCCCCCGGGAACGACTACGTTCCGGTCATGACATCGGTGTTGGCCCCGTAGCCGTTAACGGGTGAAGACCAGGGTTCTCGCCGAGAGCCCGCCGATCAAAGGTTCCAAAACGCAGGTCTGTGTGAGCGCAATAGCCGGAGCTGTGCTGCTCTCGACCGCCAAGCGAACGAAAGCCTGTTATTACGCTTGAAGACTTACGTGAGAGAACTGCGCTTGCCTTGGCAAGCTGAATAATTGATCCGCAGGCCGGACCGGCCGGCGGTTGGGGAACGCGTCTTTGCTCAACGCGATGGTCGGCAAACTTTGGCATTGATCCGAATGGCATCATGATTCGGTGCGCGCGAGCGCATGCGCCGGTTGCAATGGCAACTTCCACCGCAACGGCAATTTCAACGCTGGTAACTTATAGGGCTGGAATAAAAGGCGAGACATGAGAAACGGTCAAAATAACAAGCGGATGCGTAACCGGAACAACAACAATAACAACAACAACAACAACCGGCGCGGTCAGAACCCGTTGACCCGGGTGTTCGAATCGAACGGACCCGACATCAAGATCCGCGGCACAGCTTCCCACGTTGCGGAAAAATACGTTCAGCTGGCGCGCGATGCGCGCTCCTCCGGTGATCCGGTCGCCGCCGAGAACTACTATCAGCACGCCGAGCATTACTTCCGCATCATCGCCGCGGCACAGGAACAGCTTCGGCAGAATCAGCAGCAGCCCCGTGTCGACAACAACGAAGCGACGACGACCGACGAGGGCGACGATGACGACAGCTACTCGAGCTTCGGCCAGGAACCCGGCTTCGTGCTGCAACCACCCTTTGCGCGCGAGAACAATCAACAGCCCTATCAGCGCGACCAGCAGCAGCCGCGAGAGCATCGCGAGCGCGAGCATCGTCAGCAGCCGCAGTACCAGGCGCCGCCGCAGAACCAGCCGCAGCCAGTGATCGCGGAGAATGGCGGTGTCGACCGCCTGCCCTCCTTCATCACCGGAGGCGCGCAGCCACAGGCCAATGGCAATTATGAGAGCAATGGTGGCGGCGGAGAGCGCAGCGAACGTAGCGAGCGCTTCCCGCGCCGCCGTCGACGCCCGCACGGCCCGCGCCCCGACGCCGCCGCGCAGCCCCAGCAGAGCGAAGACTTCAATCCGGGGAATGAGTAGTTAGCCCCGCGATAAGATCGTAGGGTGGGCAAAGGCGCGCAAGCGCCGTGCCCACCATCCAACACTCCGCTCGCACTGGTGAGCGCGTTTCCGCCTTCGCTCGTTGAGCTACGGCGCAACAAGTCGCTTTGCGCACCCTGCAATTCCGAATCACCCCCGCGACGACGACGGCACGAGCACCGGCTGCAGCGACGGGATGAGCCGCGCGCGTTCGCGGTTCGCGGGGATCGCGCGATAGACCTGCTTGGTCGCTTCCACGATGTGGACGCCCGCGAACGGCAATGACAGCGCTGCGCCGAGGCGCTCCCAGGCCATCGCCCAGCGCAAGAACCAGCTACCCGCGACCGGCGGCACGAACAGCGCCTCACCCCACGCGGTCGGCGTGAACCAGGTCTGCCGCAGCAATTGCGTGATTTGTGCCCGCGAATAGGGCCGACCGTGGCCGAACGGCGTGGTGTCGGTGCGCGTCCATACACCCCGGCGATTGGGGATTACCGCGATCAGCCGGCCTGACGGCGCCAGCACCCGCCACACCTCGCGGAGCAGCCGCTCCGGATCGTCAGACATCTCCAACGCATGCACGACCAGCACGCGGTCGACCGCGGCATCCGCGAGCGGCATCGAGAATTCGTCGACCAGGGTCGCCAGCGCCGGCCGGCCCGTCGGCCATTTCAGGACCCCCTGTGACGCCGGCATGAAGGCGATGCAGCGCTCGCTATCCTCGCGGAACAGGCCGAGATAGGGGGTAGGGTAGCCGAGCCCGAGCACGCGCTGGCCCTCGGCCCCCGGCCACCGCTCGCGAATGCCGCGATTGATCAATTGGCGCGCTACAATGCCCAGGCGCTGCGAATAGAAATCGCGGAGATCGATGACGTCCATTGAGCCAACCTAGAGCATGATCCGGTCAGATGGAAATCGGATCGTTTGGTCATGATCCCCGCGCAAACGCTTGGCGTTTGTCGCGAGGGAAAACCGGCACCTGCAGCACGCGCCCACGGCGCCGTCACGCGCATGTTTTCCGGAATTGCATTGTCGCACGAGCGTTAACGCCATATTTCCCGCACAGATGGGGCGTGTTAGAGCATGGTGCGGAAAAGTGGGAACCGGTTTTCCCTCGCGACAAACGCGAAGCGTTTGCGCGGAGACCATGCTCAAACAGTAACGCCTGGCCGTTCGCGGGAGATACCATGACTGCGGAAATCCGTCTCTTCACCTGCCTGACCGACAATTTCGGCTATCTGGTCCACGACCCCGCGACCAAGGCCACCGCTTCGATCGATGCGCCGGAAGCCGGCCCCATCATCGCGGCGCTGGAGCGCGAGGGCTGGAATCTGACCGATATCCTCATCACCCATCACCATCATGACCATGTCGGCGGGGTTGCCGAACTGAAACAGAAATATGGTTGCCGCGTCGTCGCGCCGCACGACAAGACCACTGCGATCGCCGATGTCGACCTGCGCGCCGCCAATGGCGACGTGATCAAGGTCGGCAGCCTGCTCGCGCGGGTGCTAGAGACGCCGGGCCATACGCTCGACCACATCTCCTATGTGTTCGACGGCGAAAAGGCGGTGTTTGCCGCCGACACCTTGTTCTCGATCGGCTGCGGCCGGGTGTTCGAGGGCAACTATCCGATGATGTGGGATTCGCTGCTCAAGCTGCGCGCGCTGCCGGATGATTTCCGCCTCTATTGCGGCCACGAATATACCGCCGCCAACGTCAAGTTCGCGCTGACGGTGGAGTCGGACAATCCGGTGCTGAAAGCCCGCGCCGAGGAAGTGACGCGGCTGCGCGCGGCGAACAAGCCGACGATCCCGACGCTGCTTGGCGAGGAGAAGAAAGCCAACGTGTTCCTGCGCGCCGACGACCCGGCGGTGGCCGCCAAGCTGCACATGAAGGGCGCTGACGGAGCCCAGGTGTTCGGCGAGTTGCGCGAGCGCAAGAACAAGTCGTGATGCCAAAGCCGACTGCCGCCGAGATCATCGCGCAACTTGGGCTGAAGCCGCATCCGGAAGGCGGCCATTATCGCGAGACGTTTCGCGATGACGCGACGGATGCGGGCGGGCGATCGCGCTCGACCGCGATCTATTTTCTGCTCGCGCGCGGTGAGCGGTCGCATTGGCATCGCGTCGATGCGGTGGAGATCTGGCACTATTACGCAGGCGATGCGCTGACCTTGCGGATCGCGGATGCGAGCGGACAACGCGAAATCCGCCTCGGTCCTGATCTGGCAGCCGGCGAAGTGCCGCAGGCGATCGTGCCGGGGCATGCGTGGCAGGCGGCGGAGTGCACCGGCGATTGGACGCTGGTCGGATGCACCGTTGCACCGGCATTCGAATTTGCGAAGTTCGAACTGGCGCCGAAGGGCTGGGAGCCTGATTAGCTCCGCAGCGTCGTAGGATGGGCAAAGCGCAGCGTGTCCACCATCAGCACTCCGCTCGCAATGGTGGGCACGCTTCGCTTTGCCCACCCCGCTTCACTTCTTCCACATGTCCCTTGCGGCGACGAGGCCACCGCCGGCGATCAGGATCGCGGCGATGGCGATCGCGGCCGTCGCCTGCGCGAAGCCGGCGAGGATCAGGAAGGCGGTAGAGAGCAGCGGTGTTGCGTAGGAAGCGGCGCCGAGCACGCGGATGTCGCCGCGCTTCATGCCGATGTCCCAAGTGAAGAAGGCAGCGCCGACCGGACCGACGCCGAGCGCGATGATGGCAAGCCATTGTCCAGATGTCTCCGGCCACACCGTGGTCTCGACCATCTTGTGCACGATCGCCGCGAGCAGCGCGGTGAAGAGACAGAAACCGGCCACGGCATCGGTCGGCACCGATTTGAGCCGGCGCGACATCACTGAATAGCTGGCCCAGACAAAGGCCGCGACGAACGCCGCGGCAAGGCCTGGGATCTGGCCCGGCGCGAACCCGCTAGTGTTGCCGGCGAACAGCAGCACGGTCCCCACAAGCCCCAGGACGGCACCGATGATGTGATGCGGCGCCAGCCGCTCGCCCGGCAGGAATGAAGAGAACAGCACGATCAACAGCGGCCAGAGATAATTCAACAGTCCGGCTTCCGCGGGCGGCGCAAAGCGCAGCGCCAGGAAATACAGCGCGTGATAGCCGAACAGGCCGCCGACGCCGACGAGCCAGGCGACCGGCGGCTGCTTCAGCGCACCGAACGCGGCGGGACGAAAGATGAAGGTCGTGAAAGCGACCAGTGCGCCGATCGCGAACGTCATCGCCGCAAGCTGGAAGGCGGGGATCTTGCCGGTCGCAACCGTCAGCACGGCGAGCAGCGACCACATGATGATCGCAGTCAGGCCGATGAGGGTGGCGGTGCGGGGAGTCATAGGAATGTTTCCGTCATGGCCGGGCTGGTCCCGGTCATCCGCGTCTTCATTGCTGGCGTGCCTTATAAGGACGCAAATGCCCGGGACAAGCCCGGGCATAACGGCTGGATCATGATCCGATTGAACGGAATCGGATCATGATCTCATCTCTTTGTTTGAGCATGATCTTTTCGGAAACCGGTGTCCACTTTTCCGGATCATGCTCTAAGACTTGTCGCCGCGGCGGACGCCTACATCACGCGTGATATTGGCCGCCGTTCACGGTCAATGTCGAGCCGGTGATGAAGCCGGCGTCGTCTGCCGCCAGGAACAGCACCGCACGCGCGATCTCCTCGGGCTCGCCCAGGCGGTTGACCGGGATCTGCGGGATCACGTTCTTTTCCAGAACGTCCTTCGGCACCGCCTGCACCATCTCGGTGTTGATGTAGCCGGGGGCGATCACGTTCACGGTGATCCCGCCCTTGGCGTTCTCGAGCGCGAGCGCCTTGGTGAAGCCGATATCGCCGGCCTTGGCCGCAGAATAGTTGACCTGGCCGAACTGGCCTTTCTGACCGTTGATCGAGGAGATGTTGATGATGCGGCCGAACTTGCGGGCGCGCATGCCCTCGATCACCTGGCGCGTCATGTTGAAGAGCGAGCCGAGATTGGTGTTGATCACTTCATTCCACTGCTGCAGCGTCATCTTGTGGAATGCAGTGTCCCGGGTGATGCCGGCATTGTTGACGAGCACGTCGATCGGGCCGACGTCGGCCTCCACCTGCTTGATCCCGGCAGCGCAGGCATCGAACGAGGCGACGTCCCATTTGTAGACGGGAATGCCGGTTTCGTCCTTGAACTTCTGCGCGGCGGCATCATTACCGCCATAGGTCGCCGCCACCTTGTAGCCACCCGCCTTCAACGCCTTGCTGATCGCGGCGCCGATGCCTCGCGTCCCGCCTGTTACCAATGCAACACGTGCCATGTCCGTCTCCTCCTTCGCCATTTTTTTCTAAGCCGACATTGTGCCGGTCTTTTGAAATTCATCTCTCAATTGAACATGATCTCCGCGTAAACGCTTCGCGTTTGTCGCGAGGGAAAACCGGCGTCCACTTTGCGCTAACGCGGCCCTCCGGGTCCGGATCATGCTCTCAAAACGAAAATGCCCGGCGCGAGGCCGGGCATTCTCTTATCAGCTTGCACTGCGGTTGACAGACGATCTTTTCATCATTCAACCCGGCATGTTGCCTCTTGTTCAGTCGCGTGCAACGCACATCGCGATGCCCATGCCGCCGCCGATGCACAGCGTGGCGAGGCCCTTCTTGGCGTCGCGCTTCTGCATCTCGTGGAGCAGCGTCACAAGGACGCGGGCGCCGGACGCGCCGATCGGGTGACCGATCGCGATCGCGCCGCCGTTGACGTTGACCTTGGACGTATCCCAGCCGAGGTCCTTGTTGACCGCGCAGGCCTGCGCCGCGAACGCCTCGTTGGCCTCGATCAGATCGAGATCGGCTATGTTCCAGCCGGCCTTCTTCAGCGCGCTGCGGGAGGCCGGGATGGGGCCGGTGCCCATGATCTTCGGGTCGACGCCGGCCTGGCCCCAAGAGACGATCCGCGCGAGCGGCGTCCTGCCCTCCTTCGCCGCCTGCTTCGCTGTCATCAGCACCACGGCGGCGGCGCCGTCATTGATGCCGGAGGCGCTGCCGGCGGTCACCGTGCCGTCCTTCTCGAAGGCGGGCTTGAGCTTGGCCATCGCGTCCACCGTGGCGCCGTGGCGCGGATATTCGTCGGTGTCGACCACGACGTCGCCCTTTCGGGTCTTGATGATGACGGGGACGATCTCTTCCTTGAAGCGGCCGGCCTTTTGCGCGGCCTCGGCCTTTTGCTGCGAGGAGACGGCGAATTCGTCCTGCTGGGCGCGGGTGATCTGATATTGCCGCGCCACGTTCTCGGCCGTGTTGCCCATGTGGTAGCCGTTGAAGGCGTCCCACAGGCCGTCCTTGATCATGGTGTCGACGAGCTCGAGCCCGCCCATCTTGACGCCGCCGCGCAGATGCTGGGCGTGCGGGGCCATGCTCATGGATTCCTGGCCGCCGGCGACCACGATATCGGAATCGCCATTGACCAGCGCCTGGTAGCCGAGCGCGACCGAGCGCAGGCCGGAGCCGCAGAGCTGGTTGACGCCCCAGGCCGGGCTTTCCACCGGGATGCCGGCGGCGATCGAGGCCTGGCGGGCCGGGTTCTGGCCCTGCGCAGCGGTCAGAATCTGACCCATGATGACTTCGGACACGCGGCCCGGCTCGACGCCCGCACGCTCCAGCGCCGCCTTGATGGCAATGGCGCCGAGGTCATGGGCGGGGGTGCTGGCGAACGCACCGTTGAAACTGCCGACCGGGGTGCGGGCGGCGCTGACGATGACGACATCGTCTGACATGGGCATCTCCTGGAGCTTGAGGTTTTGGAGCTTGAGGTTCTGGCCTTGGGTAGCTTGGCGGCGGGCGGGCGGCCGGACGCGGGCCTATCTTTCGACCTCATCCTGTTAACGTCCTTGAGGCATGTCAATCGGCCAGACGGCCAAATCCTGCCGCGACGCATTTAAATTGACCTCGTTGGAGCTTTCCTGAGCAATAACTATGCTTTGGAATTAACCGTGCCGCACAAATCGTTGCCGAGCGGCTTTGAACATGCTTACCTTTGCTGCGATGCGTGTGCATCAGCCCTGCAGCAATGCTGCAGGGATTCCCTCCTGGTGTTGATGTGTGAGCCCCCATGGCAAAATCAGAACACCCGACCACGATCAAGAAGTACGCCAACCGGCGGCTCTATAATACTGGAACCAGCACTTATGTGACGCTCGAGGATCTCGCCTCGATGGTGAAGGAAGGCGAGGATTTCCTCGTCTACGACGCCAAGACCGGCGACGACATCACCCGATCGGTGTTGGCGCAGATCATCTTCGAGCAGGAGAACAAGGCCGGCCAAAACCTGTTGCCGACCACTTTCCTTCGGCAGTTGATCCGCTTCTACGGCGACAGCATGCAAATGGTGGTGCCGAAATATCTCGAGCAGTCGATCGAGACCCTGACGAAAGAGCAGGAGAAATTCCGCAAGCAGATCGCAAGTACGCTCAGCGGAACTCCCTTCGCCCCGCTCGAGGAACAGGTTCGGCGCAACATGGAGTTGTTCCAGCAGACCTTCTCCATGTTCAAGCCATTCGTGCCGCCGCGCACGGGAACCGCAACGTCCGAGCCCGAGAAAGTGCCGGAGCCGCCGGCGGATGAAAGCAATATCGACGACCTGCGCCGCCAGATGAAGGAGATGCAGGAGCGCCTCGAGCGGATGTCGCGCGAGACAGCGACGACAAAGAAGGAAGAGTGATCGTGTCGTCCCGGCCTTGAGCCGGGACCCATAACCACAGGGCCCGGTTTTGTGGTGTGAACGAGCGGACAGGCTCGTCTCAACAAACCGCGCGCTGTGGTTATGGGTCCCGCCTTCGCGGGGACGACCAGCTACCCCGCCGCCGGCATCGCCTTATCGGCCGTGTCCCATGGCCGCGTCGGAGAGGCCAGGCCGATCAGGCGGCCCTGGATATAGTCGCAGCCCCATTCGCGCAGCATCGCCGCGGATGCTTCGTCCTGCACCCATTCCGCGACGGTCTTGATGCCGAGCCGGCGCGCGAGGTCGAGCAGCGTCTGCACAAAGGCGCGGTCGTCGGCGGAATGCGCGATATTCTGCACGAAGGCGCCGTCGATCTTGACGATATCAACGCCGAGCTTGCGCAAGTTGCGGAACGAGGTGTAGCCGGCGCCGAAATCATCGATCGCGATCCGGCTGCCGAAATTCTTCAGGCGCGTGACGAAGCCGCGCACCTCATCGAGATTGCTGATCGCCACCGTCTCCGTGATCTCGACGATCAGCCGCTCGCCGACACCGGGATGCGCGGCCATCAGCGATTCGATTCCGGCCAGCCAATCCGGATCCATCGTGGTGTCCGGCGAGATGTTGAGGCTGAGCTGAACCTTGGGCGAAGCGGCAAGCTCGGCCACCGCAAGCTCGAGGACGCGGTGATCGACCAGCCGGATCAGGCCGAGGCGCTCGGCAACCGGCACGATGTCGGGCGCCGACAGCGCCCGCCCGTCCTCCTGCTGCATGCGCACCAGGCACTCGTAGAAGGCGGGCTGCCGCGACTGCACCTCGACCACCGGCTCGAACGCCACCACGATGCGCCGTTCGTTCAGCGCGGTGACGATCTCGTCGGTGACGCGGATGTTGACACGGCGCTGGGCGTCACGCTCGACATTCGGCTTCCAAAGCAGGAACGAGCCGGCCCGGCGGCTCTTGGCGGTGTCGAGCGTCTCCTGGGCACGGTTGATCGCCTCGTCGGCAGTGCGGGCGTGGCGCGGCACGCTGACCGCGCCGATCGACACCGTGACGGAGACGGGGCCCGACTTGGTCGGCACGATCTCCTCGCGCACGGCGGTGAGAAAACGTTCGGCGGCGACATTGGCATCGTCGACGGTGCAGTTGCGCAGGATCAGCCCGAACTTGTTGCCGGAGAATCGCCCGAGCACATCGCCGCCGCGCAAGCGGGCGCGGATGCGCCTGCTGATTTCCGCGATCACGGCATCGGCGACATCGAAGCCGAAGGCGTCGTTGATCCGCGCCAGATGATCGATGCCGATCAGCATGAAGGCGCTGGCCGAACGGAAGCGTGTGGACTCCTCGACCGCCTCGGCGAGCGCGGCGATCAGGTGGGTGCGGTTGAGCTCGCCGGTGAGCGGATCGTGCCGCGACAGCTTCACGAGCTGCTCGTCGCGGGCATGGCGCTCGTTGTCGATCCTGATCACGCCCTGGGCACGCACCGGCCGTCCGTCCGTTCCGGCAAACCAGCAGCCGGTTTCCTCGATCCAGATCACGGGCGCCGAGGTGCTGGTCCGCACGCCATACTCTATCCGGTAGGGCATGCTCTCGCCGCTGCGTAACGGCGCGGGCTGGCCGAGCGCATCGGACCGGATCGTGCGCGAGGGTTCGATCAGCCTGGAAAGTGCTGCACCGCTTGCAAGCGCCTCCAGCGGGAGATCGGGGAAAACCGAGGCGACATTGTCGCTCCAGACGAGCGCATCGGAGGCAATGTCCCAGATGAAGGTCGCCTGGCCGAGCGAAGCCAGGATGTCGGCGGCTGGCGGGATGGAAGGCATCTGCTGTCGCCTCATTTCAGGACACGGCCAAGTGGATACTGGTGGACGCACGTGACAGTGGGTAAGTGGCTCCAAGCTCGGAGTGTGCCTCTGTTTCCGCTCAGACCTTAGGTAAAGTTCATAAACAATCTGGAAACCACGTTTTGCTGCCGCAGGGAACAAAACTCCCTGCGCCGGCATGGACCTTGCGAATTCAGGTCCAAGGGGATGGTAGCGTCCCGAAACGTGACAATCGAGTGGGATCGGCGATGCCGGAAGGCGGCAGATCAAGGCGAGTGCTGGACGGCGAGGTTCTAACCGGCGCCACCACCAGTTCGGCTGAACTCGTCCCGCGGACCGAATCCCTGAACTACGTGCCGAAGCGGCCGCTGCCACGCCCTGACGCGGGCTTTGTGACTCAGCTGATCGCGACTGCGGCGCTGGCGCCGCAGACGCGTCCGCTGCGGCGCGGCACGGCGGCGGATGCGCAGATGGCCTATGGCGTCCGTCCGCAGGAGCGGCGCGGCGTCGCGCGCCGCACACGCCAAGTCATCTAGAGCATTTTTCGGTTCCGACTGAATCAGAACCGAAGCTCTAGATTCTTGTTTTGACGCGTTTTTCTTCACGCAAACCGGTCGCCCGTGAAGAAGTCTGATTTCAGCTTGGGACGAGCTGAAATCGGAGGATGAGCCTGACCAGGATTTGGTGCAACAAAAGCTCCAGCCAGCGGATGAGACGGCGGAAGTTGTATCCGGCGGCGGCGAGGACGGCGTTGGCGGCGTCGCCCTTGCGGTACCAGAAGTAGTTGCGCCCCATGCGATGCTCGGATTTGAGATGGCCGATGACCGGCTCGACGGCCGAGCGCCGGCGCAGCTCGCGTTTGATCCTGGGCGTCACGCGCCGCTTCTGGCCTGAGATGAACACCCTGAACTTGTAATCGGGTGG
>NZ_AUEZ01000039.1 GCF_000426245.1 Bradyrhizobium sp. Ai1a-2 | reverse complement strand
AGCCAGAAGCCATCGTAGCCGGCCTCGTAGCAGCTCACCACACGCGGCACCGATCCGAGCTTCTCCGCCGCCCGGCTGCGGACCTTCTCAATCAACTCCAGCAGCCCCACATGAGCGCCGCCCTCGAGCTTGTGGCGCGACATCCGATCCCGATCCGGGCTGTGCAGCGTCACCAGCCACGTCTTCTGACTGAGTTCGATCGCAACGAAAATTGTGCCATTATGGCCGGTGGTGGGCGTGTCTACGGTCGATGCTTGCATCTGACTCTCCGAGGGTTCGAGTGTGGAAACCCAAACCTATCGGAAAGGCCACGCTCACCGCCCCATGGAATCTACAGCTTGCTAGATGCCCTACTCCGTCACGGGCTTGTCGGAGATGTCCCAATCCTTGCCGTTGAAGATCGAGATGTAGAGCGTCTTCATCGGCGTGTAGTCTTCGGGCGTGTAGCTGAAATTGACGCCGTCGAGGAAGTAAGGCGAGTGGAATCCGGCGAGCGTGGTGGCGTGCTTCAGCACGTTCGCGCGGGTGAGGTCGTCGCCGCAGCGGCGCAGGATTTCGGCCATGCTCGCGACCTGGCCGTAGCCGGCGAACGCGATGGTGTTATCAGGATCGACATTGGGCAGATATTTCTTGCGCAGTTCCTCGAAGGCGAGCACGTCCGGATCCTTCTCGAAGCGGGGCACGCCGACTTCCTTGGCGTAGCGGATCGCGACGATGCCCGCGGCGTTCTCGAGGCCCGCGGCATTCAGGATCGAGCGGCCGGTCGAGCCCGCCGACAACAGATGCAGCGGCTTCCAGCCGAGCTCGGCGACCTTGCGGATCGACTGCGACGTCGCCTTGCCGGTGCTGATATTGTAGAAGACGTCGGCGCCTGACTTCGAGAGATTGATGAGCTGGGAATCGACGGTCGGATCGGTGAGATCGTAGGTCTGCTCCATGATCACCTGCGCCTTGCCGCCTGCATCCGCCAGCACCTTCTTGAAGGGCCCCAGGAAATCGCGGCCGAAATCGTCGTTCTGGTAGAGGATGCCGACCTTCGCCTCCGGCTTCACGCTGACGACGTGCTTGGCCAGGATGCGCGCCTCGGTCGGGTAGAGCGGCAGGCCAGCCATGGTCCATTTGAAATTCTTCGGGTCATTCCATTTCGATGCGCCGGTGTTGAGCAGCAACTGCGGCACGCCCTTGGAGTTGAGATATTTGTGCACGGCGGTCTGCGGCGCGGTGCCGAGCGAACCGTAGAGCGCCAGCACTTCCTCCTGCTCCACCAGGCGGCGCGTGGCCTCGACGCATTTCGGCGCGCTATAGGCGTCGTCCATGGTCAAGAACTTGACCTTGCGCCCGTTGATGCCGCCCTTCTCGTTCAGCATCTGGAAATAGGCTTCTCCGACGCGTCCGAGCACGCCGTAGAGCGAGCCGGGGCCGGAATGCGGCACGGTCTGGCCGAGCTTGATCTCGGTGTCGCTGGCGCCCGGATCATATTTCTTCTCGGCGGCCCAGAGATAGGGCGCGGGCAAGGTGGACGCGGCGAACGCACTGATGGCGGTGGCGCAGAACTCGCGCCTGGTTTGCCTTTTCATTGTTGTTGTCTCTCCCTAGACGACAACAATGATCAACATTCCGCTTTGCTCGGCAATACCGAACTTATCGCTTTGCGACGCAATGCCGCTCAGCGCATTTCCGTATGGTGGAACTGGTAGCGCCTAGACTCAAGTTTTGTCCGATGTCGTAGCCCGGGTGAAGCGCAGCGCAACCCGGGACATCTGTCTCCACGTCTGCGAGCGATCCCGGGTTACGCTGCGCTCCACCCGGGCTACGGCCCTACGGCCCTCACATCTTGCTGGCGACCACGACCAGACCGGGGACAGGCACCTTGCCTTCCTTGCGCGTGGAGGCGGCCTGCAATGCGGACAGTGTCAGGGCTGCGGTCTCGATCGCGGCGCGAATGTAGGGCGCGCCGTGCGCGTAGCGCAGCCCCTCGCCGATCACGACGCCTTCGCCATCATGCGTCTCGACGGTGAAAGCGACGACGCCGCCGGGCGCGAGCACGCGTCCGGCCTCGGCCAGCACAGATGCGAGGTCGCAGACATAGACCATGGCATCCGCCGCGAGGATGAAATCGGCGCTGGCGTCGTCCCTGGCGCGCAGGCCGTTCAGCATGTCCTGGACTTCGAGCTCGGCATAGTGACCTGTGGCGCGCGCCTGCTCGATCATGCCCGGCGACAGGTCGATGCCGATGAAGCGATCGACGTTCCTGGCAAAGGCCGCAGCACCAAGCCCGGTGCCGCAGCCAAGATCGATGCCGCGCTTGAAAAAGGCGGGCTTGTTCGCGGCAGCGCGCGTCGAGAGCACCGCCTTCAGCAACAGCGACGGGCCGCGATAGCCGAGATCGCGCAGCAGCGCCTCGTCGAAGCGCGGCGCGTATTGATCGAACAGCGCCTGCACATAAGCCTTCGGCATGTCGGACAATCCTTCGGCGCCGAGCTGCATCAAATGCAGGCTGGCACCGTGATGATCTTCCGGATCGTCATCGCGGGCGCGGCGGAAAGCCATGATCGCCGCCTCGCGTTCGCCGAGCTCCTGGCGGATTTCGCCGAGCACGAACCAGGCGGAGACGAAATGCGGTGCGAGCTCGATCGCCTGTTCGAGCAGGTCGGCGGCGGCGGCGAGATCGCCCCGCATTTGCAGATCGCGGGCGAATTCATAGCGACGGTCGGCGACGAGATCGCCGGAGGACAGGAATAGACGTCCAAGCATCCTTCAAGGAACCATCTGGTCATGGCCGGGTTCGGCCGCGGCGGCGAAATCGGACTTTTCCGGGACATGGAGGCGCGGGTCAAGGGCGGCGTGAGATGGTTAAACATCGTGGCCACACTGCCTATATGGATGGGATGCGTCCCCAAGACATCCTGATGCCAGTTGCCGCCGGTCTCTGCTGCAAGGTGGGCGGCTTCCATATCGATCCGGTCCGCCCGGTCGAGCGCGCGGTCATCACCCATGGCCATTCCGACCATGCGCGGGCCGGCCATGGCGCGGTGCTGGCCACCCAGGAGACGCTCGACATGATGCGGCTGCGCTATGGCGACAATTTCGCCGGCTCGACGCAGGCGGTTCGTTACGGCGAGGAGATCAGGCTCGGCGACGTCACGGTGAAATTCCATCCCGCCGGCCATGTGCTGGGCTCGGCGCAGATCGCGGTCTCCTGCAAGGACCTCTGCATCGTCGCCTCCGGCGACTACAAGGACGCGCGGGACCCGACCTGCGCGCCATTCGAGCTGGTGCCCTGCGACGTCTTCATCACGGAGGCGACCTTCGGCCTGCCGGTGTTCCGGCATGGCGATGCGGCGGACGAGGTGAGGAAGCTGCTCGCATCGGTGGCGCTGTTTCCGGAGCGCGCGCATCTGGTCGGCGCCTATTCGCTCGGCAAGGCGCAGCGCGTGATCGCGCTATTGCGCGAGGCCGGCTACGACGCGCCGATCTGTCTGCATGGCGCGATGGAGAAGATCACGCGCTATTACGGGAGCCACGGGATCGCGCTCGGCGAGCTGCGCCCGGTGCGCGGCATGAAGAAGGCCGAGCTTGCCGGCACCATCACGCTGGCGCCGCCGACGGCGACCTCCGACATCTGGACGCGGCGCTTTCCCGATCCGGTCACCGCGTTTGCCTCGGGCTGGATGCGGGTGCGCGCCCGCGCGCGGCAGCGCGGCGTCGAACTGCCGTTGGTGATCTCTGACCATGCCGACTGGGACGGGCTGACCGCGACGATCGGCGCCACCGGCGCCGGCGAGGTGTGGGTGACGCACGGCCAGGAAGACGCGCTGGTGCATTGGTGCAAGTCACGCGGGCTTGCCGCGCGGCCACTCGATCTCGTCGGCTATGGCGACGAGGAGGAGACCGAGGTCGTGCTCGAGGGCGAGGAAGGCGGGGCATGAACCGTTTCGCCGAACTGCTGGACCGCCTCGCCTATGAGCCCGGTCGCAACAACAAGCTCAAACTGCTCACGGCCTATCTGCGCGACACCGAGGATCCCGACCGCGGCTATGCGCTGGCGGCACTCACCGGCGCGCTGTCGTTCAAGCACGCCAAGCCGGGCCTGATCCGCGACCTGATCATGGAGCGCACCGACCCGGTGCTGTTCGGATTCTCCTATGACTACGTCGGCGATCTCTCCGAGACCGTGGCGCTGATGTGGCCGAGGCACGCGAACAATCATGACGAGTCTTTTCCGGGCTACCCCCCTCCCCAGCCCTCCCCCGCAAGGGGGGAGGGAGCGCAGCGGAGTTCTGCGCAAACATCTCGCACCGACGATAATGCCACCGCAGCCTCCGCTCTCTCCGTTCCCTCCCCCTTTGCGGGGGAGGGGCAGGGAGGGGGGTACCGCGGGCTCGGCTCGCCAAGTGAATCTCGACCTCGCAACCTGCACAACAATCCCCCGCCTCCTACCCTCACCGAGGTCGTCACCACCCTGCGCACGCTCGGCAAGACCGAACTGCCGGCGCAGCTCGCGCGCTGGCTGGACGAGCTCGACGAGACCGGGCGCTGGGCGCTGTTGAAGCTCGTCACCGGCGCGATGCGGATCGGGATTTCGGCGCGGCTGGCGAAGACCGCGGCCGCGGCGCTTGGCGAGAAAGATCCGCACGAGATCGAATTGATGTGGCCGGGGCTCGCGCCGCCTTATCTCGATCTGTTCGCGTGGCTGGAGGGCCGTGCCGAAAAGCCCGTCAACCGCGACCCGGCGCCGTTCCGCCCGGTGATGCTGGCGCATGCGATCGAGGATGCGGATTTCGCCGGCCTCGATCCGGCTGATTTCATCGCCGAATGGAAATGGGACGGCATCCGCGTGCAGGCAGTCTCCGGCCGCGACGAGCGCGGGTATTTGCAGGCGCGGCTCTATTCGCGCAGTGGCGAGGATATCACCAGGAGCTTTCCGGATTTGCTGCCGTCGCTGCATCTGCCCGGCGCGATCGACGGCGAGCTGCTCGTGCTGCGCGAGGGCCGCGTGCAGACCTTCAACGTGCTGCAGCAGCGGCTCAATCGAAAAGTGGTCTCGCCGAAACTGATGAAGGATTATCCGATCCATCTGCGCGCCTATGACCTGCTCGGCGACGACGAGAACGATCTGCGCGAACTGCCGTTCGAGGAGCGCCGCGCGCATCTGGAAGCCTTCATCAAGAAGCTCGCCGATCCGCGCATCGACCTGTCGCCGACCGTCCCCTTCGCCGACTGGGACGCACTGACCGCTGCGCGCGCCGATCCTGCCGGCGCCGGCGCGGGGCTCGATGCGGAAGCGGTCGAGGGCGTGATGCTGAAGCGGCGCGATGCGCCCTATCTGCCGGGACGGCCGAGAGGACAATGGTGGAAGTGGAAGCGCGATCCGCACATCATCGACGCGGTATTGATGTATGCCCAGCGCGGCCACGGCAAGCGCTCGTCCTATTATTCCGACTATACCTTCGGCGTCTGGACCAATGGCGATGCTGGCGACGAGCTGGTGCCGGTCGGCAAGGCCTATTTCGGCTTCACCGACGAGGAACTCTTGCAGATCGACCGCTTCGTCCGCCGCAACACGACAGAGAAATTCGGACCCGTCCGCCATGTCGTCCACGAGCCGGACCAGGGCCTGGTGCTCGAAGTCGCCTTCGAGGGCCTGCAGCGTTCACCGCGGCACAAATCCGGCGTCGCGATGCGCTTTCCGCGCATCAACCGATTGCGCTGGGACAAGCCGCCACGCGAAGCCGACCGGCTGGAGACGCTGGAGCGGATGCTGAAGAGCGTGACGGCGAATTAAGGTTCCAGCCGTGGATGACAAGCATTGACGGCGCGGCGCGGGTTCCCCATGTGCATCGCCTTGCCTATAATGCGGATGCAGACCCCGCGAGGAGACAGCAATGCCTGATGACGTCCGTGACCTGCCGGCCAGCCAGAGTGACGGTTTGTACCGCTTTCTCGGCGGCTCGCCGCTGTCGGTCGCCTTCCGGCTGATCCTGCTGTCGATCCTGGTCGGCGTCGTGCTCGCCGCCATCGGCTTCGATCCCTGGAACATCATCCACAGCATCCGCTTGCTGTTCCAGCGATTGTGGGACCTCGGCTTCGACACCATCAATTGGCTGTGGCGCTATTTCCTGCTCGGCGCCGTGATCGTGATCCCGGTCTGGCTGTTGTCGCGGCTGTTCGGCACGCCGCGCGGCCGCTAGCTGTCGCGAGCGGGGCGATGCAACTGCGATTTGTCGGCTGCGGCGACGCCTTCGGCTCCGGCGGCCGCGCGAACACCTGTTTCCACGTCACCGGCACCAGCGTCAATTTCCTGATCGATTGCGGCGCGTCCTCGTTGCCGGCCATGAAGCGCTTCGAGATCGCGCGCGATGAGATCGATCTCATCCTGATCACGCATTTCCACGGCGACCATTTCGCCGGCCTGCCATTCTTCCTGCTCGATGCGCAGTTCTCGCGGCGCAGCCGGCCGCTCGTGATCGCGGGGCCTCAGGGTATCGAAACGCGGCTCAGCCAAGTGATGGAAGCGCTGTTCGAGAATTCGTCGAAAACGAAGCAGCGCTTCGATCTCTCCGTCGTTCCGCTCGTGCCCGAGCAAAGCCGCAGCTTCGGCGCGGTGACGGTGACGCCGTATCCGGTGGTGCACGGCGAATCCGGCGGACCATTCCTGGCCTACCGCGTCGAGGCCGAGGGCCGCGTCATCAGCTACAGCGCCGACACCGAATGGACGGAGACGCTGATCCCGGCGGCGCGCGACGCCGACCTCTTCATCGCGGAAGCCTATACCTACGACAAGATCGTCAAGAACCACCTCAGCCTGACGACGCTGGAAGCGCATCTGCCCGAGATCGGCGCCAAGCGGCTGGTGCTGACCCATATGAGCGATGACATGCTCGACCGCGTGGACAAGCTCCCCTACACCACTGCCAGCGACGGCATGGTGGTCGTGTTCTAGAAACATGCACGCACCAAACCCACGCACTGACGTCACGAGCAAGCAGGTGTTCGCCATCGCGGGTCCCGCGATGGTCGCGAACCTGACGACCCCGCTGATCGGGATCGTCTCCACCACCGCGATCGGACGGCTGGATGATGCCGCGCTGCTCGGCGGCGTCGCGATGGCCTCCGTGCTGTTCGACTGCATGTTCTGGCTGTTCGCGTTCCTGCGCATGAGCACGGTTGCCTTCACGGCGCAGTCGCTCGGCGCTGGCGAGACGCAGGAATTGCGCGCGATCCTGGTGCGCGGCTTCATCGTCGCGGCGATCATCGGCGCCGCGCTGATCGTGCTGCAGGCGCCGCTTTCGGCGATCCTGCTCGCCGCGATGGGCGGCAGCGAGGGCGTCACCGCCGCCGCGAAGACCTATTTCCTGATCCGGATCTGGTCGGCGCCGCTCGCGCTCGCCAATTACGTCGTGCTCGGCTGGCTGATCGGCCAGGCGCGGGCGACATTGGCGCTGTCGACGCAGATCGCGATCAACGTCGTCAACATGGCGGCGACCATGCTGCTGGTGCTGGTGTTCGATCTCGGCATCGCGGGCGCGGCGATCGCCGCTGTGATCGCGGAAGCGGCCGGGCTCCTGCTCGGCATCCTCATTGCGCGGCGCCTTACGGGAGGGAAGCTCGACATCCCGCCCGGCATGCTGTTTGCGCGCGAAAAACTGATGCGGATGCTCGCGGTCAACCGCGACATCATGATCCGCACCGCCGCGCTGATCACGGCGTTCCTGTTCTTCACCGCGCAAGGCGCCCGGGCCGGCGACGTTACGCTGGCAGCGAATGCGGTGTTGAACAATTTCCTGCTGGTCAGCGCCTTCTTCCTCGACGGCCTCGCCAACGCCGCCGAGCAGCTCTGCGGCCGCGCCTATGGCGCGCGCGACCGCTATGCGTTTGCCGGCGCGGTCCGGCTGGTGATTGTCTGGGGCTTCGTATTCGCGCTCGCGGTGATGGCGGCGTTCGCGCTGTTCGGGCCGGCGCTGATCGACGTGATGACCGCGAACACGGAGGTGCGGCAGGCCGCACGCGCGTTCCTGCTGTTCGTGATCCTGTCGCCGCTGCTGGCAGTGTTCGCCTTCGCCTATGACGGCGTCTATATCGGCGCGACCTGGGCGCGCGACATGCGCAATTTGATGGTGCTGTCGCTCGTGATCTTCCTCGCCGCCTGGTTCCTGCTGCGTCCCTTCGGCAATGCCGGGCTGTGGACCGCGCTGCTGGTGCACTACGCCGCGCGCGGCGGACTGGAAGCGCTGCGCTATCCGGCGCTGTTCAGGGCGTCGTTCGCGAAATCGTAGCCCGGATGGAGCGCAGCGTAATCCGGGGTTCTGTATCCACGGAGAGCGACTTCCCGGGTTGCGCTGCGCTTCACCCGGGCTACGGCCATTACCGTACCGGCCAGTCTTCGGCCGTGATGGTGGCGGCATCGGCGCCGACGATTTCGGACAGCGAATCGCGGCCGGTGCGCAGCAGCGTCGAGGAGAGATCGCGCTTGATGTCGTCGACGAGGCCGAGGCCCTTATAGACGAGCGCGGAATAGAGCTGGATCAGGCTGGCGCCGGCGCGGATTTTTGTCAGCGCGGCACCGCCGGAGTCGATGCCGCCGACGCCGATCAGAGGAAACGCGCCCTCCGCGCGCACATAGGTCTCCGCCACCATCCGCGTCGACAGGCGGAACAGCGGCCGACCCGAGAGACCGCCCTGCTCTTTCATGCGGGCCTGCTCGCGCAAGGTCGAGGGCCGCGCCAGCGTGGTGTTGGCGACGATCATGCCGTCGACCCGGCGCGAGCGCGCAATGTGGACGACATCGTCGAGCTCGGCGAGGCTCAGATCCGGCGCGATCTTCAACAGCACCGGCGAGTCGCCGGCATTCTTCCGCACCCGCTCGCGTGCATCGATGACCCGCGCCAGCAGGTCATCGAGCGCGGCCGATTGCTGCAGATTGCGCAGGCCCGGCGTGTTCGGCGAGGACACGTTGATGGTGAAATAGCTCGCGACCGGAGCAAAGGTCTCGATCAGCTTCACGTAGTCGGCGGTACGGTCCGGCGAATCCTTGTTGGCGCCGACATTGACGCCGACGATGCCGGAAAGATGCGCGCGGCTCGCAAGCCGCCGCAGCACGGCCGCCGCGCCGTCATTGTTGAAGCCCATGCGGTTGATGATGGCCTCATCCCGCTCGAGCCGGAACAGCCGCGGTCTCGGGTTGCCGGCCTGCGGCAGCGGCGTCACCGAGCCGATCTCGACAAAGCCGAAGCCGAGCTTGAGCAGCGCATCAGGCGCCTCCGCGCTCTTGTCGAAGCCTGCGGCCATGCCGATGGGATTGGGAAAATTCAGTCCGAATGCCCGCACCGCGAGCTTCGGGTCATCCAGCCGCTGGCGGATCGGGGGCAGGAAGCGCAGCCCCTGGATCGCGAGCCGGTGGGCGTCCTCCGGATCGAGCCAGCGCAAGAGCGGCAGCGAGACGGCATCGAAGGCGCGGATCACGGTAACGTCTCCGGGATCGCATGCGTGCCGTCCGCGCGCGCCGGCAGGTCGTAGACCGCGGTAACCGCGCCGAGATCGAGCTCGCCATAGAGATGCGGAAACAATTCATCGTGACGGGAGGGCTCCCAGCGCAGGGCGTCGCCGAGCGCATCGGCGTCAACCGCGATCAGAAACAGGCCGGTCTGGCCGAAAAAATGCTTCCGCGCGGTCCCGTCGAGCTGGGATGCGGTGGAGAAATGGATGAAACCGTCGCGCAGATCGTCGGCACTACCCCGGTACACCCCGGCACGCTCGGCCTCGCGCCAGGCGGAGGCAGGGCTGATTTTATAGATCGTGCGCACCTATCCGGTGTCCCATGCTTGTCGCTTGAGTCTGTTGGGGTTTTCCCGAAGCTGGCCGGGCCAGCCACGGAACGTATCGGCGGCCGTGTCGCAACTCAAGCACCAGAGCAGGGCCGATTGGGGACATTTGCGGAAAGCCGCGGGTTCCGGCAATAATTCCTAAATCCGAATGGCGGAATTCCGATGGTCAGACCGCCCAAGCATTCGCGCCTGCTCACCCATGGCCAGGTCTGGGCCGCGCTGGACCGGCTTGCCGAGCGCGCCGGACTGTCGCCCTCCGGGCTTGCCCGGCGCGCCGGGCTGGACCCCACGACCTTCAACAAGTCCAAGCGCATCACCGCCGATGGCCGCGAACGCTGGCCTTCGACCGAATCGGTCGCCAAGGCGCTGGCCGCGACCAACGTATCCATCGACACTTTCGTGCAGTTGATCGGCGATGGCGGCGGCCGCGGCGGCCCCTCGGTGCCGCTGATTGGCCTCGCCAATGCGGCAGCGGCCGATGCTTTCGATGACAACGGCTTCCCGACCGGCAAAGGCTGGGACGAGGTGGCGCTGCCGACCATTCCCGACGAGCATGCCTACGCGCTCGAAATCTCCGGCGATACATTGCGGCCGGTCTTCCGCGAGGGCGACATCGTCATGGTGTCTCCGTCCACCCCGATCCGCCGCGGCGACCGCGTGGTGGTGCGAACGAAGGAAGGCGAGGTCCTAGTGAAGGAGTGCAAACGCCGCACGGCGAAGACGCTCGAATTGCAGTCGCTCAATCCGGCGGAGGCCGATCGCACGCTCGCCGCTGACGACGTGGCCTGGATTGCAAGGATCGTGTGGGTGCGGCAATGACGGCAGCGCGGCCAGACCGCCCCGGACATGCTTGCTCCAACCAGGTTTCGAGCGCTGCGCCCTCGATGCTTGATCACATCCGTAGCGGATCCACCAATCCACGAGAGCACGATTCGGAAAGGTGGAAATCGGTTTTCCGAAAAGATCATGCTCAAACAAAGAGATGAGATCATGATCCGATTCCGTCTAGTTGGATCATGATCTAAATTGCTCCCGCTTTCGGCGGATGGTGGACATGGCCACGTCTGCCCGCGGCGCGCCCTCGCAGCGAATGACCCCAAGCGGACAGCCTCCCCTCGCAACCTTAAGTCAATGTCTCTGACTTATGGCTCGCCCATCCCTGATGATGTAGTTTTCCTCGTGTGAGGCACCCAACAGCGCAGCTTCGAGCTAGTTTCAACACTGACCGCGCAGTGCGATTTGCGTCTCTTCTGCAGACAGCTTGGGAGAAACCCGCATGAACAAATTACTGCTAACGGCGACCAGTTTGATTGCGCTCTCTGTTCCGGCAACGGCGCAAAATACTGCGGTCCGGGTGATGCCCGATACGCTCGTTTGGAAAGACAATCCAGCCTTTCCGAAGGGCGTTCAGATTGCCACTTTGGTTGGTGATCCCACGAAAGCGGGTGAGGTCGTCATCTTACGCATCAAGTTTCCACCTAATTTCCAAATGCCTCCTCATGCCCATCCCTATTCCGAAGTTGTTACAATCATAAGCGGTGACGTCGGCACCAGCCATGGCGAAAAATTCGAAAAGAAGGGCGATCTCCTGAAGCCAGGCTCGTTATGGGTGTACCCCGCAAAACACCCACATTACGCTTGGACCGGAAGCGAGGAAGGGGTACTTCAAGTTCAATTTGTCGGCCCAGGTGGCATCGATTACATCAATCCAGCTGACGATCCGCGCAAACAGTAGCCACACGCATAAGAGACTGTCTCACGCGGACACTTATCTGTCCGGTATTCGCAAGGGAGGATGTCATGCGGTTTTCTCCAAAGCTTGCGAGCGCAGCACTTGCGCTCTGCATCGTGTCAGTATCGTTCTCCTCTAGCGCCTTGGTCGAGCCGAAAGCGGACGTGGCGGCCGCAACCCTGGCATGGGGGCAGGCTGTTGGCGAAGACGATCCCGAAAAGGTGTTACCCCTCTACTCGGACGACGCCGTGCTCTGGGGCACGCTGTCACCGACCGTGCGATCCGACCGGGCGGCGCTACGAGACTATTTCGTGACTGCGTTCAAGGTTCTGCCCGGTCTCAAGGTCGCCTTCGGCGATCAGCTGATCCGCGTGTACGGGAATGCGGCGGTCAATACCGGCTACTACACCTTCTCCTATACAAAGGATGGCGAGACGAAGAGCCTGCCCGCGCGATACAGCTTCACCTACGTCAAGAACGGCGAGCGTTGGCTGATCGTCGACCACCATTCCTCGGCGATGCCATCGCCTCCGAAATAGCTCACAGACCCTTCGGGTGATGACGCCCGTAGCACTTTAGCTGCCGTACTTTGGTGGCGATCACGCCGTGCGGCGTCTTCGCTTCGGACCGTTCAAAAGCTTGCGATGAGAACCTTCGCGCGTTTGCAACATTGGCGAGAAGCCCTAGCCTAGAACAAAATCGTTCCAACGAGGTCAATCGCTATTCTCCTGGCATCTCGCACCACTGAACATGTCGACGGCCTACCCTCAGCACAGCGTTACCTAGCGATCCTGACGATTGCGCTTGGGCTTGTAATGGCTGTGATCGACAGCACGATCGTCAATGTCGCGCTCCCGACTATAGCCAAGGATCTGAACGCGAGCCCCGCCCTCTCGATCTGGATCATCAACGGCTATCAATTAGCGATCACAATTTCGCTGCTTCCACTCGCTTCGCTCGGCGACATCGCCGGCTATAGACGCGTCTATCTGGCGGGACTTGCTCTGTTTACAACAGCGTCCGCAATCTGCGCGCTGTCGCACACGCTGCCGCTGCTCACCATGGCCCGTATCCTGCAGGGTTTCGGCGCGGCCGGCTTGCTGAGCGTCAATACGGCGCTGGTCCGCTTCATCTATCCGCGAGCCCAGCTCGGCCGCGGCCTCGGACTCAATGTGATGGTGGTCGCGACGTCTTCGGCAGTCGGCCCTACGGTCGCCGCCGGCATCATGTCGGTCGCTACCTGGCCCTATTTGTTTGCCGTCAACGTTCCGCTTGGGCTTTTGATCTTGATGCTGGGCGTACGCTCACTGCCGCACACGAAGCCCGCAGCGCACAAGTTCGATTGGCCGAGCGCTGTCCTTAGCGCCGTCACATTCGGCCTCGGCATCGCCGCCATCGACTGCGCAGGACATGGCGTGGCCCTGCCGGTCTGTCTGGTGGAATTTTTCGTCGCGGCAGTCGCCTGCGTTCTGCTGGTCTACCGGCAGACACATACGGTTTCGCCGCTGCTGCCCATCGATCTCTTGCGCATTCCCGTAGTGGCACTATCGGCCGCGACCTCGATCGCCTCCTTTTGCAGTCAGATGCTGGCGCTCACCGCGATTCCATTCTATTTCGCGACTCGTTTCGGTTATTCGGCGGTCGAGATCGGTCTCATGGTCACGCCCTGGCCGATCGGCGTCGCTATTGCCGCGCCAATCGCTGGACATCTGGTCGAACGCTATTCGGCGGGCCTGCTGTGTGGCGTCGGCCTGGTCCTGCTGGCGATCGGTCTCAGCGCACTCGCGATGATTCCGGACCATCCCACACTGCTCGACGTGGTCTGGCGTATGCTCCTCTGCGGCGCGGGGTTCGGCATGTTCCAGACTCCCAACAATCGCACCATGATTGCCGCCACACCACGCGAACGTTCGGGTGGCGCGAGTGGAATGCAAGGCATCGCGCGCGGGCTCGGTATGACGACCGGCGCAACGCTCGCCGCGCTGTGTCTCAATCGCGATCCGACGAGCGGCACCCAGCTCGCGCTGTTCACAGGCGTGGGATTCGCGCTGCTTGGCGCAACATTGAGCGTGCTCAGGATATCGCCGGCCGGCCGGCGCGGCAGCACTCGCGAGGGCGAGCGGCTTAGGGAAGATTAGGCATCCGCGGTCTCGGCTCTTCGAGCCGCTCCCACGAGCGCCGCACGGTCAAGTAACCGATTTATGGGTACGCGCCCCGACAGGGGAAATGCGCCGGCTCGCCCGGCTTGATTGCCGCGCCGGTTCAGGACAATCTCACTGACGGAGCTCGGAGGGGAAATGGCGCGCATTATTGTCCTCGGTGCGGGATTTGCCGGCCTCTGGGCTGCCATTGGCGCTGCGCGCAAGCTCGATGAGATCGGGCAATCCGCCGAGGTCGAGATCCTTGTTATCGACCGCAATCCCTACCACAACATCCGCGTCCGCAATTACGAGGTCGACCTGAGCGAGGCGGCGATCCCGCTTGCCGGACTGCTGGACCCTATCGGCGTCGCGCACAGGGTTGCCGAGGTGCAGGCGATTGATCCGGTCAAGCAACAGGTGACGGTTGCAACGAGCGACGGCCCGGAGATCTTGACTTACGATCGGCTGGTTCTGGCGCTTGGCAGCGAACTGTCGCGGCCTGCGATTCCCGGCCTCGCCGCCAACGGCTTCGACGTCGATACCTATGCGGCGGCAGTCCGGCTCGACGCGCATCTCGCGGCGCTCGGCGAAGAGGCGCCATCGGAAGCGCGCGCCACAGTGGTCGTGGTCGGCGCCGGTTTCACCGGAATTGAAGTCGTGACCGAGATGCCGGACAAGCTCGATCGCGCCGGCGTAACCGGCGAGCGACGCATCATTCTCATCGACCCCAACCCCGCGGTTGGCGTCACGATCGGCGATAACGCGCGCCCGGTCATCAACGAGGCGCTGTCGGCGGCCGGCGTCGAAACGCGCCTGGGCGTAAAGGTTGCCGCTGTCGAGCCGAACGCGATCGTACTCAGCTCAGGAGAGATCATTCCCACGCAGACGGTCGTGTGGTGCGCGGGCATGCGCGCAAGTCCGCTGGCTGAGACGCTTGATGTTGAACGGGACCGATATGGTCGCGTCATCGTCGATCAGTTCATGCGCGTGACCGGTGCAGCGAATGTCTTTGCTGCCGGCGACGTCGCCTGCAGTTTCGTGGATGGCGTCCGCCCCTCCGTGATGTCCTGCCAGTTCGCCCGACCGATGGGGCGCTTCGCAGGCCACAACGTCGTGGCCGACCTGTTCGGGCAGCCGATGCTGCCGATTCATATCGACTGGTATGTCACCGTGCTCGACCTCGGCGCGTGGGGAGCCTTGTACACGGAAGGATGGGACCGCCAGGTGCGCACCAGCGGGGCTGCTGCGAAATTGACCAAGCAGACGATCAATCACGTGCGGATCTATCCGCCGCGGACCGGCAATCGTGCAGAGATTCTAGCGGCGGGCGCACCAACGCCGCAGGCGCCTCCGGCCGTGCGATCGTAGGGGCGCGGCCTTTCAAGAACGCGACGACGCCGTCATTGCGAGCGAAGCGAAACAATCCATGCCTCCACTCGCGGAGACATGGATTGCTTCGTCGCTTCGCGCCTCGCAATGACGGCTTGGATGCAGTATCGCGTACGCCTAACGTTACGTCGCGTAGTCTGGCTCTTTGCGGTCCAGCATGCGCTTCAGCGCATCGAAGTGTCGCTGCGCCGGGCTTGGGCCCTTGTAGAGGCTGGTGCCGCCGATATCGCGCATCGTCTTTTCGACCACGGGAGCAGGCAGCTTCTTCAGTGGCTGTCCGGTCCACATCGCGTAGATCTGCACCTGCGCGGCGCGCTCGATGTAATACAGCCGGTCATAGGCCTCCGCGACGGTTTCGCCGACGGTCGAGATGCCATGGTTGGCCATGAACAGGATCGTCTTGTCGCCGATCACCGTTGCGAGCCGCGCGCCTTCGGCGGGATCGAGCGCCGGGCCGGTATATTCCTCGTCATAGGCGATCTCGCCGGCCATCCCGACTTCGGTCTGTCCGATCTCCTTGATGCGGGGATCCTCGAGCCGGGTCAGCGCGCTGGCAAACGGCATGTGGGTGTGAAACACCGCCTTCGCCTGCGGCAGCGCCTTGTGGATCGGGGCGTGGATGCAATAGCAGGAGCGCTCGACCTCGCCCTCGCCGCGCTTGATCTCGGCATCGTCGATGCCGACTTCCATGAAGCAGGAAGCCGTCACCTCCGACCAGTGCGTGCCGAATGGAATCTGGTAGTAGCGGTCGCTGCTGCCGGGCACCACGAGGGTCAGATGGTTGAAGATGCCCTCGCTGAAACCCTGGATGAAGGCGAGCCGGTGCGCGGCGGCGAGATCGACGCGGGCCTGCCACTCTGCGGCGCCCTGATCGGTAAGCGTATCCGGTGAAACCCTGAACTGCATGTTGATCCTCCCTTGCACGCCTGTGCTGGCGGCTTGTTATCGCGGCAGTCTAACTCAAATTGCCGTCGCTCCGATTGAAATTACCGTACACCAACCATCCCGATTTCGCGGAGCGCGCATGGCTCACTGGCGGCAGATGGCAGCATGTTTTGGATAGAACAACGCGGGTCGACACAGTTTGCATTGGCAAAGCCGGCAATGTTCGCCCTACAGTGGGAATGAGGAGACCCGTCACGGATGACTGCTGGCACTGAAAGAAACCCTGATCGCAAGACCATTGCCGTCGTCGGCCTCGGAAGCATCGGCGGCATCATCGCCGGCCTGTTGCGCGCGGCCGACCGGCACGAGGTCGTCGCCTGCGTCCGGCGGCCGCTCGATCGTCTCGTGGTCGAGCGAGCGGAAGGCACAATCGATGTTCCGCTTCGCGCCCTGACCGATCCGCAGCAGGCCATGCCAGTCGACTGGGTGCTGTTCTGCACCAAGGCGCAGGACACGCCTTCAGGCGCACCGTGGCTTGCAAAACTCTGCGGCGCCAACACGCGGGTCGCGGTCCTGCAGAACGGCATCGGGCACAAGGAGCGGCTGGCGCCCCTGGCCGGGCACGCGTCGATCGTGCCCACGCTCGTCTATTACAACGGCGAGCGGCTGGCGCCGGATCGCGTTCGCTTCCGACGTGCCGGCGACTATGAGTTCACCGTCGCAGACGATGCGGACGGGCGGGCGTTCGAAACCCTGCTCGAAGGAACCGGCATGCGGGTGCTACGCAGCAACGACTTCACTACGCTCGCCTGGCGAAAGCTCCTGATCAACGCGGTCGCCAATCCGATCACCGCGCTGACCCTGCTGCGACAGGCGGTGTTCCGACGCGAGGACGTCAAGGCGCTGTGCCTTGCCATCCTGGAAGAAGCTGTTGCCGTCGGACGCGCCGACGGCGCTCGCCTCGAGGCAGATGAGGCCAAGCGAATGCTGGCGACGCTGCTGACCTATCCGCCCGACGCCGGCACCTCGATGTATTTCGATCGCCTCGCCGGCCGGCCGTTCGAAGCCGACGCGCTCACCGGCGCGATCGTCGCGGCCGGTGAACGACATGGCGTGGCGACGCCGCTCAACGGCCTCTTGCTGACCCTGCTGCGCGCGACCAGCGACGGGCTACGCGATGCGAAGCGGTAGGGTGGTGGGCAAAGCGTAGCGTGCCCACCGCTCCTTGCACTGCTCGTGATGGTGGGCGCGCTGCGCTTTGCCCACCCTACGACCTCGGCTGTCATTGCCGCGCCACCATTTGCAACCTGACGTTTACCTGGAATCGGATATTGCAGAATCCTTCGTCAAACCCTGGGGGCTCACTTGGACCGTCGACATTTACTGAAAGCACTGGCCGGACTTGCAGTTTGCCCGCTCTGCACAACCACCGGCCTTGCCGCGGAAGGCGTACACTGGGGTTATGAGGGAGAGGCAGGGCCGGGCAAATGGGGCGAGCTGGACACCGGCAGCAAAGCGTGCGCTGTTGGATCGCAGCAATCGCCGATCGACATTACTTCGCCCATCAAGTCGCGTTTGCCGGCACTGAAGCTTGCCTGGGGCAAGACCGCCGACACCATCGTCAACAACGGGCACACCATTCAGCTCAACTTCGCCGAGGGCAGCACGCTCAAGCTCGGCGATACCACCTACAAGCTGGTGCAGCTTCATTTCCACCGGCCGAGCGAACATCTGGTCGGCGGCAAGAATTTTCCGATGGAGGCGCATTTCGTCCATCGCGCCGATTCCGGCGCGCTGGCGGTGATCGGCGTGCTGATGAAGGAAGGCAAGGCGAATGCGAGCTTCGGCAAGATCGTCGCCACCATGCCCGCGAAGGAGGGACCGGCGGTGAAGGCAGATGGCAGCATCTATCCGAACGCGCTGTTGCCGGCGAAGCTCGGCTATTACCGCTACTCCGGCTCGTTGACGACGCCGCCCTGTTCGGAAGTTGTCGAATGGCTGGTGCTGACCGACCCGATCCAGGTCGCGGCAGCCGATGTCGCAGCCTTCGCCAAGCTCTATCCGATGAACGCACGCCCGGTACAACAGGACAATCGCCGCTACGTGCTGCAGTCGAGCTGAGCCAGTCGTAGGGTGGGCAAAGCGCAGCGTGCCCACCATCAAGAGCGCTGCAAGGAGTGGTGGGCACGCTGCGCTTTGCCCACCCTACGCATTCTACTACGCGGCTACGAGAAACAAGCCAGTCGCGTAGCCCGGATAGAGCGAAGCGTAATCCGGGGCAGAAGAAGTTGCGGCCCATGAAGGTCCCCCGGGTTGCGCTTCGCCCCACCCCCGCCACGGCAGGCATGCCATTCTACGACGACCTTGCCAGAGCGCCGTCGATCATGTTGACCGCGTTCTGGATGCCGTAGACCGCGACGAAGGAGCCGAAGCGCGGGCCTTTCTCCTGGCCGAGCAGGACCTGGTAGAGCATGTTGAACCAGTCGAGCGAGACGCCAGGGCGGCCGTCCTTGCCCTTCTTCACGGGATCGAGGAACGGCTCGCGGCGGCCGATCTCGTAGACCACGTTCTGGATATCCTCCGCGGTCGAGCCCGGCGGCATGTTGGACAGCGCATCGCGCAAATCCTGCAATGCGGCACGCTCGCTTTCCGTCGGCTCGCGGAATTGCTTCGTGGGCGCAACGAAGTCGCGGTAGTAGTTGATGGCGTAGCCGACCATTGCATCCAGCTTCGGATGCGTTTGTGGCGTCACACCCGGACGATAGCGGCCAATGAAGCCCCACAGCGTGTCGGCATTCTCCGCATTCGACGACGACACCAGCGTCAGGAGAAGCTGGAAGGTGACGGGCATGTCCACCTTCGGCGGATGGCCGGAGTGGATGTGCCAGACCGGATTCTGCAATTGCTGCCGGCCTTCCTGGCGCGGGAAGGCGTCGACGAACTGCTGATATTCATCGACATTGCGCGGGATGACGTCGAAGTAAAGCCGCTTTGCCGCCTTGGGCTCACGGTACATGAACAGCGACAGCGATTCCGGCGAGGCATAGCGCAGCCATTCGTCGATCGTCAGCCCGTTGCCCTTCGACTTCGAGATCTTCTGGCCCTTCTCGTCCAGGAAGAGCTCGTAGTTGAAGCCTTCCGGCGGCGTGCCGCCGAGCGCGGTGCAGATCTTGCCCGACAGCTTCACCGAATCGATCAGGTCCTTGCCGGCCATCTCATAGTCGACGCCGAGCGCATACCAGCGCATCGCCCAATCCGGCTTCCACTGCAATTTGCAGCGGCCGCCGGTGACAGGGACCGTGACGCTCTCCTTCGTCTCGGGGTCTTCATACGAGATGGTGCCGGCCTTGGCGTCATGCGCGGTGACGGGAACGTAGAGCACGAGCCCGGTACGCGGGCAGATCGGGAGGAACGGCGAATAGCTCGCGGCGCGCTCCTCGCGGAGCGAGGGCAGCATGATCGCCATCACCTTCTCGATCCGCTCCAGCATCCGAAGCAGCGCGGCATCGAAGCGGCCCGAGGTGTAGTAGTCGGTCGAACTGGCGAATTCGTAGTCGAAGCCGAACTGGTCCAGGAAAGCGCGCAGCCGCGCATTGTTGTGCTCGCCGAAGCTCGGATGCGTGCCGAAGGGATCCGGCACCTTCGTCAGCGGCATGCCGAGGTGCTGCTCCAGCAGTTCCTTGTTCGGGACATTGTCCGGCACCTTGCGCAGGCCATCCATGTCGTCGGAGAAGGCGAGCAGGCGCGTCTTGATCTTGTCCTCGGTGAGCACGCGGAAGGCGTGGCGCACCATGGTGGTGCGCGCGACCTCGCCGAAGGTCCCGATATGGGGCAGGCCGGACGGGCCGTAGCCGGTCTCGAACAGGACCTCGTCCTTCGGAGTTTTTTTCAGCCGCGCGACAATCGCTTTCGCCTGCTCGAACGGCCAGGCGTTGGATTGTTCGGCGAGCGCACGCAGGTCGCTCGGGCTTGCGGCAAGGTCAATCACGGACATCAGGGGGTCTCCAAGGCCGCGGAAACTAACGGCCTCTGCAGCAAAATGCAAAATGACGGCGTCAGAACGGGCTGACGGAAAAATAGCGCAGCCACAGATCGGTGTAGCGGCCTTTTTCCCAGAGCCGGAACAGGGCCCAGTTCAACGCCTGCCGGAGCAGGTCGTTGCCCTTGCGCACGGCAATGCCGACGCCCTCGCCGAAGAAGCGGCTCTCGACGAAGGGGCCGCCCGAGAAGGCGCAGCATTCGGCCGAATCCGTGCCGTTGATCCAGAACGCGAGCGCGATCGCATCGCCGAAGATGAAATCGACCTCGCCGCGGCGAAGCGCCTGCCTGAGCGCATCGTCATTGGGATAGGCGTGGACCTCGGCGTCGGTGAACATCGCCTTCAGATAGGCTTCGTGCGCGGTGCCGCCGACGACGCCGACCTTCTTGCCTTCCAGATATTCCGGCCGCACTTCCGGCAGCACGGTGTCGCGCCGTGACGCGAAGCGGGCCGGCGCGCGGTAATAGGGATCGGAGAAATCGACCCTTGTGCGCAGTTGCGGCGTCACCGCCATCGAGGCGATGATGGCATCGCCCCGGTTGGTGGCGAGCGCGTCCACCAGCGTCTCGAAGCGGCGCATCTGGATGGTGCAGGTGACCTTGATCTCGTCGCAGATCGCCCGCGCCAGGTCGACATTGAAGCCGGCCGGATTGCCGTCGGGGCCAGTGAAGTTGAACGGCGGATAATCGGTTTCGGTCAGGAAACGGATCACGGTGAGGCGCGACAGGTCCGGCCGCTCCGGCCGCCGCCGCGGATCCCAGAAACCGGGCACCGCCTGCGGCGCCGCCTCGACAGGTGGCTTCGGCTGCGGGGTTTGCGGCTGCGGGGTTTGTGCGATCGCCGCGCTGCTACAGACAGCCAACGCCGCTGCAACCAGCCATCCGGCGATGGCGCGGATAGCACGGGAGATGTCGAGCGAGGCGGTCTGATCTGGCATTTGGCCGGGCAATGTTGCGGAATTGGAGGGGCTTATAGACCATCCGGGGCATGATGCGAGGGCCTAGAGCATTTCGGTTCTGATTGAATCAGAACCGAAGCTCTAGATTCTTGATTTGACGCGTTTTCTTCACGCGAACCGGTATCCACTTCGCTCGAAAACGCTCTAGTGGCGATTCAAAGGTAGCGCTTGAGGTCGGCCGCGGCCTCTTCCGGCGAGCGTTTGAGGTTGAAGGGCGAGACGAACTTGCCGTCGCGGTCCATCAGATAGATCAGCGCGGTGTGGTCCATGGTGTAGTCGCCGTCCTTCAGCGGGACTTTCTTGGCATAGACGCGGTAGGCCGACAGCACCTTGGCGATGGCATCAGGGTCGCCGGTGAGGCCCTTCAGATGCGGGTCGAAGCTGGACAGATAGTCCTTCATCGCCGCCGCGGTGTCGCGCTCCGGATCAACCGAGACGAAATAGGCGTTCACCTTGTCGGCGTCCGTGCCCATCGCCCGCAGCACTTCGGAAATCTCGAACAGCGAGGTCGGGCAGACGTCGGGGCAATGGGTGAAGCCGAAGAAGATCAGGGTCGGCTTGCCCTTCAGGCTCTTGTCGGTGACGGTCTGGCCGACCTGGTCGGTGAGTTGGAACGGGCCGCCGATCGCCGCCGGCGTGCTCATGCTGCGCAAGCCGCCCATGGTCCAGAACAACAGCAATAGCCCGACCGCCAGGCTGCCGGCGAAGGCGGCCACGATCACAAGCGGGCGGGTGGTCCGATCCATGAAAAAATTCCTCTTAGCGGCTCAGAAACAAGCCGAGACGCCGGCCGCGATGGTCTCGAAGAACACCGTCGTGCCGTAATGGAACCAGAGCGCGGCCGCGCCCAGCACCATCAGCGCGCCCAAGCCCGCCGCACTCCAGGCGATGACGGACGCCACCTTGCCCTGTGCCGAGACAGGTGCGGTCATTCCTTGCGAGGCGGAAACCGGCTGAACCATGGTCTTGAGATAAGCCCGGTTCCGCCGGCCGGCAAGCGCAATGCTGCACCGCGTCGTCAGATCATGCGGAGTGCTGCAGGGCCGTAGCCCGGGTGGAGCGTCAGCGTAACCCGGGGCCGCTCGCAAATGTTGACACAGCGGCCCCCGGGTTGCGCGTTCCGCTCCACCCGGGCTACGGCCCTTCCCGCAAAGCAACGAGAAGGTGAACCGTTAGCGCGGCCGACTGGCCGAGGCCTGGGCGTCAAGATAGCAGGGCCTGAACATGGCCTGCAGGGTCTTGCCGCGCAGGAAGATCATCCGCGGGGTGAGGCCGCCTCGCGAGGCGATCCAGCGGCGGATCGGCGCCGGGTACATCGAGTACAGCATCTGGGTCGCTTCGGGATTGGTGATGGCGCGGCCGTTGGCGCCGAAATCCCAGGCGGCGTGGAAACCGAGATTGGCGTGGGAAGTGACGCAGATCCGACTGTGTGGAACCGCGCCGAGGACGATGGTGCAGGCCGACGCGCAGAGACCATCGATGATGACGGTTTCGCCGGAACTGCGAAGGCTTTGATACCTGTCGACATAGGTGCCGATCCTGCCGCCGCGATCGTCGGCGATCCGCACCACCGCATGTGAAGCCCCCATACCCGCCAGCAGGAGAACCGCCGCGAGCAACCCCGTAATGAACTTCATGGCCTGCCCCAGTCGAATATCGAATCTGTAGTTGGTCTAGTGATGCAAGACTTTGGCCAGCGTGTTGCGGGACCGGATTTTTGTCCAGCCGTCACGGGTCGGTCGAAACAAATTCAAATCGAGTGTTGCGCGCACGCTGCAGTTTGATGAAAGGTCCCATACCGGAACAACCTTACCGTGTCCTCGCGGCAGAGCCGCCACAAGCAAGCTCCCCATCGGCCATTGACCGCGCGCGAACGCACAGGTCTCATTCGCGGGGAACTTGGGGGAGAAAGAAATGGCTGAGGATGTAGACGTCATTGTGGTCGGCGCGGGTTTGGCAGGCCTTGTTGCCGCCACAGAGATTACCGATGCCGGAAAACGCGTCATCGTGGTCGAGCAGGAAGGCGAACAATCGCTCGGTGGCCAGGCGTTCTGGTCATTCGGCGGATTGTTCCTGGTCGATTCGGCGGAGCAGCGCCGGCTCGGCATCAAGGACAGTTACGAGCTCGCGCTGCAGGACTGGATGGGAACGGCGGGCTTCGATCGCGACGAAGACCATTGGCCGCGGCGCTGGGCGGAAGCTTACGTCGCTTTCGCCGCAGGCGAAAAGCGCGGCTGGCTGCGCGCGATGGGCCATCGGCTGTTTCCAATCGTCGGCTGGGCCGAGCGCGGCGGCTATGACGCGATGGGCCACGGCAATTCGGTGCCGCGCTTCCACGTCACCTGGGGCACCGGGCCCGGCATCGTCGAGCCGTTCGCGCGCCGCGCACGCGAGGCCGAGAAGAGCGGCAGGCTGATCTTCAAGTTCCGCCATCGCGTCGATGCGCTGTCGGTGACGAACGGCGCCGTCGACGGCGTCACAGGCGCGATCCTCGAGCCGACCAATATGGAGCGCGGCAAGAGCACCTCGCGCAATGTGGTCGGCGAGTTCTCACTTCGCGCGCAAGCCGTGATCGTGGCCTCCGGCGGCATCGGCGGCAATCATGACCTGGTGCGGCAGAACTGGCCGAAGCGGCTTAGCGAGCCGCCGAAGCACATGATCTCCGGCGTGCCCGAACACGTCGACGGCCGCATGATCGGCATCACCGAAGCGATCGGCGCGCGGCTGATCAACCGCGACCGGATGTGGCACTACGTCGAGGGCATCCAGAACTGGAATCCGATCTGGCCGAAGCACGGCATCCGCATCCTGCCGGGACCGTCATCGATGTGGTTCGACGCGACCGGACGGCGGCTGCCGGCGCCGCTGTTTCCCGGCTCCGACACGCTCGGACAACTGCAATACATCATGAGCACCGGCTATGATTATTCCTGGTTCATCCTGACCCAGAGCATCATCAAGAAGGAGTTCGCGCTCTCGGGCTCCGAGCAGAACCCGGATCTCACCGGCAAGAGCTGGCGCATGACGATCAGGCGCGCCACCAACAAGGGCGCGCCGGCGCCGGTGGAAGCGTTCAAGACAAACGGCGTCGATTTCATCGTGCGCGACGGGCTCGAGGATCTCATCGCGGCGATGAACCAGCTTGCCGGCGACAATTTGCTGAAGCTCGATCAGATCCGAACCCAGATCGAAGCGCGCGACCGCGAGCTCGCCAACGCCTACGTCAAGGACGCGCAGGTGATGAACCTGCACAATGCGCGCAAATATATTGGCGACCGCCTGATCCGCACCGCCGCGCCGCACCGCATCCTCGATCCCGCGCATGGACCGCTGATCGCGGTGAAGCTCAACATCCTCACCCGCAAGACGCTCGGCGGCTTCGAGACCGATCTCGATGCGCGCGTGTTCGGGAGTGACGGCGAGATCATCCGGGGACTCTACGCCGTCGGCGAAGCCGCAGGATTCGGCGGCGGCGGTATGCACGGCTATCGCTCGCTGGAGGGGACTTTCCTGGGCGGCTGCCTGTTCTCGGGACGAAACGCGGGCCGCGCCGCGGCGAAGGCGGTGGGATAAATCGCGACTCGCCAGAGCTTGACCGCTGCGCTAGGTAGTCACCCGCCAATCAACGGGAGAACAATATGACCATTCAGCGTTTTGAAACCGGGCCGCGGATGAGCCAGGTCGTCGTGCATGGCAACACGGTGTATCTGGCCGGGGTCGTCGCCAACAAGACGGCCGGTGAAAGCGTGACGAAACAGACCCAGGAGATCCTCTCGATCATCGATGGCCATCTGGCAAAGGCCGGCACCGACAAATCGAAGCTGCTGACGACGACGATCTACATCACCGACATGAAGACGTTCGGCGAGATGAACGCCGTGTGGGACGGCTGGGTGTCGGCGGGCAACACGCCGGCACGCGCCACCGTCGAGGCCAAGCTGGCGGCGCCGCAATACAATGTCGAGATCATGGTGACCGCGGCGAAGTAAACGCGCATTGCACGAGAATGGCGATGCCGGCCGTTGCGATGCGGCCGGCATCGCCGCATTGGCCGGAGTTTGCGCAAGATCAATCGCAGACCCGCGATACGACCTAGAGTTCGATCATAAAATGATGATCGACAATCGCGACATCCGGCAGAAGCGGTGGCATCGATTCTGGGAGAGCGCCTCGGGTTTCTGGCTCTCGCCGGCATCGTGGCGGATCTGGCTGCTCTGCGCCCTCTTGGTCAGCGTCGTCGTGCTGCAGCTCTACGTGCAGTTTCGGCTCAACTACTGGAATCGCGATTTCTTCAACGCGCTGGAATCGCGCAGCCCGGAGCGGCTGCACGCGGAGGTACTGCTTTTGATCCCGCTGGCGGGCGCGAGTATCCTGCTCGCGGTGACGTCGGTCTGGGGCCGCATGACCGTGCAGCGCAAGTGGCGCGAATGGATGACGACGCACCTGATCGACTACTGGATCGATCATGAGCGTTACGCCCGCCTGACCGTCGAAGATGAGCAGACCATTCCGGAATACCGCATTGCCTCGGACGCCCGGGTCGCGACCGATGCACCGATCGATTTTGCGCTCGGCCTGGTGTCGTCGCTGCTCACGGCGATCATCTTCCTCCAGGTGCTCTGGACGACCGGCGGCAATGCCGAGTTCAACCTGTTCGGCCACCAGATCTGGATCCCCGGCTATCTCGTCGGCAGCGTCATCATCTATTCGGGCGGCGTCACCGCCGTGATGGTGCTGGTCGGCTCGCCGCTGACGCGCATCATCCAGATCAAGAACCAGACCGAGGCCGAACTGATCAACGCCGCCAACCTGCTGCGCGACCTCGGCGAAGGGGTGGTGCCGGAGCTGAAGGAAGCCGACGTCGAGCGCGGCCTGCGCGGCGCGCTGCAGAATGTGCTGACCCAATGGCGCTATCTGTGCTGGCAATTGATGCGGACGACGCTGGTGTCGCACGGCAACACGCTGCTCGCCCCGATCATCGGGCTCATCCTGTGCGCGCCGAAGTTCTTAGCCGGCGCCATGACACTCGGCGAACTGACACAAGCGGCCGCCGCCTTCACGCTGGTGCAAAGCTCCTTCAACTGGCTCGTCGACAATTACAGCCGTCTCGCCGATTGGGTTTCGTCGCTCGAACGCGTCGGCGGATTGCTGCTGTCGCTCGACCGACTCAGTGGCGACACGCGACCGATCGCGGCAAAGCCCGGTGATGCCATCGCGGCGGTCGAGCCGCTTCCGTAGATCGTGAGCCGATCAGATTGAGGCGCAGCCGCGATGAAGCTGCGCTCCCTCTCCCGCTTGCGGGACAGGTGAAGCGAATCTATGCCGCCGCGACGTTCGTCTCGAAGAACGCCCTGAGCCCGACGAAAGTGACGTCAGGCCGGGTGATGATATGGACTGGAATCTCCCGCAGATAGGCTTCGAACCGGCCCTTGCTGGCGAAGCACGTGCCAAAACCCGATGCAGCCAAATGGTCGACGAAACGGGGCACGATGCCGCCGGCGATGAAGACGCCGCCGCGGGCGCCGAAGGTCAGCGCCAGATTGCCGCAGACCATGCCAAGCATCGCGCAGAACATGTCGAGCGCCGCCCGGCTCGTCGCGCAGCTGCCGTCAAGCGCAGCCTGCGTGATCGACGCCGCGTCGCGCGCGGGCGCGCCGGCGCCGTCGATGGCGTTCAGGGCATCATAGAGATAGGTGAGGCCGGACCCGGATAGCGCACGTTCAATCGAGACGTGACCGAAGCGCCCGCGCAGGTGATCGATCACCCGCTCCTCCCGTTCCGACGTCGCCGGCAAGGTGGCATGGCCGGCTTCGGTGACAATAGCCACCGGCGGTTTGCTCGACGGAACCAGGCAGGACGCGCCAAAGCCGGTCCCCGGACCGACCACGAGCATGGGAGCACCGGCGACCGGAGTTCGGCTGCCGAGCGACACCAGGTCGGAAGCGCCGAGTGCCGGCAGCGACCAGGCCAGCGCCTCGAAATCATTGAGGAGGTGCACGGCCGCAAAAGCGAATTGTTGGCGCAGGCTGGCCGCATCGAACATCCACGGGCTGTTGGTCAGCACCACGCGGTTGTTCTCGATCGGCCCCGCGATGCCGAAGATCGCCGCGGTGGTAGCGCCGCCCGTCGCGTGGCGGGCAAGGAAGGCGGCAATCGCCTCCGCCGAGGTCGGATAGTCGGCGACCTTGACGTGTTCGATGGGGCCGATCTGACCACCCCTGACGAGCGCGAAACGCGCATTGGTGCCGCCGATGTCGGCGAGCAATGCTTGGCTGGTCCCGGTCATTGACTCCGTTCCTGTCGAGCTGCGCGTCATCCTTTCGCCGCGACGACGTCCGTCATCTGTCTGCCGGTTCCAACCGGCGTCCGCCTGGCAGCGGCGATGAGGTCCGAGTACCACTGCGCGGAGGCTTTGGGAATCCGCTGCTGCGTGGGATAATCGACGTAGACCAGGCCAAAACGCTGCGAATAGCCCGCGGTCCACTCGAAATTGTCGAGCAGCGACCACACGAAATAGCCGCGGACGTCCGCTCCGGCCGAAATCGCCTCCTGCATGGCCGAGGTATAGGCCTGCAGATAGGCGATCCGGCCGATGTCCTGGACGTGCCCTTCGTTATCGACCTTGTCGTCGGCCGCCGTGCCGTTCTCGAGCACATAGATCGGCAGGCGGAAGCGCGCATCAATATCGAGCAGCGTGTCGCGGAAGGCATCGGGAACAATGGTCCATCCGATCGAGGTCCGCTGCACGTCGGCGGGCGCGGGGCCGAACGAACATCCGATCACGTTGCCGGGGTCCGCCTTGATGTAGTGCGGCGAGTAATGGTTCAAGCCGAACCAATCGACCGGCCGCGCGATCAGCGCCATGTCGCCGGGTTTCTGGAACGGCTCGATCGCCTCGGCCAACTTGGCGGGATAGCGTGCGAAGTGCTGCGGCAACGGGAAGGCGTCATTCCAGTAGTCGGCAAAGGCCAGCGCCGCTTCCTGGTCCTCCTTGCTGGTTCCGGACGGAAAGCATGGCTGCCGGTTGTGGATCGCGCCGACCGAGACTTCAGGGACCGCATCCCGCAAGACATCGACCGCGGCGCCGTGGCTCAGATTGACGTGGTGGATGGCCTTGTGGAGCGCGGTCCGGTCGGCGATCCCGGGCGCGTGCCAGCCAAAGCCATAGCCGAACAGCGTGAACACGCAGGGTTCGTTGAACGTGGCGAACCGCCTGACGCGGTCGCCATAGCGACGGGCGACGAGCGCCGCATAGTCGGCAAACCAGCCTGCGATGTCCCGGTTGGTCCAGCCGCCGAGATCGTCGAGCGCCTGCGGAAGGTCCCAGTGGTAGAGACAAATCCAGGGATCGATGCCGTCGGCAAGCAGCCTATCGATCAGCCTGTCGTAGAAGGCCAGGCCCGCCTCGTTCACGGCGCCGCGGCCGCGCGGCAGAATTCGAGGCCACGACAGCGAGAAGCGGTACGCGTCAACGCCGATGTCGCGCAGCAGTGCGACATCTTCGGCGTAGCGGTGATAGTGATCGCATGCGACATCGCCGGTGTCGCCATTGCTGACGCGATTTTGCTGCCGGCAAAAGGCATCCCAGATGCTGTCGCCCCGGCCATCCGCCTGCGCCCCACCCTCGATCTGAAAGCTCGATGTCGAGACACCCCATACAAAAGCGGGTCTTGAAGCGGGCGCCCGCCCGCGATCCCCGGAACCATCCTCAGCCATGGCTTCATGCATCCCCTGCGTAAACTCGTGTACGAATTCACACTGGATGCATTTCCTGGGCGCTGCTTGATGCGGATCAATCTCCGCCGGCGCCAACCGCTTTCGTCACTGTTGCCGGCTCAAACAACGTTCGAGCGCGCTGAGCAACTGCGTACGGCCGACGATTCCGATGGGCTTGCCGTCGCGGACCACCAGCACCTGCGAGATCTGGTGCGTGTCCATCCGCGTGACGATGTCGTCGACGGTCGCCGTCTCATCCACCCGCAAAGGATCCCGCGTCATGACGGCATCGACCTGCAGCCCCTGCGTCCGCTCGCGCATGTGATGACCTTCCGCCCTTCCGACCAGCCACTCCAGCAAGAACCCTGCTGGGCCGGTCACGCCCAGTTCCTGACGGTGGAGGAAATCGCCCTCGGAGATGATGCCGACCAAGGCTCCGTCGTCGTCGATCACCGGCAAGCCACGCTGGTTGGTCTCCAGGAGCAGGTGGACGGCATCGAGCAGCGGCGCGTTCGGCTTTATGGTGGCGAACCAGGTTCGCATGACATCCGTTGCCAGCATTGTTTCTCTCCAACAAGCTTTGGTCGCTAGAGCGTTTTCGAACGAAGCATGCCCTCGGACCTGATCCGAGGGTGGGCGCCGGTTCGCCTGAAGAAAACACATCAGGACAAGAAACCGGAACTTCGGTTCTGGTTCAATCAGAACCGCAGCTCTAGCGTGCACCGGTGCGCCAGCCCGGCCTTGATGTGCGTCAAAATGACGACGGTGCCGTCTGACCTGGATCAATACACCGATCGGCCGGTGTGCTCTTATGATTGTGTTCAGTTTGCCGATCGCCACCAATTGTGGGGGAGAATGACGATGTTCAAGAACCTGCTGGTGCTCATCCCTTCCGAACGTCCGGCGCGGCCGGTCATTGACGGGGCCGTGCTGCTGACCATGGCATACGGCGCCCACCTGGATGCGCTGGCGGTCGCCTACGAGACCGCCAATGTTCCGATCGCCGCGGCCGGCGGCGCTGCGGTCGCCTTGATCGTTGAAGAAACCCGGCAGCGTGCGCTTGAACGCGCAGAGGCCGCGATGCGCGTGTTCGAGGTTCAGGCAAAGCACGCAGGGATAGCGTACACCTGCCGCACAATGAGCGCGACGCCGGGCCAGGCGATGGCGATTGCCAGTGCCAGCGCCCGACTTCATGATCTGACCGTCGTCCTGCAGCCGGAACCCGGACGCGATACGTTCGACAACGACGTGCCGCAGGAGATCCTGTTCCAGTCAGGCGGCCCGGTGTTGTTCATGCCCTATACCTTCCGCGGCGCATTTGCGGCACGGCGCATCGGGATTTGCTGGGACGGCACCCGCCTGGCCGGCCGTGCGCTGCGGGACGCCATGCCGCTGCTGCGGTACGCCGACGCGCTCACGATCATTTCCCTCGGCAATCCAGCGGCGATTCCGGAGGAAGCAAGCCCACAGCGCCTTGTTGAGCATCTGGCGCGGCTTGGACTGCCGGCCAGGGTCGTGGCGTTCCCGGCCGCACACTCCGAAATCCAACCGGCCATCCTCTCCGTGGCGGCCGACGAAAGCCTCGATCTGCTGGTGATGGGCGGTTACGGGCATTCGCGGCTGCAGGAACGGCTGCTCGGCGGCGTCACCCGCGAGATGCTCCAGAGCATGACGGTGCCGACGCTGATGTCGCATTGATCTTTCGGCCGGCATCAAGCTCCGCCATCTTGCCGTCCGTCATTGCGAGCGTCAGCGCACTGGATTGTGCTGCGTTCCATCCGGGTTACAGCCTGCGCCTGTCTGCGCCGCCTATAAGGCTCCGGTCATTTTGTCAGCGGTGCGCCTTGGGTGCCGGCGTGATCGACGAATCTATTGGTGTACGTCTTGCTGACGTCGATATGCGCCTGGGCAACTATCGGCGAACTCTCGCTGAAGACCGACAGTACGACCTCAGCGCCTTTGGGGTCCATTCTCCCGGTTTCCGAAAACATGGGAATCGTGTTCTTCAGCGCCGCGAGATACAGCTCCCGATCCTTGCCGATTAATTCGCTCGGCATCTTCGCCATGATCTCCTCCGGCGAGTGCGAATGAATCCAGGCTAGCGTCCTCACGATCGCATCGGTCAGCGCCTGCGCCTCCTTCTCGTGCGAACCTATCCAGGCCGCCGTGCTGTAAAGCGCCCCGCCGGGATAGTCGGCACCGAACACAGAACGAGCGTCCCGCTCAGATCGCGTATCAGCCAGCGCCTTCAGATCAGAGTGTTTTCCCTGCAGATACGTCACGGACGGATCCAGCATCACCGCTGCATCGATTTGACCCTGCTCCATCGCGGCGACCGCGGTAGCGCCCACGCCAATGCCGATGACCGATACGGTCGCAGGATCGACGCCGCTTTTCTTGAGGAGAAACTTGAGAAAGAAGTCTGAGGTTGAGCCGGGTGCCGTGACCCCAACCTTCTTGCCTGCCAGGTCGGATAACGACTTGATCTCGGTGTTATGCGCCGGAGAGACAACGACGACTTCGCCCGGGTATCGGTCGAACACAACGAACGACTGCAGCGCCTGCTTCCTGGCGGCGAGTTCGACGCAATGATCAAAGTATCCGGTTACGACGTCCGCACTTCCGGATAGAACTGCCGTGAGCGTGTCAGAGCCGCCCCTGAGGTCCACCATATCGACGGATACGCCAGCCCGATCATACTCCCCTAACTGTCGTGCAAGAACGGCCGGCAAATAGCACAGGCAACTGCTGCCGCCGATAGCGATCGTTACCTTGTCCTGCGCGACTGCGCCGCCTGACGACAATGCGACCGCAACGAGACCTGCGACCATTCTCATTGATTTCATCCGTATTGCTCCCTCCGGCACGCTCATCGGCCACTTTGGAGCCACTTTACCTAACCGCTCGAACTACGGTGCCAACTCAATTCACAAAGAATTATGGACTGACTGGCTCGATCATTTCGTTGCTGTTCGCCCTTCGTGCTGACGCGCAGCTCTGCTTGTTACGACGGTAAGGAATCGTATTCCCTCCGTAATCTTCCTTAGGGAAGGACTCCGAATTTTCAGGCGCGGTGCGAGCAGGCACTCTGGCTCCATCAGATGATTTGAAGGAGCCCGCCATGTACACCGAAGCTTCCCGCACCGTCCTCCGCCAAGCCGCGAGCACGCCGCACCGTCTCGGAAGCCCGGCCATGCAGGGGCCGCTTGCGCTGATGGGCACGCCCTTCCAATACGCGCGCAATGCCGAAATCTACGGGGAAGGTGACGAAGCCGAATATCTCTATCAGGTGGTCTCCGGCACCGTCCGCACCTACAAGATGCTGGAAGACGGCCGGCGCCAGATCGGCGGTTTCTATCTGCCGGGCGACATCTTCGGCTTTGAGGCGGGCGAAACGCACTCCTCTTCCGCCGAGTCTGTGAACGGGGCCCAGGTCCTGATCATCAAGCGCAGCGCGGTGATGCTGCGTGCCGAGCGCGAGAGGGATCTGGCGCAGCAGCTTTGGGATGCCACCACGCGTGAATTGCAGCGCTTCCGCAACCACATGCTGCTCCTGATCAAGACCGCGGAGGAGCGGGTCGCGGGATTCCTGCTCGATATCGCCCGCCGCACCGCGAGCACGACGTCGATCGAACTTGCAATGTCGCGCCAGGACATTGCCGACTACCTCGGCCTGACCATCGAGACCGTGTCTCGCACCTTCACTCAGTTGGAACAGTCCGGCGCCATCGCGCTGCCGACCTCGCGCCGGATCGAATTGCGGAACCGCGCCGCGTTGAACCGCCTGAACGCCTGACCGGATGGAATCGACCGAGGTGTGCCATGAACCATTCATTGACCAGCGCGGATCGTGGCACCCATCGCAAGATCATTGCGCTTGGTGCCGCTGCCGCGGTCGCGATCATTCTGCTGGCGGCTCATGGCCGAAGCAGCGAGCGGATCGAAGCTTCGCACCGGCAGCCCACCGTTCAGCGTATAGCCGCGTCCAATGCGATGCGCCCACTCACCGTGGCCGAGTTGCGCTAGCGCTGCTTCCCGCTGAAGGCTTGCGGTTCACGCACGGATCTTGGGCCTTAGCTCCGCGATGTCGTCACCACCGGCCTGGAGCCAGTGGATGATCCGGCGCCATGAGCGGCCCAGGCTCTCGCGCCCCATGAAAAGACCGAGATGACCGCACGGCTCGGAGGCTTGTTCCAGCCGTTGTGGCGGCGTGCCGAGCAGGCGCGCCGTGGCAAGCGCCTGATCGAGCGGGACGACAATATCCCTCTCGCCTGCCAGCAGGAAAACCGGCACCGTCACCTCGGCGAGATCGATCTGGCGGCCAAGCGCGATGAAGCGTCCCTCGGCGATCCGGTTCTCGCGGAAGATCCAGTTGGTAGCCTCGAGATAAAAGGTACCCGGCAGATCCAGCACCTCGCGATCCCAGCGCTCGAAACGAGCCAACAGCGCATTGCCCTGCTCCGATCCATCGGCGACATCCCTCTGCAATGCCGCCGCAACATCATGCAGGGTGACCGGCATGCTCCAGAACCGAAGCGTATGCCTGCCGCTGATGATGCCCTCTCCCTGGTGCACCAATTCGTCGAACGCTTCCTTGGGCACACTCGCCACCATCCGCGACAGCTCCGAGGGCGCGGAGACGTCGACCGGCGCACCGGCGAGCACGAGCCGCCGCACCTTGTGCGGAAAACGGGCGGCATAGACCAGCGACAGCCATCCACCCTGGCACAGGCCGATGAGATCGACCGGTGCGCCGATGTCATCGACCGCCACATTGAGATCGGCGAGATAGCTGTCGATCGAGAGATAGCGCATCTCAGGCTTGGCCGAGCACCAGTCGGTGACATAGATGCGATCCAAGCCGCCCTGTTGCAGCGCCTCCACTAGGCTGTGGCCAGGCGCGAAATCGGCGATCAGGGCCTCGTGCAGCGAAAAGGGGGCGCAGATCAGAAGCGGCTGGCCTGTCTCCTTGCGTGAAAAATCCCGCAGCCGCATCGAAGCAAGCTGCAACGCGATCACGTTCGGCGTCGTCCAGGACAGCGGCGGTTCGCTCTGCTGTTCGGGCGGCGTCGGCTCGCGATGAGCGAACCAATGCAGATAGGCTTCCAGCGCCAATCGCGTAGCCGCCATTGGCCATAGCAGTGTCTGCACCGCCCAATCAGTGTCGGCGCTCGGCTTCTCTTCCGGCCGTTCAAGCTTCTCGCTCAAGCTCACTCACCCCTTTTGCTCGCCGGCGCCATGGTCAGGCAGGCAGCGGCGGAAGGTTTGACCTCGATCAAGCACCAAACGCAGGACTGCTATATTAGCTCCATTTCGGCGAGGAACGCACCCGCGCAAGGAATTGCGGTGCCGGCCAAGGGGGCTGGTCGAAGGAGTTCTCCATGCCCTATCGCTCGAATGCAGATCTTCCTTTTCCGGTTCGCAGCCATTTGCCTCCGCATGCGCAAGACATTTATCGCGAAGCCTTCAACCATTCCTTTGCCGCGAATGCGGGAGACAGCCGGCAAGAGGAGATCGCACACCGGACCGCCTGGGCGGCGGTGAAGCGATCCTATGAGAAGGTAGGCGATCATTGGCTCCCGAAATCCCAAATCTTCTAGAGCATTTTCGCTTCTGATTTAGTCAGAACCGACACTCTGGATTCTCGTATTGACGCGTCTTCTTTACGCGAACCGGTGTCCACTTCGCTCGAAAACCCTCTAATGCGACATCATGAGGCAGATCGGGGCCTCCTGCAGCAGGCCGCGGGTCATGCCACCGAACATCCATTCGCCGAGCCGGCTGTGGCCATAGCCGCCGGTGACGATCAAATCCGCCCGCTCTTCCCTTGCGAACCGGATCAGGTATCGGGCATCGGCTTCGGCCGTATGCACGCGAACTTCGCATTGGCAGTGCGCGCCGTGGCGTTCGAGATAGTTTGCGACGTCGCGCACACGGAGCCGCGCGGCGTCCTGCTGGTCCGAAGTGCAGAGCTCGACGACGGTCACCCGCGACGCCCTGGCGAGGAACGGCAGCGCATCATGCACCGCCAGCCGCGCCTCACGGGTGTCCTTCCAGCCGACCACGATGCGGTCGGCCGACAGCTCCGTCATCCCGTCCGGCACCGAGAGAATGGGCCGGCCCATCCGCAGCATCGCCTCTGCTGAATCGATGTAGTGATAATAGTCCTCGCCCAATTGCTTGCGTTTCATGACCACGAGATCCGCGGCCCTTGCCTGCGCGGCCAGGAACACGGTCGGATATTCAACGCCCCAGCGCCACTCGACCTTCTCCTTTGCCAGGCCGACGACTTTCCTGAACCATTGCTCTTTCGCGGCGACGTCCGCCTGCATCCGATCGACATCGGCCTTCGTGGTCTCTGCGATCACCACGCCTTCGGCAACGAAGGGCGGCTCGATGGCGAAGGCGGAGACGCCGATGATCGATGCCCCGAACCTGGTCGCGATGGCTTCCGCGACACGGATCTGTCCCTCTTCCTGCTGCTGGGGATCGACGTACACCATGACGTTGGCAAGGCTCATAACCACGCTCCGATAATCCGGGATGACGGAGGGTTTGTCCCGCATCGTCAGGTCATCACCATTGACCGAGATCAAGCGACGCGACGAAACCGGCCGGCGCCGCATGCGCGATCTCGTGCGAGACCAACGACCGGCACCTCATCGGGTTTCGTCCGCTGTCGATTTCCAGGCAGCAGGTGATGACCTCGGAGGTAATCGATTAGCTCACGCCGACATCCGATAGTCCGCGGCAGCCGATCCATTCGGCGAGACGCGAAGGAGAGCAAGATGACCGACCACAAGACCATCGCAAGCCGCTATATCGAACTTTGGAACGAGCGCACGCCGAGCCGGCGCCGCGAGATGCTGGCCGAGAACTGGACCGCCGATGCCCGCTATGTCGATCCGCTGATGAGCGGCGACGGCCACGAAGGCGTCGATGCGCTGATATCGGGCGTCCAGGAAAAATTTCCGGCGTTCAAGTTCAAGCTGATCGGCGAACCCAACGGTTTCGGCGACTATCTCCGCTTTTCCTGGGGGCTCGGTCCCGACGGTACCGACAGCCCGATCAAGGGCACGGACTTCGCGGTGCTGAAGGACGGCCGCATCAAGAGCATCACGGGCTTCCTCGACCAGGTGCCGCAGGGCGCGTGATGCGAAACGGTGCATGGCGGTGCGGCCGGCGAACATCCGTCAGCCTCGCTGCCATGCGCTTCCGCTCGCGCGCTTGTGACGGCAATCTGGCCATCGTGAGACGTTATGCCTCACTCTTCACACCAAAACGGCCATACCATCACCTCGCGCTGCGATGAGGCGGTCTTGCATCCTGCAATGTCCGCTTCCGCAGCGTTAAGGTGACAGGATTCGGTGAAAACAATTTCGATGGAGACATATCATGGAAGTTGATAATGACCGCCTGAACTCTTTCATGGGTAAGATGATTGGTGACATCGGCGCCGCCATGAACGCGTCGCTGATGCTGATCGGCGACAGGCTCGGCCTCTACAAGGCGTTAGCCGAGAAGGGACCGATGAACTCTTCCGAGCTGGCGAAAGCGACAGGCACCGCGGAGCGCTATGTACGCGAATGGTTGTCGGCACAAGCGGCCTCGGGCTACGTCGAATATGACACCGCATCGGGAAAATTCTCGATGCTGCCGGAACAGGCCATGGCGCTAGCTGACGACGAGAGCCCGGTTTTCCTGGGCGCGGTCGGCAACGTCGTGGCGGCGACATTCCTCGACGAGGCCAAGATCTCCGACGCGTTCAAGACCGGCAAGGGCGTCGGTTGGAACAAGCGCAGCGAATGCCTGTTCTGCGGAACGGCGCGCTTCTTCCGCACCGGCTACAAGCATCATCTGGTGCAGGAATGGCTGCCGGCGCTGGAGGGCGTCGTCGACAAGATGAAGCGGGGCGCCAAGGTCGCCGATGTCGGTTGCGGCCACGGCATATCGACCCGGCTGATGGCGGAGGCGTTCCCGAAATCCACATTCTTCGGGTTCGACTATCACGAGGGCTCGGTCCAGGCCGCACGCGAGCAGACGCGAGATGCAGGATTGTCGGATCGCATGACCTTCGAGACCCACACCGCAAAGACGTTTCCGGCAAATGGCTACGACCTCGTTTGCTTCTTCGATTGCCTGCACGACATGGGCGATCCGGTCGGTGCACTCAAGCATACCCGCAGCACCATGGCCAAGGACGGCACCTGCATGCTGGTCGAGCCCTTCGCCAACGACCGGCTGGAGGACAATCTCAATCCGATCGGGCGGGTCTATTATGCGGCTTCGACCATGGTCTGCACGCCGGCCTCCCTCGACCAGGAGGTGGGGCTCGCCCTGGGCGCGCAGGCCGGCGAGGCCAGGCTGCGCGAGATTGCCCGCGAGGCCGGCTTCACCCGGTTCCGCCGCGCCACCGAAACGCCGTTCAACCTGATCCTGGAAGCACGGCCATAACAGCGCAGCGCGTACCACCGCCCCGCGAAGTTTCTTCGCGTGGCGGGTGGGTGACTTGAAGCGGACGAGCGCTTGCGGGACTTGCTAGCGGATCGAGCGGGCGCTTGCATGCGCGGCCGCTGATCCGAGGACATCCGCCATGAGCAGTTCCGCGCCAAAGTCCGTCGTTGCCAAAGAAGCCATCGATCTCCTGACGAAGCTGGGGGCACTGCCAGCCTTCGTCACGGACGGTGGGCTCATCGCCCGCTCACCGATTGACGGCGGGGTCATCGGGCGTCTCAGGCCTGGAAGCGATGACGACACGCGCGCGGCGATTGCCCGTGCGCGGAGTGCGTTTCTGGCGTGGCGTACCGTCCCTGCCCCACGCCGCGGCGAACTGGTGCGCCTCCTCGGCGAGGAGCTGCGCAGCTCGAAAGAACTGCTCGGGCGGCTGGTGACGATCGAGGCCGGCAAAATTCTCTCCGAGGGCCTCGGAGAGGTGCAGGAGATGATCGACATCTGCGACTTCGCCGTCGGGCTGTCGCGCCAGCTTTATGGATTGACGATCGCCTCCGAACGTCCCGGTCATCGGATGATGGAGACCTGGCATCCGGCCGGCGTGTGCGGCATCATCACGGCGTTCAACTTTCCGGTTGCCGTGTGGTGCTGGAATGCGGCGCTCGCGCTGGTGTGCGGCAACGCCGTGGTATGGAAACCCTCGGAGAAGACACCGCTGACCGCCTGCGCGGTACAGGCGATCGTCGAACGCGCGCTCGCGCGTTTCGGTGACGCGCCGCAAGGTCTCGCCGAACTGGTGCAGGGCGACCGCACGGTCGGCGAGGTGATGGTCGATCATCCCGATGTCGCCGTCCTGTCAGCGACCGGATCGACGCGGATGGGCAAGCAGGTGGGCCGGCGCGTCGCCGCGCGCTTTGGCCGGGCCATTCTCGAGCTCGGCGGCAACAATGCCGCGATCGTGACGCCCTCGGCCGATCAGGATCTCGCTTTGCGCAGCATCGCGTTCTCCGCGATGGGCACCGCCGGCCAGCGATGCACCTCGCTGCGCCGTCTGTTCGTGCACGAAAGCATCGCCGATGGTTTCGTGCAGAAGCTCAGCCGCGTCTATCGTTCGGTCAGCATCGGCGACCCGCGCGAGCCGCTCACCCTGGTCGGCCCGCTGATCGATGCGGCCGCCTTCGAGGCGATGGGCCGCGCACTGGATGAGGCAACCTCGCTCGGCGGCAAGGTGCATGGCGGGACCCGCGTGGATCATCAATCCCCCAGCGCTTATTACGTCGCCCCCGCCCTGGTCGAGATGCCGTCCCAAACCGGGCCGGTGGCGCGCGAGACGTTCGCGCCCATCCTCTACGTGATGCGCTACCGCGATCTTGCCGAGGCGATTGCGAGCCACAATGCGGTGCCCCAGGGGCTCGCATCGTCGATCTTCACGACCGACATCCGGGAGGCCGAGACCTTCCTGTCCGCGCTCGGCTCGGATTGCGGCATCGCCAACGTCAATATCGGCCCGTCGGGCGCCGAGATCGGCGGCGCGTTCGGCGGCGAGAAGGAAACCGGCGGCGGCCGCGAATCCGGATCCGACGCGTGGCGCGGCTACATGAGACGGGCGACCAACACCATCAACTATTCGCGCGAACTGCCATTGGCGCAGGGTGTCAAGTTCGACGTCGGGTAAGGCTCAGCTGACGGCGCCTATCGTAGCCGCGAAGACGCTCGATCGTCCTTCCGCCACTGGCTTTGGAGCCGTTCCACCGGTGACCGCATGACGAGCCGACTGCGCCTTGCGCCGTAGGCGAAGTAGATCAGCAGGCCGATGACCAACCACACGGCGAGCCTGATCCAGGTGTCGAGCGGCAGCCCCAGCATCAGGAGAAGCGAGGTCCCGACTCCCGCCGGTGCAACGAGCCAGATCGCCGGCGCGCGAAAGGGACGGTGCAGGTTTGGCTCGGTGATGCGCAGCACCAGAACGCCGAGACAGACGACAGCGAACGCAAACAACGTTCCGATGCTGACGAGTTCGGCAACAAAGCCGATCGGCAACAGCGCCGCAAGGACCGCCACGACGAGACCGGTCGAGATTGTCGCGACGTAGGGTGTGCCAAGCTTCGGATGGATCTTTGCCGCTCCCGGTGGCAGCAGACCATCATGGGCCATGGCGCGGAAGACCCGCGGCTGCGCCAACAGAACCGCGAGAATACCAGAGGTGAGACCGAAGATGATCCCGAGCTTGATCAAGGGCCCGAGCCAGCCTATCCCGGCGGCGTCGATGCCGACCGCGATCGGATCGGGCACGTTCAATCTATCGAACGGCACGATGCCCGTCAGCACGAAGCCAACGGCCACGTAGATCGCCGTACAGATCGCAAGAGAACCCAAAATGCCGATCGGGATGTCGCGCCTTGGATTCCTGGTTTCCTGCGCCGCCGTGGAGACGGCATCGAATCCGATGTAGGCGAAGAATATCAGGGCCGCGCCGCGCGCCACTCCCGACCAACCGAAAATGCCCGTGCCGGCATTGGGCGGGATGAAAGCGCCCGAGGGATTGACCGGCGTCACCCAATGCGCCGTGTTGATCGCGGGTGCGGCGCAGACGATGAACAGCCCTATGACGATCAGCTTGACCGCGACGATGACGTTGTTGAAGCGGCACGTTTCCCGGATGCCTGTCACCAGCAGCGAGCCGACGAGGATAACCACGACCATCGCCGGCACGTTCACAATGGCACCGGTCAACGCCCATGTGTGCGATACCGCGTCGTAGGCAAGCGGTGCGGTGGCGAAGCGTGCCGGAAGGTCGAGGCCGAAATCCCGGGCAAAGCTGACAACATAGCCGGACCAGCCGATCGCGATCGTAGCGCCGCCCATCAGGTATTCGAGGATCAAGTCCCAGCCGATGATCCAGGCCACCAGCTCGCCCAGCGTCGCATAGGCGTAGGTGTAAGCACCGCCGCTGACCGGAACGATCGCGGCCATTTCGGCGTAACACAGCGCGGTGAACGCACAGGCGATGCCGCCGAACAGAAACGAGAGCACCACCGCCGGCCCAGCGTTCTCTGCCGCCGCATGCCCGGTTACCACGAAAATTCCCGCGCCGATGACGACGCCGACCCCCAACGCGGTCAGATCGGCTGCCGACAGCGTGCGCCTCATCGAACCCACCTTGGTGTCATCTTCAGCGGCGAGGTCCGCCGCCGATTTGCGGCTCCAGATGGTGGTCATGAGCAACAGTCGCTCCGATACCCTTTTGATCGTCACGCTTAGTGACGGGGTCGAGCTACAATCGTGTTGCTGAAAGCCAGAACAGAGTTACTGCGGTAACACCAACAGTTGGACGCCAGGCCGAATCTCTGCCTGTGGTTGCGATGTGGATACAAGCCAAGCTTCGAAGCGCCGGCGATGAGAGCGGGCGGTAAAGCTGGAGCGGGCGAAGGGAATCGAACCCTCGTATGCAGCTTGGGAAGCTGCCGTTCTACCATTGAACTACGCCCGCGGATCGCGCTGCCCCTCCTGATTAGCCGAGACCGGGGCTTTCGCCAAGTCGCCTCTCGCGTTCTCCTTAACGGAAAACGTCAAGATTCCAGTTTCGACGCCGCAATCGCCTGACCTAATTCGACGTGCTGCGGCCCCGTTGCGCCGTCGCGGGCGCATCGCTAAGTCTTACGGCATGATCCGAAGGCCGCTGTTGCAGCGTGAGCGCATTGCCGTGAACGAGTTCCGCTGCACCGCGGTGCCCGGCGAGAAACCGTTTGCCGAACAATATGATGCGCATTCGATTTCCTATGTGCGCAAGGGCAGCTTCGGCTGCCGCTGCCGCGGCCGTTTCCATGAGCTGGTGACCGGCGCGATCCTGGTCGGCCATCCCGGCGACGAATATACCTGCACCCACGACCATGTCGGCGGCGACGAATGCCTGTCGTTCTTCCTGCATCCGGAACTGGTGCAGGCGATCGGCGACAGCCGCGCGGTCTGGCAGATCGGATCAGTGCCGCCGCTGCCGGAATTGATGGTGCTCGGCGAGCTCGCGCAAACGGCAGCAGATGGCAACAGCGACATCGGCCTCGACGAGGCCGGCCATCTCCTGGCCAGCCGCTTCATCGAGGTGGTCTCGGGCCGCGCGGCGAGGCCGGTGACGGCGGGCCTGCGCGACCGCCGCCGGGCAGTCGAAGCGGCGCTGTGGATCGACGCGCATGCGCACCGGGATATCGGCCTGGACGATGCGGCGGACCAGGCCGGCATCAGCACGTTCCACTTCCTCAGGCTGTTCTCGGAAGTCCTCGGCGTGACGCCGCATCAATATCTCGTGCGCTCGCGGCTGCGCCACGCGGCGCGGCGGCTGGCCGATGACGACAGTCCGATCACCGAGATCGCCTACGACGTCGGTTTCGGCGATCTCTCCAATTTCGTGCGCACGTTCCACCGCGCTGCCGGCGTCTCGCCGCATGCGTTCCGGAAGGCTTCGCGCGGCGACCGCAAGATTTTCCAAGAACGGCTGGCGCTGCACTAGCTAGCCTCCTCCAGTCCCGCGCGTCGTCAGGCGCGCTTAAAGCACTGGAGAACCATCATGTACGACCATATCGGACTGCGCGTCGGCGATCTCGACGCCAGCGTGCGTTTCTACACCGCAGCGCTTGCCCCGCTCGGCTATGTCCTGTGCTCGCGCGATGCCGCCGGCGCCGGCTTCGGCCCGAAGGGCGAGCCGGCGCTATGGCTGCATCTGCACAAGGGCAAGAGCAATGGCAGCGCCCATGTCGCATTCCGCGCGCCGGACCACGATGCGATCAAGACATTCCACAGCGAAGGATTGAAAGCCGGCGGCCGCGACAACGGCGCAGCCGGCTCTCGCAAGGATTACAGCCCGACCTACTACGCGGCGTTCCTGATCGATCCCGACGGCAACAATGTCGAGGCGGTGTGTACGTGACCAACACCGTCATCTCCGCCGTCATTGCGAGCGGAGCGAAGCAATCCATTTCGCCGCTTGTGGAAGCATGGATTGCTTCGTCGCTTCGCTCCTCGCAATGACGATCCCACCTGCAAAAGGACTCCTCCCATGGCTTCCATCCACAAAGAATTCATCATCGACGCGCATCCCGACCAGGTCTGGGATGCCTTACGCGATTTCGGCGCGCTGCATACGCGGCTGGTGCCAGGCTTCGTGCTCGACACCAAGCTCGACGGCGATGCCCGCATCGTCACCTTCTCCAATGGCACGGTGGTGCGTGAACTGCTGGTCGACTGCGATGATTCGCGGCGGCGGCTGGTCTATGCCGTCGTCAGCGAGCGGCTGAAGCAGCACAGCGCATCCATCCAGGTGGTTGCCGACGGCGACTCCCGCAGCCGCGCGACGTGGATCGCCGACGTGCTGCCGAACGAGATCGCGCCCTACATCTCCTCCCAGATGGATCTTGGCGTGAGCGCGATGCAGAACAAGCTCCGCCGGGAAGCGGCGTGATGAACCCGTTCCTCGACGCGCTCGGCGCGGACGGTGCTGCAGCCGACCGCGCCGGCAAGATGGATCTCTACGGGCGCTTCGTCGGCTCCTGGGATCTCGATGTCACCCACATTGCCGAGGACGGCACCAGGCGAGAGCGAAAGGGCGAGTGGCATTTCGGATGGGCGCTGGAGGGCCGCGCGATCCAGGATGTCTGGATCGTGCCGCCGCGCGGCGAATTGCGCCGGACCGACGCCACCGCCAACGCCAATTCCTACGGCACCACGCTCAGGGTCTACGATCCCGAGCTCGACGCCTGGCGGATACAATGGAGCGATCCGGTCACGCGCACCTTCCTGCAGATGATCGGCCGCGCCGAGGGCGCCGACATCGTGCAACTGGGCACGCGGCCGGACGGTCGATTGGTGCGGTGGGGCTTTTCGCAGATCACGCCAGATTCCTTTCTCTGGCGCGGCGAAGTCTCCGCCGACCAGGGCGCGACATGGCGTCTCAACGTGGAGTTCACCGCGCGCCGGGTGCCCGCTCCGTGATCTCACTCACAGAGGGCCGGAATCTCGAGATTCCGGGTTCGTCCTTCGGACGCCCCGAAATGACGGTGCTATCCCAGCGCCGGCCGCACCTTCGCCATCGGTACCGGCTTCGGCTCCCAGCGTGTCAGCACCACGCTTACGCATGAGAGCACGCCGAGCACGACCATCGAGGCGGCTGCGAGCATGAAGAAGTTCTGCGCGGTCGCCTCATGCGTCGACAGCCACCAGCCGCCGGCTGCGATGAAGGCGAGGCGCGCGGTCTGCGCCAGCACCGGGCCAAGCACCTTCGCTGCGCCCTGCGAGGAGAAGTACATCGACATCGCCAACCCGATGAAGGCGTACATCGGCGCCGCCGTCGACAAATATTGGCGGCTGGCGAGGCGCACGGCGGGATCATCGGTGAAGATGTTGACCCAGAGGTCGGGGAAGATGGCGAGGAAGGTGCCGATCGCGCCGACCGCGACGAACGATACCGTGCCCGCGATCCAGGCGATCCGCCGCGCCCGCGCGATGCGGTCGGCGCCGACGGCCATGCCGATCATCGGCACCGAGGCGATGCCGGTCGCGAACGCGAGCGACGTCAGCATGAACTCGAGCCGTGCGCCGATGCCGTAACCGGCGAGGATCGCGGTGCCGAAATTCGCCAGCATGTGGGTGAAGATGCTGATGGTCAAAACCGACTGCAGCGGCGAGAAGCAGGCAATGGCGCCGACCCTCAGGATGTCGATGAACATCGCCCACTGGACGCGCAATCCCCTGAGCTTCGGCTTGACGCGGGCGCGACCGGAGAACAGATACCAGCCCATCACGGCAATGCTGATCGAATAGGCGATCAGCGAACCGGCCGCGACGCCGCGCATGCCGAATTGCGGGATCGGGCCGAGCCCGAGGCCAAGCGTGCCGCCCAGAATGATCTGCCAGATCGCGGACGAAAGGATCATGGTCGACGGCAATTTCATGTTGCCCGTGCCGCGCAAAACGCCCGCCATGGTGTTCATCAGCCACGGCAGCACGGCGCCGCCGAAGAAGATCTGGCTGTAGGCGATCGCCTGCGCCAGCACGTTGCCGCGGCCGCCGAGCAATTCCAACAGACTCGGTCCGAAGATCAGCATGCCCAGCATGAAGACGAGCCCGAAGGAGATGCCGATCAGAAGCGCATGCGCCGCGAGCGTGGAGGCACGCTCGGTCTCGCCGGCGCCGAGCGCGCGCGCAATCGCCGACGCCACGCCGCCGCCCATGGCGCCGCCCGACATGGTCATGGTCAGGATCACGCAGGGAAATACCAGCGCCATCGCAGCCAGCGATTCCACGCCGAGCCGGCCGATATAGGAGGTCTCGGCGATCACCACGCAGGTGCCGGCCGAGAGCGCGATCACGTTGGGCCAGGCAAGCCACAACAGCGTGCGCAGGATCGGCCCGTCGAGCAGGCGGTTGCGCGCCGGCGCCCTCACCGGCGGCGGCAGCGGGCGCTCTTCCTCGTCGACAGGTATTTCGGCAACCGCGATATCAGCCATTTCCACTCCCAGCCACGCGGTCTGGTTGCCGCGGCGCGGTGCTTCCCTACCACGGCCGCGATCAATTCCACGTGCGCCCGGCGCAGGGGCCCCCTGCGCGATTAGCCGATCGCCTGGCGAATGGCGCCCTGCCGCCGGAAACAAGCTTCAGAAGCACCGGAATCTGGCGGCGGGCCCGTCACCAGCCGCTCGAACAGGCCGGTCAGCATGCTCACGCGAGCCAGCCTGCGGTCATGCTTGCTCCCGTTCCGGTTGCTGCGAGGTTGGCCGCGTTGCGCCACACGAAATTCACGCCTGACGATACGAACATTCGCGCTCGCGCCGCATTGTCCCTGCGCCACATTTCAAGGAACCCAACATGCGCACAAATCTGCTGTTGGCACTGTCGATCGGCGCATTGGCGCTGTCGCTTTCCGCCTGCAATGATCCGCAGGACACCAAGACCGTCGCGCAGAGCTACGGGGCGTCGCCGGCGCTGCCGCCGCCAGAACATTCGCTGATCCCGACCGTCGACATCGCCACGCCGAATCCGTGGCCCGCCGGCACCAAGCCGACCGCCGGCAACGGAATGGCCGTCAACGCGTTCGCGAACGGGCTCGATCATCCGCGCACGGTCTATGTATTGCCGAATGGCGATGTGCTGGTGGCCGAGAGCAATGCGCCGCCAAAGCCGGACGACGGCAAGGGCATCAAGGGCTTCATCTACAGGCAGGCGCAGAAATGGGCCGGCGCCGGCGTGCCGAGCGCCAACCGCATCAGGCTGCTGCGCGATGCCGATGGCGACGGTGTCGCCGAAACCCGCAGCATTTTCCTGAAGGACCTGAATTCGCCATTCGGCATGGTGCTCGTCGGCAATGACTTCTACGTCGCCAACTCCGACGCGATCATGCGCTTCCCCTATGGCGAGGGAGACACCAAGATCGACGCACCCGGCGCGAAGCTCGCCGACCTGCCCGCCGGCACCCTCAATCATCACTGGACCAAGGACCTGACCGCGAGCCCCGACGGTAGCAAGCTCTATGCGACCGTCGGCTCTAACAGCAATGTCGGCGAGAACGGCATCGAGGCCGAAACCAATCGCGCCGCGGTGCTCGAAGTCGATCGCGGAAGCGGCGAGTGGCGCGTCTTCGCCTCCGGCCTGCGCAACCCCAACGGGCCATCATGGAATCCGCAGACCGGCGAACTCTGGGTCACCGTCAACGAGCGCGACGAGATCGGCAACGACCTGGTGCCCGACTACATGACCTCGGTGAAGGATGGCGGCTTCTACGGCTGGCCCTACAGCTATTTCGGTCAGCATGTCGACAGCCGCGTCGATCCGCAACGGCCGGACCTGGTCGCGAAGGCGATCGTGCCGGACTTTGCGCTCGGCGCACATACCGCCTCGCTCGGGCTCACATTCAATACTGGGAATCTTTTTCCGCCTGACATGGCGGGTGGCGCCTTCATGGGCCAGCACGGCTCGTGGAATCGGAAGCCGCGCTCCGGCTACAAGGTGATCTTCGTACCGTTCGCGAATGGCAAGCCCGCAGGGCTACCGAGGGATATCCTGACCGGCTTCCTCAACGACAAGGGCGAGGCCCAGGGCCGTCCCGTCGGCGTGCGCATCGCCAAGGACGGCGCGCTGCTGGTGGCCGATGACGTCGGCAACACGGTCTGGCGCGTGACGCCGGCGACGCATTCGGCGGCGAAATAGCGGGCGGATCGACCTTGACGCTTTCGCGCGAAGTGGAAACCGGTTCGCGTGCAGAACCGAATTTGCTCTAGGCCGACCGAGTTCCTACTGTGGCTTTGTTGCACGCGAACGCAAACATTACCCGCGGCAGTCGCATCCTCGCCCAAAAAGCTTCTCGGTGCCGCCACGAATTCGGTTCACCAAGCCTCAACCATACTTGGGGAGATGGTTATGCGGGCGACCAGACTATCTGCGCCGGTGGTGTCCACTGACGCCACGGCAGAGATCAACCGGCTTCAGCATGAGCTGGCCGGCTTCAATGAGCGAATCACCGAGCTGGAAAGACAGCATCCCGAGGCTTCAAAGCTGGAGGCGCTGAGGGCGAGCGCGTTGCTGCTGGCCCGGCAAATCGATGAGCTGCGCTGTTCGAGCTCGACCGACCTGACCGAGCTGCTCGCGAAGTAGGTCGGCGGGGTTCGGACGAGAGCGTTTTCGAGCGAAGTGGACACCGGTTCGCATAGCAATCAAGTTTACGCAGATTGCGTAGACTTATCTGCGTAGAAAACGCGTCAAAACAAGAATCTAGAGCTTCGGTTCTGATTCAATCAGAACCGAATATGCTCTAGTCAACCTTGCTGGCCGGCCGCCATTTGCGCGGCCTTGGGAAGCGCCGGACGTCGCGTCCCGAAATAGGCAACGCGCGCCTCTTCGGCCAGCCGGGACGTTCGCCGGATGTGCAGCAGGTCTTTTCGGGAGACAAGGCCGACAAGCTGCATCGTACCGAACTCGACGATCGGAACGCGGCCAACGCCTTCGGTCGCCATGCGATCGGCCAGCCGGGAAACGGGCTCATCCGCGTATCCCACGATCGGCGCATCGTCCGACAAGCGGTCGCCGAGGGTATCATTGTTGGTTGGTTCTTCCAGTCGCCATCGCAGGATATCACCCCTGCTGACCATGCCGACGACGCGTCTATCCGTGGTCAGGATCGGATAGGACTTGTGGCGCGGATCATCTGTCGAGAAGAAGTTGATCGCCTCTTCCATGCCCATGTCGGCCGGAAGCGTTTCGACCTCGCGCACCATGACTTCACCGACGCGCAGCAGCTCGAAAGGATCGATGCCGTATTCGCGCACGATGTGCTGGCCGCGCCGGGCAATCTTCTCGGTCAGGATCGATCGCTTGAGCATCAGCACGGTCACGGCATAGGCCGCTCCGGTCGCGATCAACAGTGGCACCAGAAGCGCAAAATCGCCGGTCAATTCCACGGCGAATAGCGCCGCGGTCAATGGCGAGCGCATGGTGCCGCCCATCATCGCCGCCATGCCGATGAGTGCCCAGGCACCGGTATCGCCGGGCAGATACTGCCCTTCGAGCCATCCGAGGCAACCGCCAAAGATGAGAAGCGGCGCCAGCACACCGCCGGAGGTGCCCGACGCAAGCGCGACGATCCAGATGATCGACTTGACGATGAGGATGAGTGCGACTTGCCTCGCAGTGACATGGCTTGCGAGCAGGTCGCCGATCACATCGTAACCGACCGCAAGCGCCCTTGGCTCGATGAGGCCGCCGAGACCGACGGCCAGTCCGCCAAGCGCCGGCCACCACATCCAGTGGATGGGTAGAGCACCAAAGAAATCCTCGAATTTGTAAAGAAGGCCGGTCAGCAATCCCGATTGCAGTCCGGCGACGATACCGACGCCGGCGCAGACGACAAGCCCCCAGCCCGACACCGCGAGCGTCCCGGACAACGGGAATAGCGGCCCGGATCCGAGCAGGTACGGCCGCAAGGCGATCGAGACCGCGCAAGCGGTGATGACCGGGATGAGGCTGCGCGGCTTCCATTCGAACAGCAGCAATTCGACTGCCAGCAGCACTGCCGCGACCGGCGTGCCGAAGATCGCGGTCATGCCGGCGGTCGCGCCGGCCACAAGCAGGGTCTTGCGCTCGGCCGCGCTGAGGCTGAAGCATTGGGCAAACAGCGAGCCAATCGCGCCGCCCGTCATGATGATCGGTCCTTCCGCACCGAACGGGCCGCCCGTCCCGATCGAAACGGCCGACGAGAGCGGCTTGAGGACGGCCACTTTCGGCGACATGCGGCTCTCGCCGATCAGGATCGCTTCGATCGCTTCGGGGATGCCGTGGCCGCGAATCTTCTCCGAGCCGAAACGGGCCATCAGCCCGATCACCACCCCGCCCAGGACTGGAGCGGCGACCATCCACCAGTCGGGCTTCACCTCGGCGAGGGAACTGGCATGGGTGCTGATGGTCTGGAACCAGACCAAGTTGGTGACGAGCGCAATCGCATTCAGCAACACCCAGGCCCCGGCAACACCGCCCGCGCCGACGACCGCGGCCATGGCGACGAGCACCAGCACACGCGGGTCGGTGGTGAAATCGCCCAGGCGCGGCCGCGACCCGGCCGAACGCAGATGATGCATGCAAAATTCCCTCTTCTTGCCCGCGGCGCGGCCGCGGTCTCGTGCTGCAACGCCTATACCGCGCTGCAAATAGATCGTACTACGATATATTTTGAAGGGTGGCCATGACGCGAACGCAACAGGCCGAAAGCGAGGCTTGAGCGCTCGAACGCCGAGTCCGGCCTTTCACCGCCATGCGATCTGTGATTGATGAGCGTTGAGCGCAATCGAGAACATCCCGTGACCACCCAAACCAGGATCAGACGGCTGGTGAAGCGGCCGGTCTCAAAGGCAGCGGACGAGGTTCGGACCGTCGACTACCACGCGCTGGCCCGATTCCGGTACGAACTGCGAAGATTCCTCGCCTTCAGTGAGACCGCCGCCCGCAAGGAGAAGCTGACGCCGCAGCAGCACCAGGCATTGCTGTCGATCAAGGGCTTCTCACATGACAAGCCAGTCTCGGTCGGCGACCTGGCGAAGCTTCTCCTGATCCGGCATCACACCGCAGTCGAGTTGATCGATCGGATGACAAAGCTCGGCCTGATTGCTCGCGCTGCTGATCCCGACGACAGGCGGCGCATCCTGGTTCGGTTGACTGCAAAGGGCGAGCGCCGCCTGCGTAAACTATCCAGGATCCACTTCGAGGAATTGAGCGCGAGCGGCGAAGCCCTCATGGACATGCTGCAGCACTTCCGGCAATCCGGACACGGTTGACCTGGCTGCGGCAACCGGCGGCGACGATCTGCCCTAAGGCTCAGCCGGGCGCGCTGGTCAAAGGCTTCCATGCCGCGAGCGCCGCGTGCGCAACGCGTTCCAGCTCCCGCCGTGTCGCGCCGTCGCGTGCCTGGATCGACATGCCCTGTTGCACGGTGACGTAGTATCGCGCGATCGCCGCGAGATCGGCCTCTGCTGATATCTCGCCGGATACCACGCCCTCCTGGAGCCGCAGCCGCAGATCCTCGACATTCTTCGCGCGCATCGCGATCAGTTCGCGCCGCACCGATTCGGACTGCTCGGTCTCGTGCAGCGCCGACAGCACCACCAGGCAACCCGGCGGCCGGTTCCGGCGCGTGAACGCCCTCGCCGTCTGCATGAGATAGCTTTCCACCGCCTCATAGGCGGTAGGCGCGCGCGCGATGCCACCCCAGATCTCGGGCCCCTGGATCGCGCGATACAATTGCAGCGCTTGCCGGAACAGTTCTTCCTTGCAGCCGAAGGCCGCATAGAGGCTTGGCGAAGCGATCCCCATCGCCGTCGTGAGATCGGTCATCGAGGCCCCGTCATAGCCCTTCACCCAAAACACCTCCATGGCGCGCGCGAGCGCCGCATCCTTGTCGAAGCCCCTGGGGCGACCTCGCTCGACCATTCGTCCACCCTATTTCTGTGTCGTTCACTAAATTAATGCGCTTGACGGCCCGACGCAACGGGCGCTATTTCTGTATCAATCGACACACAAATGGAGATGGAACATGAGCGCATTGCAGGGAAAGCGGGCGTTGGTAACCGGCGCGAGCCGCGGGATTGGCGCTGCGATCGCAAGACGGCTCGCCGCCGATGGCGCGAACGTTGCAATCACCTATGAACGTTCGGCCGACAAGGCGCAGGCGGTGGTCGCCGAGATCGAGCGATTGGGCCGGCGGGGACTTGCGATCAAGGCCGACAGCGCCGATGCCGCCGCGGTCAAAGCCGCCGTGGATCAAGCCGCGAGGGCGCTTGGCGGCCTCGATATCCTCATCAACAATGCCGGCATCGCCAGGGGCGGACCGATCGACCAGCTGAGCCTTGAAGACATCGATGCGACGCTCGCGGTCAACGTGCGGGCGGTGGTGGTCGGATCGCAGGCGGCGGCAGCGCACATGGGCGAAGGCGGCCGCATCATCTCGATCGGCAGCAATCTCGCGACCCGCGTGCCCAGTCCCGGTCTAAGCCTCTACTCGATGAGCAAATCCGCGCTGATTGCCTGGACAAAAGGCCTGGCACGCGATCTCGGCGACCGCGGCATCACGGTCAACATCGTGCATCCGGGCTCGACCGACACCGACATGAACCCCGCGGAAGGCGAACAGGCGGCCGCCCAGCGGGCGCGGATGGCGATCCCCCGCTACGGCAAGGCGGACGACGTCGCAGCGCTGGTCGCATTCGTGGCCGGGCCAGAGGCGCGCTCGATCAACGGGGCGGAATTTACCATTGACGGCGGCGCCAACGCGTGAGCGGCCACCCCGCATCGGCAGCGGGCGGATCGGGCACCAGTTGAGACAGACGCCGCCGGGACACTGTATTTCAAGCCCGGCGGCGCAGTTTTGTGAACCACCAAACGCTCAGACCGCGCTGATTGAAAGCTTCATAAAGGCGTCAAGCAACGACGGTATTTCCGTAGCTTCAAAATTGACTTCTTTTGCAGATAGATGCTCGGTGACCGACGAGAAAGCGTAGGTCAATCGCACGCATCCACGGGGCTTGAGAGACTGCTGCTATAAGAGCATCGCTGTCGCCACAGCTCGGTGGTTCTTATTGTGCCGGAGAGGAGTCCATGAAGCTCATCTATGCTGGCCTACTGTTCGCTGCAGTATTCTGCCAATCTGGCGACCGCTGTCATGCCCAGCAGGGCTCGTTGGGGCCTACCGATGTAGACGGCTTCTATCAGCCTCCAGCGGAAGCCATCCCTTCTCTTCCGCAACAACGGACGACCCGCAAGCGGTCCAAGGCCGAGACGGAGCAGGGTTCGGCGTCAAAATCCACGAACTGGGAGGAAGAAGCAGCGCGCCAGCAAGCTGATGACGATCAGCTCAAGCGCAAACTGAATATCTGCCAGAATTGTATTTCGCCAAACCAGAAAGGCAAACCGGCAGGCTTTTAGTCTGTGAAGCCCGTCCGCTCGCGGTCAGCCCGGCTGGAGCGTGATGCGTTTTCGTTGAATCGGCCCGTCCACGCGTTCACCTCTCCCGCTTGCGGGAGAGGTCGGCGCGCAAGCGCCGGGTGAGGGCTCTCTCCACGCAAAAGAACAGCACGACTCGCGGAGACACCCCCACCCCAGCCCTCCCCCGCAAGCGGGGGAGGGAGCGCAGCCTCCAGCGAGGATGCAATTCAACCTGATCTCATCGCGCTCTGGTCAACTTATCGCGAAGATGGGCATGCGCTCGCCGACACCGCGGAGCGCGATCATCTGAGGTTGGGCATCCACCCCGCGCGACGAAATGAGTCGGGCCGATTCCGGATCTTGTACGACCGCCTGGGTGGCGAAGATGCTGTCGCCGGTGGCCAAGGCCTGCACCCGCGACGCGATGTTCACCGTCTGGCCGAAATAATCCTGCCGGTCGTTCAGGTTCACCGCCAGGCATGGCCCCTCGTGGATCCCGATCTTCAGGATCAGTTCCTCCGCTCCCCGCCGGACATTCAGCTGCCGCATCGAATCGCGCATTCTCAGGGCGGCGGAGACGGCGCGGTGCGGCACCGGGAAGGTCGCCATGACGGCATCACCGATGGTCTTGACCACGGCGCCGGATTCAGACGCCACGATTTCGTTCAGGATCTGGAAGTGTGAGCGCACCAGATCATAGGCGACGAGGTCGCCGACCCGATCGTACAAGTCGGTCGACCCCTTCAGGTCGGTGAACAGGAAGGTCAGGCTCATGATCTTGAGCCGCTGCTCGACGTCAAGGGTCTCCGTCCGATAGAGGTCGCGGAATGTCTGGTTCGTCAGCAGTCGCTTGGCGGTTAGGAACGGGCGGCGACCGCCGATCAGCCGTTCCAGCTCCGGGCCCGTGACATAGACGCCGACCAGGACCCGGCGCTGCGTCCGGTTGTCCAGCAGAAGACGCAATGGCCCCGGAGACAGGGTCACGCGGCTGAGGCCGGTAGGCGGGTTCATGAAGATCATCGAGAGCTCGCGGCGGTCCGCCGTCGGCTCGCCTGAGGTCTCGATCAAATGGGCACTATGGGTCACCGGGTCGAAGACGATCACGGGCTGCGTCGGCAGTTGCAGAGATAGGATCATCCGGTCGCCGGCCTGCAGCTCGATCGTCTCCAACAGAGCCTTACGAGCGAGCTCGGCGAACACGTCCGGCTCGGGGAAGACAACCCCCGTCCCGAAAAAGACTTGCCGGTGATAGTCCCAGAAGCCGAGTTCGTTTGGAGAGTGGGCGGCGATGCGGCGAACCCGGGGGCTGACGGTGAAGCTGACCTCCACCGTTTCGTCCAGCACCGGCTCGCTCGCCACCCCGCAGAAAGCGCAATGGTAATCCTCTCTCTGCACGCTTCGCAGCGTCGCGTTGGCGCCGAGGATGCCGCCGCAACTCGGACATAGAATGTTCCAGGACATCTCGAACAGGCCCAGCCGCGACGCGTGCAGAAGGGCAGCAATGACCTTTGCCTCGTCCAGCCCCGTGGCGGCGGCGAAGGCTACGGCATTGACCCGGGCCAGTTCCTCGCCACGGCCATTCTGGACAAGATTATCGACGGCATCGACCACGACAGGGTCGGCAGAGCGGCGCAAGGCGTCCAAGAGGGTGTCGCTATCCTGCATGTGCGGAGCATACCCCAATTATCCCGGCGATGGCGCTTCTATGTTGATTTCCGGCGCAGATAAATATCTGGACGACACTGGACCGCTAGGGTCGAAGTGCGTCGATCGCGTGGGCTATGAGAATACCAACGCTCAATATAATCAGACATGAAATTGCTGCATCAAACATGCCTCTAGTGGATGATCTCACGCCCGATCAGTCAAAAAGATTCGACCGCGGGGAAACGTTTCCGGCACTGTTGATGCGTCTGCGCCACAACGCGCGTCGCGCGAGACCAAGCGAGTGTTACGTAGGCTTGAACACGATCAAAATTGTCGTTTCCCCTTCCGAATGGTGGCGGCTACGACCGCGGTCGACAGGTTCTGATCGATGACGGCGCCAAAGGCGCTCACCCGGAGCGCAATAGGTCAGTACAATGGCAACAAGCCCATTGAAGGCGAGCCAACCCGCAATGACCTCGAAAAAGGTTACAGTGTAGTCCACACTACCACCCATCAAGCCGTCGCACGCTGAGGTAGGCCACAACCTCTTTGTGTCGTTATGGTGGTCACAAAGAATGTAAATTGTGATCGGGGACTAACGGTGCCGAAGGGCCACAGGAAATTTCGCGCTCTCTCGGCGCGCTGGTCGGCAGCGCCGCGACGCGCGGTTGGTAAAGCCCGGTCAGCCGCCTAACTTATGACCAGGGCTCCAAATCGAGGTCGACATGGATTTCGCCGCAGTCACCGCGTTCGTGCATGCGGCCGAACTGAAGAGTTTCACGGCGGCCGCAGCCAAGCTGAATCTGACAGCCTCCGCAGTAAGCAAGGCGGTCTCGCGTCTGGAGACAGAGGTTGGGGTTCGGCTCATGAACCGCACGACGCGCAGCTTGAGCCTCACGGCTGACGGCGAGGCATTCCTTGGCCGGTGCCGGAACGCATTGGCCGAGCTCGAAGATGCCCGCGAGATGCTGGCCCGGACCGGGGCCGCGCCACGCGGCCTCCTGCGTATCAGCCTGCCGCTCGCATATGGACGACTGGTTGTCGTGCCTGAGCTCACGACTTTGCTCGCTTGCCACACCGAGCTCTTCATCGAAGCAAGCTTTTCGGATCGCCGTGTCGACCTGATCGAGGAGGGTTACGACCTCGCGATCCGAATCGGCGAGCTTCCCGACAGTCGACTGATCGCTCGCCGGATCGATACCGCACGGTTCGTTGTCTGTGCCTCGCCCGGTTATCTGGCGCGCGCGGGTCGCCCAGGAGATTCCGCGGCGCTCAGGGAACACACGTGCATCATGTGTCGCTCAACATCGGATGGACGCATGCACGCCTGGCGCTTGCCAGGCCCCGATGGAGACGTTCGGGAAATTATTCCGGAAGCGCGCCTGATAGCGGATTATGGAGAAGCACTCGTCAATGCCGCGCTGGCCGATGCGGGGCTGATCTATATCCATCGCTATATGGTGGAGCCGCTCCTCATTGAAGGCCGGCTGGAAATCGTCTTGGAAGACGACGCGCGCGATGCCCAAGGTGTGTTTGCACTGTTTCCGCAGACCAAATCACTGTCACCCCGAGTGCGGGCCGTCGTCGATCATCTTGTGCGCGGCGCGGCAGTTCGCAAAGCGACGCCCGATTGATCGGCGTTGTTCTTTTGCCGGCTCGGTCCTCAGTCTCTTACCTTGCTATGATGCAGCAGCAGCGGTGATTGATTAGCTTCCCTGCGATCCTTTCAGTTGTGAATGGCATTCCGGAATGAGGAATCCACCACCGCAGAGCCTCGAAAGTCGGCTTTCAGCACGTCCAAATGGCTTCTTACGGAGTCTCTCGGGACTTGAAGGCTCGGATAGCGGAATCACGTGATTGTCCGCATCGCCGAAACCCGACTAGCATCGAGACAGCAGACAAGCTGGACGTACCTTCCGCTCGGCTGGCTCAGCAAAAGTGCAGCAGGAGACAACCATGACCCAGTTCGAAGATTATAAGAGCAAATATTCCAATATCCGGATGGAGCGTAGCGACGGAGTTTTGGAGATCACCTTCCATACGAATGGAAAGACCCTGGTGTGGGGCAGCGGTCCGCATAGTCAGCTCGGGGCGGCCTTCCATGACATCGAAAGGGACAAGGAGAACAAGATCGTCATCATGACCGGCACCGGCGATGCCTTCATCGAAGAGATCGACTCGTCCACGCTTGGCAAGCGACTTCCCAGGAGCGAAATCGAACCGACCACCTGGCACCACATCTATCGCGATGCGAAGCGTCTTCTGATGGACCTTCTCGATATTGAAGTCCCGGTCATTGCGGCCGTGAACGGCCCCGTCAACATCCACGCCGAGATCGCGGTGCTGAGTGACATCGTGCTCGCGTCCGACACCGCGGTCTTTCAAGATGCTCCACATGTTCCGAACGGGCTTGTTCCTGGAGACGGAGTTCACGTCATCTGGCCGCATCTGCTCGGGATAAATCGCGGCCGCTATTTCCTTTTGACAGGCCAGCGTTTGTCGGCGCAGGAGGCACTCAAGCTCGGCGTCGTCAACGAAGTCCTCGCCGCAACCGAACTGCTGCCGCGCGCCAGGCAGCTTGCGCGGCAACTTCTCAAGCAGCCGCCTCTCACGCTTCGCTATGCGAGAGTGGTGATGGTGCAGGAGCTCAAGGAGATGATGCTGAAGCATCTGAGCCACGGCCTCGCGCTTGAAGGCCTCGCAGCACATGAGTATTGGCCGGAGAGCTGATTTCCGCGCGAGCCAGTGCATGCCCTCGGCAGCCATGCATTGGCGGCAGTGATAGCTGCTATACCCTGAAATGCTTGGAGAGCTTCAGGCCCTGGGCCTGGTAGTTCGAGCCGATGCGCTGGCCGTACATCGCATCCGGCCGGGCGAGCATCTTCTCGTAGACGAGGCGGCCGACGATCTGGCCGTGCTCGAGGATGAACGGCACCTCGCGCGAGCGTACCTCCAGCACGGCGCGTGCGCCCTGCCCGCCGGCGCCGGCATAGCCGAAGCCCGGATCGAAGAAGCCGGCATAGTGCACGCGGAATTCGCCGACCAACGGATCGAACGGCACCATCTCGGCGGCGTAGTCCGGCGGCACCTGCACCGCTTCCTTTGATGCGAGGATATAGAACTCGCCGGGATCGAGGATCAGGCTGCCGTCGGCGCGCGCGCGGATCGGCTCCCAGAAGTCATCGATCTGATAGCCGCCGCGGCGATCGACGTCGACGACGCCGGTGTGGCGCTTGGCGCGATAGCCGACGAAGCCGCCGGAATTCTCGCCCGAGAGATCAACCGAAACCGCGACGCCATCGGTGAGATCGGCATCGTCGATATCGACCAGGCGTTCGGCGCTATGCAGCGCGTCGAGTTCGTCGGCATTGAGGATGGCATCGCCGGTGCGGAAGCGCACCTGGGACAACCGCGAGCCTTCGCGCACCAGGATCGGAAACGTCTTGGGGCTGATCTCCGCATAAAGCGGGCCGTGATAGCCGGCGCCGATCATGTCGAAACGACGCGTGCCGTCGGCGATCACGCGGGTGAAGACGTCGAGCCGCCCGGTCGAGCTCTTCGGGTTCGCAGCCGCGATGATCTCCGGCGGCAGCGCGAGGCTCTCGAGCAGCGGCACGATGTAGACGCAATTGGTCTCCAGCACCGCGCCGTCGGCGAGGCCGATCTCGTGCAATTTCAATTCATCGATGCGCTCGGCGACGGTGGCGTCGGGACCGGGGAGAAAGCTCGCGCGCACGCGATAGGCGATGTCGCCGAGACGAAGGTCGAGGCTCGCAGGCTGGATCTGGCTCTCGACAAAGGGATAGGCCGGCAGGATCAGGCCCGCATCCGCCATCGCCGCGATCATGCGGTCGGGCAGGATCCCATTGGCATCGTCTTGCAGCACGAACGACACGGACGCAGTCCCTCAAGACGGCTTGGAGCCATAAAAGGCCCAAAACATGGATTTTACCGGTTAGCCGATGCCCGCCTTGACGGAAAGAGCGGGAACGAATATCAGCAGCACTTATCCCGTGGTGATTTGAGCCGGCCGGCTTGCAGCCACGTTAAATAAGTCGCTAAACAGGCCGGGGACCCTAGCGATCCCGGCCCTTTAGGCCGGTTTTTTTGTGACCATTTCCGAAAGGATGGTCACGTTGGAGGTCCTATGTCCGAGTCCAAATCATCCGCCCGCTACCGCCCTGAAACCCGGCTAGTTCATTCCGGAACGCTCCGCTCACAATTTGGCGAGACGTCCGAGGCGCTGTTCCTGACCCAGGGGTTCGTCTACGCCACCGCCGAGGAATGCGAGGCGCGGTTCAAGGGCGAGGATCCCGGCTTCCTCTATTCGCGCTTCTCCAACCCTGACATCTCCATGTTTGAGCGCCGCATGATCGAGCTCGAAGGCGCGGAAGCCGCACGCGCGACCGCGACCGGCATGGCGGCGGTGACGACCGCGATCCTCGCGCCGCTGAAGGCCGGCGATCACGTGGTGGCCTCCAAGGCGATGTTCGGCTCGTGCCGCTACGTGGTCGAGGATCTCTTGCCGCGCTACGGCATCCAGTCGACGCTGGTCGACGGGCTCGACCTCGACCAGTGGAAAAAGGCGATCCGGCCGAACACGAAGACGTGTTTCCTCGAGAGCCCGACCAATCCGACACTCGACGTGCTCGACATCGGCGCGATCGCGGAAATCGCGCATCAGGGCGGCGCGCGGCTGATCGTCGACAATGTGTTCGCCACCCCGATCTGGCAGAGCCCGCTGTCGCTCGGCGCCGACGTCGTGGTCTATTCCGCGACCAAGCATATCGACGGCCAGGGGCGCTGCCTGGGCGGCGTCATCCTCTCCTCCGAGGCGTTCATCAACGAGCACATCCATAACTTCCTGCGCCAGACCGGACCGTCGATGTCGCCGTTCAACGCGTGGGTGCTGCTGAAGGGGCTGGAGACCTTGGCGGTGCGGGTCCGCGCGCAGACCGAGACGGCGGCGAAGATCGCGGACGTGCTCGCAAGCCATCCGAAGATCACACGGCTGATCTATCCCGGCCGCGCCGATCATCCGCAGGCGGCCACCGTGAAGAAGCAGATGCGGTCGGGGTCGACCCTGATCGGGTTCGAGGTCAAGGGCGGCAAGGCCGGCGCGTTCCGCTGCCTCAACGGGCTCAAGATCTCGCGCATCTCCAACAATCTCGGCGACGCCAAGAGCCTCGTCACCCACCCCGCCACCACGACGCATCAGCGCCTGGCGCCGGAAGCGCGCGCCGAGCTCGGCATCAGCGAAGGCTTCATCCGCTTCTCCGCTGGCCTCGAGCACGCGGATGATCTGATCGAGGATTTCGCCCAGGCGCTCGAGACGGTGTGATTCAAGGCGAATGGCGAATAGGGAGTAGCGAGTGGTTTTTAGATCCTATTCGCTATTCGCCACTCGCCATTCGCGTCTTATTCACATCGGCCTATACGTCCGCACGTCGGCGGGCACGTTGACGCCAAGCTTGATCTGGCCGACCGACTTGATGATGTCGTCGCCGAGCAACTGCGCGAAGCAGGCATAGCCCCAGTCGTTCATGTGCAGGCCGTCGGCGATCACGAAGCTGTCGATCGGGATCGACTGCTTCTCGTGCCATTCACGCATCACCTCAAAGCGCGGGAAGATGCTGACATGGCGGAGCTCGGCGATCCGGTTGAGCAGCCGGATGATCTTGTTGGCGTTGGCGGCGCGCTCGGTGACGCGCGGCGAGTATTGGGGATCGACCAGCACCACGTCGGCGCCGGCCGCCTGGATCCGCGTCACGCCATCCTCGACCATCTTTCCGGTCTCGCTGGGATCGAGATCGCGCAACACCGCATTGGTGCCGACCTGCCAGATCACGAGGTCCGGATGCGCATCGATCACCTCGGTCTGCAGGCGCCGCATCATTTCGGGCGCGTCTTCGCCGCCCCTGCCGCGATTGACGACACGGATGTCGGCGCCGGGATATTGCCGGTGCAGTTGGGCCGCGAGCCGGTTCGGGTAGGTGAATTCCGGCGCCGAGGAGCCATAGCCCTGGGTCGAGGACGAGCCGAAGGCGATGATCGTGACCGGCTGGCCCGCGGCAAGCTTGCTCGCCACGTGGGGCAGCGAACCCATCGTCTTCGACACGCCCTTCGGCGACAGGCAAGGCACGCGACGGAAGATGTCGCCGGCGGACTTGGCGACCTCCTTCACCTTGTCGATCGCCTTGCCGGCAATGCCCCTCTGCGCAGCGTCGGCCTCAGCGGCGCCGGCCGCATTGGCCGCGGCGGCGACCGGTATCGACGATCCCGATTTGTCGGATGAGGGATAGGATTTCGCGCCCTCAGAAAGCGTCGCATGCTGGTCGCCTGGCGCAACCTGCGCGCGCAGCGGCGAGGTCACGAGCACCGATGCCGTGACGGCGGCGACCGCGACCAGCCATGTGCTTCGACAAAAAGGGCGGTAGCTACTCATTAACGCTGGTTCCCTTTAGTTCTGCTGCGCCGGTCCGAGGTGGGCCGCGTCGATCACGAATTTCGACAGCGCACGGCCGAGACAGGCATGCACCCGCTTGGCCAGCTCCACGCCGTGGGCGGCGCTGAACAGGTCGAAATCCCCTGCATCGTTCCAGTGACGCATGATGGCGAAACGATCAAACAGCGGAACGTCATGTTCCTGTGCCGACACCCGCATATTATCTAAGTATGGCGAGCCGGAAATCATGCTTTCGGTGCGGGGGCTGTATTGAAGGTTGACCAGGACCACGTCGGTTCCCGCCTGTTGCAACGCAGTAATCCCGGCATCGATGGCGTTGCGAAAATCGTCGGGATCGATCGATCGGATAGCATCGACTGTTCCCGTCTGCCAAATCACTAAAGTAGGCTTTTTTGCTTCCACGAGCTTAACGAGCCCGGCCGCCATATCCTCCGTGGTCTTGGCGCCCTGCACCTCCACGGACAGGTTCACGGTCGTCGAGGGCAGGCTTTCCTTGAGCGCCGCCTGCAACTTTGCCGGGTAGGCGCTGGCCTCGAAGGAGGGAATGGTGGAGGAACGGCTGCCGACCACGAGCACGTTCAGGGGCTGGCCGCTCCTCACCGCCTCGGCCACCCTGGTCAACGAGCTTTCGGTGGACAGCAGATTGGCCGGGACGTCACAAATCTGTTCGGCATCGCCGGCGCGTGCCGGGGCCGCGGCCAGATAACCGGCCAGCAGTGTCGCGCCCAGCACGGTCCATAAGCCGGACTTCATACCGCCCCTCCCGCCAAGTCGGCATTGCCACCGGCGCTCTTGTATCGCGAGGCGCCCTTGTCGGCGGAGTGCTTGTACCACGAAATCACCCACGCCATGGCGCACATGATGACAATCCCGGTGACGCTGACCAGGAAGTGCATCCCGGCGCTGCCGGACACCTCGGCCAAGATGAAATGCCCGGCAAATGCCAGAAAAACACCGAGGCAGAATATCTCAAGGGAGTGCTGGCCACAGAGGATCAAAGGTCGCAGCCACGGCGATTTCAGGCCCGGCCAATCCTTCGGCAGGACGCGAACCGTGATAGCCGCCAGCGCCAGGAAATGGGCAAAGCGCAATACGTCCAGATCGGTCTTGTTGATCGGGTACATCCACTGCTCGATGCGGCGCGGTACGATGTGGCCGAGCTGCGGCAGATACCAGGACAGCGTGACCAGGAACGCCGCGAACAGATAGGCGATGCAGATCCAGAGCGTGACGGGAGAGGCCAGGATTCGCGACATCCTTCTCGCGCCCCCTAGCGCACACCAGGCGCCGAACACGAACAGCAACTGCCAGGCGAACGGGTTGAACGCCCAGACGCCGTTCGGATAGGCGGTGAGATGGAGATCGAAATGCCAGGTCAGGACGTAGAGGCCGGCCGAGAGCGCCAATGTCACGTCGGTCCGCCATTTCATCAGCCACAGGATCAAGGGCAGGAACAGCATCAGCACGATGTAGAGCGGCAGCACGTCCATGTTGACCGGACGGAAGCGCAACAGCAGCGCCTGGACGATGGTGACATCGGGCTGCTTGAGGAAATCCATGATCCCCATCTCTTCGGAGTAGAGCGGGTTCTCGAAGCGGGTGGCGACGTAGGAGATTTCCGCAAGAAAGATCGTGAACAGGAACACATGCGCGACGTAGATCTGCCAGACGCGGCGCAGGATGCGCGCGGTCGCGACCACAAAACCGGCCTGAAGCATCGCGCGGCCATAGACGAAGGCCGCGGTGTAGCCGGAGATGAAGATGAAGATCTCGGTCGCGTCGGAGAAGCCGTAGTTGCGGATCGTGAGCCAGGTCAGGATGTTGGTCGGCAAATGGTCGATGAAGATCAGCCACAGTGCGAGCCCGCGGAACAAATCCAGCCGCAATTCGCGCTCGGAGGTCGCCTGCATCGTGATCGCGGGCGCGGCAACGACCGCTCCGCTCGCGTCCTTGGCGTCGGCAAGCTGCGTTCCGGAAATTGGATCGGCAATCGACGTCATCGGGCACCGTAAACGAACAGATTTTTGCGCCGCCCCGACTCGAAAAATATAATATCTGCCCGCAACTTGTAGACAAGATACGGCGATTGGACGCGGACGTTCGCGCCTTTAGAGCGGAACTATGGTCAAACGGCGATGAAAAACGCTGCTGAGCAAACTTTCGTCACCCGGCCCGACGATTGGTTCCGACGGACTTATTGGCTATGATATGATTTGAGGAGACTGAAACGTGTACCGCGCCGTCACCCGCGACATCGAAGTCACCGTCGAGCCGAACTTCCTGCCGGAACGTTCGTCGGTGGAGAACCGGCAATATTTCTGGTCGTACACCATTGTGATCACCAATTCCGGCACCGAGACGGTGCAACTGCGCACCCGGTATTGGATTATCACCGACGCCACCGGCCACCAGCAGGAAGTGCGCGGCGAAGGCGTGGTCGGCGAGCAGCCGGTGCTCGCGCCGGGCGAGCGCTGCTTCGAATACACCTCGGGCGTGCCGCTGCCGACCGCCTCCGGCTTCATGAGCGGCCGCTACCAGATGGTGAGCGAAAGCGGCGAACGGTTCGAGATCGATGTGCCGACATTTTCGCTCGACAGCCCGGCGGACGGGAAGAGGGTGTTGAACTAGCCTCTCTCGTCATGCCCCGCATCCAGTAGGCGGTGGCTTCTCAACTCAAGCGCGGACGCCTCTGGAATACTGGATCACCCGCATGCGCGGGTGATGACGGTTGTGTTTGTGGCGAGCGAGCGCGCCCTACTCCACGCCGGCTTCATCCGGCGTGAATTCGTACACCGACGAACAGAACTCGCAGGTGACGACGACCTTGCCGTCCTTCACCATGTCGGCGCGGTCCTTCGCCGTAAAGCTTTTCAGCATCGAGGACACCGCCTCGCGCGAGCACGAGCATTGCGCGCGCAGCGGCAAAGGCGCGAACACGCGCACGCCGCGCTCATGGAACAGGCGGTACAGCAGCCGCTCTCCCGACAGATCGGGGTCGAGCAGTTCGACGTCTTCGACCGTTCCGATCAGCGACTGACCCTCGACCCAGGCATCGTCTTCCGGAACCTCGTGAGCGACAGTGCCTTCGGGCGCATCGCCGGGATGCAGGTCGGCCTGCCGCGCGCGCTCCGGCGCCTTCGGCAGGAACTGCAGCAGCATGCCGCCGGCACGCCAGCGATGCTTGCCGCCGTCGCCGCCGCGCCATTCCTCGCCGACCGCAAGCCGCACGCGCGTCGGAATCTGCTCCGAGCGCAGGAAATATTCATGCGCGGCGTCTTCGAGGCTGCCGCCATGGAGCGCGACCAGCCCCTGGTAGCGGCTCATGTCCGGACCCTGGTCGATGGTCATCGCGAGATGGCCCTTGCCGAGCAGCGCGCCGGAAGCGAGCCCGTCCTGCAGCCGTGTCGCATCGTAGCGCGCATAGGCGCGCAGCCGGTCCGGCGCCTTGAAATCGACGATCAGGAACGAGACCGGGCCGTCGGTCCGGGTCTGCAGGATGAAACGGCCGTCGAATTTCAGCGACGAACCGAGCAGCGTCGTCAGCACGATCGCCTCGCCGAGCAATTTGCCGACGGCGGGCGGATAGTCGTGCTTGTGCAGGATGTCGTCGAGGGTGGGACCGAGCCGCGTCAGCCGTCCGCGCAGATCGAGCGCATCGATCTCGAATGGCAGCACCGCGTCGTCGACCGGCACGGCCGATGGCGCGCGGGTCGGCGTTTCCGTGATCTTGATGTCGGGGGATTGTGAAACCATGGCGCTCTATCTGGGGTCTTGAGAGGCGAAACGAAAGGGGTTCACGAAGTGTGAGTTCATCTGTCGTCCCTGCGAAGGCAGGGACCCATAACCACCGGCGATGGTGGTTGCGCTCCGCTGTCGTTCCAGCGAACGCGATCACATCGGCCTGTGGTTATGGGTCCCGGGTCAAGCCCGGGACGACAGCCGTTCTTGCAGTCGGCTACGCGACCGCGTCAAAACACCAGGCCAGAATGCCCTTTTGTGCGTGCAGGCGGTTCTCGGCCTCGTCGAACACCACCGACTGCGGACCATCGATCACCTCGTCGGTGACTTCCTCGCCGCGATGCGCAGGCAGGCAATGCATGAACAATGCATCGGGCTTCGCCAGCGACATCAGCTTGGCATTGACCTGATAGGGCCGCAGCAGATTGTGCCGGTGCTCGCCATCCTTGTCGCCCATCGACACCCAGGTGTCGGTGACGACGCAGTCGGCGCCGCGCACGGCCGCTTCAGGATCGTTGCCCAGCACGATCGGCGCCTGGGTCGCCTTGATCCAGTCCCGCATCGCCTTGTTCGGCGCGAGCTGCGGCGGCGTCGCGATGTTGAGCTTGAACTGGAAACGCTCGGCGGCATGCGCCCATGACGCCAGCACATTGTTGTCGTCACCGGTCCAGGCCACGGTCTTGCCCTGGATCGATCCGCGACGCTCCTCGAACGTCATCAGGTCGGCCATCACCTGGCAGGGATGCGAGCGGCGCGTCAGCCCGTTGATGACGGGGACGGTGGCATGCGCGGCAAGCTCCAGCAGCGCGTCGTGGTTGAGGATGCGGATCATGATCGCATCGACATAGCGCGACAGCACGCGCGCGGTATCGGCGATGGTCTCGCCGCGGCCGAGCTGCATCTCGGCACCCGTGAGCATGATCGATTCACCGCCAAGCTGGCGCATGCCGACATCGAACGATACCCGCGTGCGGGTCGAGGGGCGCTCGAAGATCATCGCCAGCGTCTTGCCTTCGAGCGGCGGCGTGCTCTTCTCATGCGCCTTCAGTCTCGCCTTCATGGCGGCGCCGGCAGCGAGCATGGCGCGCAGCTCATTGAGCGACATTTCGTTGATGTCGAGGAAGTGACGGGGCGCCGTGCTCATTGCCCCGCGGCCTTCTTCGAGGGATCGCTGGAGAGCGCCGTGCAGGCGCGCTCGAGGCAGGCCATCGCCTGCTCGATCTCGGCCTCGCTGACGATCAGCGGCGCGAGGAAGCGCACGACATTGTCACCGGCGCCGACCGTGAGCAGCTTCTGCTCGCGCAAGGCGTTGACGAGGTCGCCCGAGGGCACCACGGCCTTGACGCCGATCAGAAGCCCTTCGCCGCGCACTTCGGCAAGAATCGACGGATAGCGGTCGACGGCGGAGGCGAGCTTCTGCTTGAGCAGGAGCGACATCTTCTGCACGTAATCGAAGAAGCCGGGCTCAAGCATCACGTCGAGCACGGCGCTGGCCGCCGCGACCGCGAGCGGGTTGCCGCCGAAGGTCGAGCCGTGCGAGCCCGGCGTCATGCCGGACGCGGCTTCCGCGGTCGCAAGGAAGGCGCCAATCGGAAAGCCGCCGCCGAGCGCCTTGGCCAGCGACATCACATCGGGAGTGACCCCGGTGCGCTTGTACGCGAAGAGATCGCCGGTGCGGCCCATGCCGGTCTGCACCTCGTCGAAGGCGAGGAGCAGGCCATGATCGTCGCAGAGTTGCCGCAGCGCCTTGAAGAAGGCCGGCGGCGCGGAGCGCACGCCGCCTTCGCCCTGTACCGGCTCGATCAGGATGCCTGCGGTCTCTGGACCGATTGCGCGTTTCACCGCTTCGATGTCGCCATGCGGCACCTGGTCGAATCCGTCCATCGGCGGTCCGAAGCCCTCGAGATATTTGGCGGCGCCAGTCGCAGCGAGCGTCGCGAGCGTGCGGCCGTGGAAGGCGCCTTCGAAGGTGATGATGCGATAGCGTTCCGGATGACCCTTCGAGAAGTGATAGTGGCGCACGATCTTGATCACGCCCTCCATCGCTTCCGCACCGGAATTGCAGAAGAACACGAAGTCCGCGAAGCTCTGTTCGCACAGCCGCGCGGCAAGCTTCTCGCCGTCCGGGCTCTTGAACAGGTTCGACATGTGCCAGAGCTTTGTCGCCTGCTCCTGCAGCGCCTTGACCAGACGCGGGTGCGCATGGCCGAGCGCGTTCACCGCGACGCCGGAGGTGAAGTCGAGATAGCGCTCGCCTTTGGTGGAGATCAGCCAACAGCCTTCGCCGCGCTCGAAGCCGAGATCGGCCCTGGCAAAAACGGGAAGCAGATGCGACGTGGCGCTATCGGTCATGGCGATCACTGAAGGGTTTCAGACAAGCCTTTCAGATGAGCCTTGGCGGCGTGCAACGATGCGGACACGCGGCTAGAGCTCATCCAGCGAAAACAAAACGTGCCGCCTTTGCAGGGCGGCACGTAGAGGCATTCTATGCGTGCGGCGGGTGCTGTCAATCGCCAGGAAATCGCCAGGCTGCGCTGCAAAGTACCGGTAATCCGTGGCTTTCCGGTGCGGTGGAAAAGCCCGATTGCAATCCCTAAATATCGGAACATGTGGACGCGTAGGCGCGGACTCTTGCGCCAGAGTCACGCCATATTGTAGCGTCTCGCCTGTCGGGTACGACATCTCGTGCGGCAGTTTTGATCCCAAGAGTCCTCTGTGTGCAGCGTACACGTTCGGGCGCGGTTTTCGCGCCCGGCGAGCCTTAAGGGATTCTGCCCGCAGGGATTTTTGAGAATTGGCATCGCAGCGCTGTCCCAGGATCGGCCGGCGCAACGCGAAGGGAAACATGCGATGACGGTATTAACCTGGTCCGACGAACGCGTCGAGCAGTTGAAGAAGCTCTGGGAAGCCGGGCTCTCGGCCAGCCAGATCGCTGCGGAACTCGGTAACGTGACCCGCAATGCGGTGATCGGCAAGGTTCATCGATTGGGCCTGTCCGGCCGCGCCAAGAGTCCTGCTGCAGCCGCGCCGCGGCAGCGCAAGGCGCGTCCCGCACAGCCGATGATGCGCGTGGCGCGGCCGGTGTCCCGCGGCAACACCGCGCTCGCCCACGTCTTCGAGGTGGAGGTGGAAGCAGACCCGGTCGCGTATGACAATGTGGTGCCGATGAGCCAGCGGCTGTCGCTGCTCGAGTTGAACGAGGCCACCTGCCACTGGCCGGTCGGCGATCCCTCGAGCCCGGAATTCTTCTTCTGCGGCGGCAAGGCGCTTCCCGGCCTGCCCTATTGCGCGCACCACTCGCGTGTCGCCTACCAGCCGGCGGCTGACCGCCGCCGCCCGACGGTCAAGCCGTCACACGGCAAGTAAGTCGAGTTGTATCGATGATGTGGTCCCGGGCCTGGCCCGGGACCATGGACCGGAGCCCGGGTGAAGCGCAGCGCAACCCGGGAGCGCTGTATCAGCATATCCAATTTCCCCGGGTTACGCTTCGCTGCACCCGGGGCTACGGATTGAGGTCGGCGATTTACGGCTGCTCGGCCTTCGCGAAGCGATCGTCCAGCGCGTAGCCCGCGCCGCGGACGGTGCGGATCGGGTCCTGCTCCCGGCCGGGATTGAGCAGTTTGCGCAAGCGGCCGATGTGGACGTCGACGGTGCGCTCGTCGATATAGATGTCGCGGCCCCAGACGCTGTCGAGCAACTGCTCGCGGCTGAACACGCGGCCCGGATGCTCCAGGAAGAACTCCAGCAGGCGATATTCGGTCGGGCCGAGATCGATCGGCCGGCCCGAGCGCGCGACACGGCGCTTCTCACGGTCAAGCTCGATGTCGCCATAGGTGAGCACGGTGGCGAGCCGCTCCGGGCTCGCCCTGCGCAACAGGCCCTTCACCCGCGCGAGCAGCTCTGGCACCGAGAACGGCTTGACGATGTAGTCGTCGGCACCGGTGGCCAGTCCCCTCACGCGCTCGCTTTCCTCTCCGCGCGCGGTCAGCATGATGATCGGGAGCTGCTTGGTCTCCGGCCGCGCCCGCAAACGGCGGCACAGCTCGATGCCGGAGAGCCCCGGCAGCATCCAGTCGAGCACAACAAGATCGGGAATGCGTTCCTTGAGTCTTGTATCCGCGTCGTCTCCACGGGCGACCGTTTCGACATCATAGCCTTCTGCATCGAGATTGTAGCGCAACAGCGTCGTCAGCGCTTCTTCGTCTTCGACCACCAGAATGCGTGCGCTCATCGGCTTGGCTTCTCCTATAGCGGGATGACTCTCGTCTTGAACTGTCATCCCACTCTTCCTTTGATGTTTTGAGCAGGAACTTGGTGGAAAACCGGCGTGGATTTTCCCGGATGATGCTCTAGTTGCCCGGGACGGTCGTGGCGAACGTCGTCATGTCCCCCTTCGGTCGCTTGTCGGTGATCTGCTGACCTTCGATCATGTAGAACACCGTTTCCGCGATGTTGGTGGCGTGGTCGCCGATCCGCTCGATATTCTTGGCGCAGAACATCAGGTGGATGCAGAAGGAAATGTTGCGCGGATCTTCCATCATGTAGGTGAGGAGCTCGCGGAACAGCGAGGTGCAGATCGCATCCACCTCCTCGTCACTCTTCCAGACGTTCATCGCCGCCGGCAGATCGTGCGCGGCATAGGCGTCGAGCACGGACTTGACCTGCGACAGCACGAGGTCGGTCATGTGCTCCAGGCCGCGGATCAACTTCAGCGGCTGGAAGTCGTTCTCGAGAGCAGCGACGCGCTTGCCCATGTTCTTGGCGAGGTCGCCGATCCGCTCGAGGTCCGTCGCTACCCGCATCGCACCGACGATCTCGCGCAGGTCGACGGCCATCGGCTGGCGGCGGGCGATCGTCAGCACGGCGCGCTCTTCGATCACGCGCTGCAGGCTGTCAATCTCGATATCGGAAGCGACGACACGCTTGCCGAGCGCGATGTCGCGGCGGATCAGTGCATCGACGGATTCGGTGATCATCCGCTCGACCAACCCGCCCATCTCCGCGACCAGGCGAGTCAGTTCCTGCAGATCGCTGTCGAACGCCTTGGCGGTATGTTCAGAAGCCATGATGTCCCTCCTCAGCCGAACCGGCCGGTGATGTAGTCCTGGGTGCGTCGATCGCTCGGCGAGGTGAAGATCTTGCTGGTATCGTCGAACTCGATCAGTTCGCCCAGATACATGAAGGCGGTCTTGTCGGAGACGCGCGCCGCCTGCTGCATGTTATGCGTGACGATCGCGATCGTATAGTTCTCCGACAGTTCCTGGATCAGCTCCTCGACCTTGGCGGTCGAGATCGGATCGAGCGCCGAGCACGGCTCGTCGAACAGGATCACCTCGGGGCGGACGGCCACCGTGCGGGCAATGCAAAGGCGCTGTTGCTGGCCGCCGGAAAGGCTCAGGCCGGAGGCATTGAGCTTGTCCTTGACCTCGGTCCACAGCGCACCGCCGCGCAATGCCTTCTCGACGCGGTCGTCCATCTCGGACTTGGAGATCTTCTCGTAGAGGCGAATGCCGAACGCGATGTTTTCATAGATCGTCATCGGGAACGGCGTCGGCTTCTGGAACACCATCCCGATCCGCGCCCGCAGCAGGTTGAGGTCGAGCTTGGGGTCAAGGATGTTGGTCTGATCGAGCATCAGCTGGCCGGTGGCGCGCTGGCCCGGATAGAGATCGTACATCCGGTTGAAAATGCGCAGCAGCGTTGACTTGCCACAACCGGACGGACCGATGAACGCGGTGACGCGGTTGGTGCCGAGCGTCAGGTTGATGTTCTTCAGCGCATGGTGTTCGCCATAATAGAAGTTGAGGCTGCGTGCCGTGACCTTCGGCGGAGCTTCCGGCAGCGACTTCTGGGGAATGGCCGCGCTCGGGCTGGTCGTCGATACGGACAAATCGGTCATTTTGCGCTCCTTTCGGCGCCGAGGATACGCGCGCCAATGTTGAGCGCGAGCACGGTCAAGGTGATGAGCAAAGCCCCGCTCCAGGCGAGCTCTTTCCAGTAGGCGTAGGGGCTCTGCACGAAATTGTTGATGGTCACAGGCAGGTTCGCCATCGTCTTGGTCAGGTTCAGGCTGAAGAACTGGTTGGACAGCGCGGTGAACAACAGCGGCGCGGTCTCACCGGCAACGCGGGCGGTCGCCAGCAGCACGCCCGTGATGAGGCCGGAGCGCGCCGCACGATAGGCGATCCTCTTGATCACCAGCGAGCGCGGAAGGCCCAGCGCGGACGCGGCCTCCCGCAGCGGATTGGGAACGAGCAGCAGCATGTCCTCGGTGGTGCGCAGCACGACGGGGATGACGATCACCGCCAGCGCCAGACAGCCGGCCAGCGCGGAGAAGCCGCCCATCGGCACGACGACCGCGCCGTAGATGAACAGGCCGATGATGATCGATGGCGCGCTCAGGAGGATGTCGTTGATGAAGCGGATCACCGAGGTGAGCCGGTCATGCTTGCCGTATTCGGCGAGATAGGTGCCGGCGAACAGGCCGAGCGGGGCGCCGATGCCGACGCCGATCACGGTCATGATCACCGAGCCGACGATCGCGTTCAAGAGACCGCCATCGGTGGAGCCGGGCGGCGGCGTGTTCTTGGTGAAGACGTCGAGGCTGAGGCCGGCGAGGCCGTTATAGAAGAGCGTGAACAGGATCAGCGCCAGCCAGGTCACCCCGAACGCGGCCGCGGCGATGCAAAGCCCGCGGATGATGATGTCGTTGCGGCGACGCGCCTTGTAAATCGGGTTCATGGCTCAGTTCCCCGCCTTCCTTTCCAGACGCATCAGCATCAGTCGCGCACAGGCGAGAACAATGAACGTCAATACGAACAGCAGCAGGCCGAGCAGGATCAGGCCCGACTGGTGCAATCCGTCGCTCTCGGCGAATTCGCTTGCGATCGCCGCGGAGATCGTGGTGCCCGGCGCGAAGATCGAGGAAGAGATGCGGAACGAGTTGCCGATGATGAAGGTCACGGCCATGGTCTCGCCAAGCGCACGGCCGAGTGCCAGCATGATGCCGCCGATCACGCCGACGCGGGTGTAGGGGATCACGACGTTGCGGACGACTTCCCAGGTGGTGCAGCCGACGCCGTAAGCGGCTTCCTTCAACACGGGCGGCACCGTCTTGAACACGTCGACCGAGATCGCCGTGATGAAGGGCAGCACCATGATCGCCAGGATCAGCGCCGCGTTGAACAGGCTGAGATAGGACGGCGGTCCTGCGAACACCGCGCCCAGCACCGGCACGCCGTCGAACAGGCGGATCATGAACGGCTGGAAGGTGTTGGCCAGGAACGGGCCCAGCACGAAGAAGCCCCACATGCCGTAGATGATCGAGGGGATCCCAGCCAGGAGTTCAATCGCGATACCGATCGGGCGGCGCAGCCATTGCGGGCAAAGCTCGGTCAGGAACACGGCGATGCCGATGCCGACGGGAATGGCGATCATCATCGCGATGATGGAGGTGATGAGCGTGCCGTAGACCGGCCCGAGCGCACCGAGCACCGGCGGATCTGCCGACGGCGCCCAGCGCTGCGTGAACAGGAAGGCGAAGCCGTATTCCTTCATCGCCGGCCAGGCGCCGGCAATCAGTGAAAGAATGATGCCGCCAAGGATCAGGAGCACCGAAATCGCGCAGGCGCGGGTGATCCAGTAGAAGGTGATGTCACCGAGTTTGAAAGCGCTGAGGGCCTTGGCGCGATCATAAGGCCCAGCCGCTGCCATTGCGTCGCTTTGAACGGCCATGTCCGCCACGCCAATCCCCTATGTTGACTTGCTACAGAAAAAAGGTCGCTTCTTGTCGAGCGATCTTGCTGACGACTTTTTCCGGCGTCACTCCGGGGTCCGAGGACCAGACCCGGAACCCCCTTGGGGTTCCGGGATCACTTGCCGCACTCGCGCCCCGGAAGATGGGGCACGAGGGTCGCGATGCAAGGCTCAGCTCTTGATGTCCGACGACCAGGTCTTTTCGATCAGCTTGACGACCGCTTCCGGCATCGGGATGTAGTCGAGCTCTTCGGCCGCCTTGGCGCCCTTCTCGAACGACCACTTGAAGAACTTGATGGCTTCGGCCGAAGCCGCCTTATCCGTCGGCTCCTTGTGCATCAGGATGAAGGTCGCCGCGGTGATCGGCCAGGACGCATCGCCCGGCTGGTCGGTCAGGATCACGTAGTAGCCCGGAGCCTTGGACCAGTCCGCGTTGGAAGCAGCGGCCTGGAACGCAGCAATGGTCGGCTGCACGGTCTTGCCGGCCTTGTTGACCATCGCAGCATAGGTCAGCTTGTTCTGCTTGGCGTAGGCGTATTCGACATAGCCGATGGCGTTCTTGGTCTGGCTGATGTTGCCGGCAACACCCTCGTTACCCTTGGCGCCCACGCCCACCGGCCACTCGACCGCGGTGCCCGAGCCGACCTTGGACTTCCAGTCGGCATTCGACTTGGAGAGGAAGTCGGTGAAGTTGAAGGTGGTGCCCGAACCGTCCGAGCGGCGCACGACGGTGATGGCGTCCGAGGGCAGCTTCAGCTTCGGATTGAGCTTGGCGATCGCCGCATCGTCCCACTTGGTGATCTTGCCGAGATAGATGTTGCCGAGCACTTCGCCCGACAGCACGAGCTCGCCCGGCTTGATGCCTTCGAGGTTCACGACCGGCACGATCGCGCCCATCACCATCGGCCACTGGACGAGTCCGTCCTTCTCGAGCTGCTCGGCCTTCAGCGGAGCATCGGTGGCACCGAAGGTCACGGTCTTGGCCTGGATCTGCTTGATGCCAGCGCCCGAGCCGATCGACTGATAGTTCAGCCCGTTGCCCGTCTCCTTCTTATAGGCGTCCGCCCACTTGGAATAGATCGGGAACGGAAATGTCGCGCCCGCGCCAGTGATATCGGCCGCAAAAGCCGACGTCGACACGGCGACCAGGCCGGCAGCGACGATTGTCCTAAAGAAATTCATGGGGTGGTCTCCATCCTGTGAGCGAAGCGCCGGATGCGCCCGATCGCGCTCACGCCGGTCCGTTTAGGAGCGGTCGATGCTCGTTTTACGAAGGTTGAATGACAGTTGGATGACACATTCAAGCAATTGAAATTGCTTGATTTTAAGCCGCCGCGGCGACCTTCACCTGGGGAAAACAGGCGGTGAAAGTCGCACCGTTTTTAGGCACGCTTTCGATCAAGAGACGGCCGCGATGACGGTTAAGAATATGTTTCACCAAGGATAATCCAAGGCCAGTTCCGCCCTGGGCCCGGCTGTCGCCGACGTCGACCCGGTAGAACCGCTCGGTCAGCCGCGGCAGGTGTTCCGGAGCAATGCCGGGGCCGAAATCCCGCACCATGACCCGGATCTCAGGGGCGCCCTCCCCGGAGGCGGCCTCCTTCAGCGAGACGATCACCCGGCCGCCGGAGGCGCCGTATTTCAGGGCGTTCTCGATCAGGTTCTCGAACAGCCGCAACAACTCCTCGCGGTCGCCCGCGATCATCACCGGCATCTCCGGAAGCTGGATCTCGATCACGACCTGCCGCTCGTGCGCCAACGCCTCCAGGCCGTCGGCGACCTGGCGGATGATCGGGATCAGGTCGACGCAAGTATCGGGGCGGACATGGGCCGAGAGCTCGACCCGCGACAGCGACAACAGGTCATCGATCAGCCGCGCCATCCGCGTCGCCTGGGTATGCATGATGCCTAGGAAGCGCTCCCGCGCCCGCGGATCGTCCCTGGCCGGCCCCTGCAGGGTGTCGATGAAGCCCGACAGCGCCGCGAGCGGCGTCCGCAATTCGTGGCTTGCATTGGCGACGAAGTCGGCGCGCATTTCCTCGACCCGGCGCAGCGGCGTCAGGTCGTGGAAGGTCATCAGCATGCATTTGTCGGTGCCGCCGAACAGGGTCGGTACCGGCACCGGCGTGATCACCAATTCCATCCAGCGATCGACCGGCACATGGTCAAGATAGCTGGCGCGCCGCGGCTCGGTTGTGGCGATCGCCTCGCGCAACGCGGTGATGATCTCCGGCGAGCGCAGCGCGAACTGCGCCAGCTCGTTCTTGCGCAGCGCCGGCGCCAGCTGGGCCGCCGCGGCATTGAGGTGGATGACGCGGCCGGCGCGGTCGAGCAGCACCGCCGGGTCCGGCATGCCGGCGACGACGGCGGCAACTGCTCCGGTCTCGACCGGGTTGACGCTGCGGGTATCCTCGCGGGACGTCGCCACATCGTGCAGGCGCCAGGGCACCAGCGCCGCGGCGGCGATGCAGAGGAACACTGCAAAGGCGCGGATCAGCGACAGTTCATCGAGCGCGACCAGGACGCTGAGCGCCAACCCCGCCGCAAGCAGGACAATAGCCGAGTGCCGCAGCCGGTCGGGCCACGGTGAGAAGAAGGAGGAAGAGGATTCATGAAGTGCCATCGAGCCGGCTTCTTCCTGTTCAGGCGACGGCGTCAGGCGCTGGTGTCTCCGCGCTCGCGGACATAAACGGCCTCATGCCGCGGTTTGGCGTCGGAGCCAGCTGCCAAATGGCGCAGGCGCTTGATTCGCGCTCCAAGGATAAGCTCCCGAAACGTCAGCAAGATTACAGATATGACAAAAGGTGAAATATAGTAGAGCATCCGGAACAACAGCATCCCGCCGAGCAGGTCCTCACGGTCCATCTGCCAGAGGCCGACCAGCATGGCGGCGTCGAACACGCCGAGGCCGCCGGGCGAGTGGCTGGCAAAGCCCAGTAGCGTCGCCGAGACGAAGATGACGGCCACCACGATGAAGCCGAGATTGGGCTCGTCCGGCACCAGCACGTACATCGCCAGGGCGCAGAACCCGAGGTCGACGATGCCGATGCAGATCTGCAGGAGCGTGAGCGGGCCGCCCGGCAGCGTCACCGTCCAGGGCCCGCGCCCGACCACCCGCGGCTGGGTCCAGACCCAGACCACATAGGCCACCAGCGCGACGATGATCGTGAATGCCGCGACGCGATTGAGCCAGGGCGGAAGCTGATCGATCGAGGCGGCGGCTTCCGGATGATAGGCAATCCCGATGCCGAGCACGGCGGCATTGCCGAGCCAGAAGGTCAGCCCGGCCAGGAAGCAGATCTTGGCGACGTCGATCGCGTTCAGCCCCCAGGCCGAATAGATGCGGTAGCGGACCGCCCCGCCGGTGAAAACGCTGGCGCCGACATTGTGCCCGATCGAATAGGAGGTGAAGGCGGCAAGCGCGTTGATGCGGTAGGGAACGTGGCTGTGGCCGATCGCGCGCACCGCGAACAGGTCGTAGAAGGTCAGGGTGAAATAGCCGGCCGTCACGAACAGCGCCGCCAGGGCGATCTGGCGCGGCTCGGTGCCCTTGATGGCCTCGAGCACCTCGTTGGTGTCGATGCCGCGCAGCATATGATACAGCACATAGCAGGCAATCGCGATGACCGTGATGCTGATCGCAACGCCGAATCTGTGCAGGACCTGCTTCTGGCGCAGAAACGCGATCGCCCTGCGGATTGCTTGCAGCATCTAGACCTCGAGTTGCGATCCCGCGACGACGGCTACCGGGCGAACCCCGCCGACGCTCCGCTGTTCCCTCCCGCCTTTCGTAGCGCGTTTCGGGCCCAAGTGGAATTCGTCTGGCGACGATAAAACGCGCATCTTCAACACATTAGGGGGAGTTCATGACAGCAGATGCACAGTTTTGCTGCATTCTCGCAGATCCGACAAGGCTTTGACATGTTAGCGCGGATCGTAGCCAGCGCGCCACCGATGCGACCGAACGTCCCGGCGGCGACATCGGGATCAGAAAAATCGCGCCTGGCAGTCGCAACCCGGTAGCCGTCACTTGCCGTTCTCACCTCGCGACCTCACTTGGCGACCTCATCTGGCCGGCTGGCTGCGTGACACCACCCAGTCTCGCAGCCACGATCCCACCAGGCATCCGACGAGGTAGAGCGCAAACATGATCAGGAACAGGTCGAGCCAATAGCCGAAGCGGCCGGGAACGACGTGGCCGAGCGCAAGGGCGATCAGGATCACCGCGAGCAGCGCCAGCCATCGCGCCAGCTTTCGTGACACGCCTTCCCCGCGCTGCACCACCGATATCCAGCCCATCGCAAGGCCGATCAACAGCGCCGCGAGCAGCCAACCCCAGAAGAACGTCGCCAGATAGGCCATCACTTCACCACGAAATCGATGCGGCGGTTCTGCGCCTTGCCTTCTTCACTGTCGTTGCCGGCAAGCGGCTGCGCGGCGCCATAGCCGACCGCCTGGAAGCGCGTCGCGGGCAGGCCCGCCTTGACCAGATAGTCCATCACCGCTTCGGCGCGCCGTTCCGAAAGCGCCTGGTTGGCGCCCTCGTCGCCGTCGCTGTCGGTGTGGCCGGCGATCTCGATCGTGGCATTCGGGCAGCGCAGCGCGGTCTCGGTCAGGCGGTCGAGCAGGCCCATGGAGTCCGGCGAGATGTCGGCCTTGCCCGATTCAAACCGGATCCTCGCCTTCGACAACAGCTCGGTGAACAGCTGCTGGCACACGGTCGCGTCCACCGGGGCGGCGGCCGGCTTCACCGAAATATCGGCCTTGTACTGCCAGCCTTGCGGAAAATCGCGGCCGAGGCCAGCGCGGATCTGGTTGGCGGCGGCGTCATAGAATGCGTCGCCCGACAGCTTCACTTCGCGATCGCTCACCACGAGCGTGCCGGTCGACAGCCGCGACAAGGCGCCGAGCGCCGGCGCCACGGCGTTCGCAAAACCGGCAGGGGCGCCGAGGCTGGCCTTGAGGTTGTCGACGACCTTCTCCGAGAAGAACTTGCGCCCGGCCGCCGCGACGAGCGCGGCGTGAGCATTGTTGTCGGGGACATTGCCGGTAAGCGTCAGCGTCACCGCGACCGGATCCTTGTAGGCCTGGAAGATGTAGGGCGGCGCCTTGATGTCGTTGGCTGCGACCGAATAGCCGTCGGGCAGATTCCGCAGCGCTGCCGCGATCGCCTCGCGCCCGCCGAGCTCGCGCGCCATGCCGGACAGGTTGACCTTGGTGTCGGTCAGCGTGATCTTGCCTTCCTTCAACTTGCCGATCTGATCAAGCAGCAGCAGCGCCGCGCTGTCGAAGCGCGGCGGCGCGCCGCGAGCGAGCGACATCTGGTCGGCGACTTCGACGCCGCCAAGCGCGTTGCGGGCCGCTTCGAGCAGCTTGCCCTTGCTCGATGGTAACGGCGCACTACCGGCGAGCGTCACCCGGACGACGTCGCGCTCGGCCGACCAGACAAATGGCTTTGCTTCGGGAACGAGACGCGTCTCGTCATTGACGAGGCGCACGCCGGGCACCGCCTCGACGGAAGCCACCGCACTCTGACGGCCCTCCTCCGAGAACGCCTCGGCGGCAAACGTCACATCCCGGCCGGCAACGACGATCCTGCGCTTGTCAAGGATGGTATCCTTGAGCGCGGCGTTTGATCGCTCGGCGAGATCAGCCTCCACAGTTGCGGTCGAGGTCCAGGCCGCGATACCCCAACAGATGACCAGCGGAATCACGCCCGGCCACCACTTGCGACTCCACTTGAAAAGTTCGTGCATTCGGGGTCCTGGCTCCGGAACCAGAGAGAAAACAAACCCTTGGCTGACTGTCAAACCCGAAATACCGCTCTTGATACCGCCTTTGGCAAAGAGCCGCGTATAATCGGGCCGGCTAACCGTTTGTTCAGCGGTGGTTCGCTAATTTCGCTCCGCAATGCAACCGGCCGGCCGATTTTCCGGATGATGAAACAGCTCAGAAAAACCGTTATCCGCGCCGGACTCGAAGCGCTGTATTTCTCAGGAGCCCATTTCCTGCTGCGACCAATATTCGCAGGCGTCGGCGCGATCTTCATGCTGCACCATGTTCGGCCACGCCGCAACGATGAGTTCCAGCCGAACTTTCACCTCGAGGTTGAGCCGGAGTTCCTGCGCGCGATGCTGGAGCATCTGCGCTCGCTCGATATCGACATCGTCACCATGGACGAGATGCACCGGCGGATGACCGAGCGTGATTTCGCGCGGCGCTTTGCCTGCTTCACCTTCGATGACGGCTATCGCGACAACCGCGATCATGCACTGCCTGTCATGCGCGAGTTCGACGCGCCGTTTACTGTCTATGTCGCCAGCGATTTCGCGGAAGGCACGGGGCGGCTGTGGTGGATCGCGCTGGAACACGTGATCGCAAAGGCGGCCGCGATCGAGGTGCCGATCGGCGGAACGATGACGTCGATCGATACCTCGACGCCGGAGGCGAAACAGACTGCTTTCGAACAGCTGCACGATTGGCTGCGGAGTTTGCCGGGCGAGGAGGACGTGCAGCGCGAAGTCGCAGTGCTCTGTGCGCGCCATGATGTCGACGCAACGACGATCGCGCGCGAGTTCTGCATGTCCTGGGACGAACTGAAGGAGTTCGCCGACGATCCGCTGGTGACGATCGGTGCGCACAGCATCACCCATTGCAATCTCGCCCGCCAGGCCGAGGACGTCGCGACGTTCGAGATGACGGCCAGCCGGGAGCGGATCGAAGCGGCGCTGGCGCGGCCGGTGCTGCATCTCGCCTATCCCTATGGCGACAAGATCGCCGCCGGCCAACGCGAATTCGCGCTCGCCAGCGCCGCAGGCTTCAAGACCGCGGTGACGACGCGGCCCGGCATGATCTTCCCGGAAAGCGCCGATCATCTCACCGCCCTGCAGCGCGTTTCGCTGAACGGCAATTACCAGGACGCGCGCATCATCCCCGTCCTCACCTCCGGCGCCGCCACCGCCGTCTGGAACGGCTTCCGCCGCATCGACGCGGCGTAGCTCCGCCGTCGTAGCCCGGGTGAAGCGCAGCGCAACCCGGGGACCTTCAATGCGGCTGGCTTTCCCGGATTACGCTTCGCTACATCCGGGCTACGGCACCGGTTCCTTGACTTGCTTCCTTGCGCCTTTCACAAGCGTGGGCAAGCAATCGGAGGAACGCATGTTCAAGGATCTGTTTTCACTCAAGGGCCGCATTGCGCTGGTGACGGGCGGCTCGCGCGGCATCGGCAGGATGATCGCCGCGGGCTTCCTCGCGCAAGGCGCGGCCAAGGTCTACATCACCGCGCGGAAGGCCGGGCCGTGCGAAGAGACCGCAAAGGAGCTTTCGGCCGAATATGGCGGCGAGTGCATCGCGCTGCCGATCGACATCTCCAGTCTCGCCGGCATCGACATGCTGGCTGCCGAGTTCAAGAAACGCGAGCCCAAGCTCGACATCCTCGTCAACAATGCTGGCGCGGCGTGGGGAGCAGACTTCGACGAGTTCCCGGAAAGCGGCTGGGACAAGGTGATGAACCTCAACGTCAAGGCGCCGTTCTTCCTGACCAAGGCGCTGGCCGTGCCGTTGCGCGCAGCCGCGAGCGCCGAGCGGCCGGCGAAGGTGATCAACATCGCCTCGATCGACGGCATCTTCGTCAACCCGCTGGAGACTTATTCCTATGCCGCGAGCAAGGCCGGGTTGATCCACCTGACGCGGCGGATGGCGGTGAAGCTGATCAAGGATCATGTGGTGGTCACCGCGATCGCGCCGGGGCCGTTCAAATCGGACATGAACCGCGCGGCGCGCGACAATGCCGATGAGGTCGCGACCAAGGTGCCGTCGGGCCGGGTCGGCACCGACGAGGACATGGCCGGTGCTGCGATCTATCTCGCCTCCCGCGCCGGCGACTATGTGGTCGGCGCCACCATCACGGTGGACGGCGGCATCGTCTATGCGAATGCCGGGATCCAGGGCAGCGGCTGGGATAGCTGAGGGCGAGGACACGCTGCCGCCGCTCCACACTGTCATGCCCCGCGAAGGCGGGGCATCCAGTACGCCGTGACGTCAGTGAAATTCGAGAGGCCGGTGACTACTGGATCATCCGCCTGCGCGGGTGATGACAGCTCGGCAAGGCTTCACGACTCGATCTTCACATACTCGAAATCGCCTGGCTTGTTGTCGATGCCCACCTTCGGTGGCGATATCCACGAGGCGAACTTGCCGATTTCGGTGACGGACTTCATCAGCGAAGCGATGAAGTCGCCATCTTCGGTTGACGGCAGCCATTCGTTCTTTCGCTTCGCCCAGGTGGCGTCGTCGATCAGGATGCCCTCGGGCGTCGCGTTGACATCCCTAAACTCGCCGATGGCACGGTGGAAGGCAACGTGCGGCACCGCGAGCTTGTAGTCGTAGCCGGCGGTCGAGATCACCTTGTTCCACCGCAGCATGCCCTTGACGCAGTCCTGGGTGTAGTCGTCGCGCAGGCGCATGTTGAGCGCGGTCAGCGCCAGTTCGTCGACCAGCTTGAGCTCGCCGTCGACCAGCTTCAGCACCGGATAGGTCGAGTTCTGGAGCTGATGATCGTCATCGATCGTCGTCTCCTTGTAGCGGCCCTTGATGCCGGCGTTGAAGGCGTTGGCGGCGTTGGTCGAGACCTCGGAGCCGAACAGATCGAGCGACAGCGAATAGTGCAGGTTCAGCTTCTTCTGGATGGTCGGCAGGTCGATCACCCCTAACGCCCGCACTTTCGCGATGTCGTTCGGATCCTCGATGCCGGCCTCTCGCATCGCCTCGCAGGTCCGCTGCACGACACGGCTGATGCCGGTCTCGCCGACGAACATGTGATGCGCTTCTTCCGTCAGCATGAAGCGGCAGGTGCGCGACAGCGGATCGAAACCGGACTGCGCCAGCGAGTGCAGCTGCATCTTGCCGTCGCGGTCGGTGAAGTAAGTGAACATGAAGAAGGACAGCCAGTCCGGCGTCGCCTCGTTGAAGGCGCCCAGCATGCGCGGCGCGTCGGCGTCGCCCGAGCGGCGCCGCAACAAATCATCCGCTTCCTCGCGGCCATCGCGGCCGAAATATTTCTGCAAGAGATAGACCATCGCCCAGAGATGGCGGCCCTCCTCGACATTGACCTGGAACAGGTTGCGCATGTCGTAGAGCGAGGGCGCGGTCTTGCCGAGATGACGCTGCTGCTCGACGGAAGCCGGCTCGGTGTCGCCCTGGATCACGATCAGGCGCCGCAGCATGGCACGGTGCTCGCCGGGCACTTCCTGCCAGGCCGGCTCGCCATAATGCGCGCCGAACGGCACCACGCGGTTCTCTTCCTGCGGCGCGAGCAGGATGCCCCAGCGATATTCGGGCATCTTGACGTAGTCGAACTTGGCCCAGCCGCGCGGATCGACCGAATAGGCGGTGCGCAGATAGACCAGCGACTGCTGGAAGCCTTCCGGCCCCATGTCGCTCCACCAGTCCATGTAGCCGGGATGCCAGCCCTCCAGGGCTTTGAGGACCTGGCGGTCCGCCGACAGATTCACGTTGTTGGGAATCTTGGTCGAGTAGTCGACGTTCATGATGTTCATGGGGACCTCCCGTTGGAGATGATCTCGTCAAAAGCTGGCAGCGGACCGTGGGCCGGCGAGTAGCGAATGGCGAGTAGCGAATAGAAACCATTCGCCATTCGCTACTCGCCCCTAAACTCTCGTCATGTCGAACTGCGCCTTCTGGCCGGTGCCGTAGCGACGCAGCGCGCCTTCTTCGCCGACCGCATTGGGGCGCTGGAAGATCCAGTTCTGCCACGCGGTCAGACGCGCAAAGATTTTCGATTCCATCGTCTCGGGGCCGACGAAGCGCAGGTTCGCTTCCATGCCGGTGAGGCCATCGGGGGAGAAGCTGGTGCGCTCCTCCAGGAACACGCGCACCTCGTCGTCCCAGTCGATGTCGTCGAGCGCAAAGGTGACGAGACCGAGCTCCTCGGCCTCTTCCGCATCGAGCGCCTTGCCGATCGCGCCGCGCGCGCGCTCGAGATCGGCAGGGTCGGCCTGGAAGCGCGATTCCAATCGCGTGAGGCCATGGCTCATCGGATAGGGGCCGAAGTTCATCGCGGTGAGCTGGATCGCGGGCGGCGGGCGATTGTCGCCCTCGCGCGAGCCGATCAGCATGTAGGAGCGGTCGGCGGCGAACACGAGTTCGGCGAGCGTGCCGACGAAGCAGGAGCCAGGCTCGACCAGCGTCACCAGCGTGCGCGAGGTGACGTCGATGCGCTTCAGCACGCGCTTCCAATAATGATTGATCTCGTTGACCAGCCAATGCGCCTTGTTGGCTTCGAGGAAATCGTCGTAAGCGACGACTTGGGCAGGATCGCCGTGGCTCTTGAACACCAGCATCGCGATTCCGAGCTCGTTGATGCGCAGATGCAGGATCGCATCATCGAGCTCGCGCGCAACCTGCAGCGGCCAGAACGAGGCGCCCTGCGCGACCAGGCCGTCGATATCAGCAGGCGGCGCGGCCTCCGGCGCCTGGATCGAGATCGTCGCGATGCGCGCGGCGCGATCGATATCGATGCTGACGAAGTTGTAGCGGATGCTGTTCTCGTCGATCACGCGGTTGAGCGGCGAGAGCGTAATGCCCTTGCCACTACCGCTGCGGGTCGATTTGCCCGCGAATTCCTTGACGCGCTCGGCGAGCTTGCCTTCGAGCTTGCTGTTCGACGCGATCTCGTCGACGAGGCGCCACTGCACGGCGCGCTTGCCCTTGATGCCTTCCTCGATAGTGCAGAAGAAGTCGGCATGGTCGCGGCGCACCTTGCGCTTGTCGACGACGCGCGTGAGACCACCGGTACCCGGCAGCACCGCGAGCAGCGGCACTTCCGGCAGCGCCACGGCAGCCGCGCCATCGTCGGCGAGGATGATGTGGTCGGTCGCGAGCGCGAGCTCATAGCCGCCGCCGGCCGCGGTGCCGTTGACGACCGTGATGAAGCGCTGGCCGGAGTTCTCGGAGGAGTCCTCGATCCCATTGCGGGTCTCGTTGGTGAATTTGCAGAAATTCACCTTGTGCGCGTGCGTCGAGCCCGCGAGCATGCGGATGTTGGCGCCGGCGCAGAACACGCGGTTCTTGCCCGAGCGCATCACCACGACCTTCACATCGGGATGCTCGAAGCGCAGCCGCTGCACCGCGTCGGCGAGCTCGATGTCGACGCCGAGGTCGTAGGAATTGAGCTTGAGCTGATAGCCCTCGAACAGGCCGGCGTTCTCGTCGACGTCCATGGTCAGGGTCGCGACCTCGCCGTCGACATCGAGCTTCCAGTGCCGGTACCGGGACGGGTCGGTCTGGAAATCGATGTATTTCGCGCCATTTGCGAGCACGCGATCTTCACCGGCCATGAGCCACCCTTGCACGTTATTGGTTATCTGATCATGCACAATAATGCATGTTTTGGAATGGGTCTAGTCAAAAACGCGAGAACATGCACTTTGCTTCATGTTAATCCACCTCTCCCGCTTGCGGGAGAGGTCGGCGCGAAGCGCCGGGTGAGGGCTCCCTCCCCACGGACGATCCCATCGCGGAAACACCCCCACCCCAGCCCTCCCCCGCGAGCGCAGGGCTATCGCATATGGCTGAGGAGCTGCATGAGGAAAGCATCGTCCCAGCCGGCACGTTTGATCTTGAGACGGATGGATTTGCGATCGGGGTGGGTTCGCAGGAGATTGAGGGCGAGCCGACGCAGAATGGCCAAGTTCTCCGGCGCATGATCCTTTCGCGCGCGATTGCCGTCTTCGGCGAAGTGGACGTCGAGCACCCAATGGAGCTGGTTCTCGATGGCCCAGTGGCTGCGCGTAACGTGGAGCAGCCGTTTGGGGGAAATGTACTTGGACAAGAGATAATGTCGCACGACCGGCGCATCGGCAGGCCGGCC
>NZ_AUEZ01000038.1 GCF_000426245.1 Bradyrhizobium sp. Ai1a-2 | reverse complement strand
TCCGGGCTGTGCAGCGTCACCAGCCACGTCTTCTGACTGAGTTCGATCGCAACGAAAATTGTGCCATTATGGCCGGTGGTGGGCGTGTCTACGGTCGATGCTTGCATCTGACTCTCCGAGGGTTCGAGTGTGGAAACCCAAACCTATCGGAAAGGCCACGCTCACCGCCCCATGGAATCTACGGCCTACTCGCGATGGGTTTCGCTCTCGCTCTACCCATCCTACGCGATCGCGCCTCACACCGGCAGCGCGATCGAATACTTCACCTGGCTCAATGCGAAGCTCGATTCGATCGAGGCGATACCATCCAGCCGCGTCAGCTTGTTTTTTAGGAACGCTTCATAGGAGGAGAGGTCGGCGGCGACAACGCGCAGGAGATAATCGCGGTTGCCCGTCATCAGGTAGCATTCCAGAACCTCGTCCCATTTCGAGATTGCGCGCGCGAAGCGGTTGAGGTCTTCCTCCTTCTGCCGCGCCAGCTTGATCGAAATGAAGACGCTGACATGCAGTCCCAGCGCCTTCTGGTCGACGGTCGCGATGTAGCGCGTGATCACGCCGCGCTCCTCCAACAGCTTCACGCGGCGGTGACATGGCGAGACCGACAGGCCGACCTTGTCGGCGAGTTCCTGCATGGTCATGCGGCTGTCGGTCTGCAGCAGGCTGAGGATCTTGCGGTCGATGGCGTCTAGCGCTGACATTGGGATGGACTCGCAGTTTGGAAGCGGGACATGGGAATTTATCCCAATCCTGGACGGTATGTCGCAACAATTTGAGATTTTTGCCGATGGCAGCCTCGCTACAATCGGCGCATAGTCAGTGACGCCTGGAGCATGACCATGGGAATTGCGCCTGCCCGCCTGGAGCTGTTGTCCGCGCTGGCGCGGAAAGTGCTCTGGCTGTCGTCATGGACGATCCATCACGCCAACCACATCCGCCCCAACGCGGATGGGCTGAAGGTCGGCGGCCACCAGGCATCATCAGCCTCGCTCGCCAACATCATGTCCGCGCTCTATTTCTCGGTGTTGCGTCCGCAGGATCGCGTCGCGGTGAAGCCGCATGCGAGCCCGGTGTTCCATGCGATCCAGTATCTGTTCGGGCACCAGAGCCGCGAGAAGCTGGAGAATTTCCGTGGCTACAAGGGCGCGCAATCCTATCCCTCGCGCACCAAGGACGCCGACGACGTCGACTTCTCCACTGGCTCCGTCGGACTCGGCGTGGCGCAGACACTGTTCGCCTCGCTGGTGCAGGACTACGTCACCTCGCACGGCTGGATGAAGGACCGGCCCGAGGGCCGCATGATCGCGCTGGTCGGCGATGCCGAGATGGACGAGGGCAACATCTTCGAGGCGCTGCTCGAAGGGTGGAAGCACGGGTTGCGCAACACCTGGTGGGTGGTCGACTACAACAGGCAGTCGCTCGACGCCGTCGTGCGCGAGGGATTGTGGGCCAAGTTCGAAACCATGTTCCGCAATTTCGGCTGGGACGTGGTTATCGTGAAGTATGGCAAGCTGATGCTCGAGGCCTTCGCCGAACCGGGCGGCGAGGCGTTGAGGCGCTGGATCGATAACTGCCCGAACCAGATGTATGCCGCGCTCTGCTTCCAGGGCGGTGCCGCCTTCCGCAAGCATCTGCAGGACGACATCGGCGACCAGGGCCCGGTGACTGCCCTGATCGACCGCCGCAGCGACGAGGAGCTGCTGGCGCTGATGTCCAATCTCGGCGGCCATGACATGGCGAGCATGATCGAAGCGTTCGAGGCGATCGACCATGATCGCCCGGTCTGCTTCATCGCCTACACCATCAAGGGCGTCGGCCTGCCTTTCCAGGGTCACAAGGACAACCACGCCGGCTTGATGACGGTCGCGCAGATGGAGAAGTGGCGCGCCAGCCAGAACATCCGTCCGGGCCACGAGTGGGAGAAGTTCGAAGGTCTGTCGCAGGATCCGGCGGCGCTTGAAGCGTTCCTTCGCGAGGCGCCGTTCAACCGCGAGGGGCGGCGCCGGCTGGAGGCGCCTGAAATCGAGGTGCCGCCGCAGCTTGCCTTCAAGCCGTCGGCGCAGATGTCGACGCAGCAGGGTTTTGGCCTGGTGCTGAACGAGATCGCGCGCGGCGACAGCGCGCTCGCCGCGCGGATCGTCACGGCATCGCCCGATGTCACCGTGTCGACCAATCTCGGCGCCTGGGTCAACCGCCGCGGCCTGTTCGCGAAGGCGGAGAACCACGACCTGTTCCGGCAGGAGAAGATTCCTTCCGCCTACACCTGGGAATATTCGCCGAAGGGACAGCATTTCGAGCTCGGCATCGCCGAGATGAACCTGTTCATCCTGCTCTCGGCGCTCGGGCTGTCGCACCAGATCAACGGCGAGCGGCTGTTGCCGGTCGGCACGCTCTATGATCCCTTCATCGAGCGCGGCCTCGATGCGCTGAACTATGCCTGCTACCAGGACGCGCGCTTCATGGTGGCGGCGACGCCATCAGGCGTGACGCTGGCGCCTGAGGGCGGCGCGCATCAGTCGATCAAGACGCCGCTGATCGGCATCGGCCAGGATGGACTCGCCGCGTTCGAGCCTGCGTTCGTCGACGAACTCGCTGTCATCATGGCGTTCGGCTTCCAGCACATGCAGCGCGAGGGCACTGAGGGCGGCTCGGTTTACTTGCGGCTGTCGACCCGCAGCATCGAGCAGCCGCAGCGGATTATGACGGGCGAGCTGCAGCGCGACATCACCGACGGCGCCTATTGGCTGCGGCGGCCGGGGCCGAACTGCGATATCGTGGTCGCCTATACCGGCACGGTCGCGCCGGAGGCGATCGAGGCGGTCGGCTTCATCGGCGAGAGCCATCGCGATGTCGGCCTGCTCGCGATCACCTCCGCCGACCGGCTCCATGCGGGATGGACCGCCGCACGGAATTTGCGCCGCGACCGCCGCGGTGTGCAGCATCTCAGCCATGTCGAAAAGCTGCTCGCGCCGTTGCACCGCGACTGCGGTCTCGTCACCGTGCTCGACGGCCATCCGGCCTCGCTTGGCTGGCTCGGCAGCGTGCGCGGCCATCGCGTCGAGGCGCTGGGCGTGGAGCATTTCGGCCAGACCGGCTCGATCGGCGACCTCTATCGCCACCACGGCATCGACGCCAACGCCATCATCGACGCAGCCGAAGTGGTTACCGTCGGCGCCCCGGTGCGGCACCGCAAAATGGCGGTGTAAGGCGGGCGGAACGGAGAGGCTAGGGAGCGTCAGCGGGCCGCCTTGCCACCATCACGGGGCTGATCTTATATCCGGTATCCGCCGCTACGCGGCGCACCGCATATGGCGGGTTCAACTCATCAAGCTTTCGTGCAAGGATGCCTGCCGAACGCTTCCGTTCTGTTCTCCATACGCCCCGCACAAGAGGTTTCCGATGGTCAACCGCCTGCAATTCTATATCGACGGCGCCTGGGTCGATCCCGTCGTCAAGAAGTCCACCCCCGTCATCAATCCGGCGACCGAAGAGGCGATGTACGAAGTGGCGCTCGGCTCCAAGGCCGACGTCGACAAGGCGGTGGCTGCGGCCAAGCGCGCCTTCGAGACCTATTCGCGGACCAGCCGCGAGGAGCGCGTCGCGCTGCTGACCAAGATCGTCGAGGTCTACAAGGGCCGCATGAAGGAGATCGGCGCCGCCGTCTCCGACGAGATGGGCGCCCCGCTGCCGATGGCGGAGAAGCTGCAGGCCGGCGCTGGCCTCGGCCATCTCATGAACACCCTCGAAGTGCTCAAGAAGTACGAGTTCGAGGAGACCATGGGCACCGCCGTGATCGTGCGCGAGCCGCTCGGCGTCATCGGCATGATCACGCCCTGGAACTGGCCGCTGAACCAGATCGCCTGCAAGGTCGCGCCGGCGCTCGCGGCCGGCTGCACCATGATCCTGAAGCCCTCCGAGTTCACGCCGACCTCGGCGCTGATCTTCGCCGAAATCCTCGATGAAGCCGGCGTGCCGAAGGGCGTGTTCAACCTGCTCAACGGCCTTGGCCCCGAAGTCGGTGCCGCCATGAGCGAGCATCCGGATATCGACATGATCTCGTTCACCGGCTCGACCCGCGCCGGCGTCGATGTCGCCAAGCGCGCCGCCCCGACCGTCAAGCGCGTCAGCCAGGAACTCGGCGGCAAGTCGCCGAACGTCATTCTCGACGACGCCGACCTCGCCAAGGCGGTGACCGGCGGCGTGATGCACATGTTCAATAATTCCGGCCAGTCCTGCAACGCGCCGTCGCGGATGATCGTGCCGCTGTCGAAGATGAAGGAAGTGGCCGCCATCGCCAAGGGCGTCGCCGACAAGACCAAGGCCGGCGATCCCCGCGCTGCGGACACCAACATCGGCCCCGTCGTCAACCGCGGCCAGTGGGACAAGATCCAGGCGCTGATCCAGAAGGGCATCGACGAAGGCGCAACGCTGGTCGCCGGCGGTCCCGGCCTGCCGGAGGGCGTCAACAAGGGCTTCTATGTCCGCCCGACCATCTTCGCTGACGTCACCAACGAGATGACGATTGCGCGCGAGGAGATCTTCGGGCCGGTGCTGACCATCATCGGCGCCAAGGACGAGGAAGACGCGGTGCGCATTGCCAACGACACGCCCTATGGGCTCGCGGGTTACGTCTCCGCCGGCACGGTGGAGCGTGCGCGCAAGGTCGGTCGCCAGATCCGCGCCGGCAACGTCAACCTGCAGGGCGTTCCGAACGAGCGTACCGCGCCATTCGGCGGCTACAAGCAGTCCGGCAATGGCCGCGAGTGGGGCAAGTTCGGCCTGGAAGAATATCTCGAGGTGAAGGCCGTCGCCGGCTTCAACGCGGCGTAAGCCTCTCATGACACCATTGCGACGCCGGGGCGAACACATCGCCCCGGCGCCGTGTTTCTACCCGCCGAGCGCGCCTTGCGTGTTGACGTAGAGCGCATAGATCGACTGGCTGGCGGCCATGAACAGGCGGTTGCGCTTCAAGCCGCCGAAGCAGAGGTTGGCGCAGCGCTCCGGCAACGCGATACGGCCGATCATGACGCCGTCGGGCGCGAAGACGACGACGCCGTCGAGTTCGGGATCGCCCATGCCCCAGCCGCACCAGAGGTTGCCGTCGATGTCGCAGCGCATGCCGTCGGGCGTGCCAGGGCCGGCATCGACGATGACCCGCTTGTTGGAAATCTTGTCGCCGCCAGGGGCGACGTCATAGGCAAGGATCTTGCGGTTCGGCACACCGCGGGATTCCACGATGTAGAGGATCTTCTCATCCGGCGAGAAGCACAGTCCGTTCGGCCCCAGGACGCCCTCGGCGACGATAGTCGCCTTGCCGGTCTCGCCGTCGATCCGGTACACGTTGGCGTCGATCTCGGACTCGGCCTTGTAGCCTTCGTAATTGCCGAGCAGGCCGAAGGTGGGGTCGGTGAACCAGATCGATCCATCCGACTTCACGACAACGTCATTGGGCGAGTTCAGCCGTTTGCCGTTGAACGAGTCCATCAAAACCGTGATCGATCCGTCATACTCGGTACGCACCACGCGCCGGCCGCCGTGCTCGCAACTGACGAGCCGACCGTGGCGGTCGCGGGTGTTGCCATTGGCGAAGTTGGAGGGCTTTCGGAAGATGCTGACCGCGCCGGTTTCCTCTTCCCACTTGATGACGCGCTGGTTGGGGATATCGCTGCAGAGAAGATAACGCCCGTCACCGAACCAGACCGGGCCCTCGGCCCAGCGCAGGCCGGTGGCCAGCCGTTCCACTGCCGAGAGCTTGAGCCAGTATTTCTCGAAGCGCGGATCCAGCGCATGGATCGCGGGATCAGGATAGAACGTCGCCGGACGCCAGCCGGCGGGATGCATATCGGACATTTGTTGTTCTCGTTGTGATGTTTCCTCGCGCCTCATTTTGCTATCATTGTCAGACAGCGACCGCAAATCGGCTGAAACAACGAGGGAAGAAACGGGGGAAGAAATGCCACGCATCCTGATGACCGGCGCTGCCGGAGGTATCGGCACCAGCCTGCGCAAACTGCTGCCGCCGATCTATCCCGACCTCGTGCTCAGCGATCTCAAGCGGCCTGCCGATCTCGGCGCAGACGAAACGTTCAAGCCTGCCGATCTCGCCGACCTCGCGCAGGTCGAGGCGGTCTGCGAAGGCGTCGACGGCATCCTGCATTTCGGCGGCTATTCGGTCGAGGGCCCCTGGGATTCGATCCTGCAGTCCAACATCATCGGCTGCTACAACCTGTTCGAGGCCGCTCGCAAGAAGGGTGTGAAGCGCGTGATCTTCGCTTCCTCAAACCACGCAGTCGGCTTCTATCCGCGCCATCACCGCATCGGCACCGATGTGACGGCGCGCCCCGACAGCCGCTACGGCGTCAGCAAGGTGTTCGGTGAAGCGGTCGGCGCGCTCTATGCCGACAAGCACGGACTGAAGGTGACGTGCCTTCGCATCGGCAATTTCGGTGACAAGCCGCTCGACCATCGCCGGCTCTCGATCTGGCTGAAGCCAGAGGATCTGGTGCAGCTCTGCCGCATCGGCCTCGAGCATCCCGACATCCATTTCGAGATCTTTTACGGCGCCTCCTACAACGAGCGCGCCTGGTGGGACAATCACCGTGCCTACGATCTCGGCTACCGCCCGACCGGCCGCGCGGAAGAGTTCCGCGAGCACGCCATGGCCGAGCAGTCCAGGCTGCCACCCGACCCGGTCGGCGACTTCTACCAGGGCGGCGCGTTCTGCGGCATGGAGTTCGACGGTGACAAAAGCCGGGTCATCGACTGGAAGTGATGCGCCCGAGGGATACGACGTTGACAACGACGGCCGCACTCCGTTAGTGCCCGGAAGAAGATCAGAGGACGAAGAAAATGGCTGAAGGACTGCGCAAGGGGCTGACGAGCTATGGCGACGCCGGGTTCTCCCTGTTCCTGCGCAAGGCCTTTATCAAGGCGATGGGCTATTCGGACGACGCGCTCGACCGGCCGATCGTCGGCATCACCAACACCTATAGCGACTACAATCCCTGCCACGGCAACGTCCCGCAGATCCTCGAGGCGGTGAAGCGTGGCGTGATGCTGTCAGGCGCGATGCCGTTCGTGTTCCCGACGATCTCGATCGCCGAAAGCTTCGCCCATCCGACCTCGATGTATCTGCGCAATCTGATGGCGATGGATACGGAGGAGATGATCCGCGCCCAGCCGATGGACGCCGTCGTCGTCATCGGCGGCTGCGACAAGACGCTGCCGGCGCAGATCATGGCCGCCATCAGCGCCGATCTGCCGACGGTCGTCATTCCCGTCGGGCCGATGGTGGTCGGCCACCATAAGGGTGAGGTGCTCGGCGCCTGCACCGATTGCCGGCGGCTGTGGGGCAAATATCGCGCCGGCGAGATCGACGATGCCGAGATCGAGGCGGTCAACGGGCGCCTTGCGCCGTCGGTGGGCACCTGCATGGTGATGGGCACCGCCTCCACCATGGCCTGCGTCACCGAGGCGCTCGGCCTGTCGCTGCCGATGAGCGCGACCATCCCGGCGCCGCACGCAGAGCGCTTCCGTTCGGCGGAAGCAAGCGGCAGGGTTGCCGCCGCGATGGCAAAGGCCAAAGGGCCGAAGCCGAGCGAGATCCTGACGCCGGCGTCATTCCGTAATGCGCAGGTCGTGATGCAGGCGATCGGCGGCTCGACCAACGGCCTCATCCACCTGACCGCGATTGCCCATCGCTCGCCGCATAAGATTGACCTCGAAGCTTTCGACAAGCTCGGCCGCGAGGTGCCGGTGCTGGTTGACCTGAAGCCGTCGGGCGAGCACTACATGGAGCATTTCCACCATGCCGGCGGCGTGCCGAAGCTGATGGCGCAGCTCGGCGATCTCATCGATCTCGATGCCAAGACCATCACCGGGCAGACGCTGCGCGAGGTCGTCGCCGCCGCCGAGGACGTGCCGGGGCAGGATGCGATCCGCCCGCGCCAGAATCCGATCAAGGCCGAGGGCGCCATGGCCATCCTGCATGGCAATCTCGCGCCGCGCGGCGCGGTCATCAAGCAGTCCGCGGCGAGCCCGAAGCTGCTGCAGCATACCGGGCGCGCGGTCGTGTTCGAATCCGTGGAGGACATGGCGCTCCGCGTCGATGATCCCGAATTGGATGTCACCGCCGACGACGTGCTGGTGCTGCGCAACGCCGGACCGAAGGGCGCGCCAGGCATGCCCGAGGCGGGATATCTGCCGATCCCCAGGAAGCTTGCGCGTGCCGGTGTCAAGGACATGGTGCGAATTTCGGATGCGCGCATGAGCGGCACGGCATTCGGCACCATCGTGCTGCACATCACGCCTGAAGCGGCGGTCGGCGGTCCGCTGGCGCTCGTGAAGAATGGCGACATGATCCAGCTCGACGTCGCAAAGCGGCGCATCGATCTTCTGGTCGACGGGGCCGAACTGAAGAAGCGCCTGGCGGCACTGGCGCCGCGGGCGACGCCCGATTGGGCGAAGCGTGGCTATGCGCACCTCTTCAACGAGACCATCCTGCAGGCCGACGAAGGCTGCGATTTCGACTTCATGCGTGTTGGCGGGAAGGAATAGGACGCCAACCTATTTCGACTTGCTGGTGAATTTCTTCACCGCGATGCGGAATTCGTCCGATTGCATGCAGTCAATGATGGCGTCGCGCTCGGCATCGAGCTGGGCCTGGAGCGGCGTCGTCGGCGCGCGGTGGATCAAGGCCTTTGTCGCGGCGAGCCCGGCCGGGGCGGTCTGCGCAAGCCGGAGCGCAAACTCGCGCGTCGCGGCTTTCAGCTCGACCGCCGGAACGACCTTGGCGACGAGGCCCCAATCGTAGGCCTGCGCCGCCGAGAAACTGTCCTCGGCGAGAAAGATCTGCAGCGCGCGGCGAGGGCCGACGCTCGCGGCAAGACCGACCGTGCCACCGCCATCGGGCGAAACCCCGATCTTGGCATAGGCAGGCGTGAAGCGGGCGTCTTCGGCTGCGATGCAGAGATCCGCGACGAAGGCGAGCGAGAGGCCGGCGCCGGCAGCAGAACCGTGCACGCTCGCCAGCACGAGCTTGGGCATCCGCCGCAGCGTCGCGATGAAGGCGTGGTAGTGCTTGAGCAGCTCGCCGACCACCGGCTTGACGTCATTGGCCTCAACTGCCGCGCCAATCGTTTGCAGATCGCCGCCGGCGCAGAAAGCGCGGCCTGCGCCTTCGATGACGAGCACGCGGATGCGATCATTGGCGTCGACTTCGGCACCAAGCTGCTCGAGCTTCTTTGCAATCGACAGGTCGATCGCGTTGAAGGCCGCCGGCCGGTTGAGCGTGATCGTGGCAATTGCCCCGTCGATATTGAGCAGTGCCGGGTCGGTGGCGGTGGTGTCGGGCGTCGGCATGAGGGGCCTCCCAGTCAGGACGGTTGGCAGGCATTTAAGTCGCCGAGGGGAGGGGTGACAATCCCGCCTGTCACAAAATGCCGCCTTATTTCGTTTCGCCGCCGGAAACGCTCTTGCGTCGCGGCAAAGCATGGGGCCAAATGGCCTCAGCCATCGTCTGAGACGCGGACACGAGCGCCGCGAGGACGAGGCAAACAAGCGACATCAGCGGAGAGGGGAAACGGCATGGGTTGCTCCTGTGCGTCTGCAAACGGACTGTCGCGATGACGGCAGGACCGGTGATCATCGTCGGTGCGGGACATGCCGGCTTCCAGCTTGCGGCTTCCCTGCGGCAGGACGGCTTTGCCGAGCGCATCGCGCTCATCAATGACGAAGGCCATTTGCCATACCAGCGTCCGCCTTTGTCGAAGGCTTACCTCAAGGGAACCGGCGGGCCGGAGACGCTGATGTTCCGGCCGGGAAAATTCTATCTCGATCAGAGCATTGAGTTGATCACCGACCGGTCCGTATCGATTGACCGTGCTACGCGGAAAATCATGCTCCATTCCGGCGCGTCGCTTGATTACGGGCACCTAGTGCTGGCGACCGGCGCGCGCAACCGACTGCTCGATATTCCCAACGCGAATCTCGAAGCGGTGCGTTACCTGCGCACCCTGGACGAGAGCGAAGCGCTGCGGCATTTGCTCAGGCCCGGCTTGCGCGTCGTCGTGATCGGCGCCGGCTTCATCGGGCTGGAGTTTGCGGCGACCGCGCGCGCGAAGGGTCTCGAGGTCGATGTGGTCGAATTGGCGGGGCGCGTCATGGCGCGCGCGGTGACGGCGGAAATCTCCGACTATTTCCAGTCGCGGCACACGGCCACGGGCATCCGCATCCATCTCGGCGTTCAGGTCACGAGCATCGAGGCCGATGGCGCCAGGGTGACTGGCGTCAGCCTCAGCGACGGCCGGCATATCCCTGCCGATCTCGTCGTGGTCGGTGTCGGCGTGTTACCGAATGTCGAGATCGCGGCGGAAGCCGGCTTGCCGGTGGCGTCGGGCATCATCGTCGATGAGCACCTTCTCACCTCCGATCCGAATATCTCTGCCATCGGCGATTGCGCGCTCTACAAGAGCGAGCGGTTCGGCGGCTCGCTGCGGCTGGAGTCGGTGCAGAACGCGACCGACCATGCACGCTGCGTCGCCGCGCGGCTCACGGGGAATGCCAAGGCCTATGATGGGCTGCCATGGTTCTGGAGCGACCAGGGCCCTGACAAATTGCAGATGGCAGGCCTGACCACCGGCTATGATCGCGTCGTGGTGCGCGGTGACCGCGAGCAGGGGCAGTTCTCTGCATTTTGTTACCGCGACGGCCACCTCGTCGGCATCGAATCCGTCAACCGCGCCGGCGATCACATGTTCGGCCGGAGATTGCTCGGCGCCAATCGCTCGATCACGCCTGAGCAGGCGGCCGATCCAAGCTTCGATCTGAAGAGCGCATTGGCGTGAATTCGTAGGGTGGGCAAAGCGCAGCGTGCCCACCATTCCGAGCACGCTGTTTGATGGTGGGCACGCCGCGCTTTGCCCACCCTACGCATCTAGGCGTTGAGTAGATTCGCTACCTCCGCCGCAGTCGGCATCGACGGCGCGGCGCCCATCCGTTGCACGCAAATTGATGCTGCAACGTTCGCGTAGCTCAGCGCGTGGCGAAGGCTGCTGCCGCCGGCGAGCTGCGATGCCAAAGCGCCGACGAAGCAATCACCAGCGCCTGTGGTGTCGATCGCCTCGACCTCGCGCCCGGCTACGATCAATGGCTCGCTCTCCACCAGTGCCAGCGCACCGCGCTTGCCGAGCGTGACGCAGATGATTCTGTCTCTTCCCGCCAGTGAACGAGCCGCATCCGCGAAGCGGTTGTGGCTATCGGTGTCGCGCAGATCGCGGCCTGTCAGGAGGCCGAGCTCGGTCTCGTTGAGGACGAGGATATCGACCAGGGCGAGCAATTCGTTATCGAATTTCCTGGCCGGTGCCGGATTGAGGATCGTGGTGGCGCCGGCGGCGCGGGCGCGCTTGAAGAAGGCGGTGATGGTCGCCTGCGGGATTTCGAACTGGCTCACCGCAATGTCCCCCTTTGCCAGCACGGGCATCGCGACGTCGTCAGGACAGACCAATGCATTGGCGCCGGGCACGACGACGATAGTGTTGTCCGCGTCCGCGACGGTGATGATCGCAGTACCCGTGTGCGCGTCGGGGGTGTCCTTGACGAAGCTCAGGTCGACGCCTTGGGCCGCGAGGAACATCCGCAACTGCTCTCCGAAAGCATCCTTGCCCAGCCGGCCGATCAGCGTGGTTGGCGCGCCGAGCTTGGCGGCGGCGACCGCCTGGTTGGCGCCTTTGCCGCCCGGAAAATACAGCACCGCGCTGCCCGCGATGGTTTCGCCGACGCGCGGGTGGCGCTCTGCGGTCGCGACCACATCCATGTTGATGCTGCCGGCGACGAAAACCCGCCCCATGCCGCAAAGCGCTCCTTTAGGCGCTGACGTTACGCGTTGACCTTGAACTCTTGCTTCACCGCCTCGATGTCGGCGAGCGTGGGCAGGCCTGCCTCGTTGCCGAGCTTCTGGATCTTGTAGGTCGAGGCTGCGCGCGCGAACTCGAAATGATCGTTCCAGGCTTTACCGGGGTGAGCGAGATAGGAATAGATATAGGCGCCATGAAACACGTCGCCGGCGCCGTTGGTGTCGATCACGCGCTTGGGCGGGATTGGCAGCGCAGGCAAGGTGCGGACCACGCCGGCTTCGTCATACCAGAGCAGGCCGCGCTCGCCCATCGTGACGCCGCCAACCCGGCAGCCGCGGCCCTTGAGATAATCGAGCATCTTTTCCGTCGTCAGGTCCATCTGTTCGCAGAGGCGTTCGGCGACGATCGCGACGTCGATATATTGCAACAGCTCGTGGGTGTTGGTGCGCAGACCGCCGCCGTCAAGCGAGGTCAGGATGCCATCCTCGCGGCAAAGTCTTGCATAGTGAATGGCAGCGTCCGGCTGGTGGCCGTCGATATGCAGCGCGCGGCAGCCCTTCAGGTTCAACAGCGGGAAGGGATGGATGTGCTCGTCGTCGCGGCAACGGACGATGGCGCGCTTGCCATCCTTCGGCATGATGAACGACAGCGAGGACGTGTTGACCTTGCGTGGGTGCACGGAGATTCCGTACTTCGCGGCCATGTCCCAGAACATCCGCCCGAGCCAGTCATTCGCCATTGTGGCGATCAGGTCCGGCACGATGCCGAGCTTGGCGCAGCAAAATGCCGCAGTGACGGCATTGCCGCCGAAGGAGACGGCATAGGCATCGGCCACATGTTTCTCGTCGCCGGTCGGCACATGGTCGGTGATGAAGGTGACGTCGATATAGGTTTGTCCGATGAAGAGGGCCTGCATTCGTTTTCCGTCGTGGGGTGATGGATGGTGGTCCCGGCGGCAGCTTCAGCTTAGCACCGGATATTATGTGCGTTCGCTGAAATTATTCGCAACCCTGCCGTCTTTGCGGCTTGAGATGGCCAAGTCGGGGGACTACCACCGTTCCCGGTTCGCCAACATGCCGTCCGATAACGGGCGGCGGCTGTCCTGAGTTCCTGGTTGTGAGACAAGGGGAAGATGGGTGCAGATCTGCAGTGGGAAGAGGAGGAGGTGATGCGGCGTGAGTACCAGATCCTCGACCGCGCATTGGAGACGATGCTGAAGCGCGCCAGCGCAGGCAACATCCCGCATCGCACAGCGGCGATGGCGATCGGGGTGGAGAAGGTCCGCACCGCCAAGAACACGCGAGGGCTGTTCCCATGATCACCGCGCTTGACCATGTCGTCGTTCTCACCGGCGATATCGAGGGGGCAACGGAGGCCTACGAGACGCTGTTCGCGCGCTCGCCAGCGTGGAAGAACGTCAGCGACGGCGCCGCGCGGGTGCTCTTCACGCTCGACAACACGTCGGTGGAATTGATGGCGCCGAGCGGAGAAGGCGAGAACGCGGGCCGGATTCGCGCGGTGCTGGCATCGCAGGGCGAGGGGCTCGCGAGCCTGTGCTTCCGCACCAACGACATCGAAAAGATGCGTCGGAGGCTGGAGCGGTTGACGCTGCGGCCGGAGCCGGTCTCGGAGGTGGAAAGCGAGGACGAGATCTCCGGCGCGACGTTGTCGTGGAAGCGCACGCGCGCCGCAACCGATGCGACGCGCGGCGTGCGGATGTTCTTTCTCGAGCGGGAGCAGGAGCGCCCGCTCTCGGTCCGCACCCAGCCGGCAGGGATCACCGCGATGGATCATGTGGTGGTTGCGACCGCCGATCCTGAACGCGCCGCCGCGCTCTATGGCGCCCGCCTCGGCCTCGACATGGCGCTCGACCGTTCGCACGCGGATTGGGGCCGACTGATGTTTTTCCGCTGCGGCGATTTGATCGTCGAGATCGCGCACAAGCCCGGCAAGACGGAGGCCGATGCGCCGGACCGCCTGCGCGGCATCTGCTGGCGCGTCACCGATATCGATGCCACCCATGCGCGGCTCGTTGCCGCCGGTGTCGACGTCTCGGAGATCCGCACCGGCCGCAAGCCGGGCACGCGGGTGATGAGCGTGCACACCGGCACCTGCAGCGTCCCGACGCTGCTGGTGCAGCCGTCGCCGCCGAAGGTGGCGTAAGGATTGTCTTTCGCTTCGCACCGGCGTCGCCCCCGCGAAGGCGGGGACCCATAACCACAGGCAGTCGTTGTAGAGCGAGCAAGTGGTTGCAGCGGAGCACATAACAAAGCCCTGTGGTCATGGGTCCCGGATCGACGCGGAGAGATCGCGATTCAAGCGTCAAGCAGCGGAGCGGATGCGACGCCCCGTAGGATGGGTAGAGCGAAGCGAAACCCATCAGCTTCGGCGCTAGCCTCACGAATGATGGGTTTCGCTTCGCTCTACCCGTCCTACGTCAGCGTGACCGCGGAGATTTTATTCTCAAACGTTGTCGGTCGTGCTACATTCAGTCCTTCGACTGAATTGAGCGATCCGATTGGCCAAGACAAGACGAATTCTGAAGTGGCAGCGTGACCCCGAGGGGATGCGGCTGCGCATCCTCGAAGCGGCGAAGGCGGAGTTTGCCGCCCATGGGCTCGCCGGCGCGCGCGTCGACAGTATCGCCAAGCAGGCCGGCGCCAACAAGCGCATGCTCTACTATCACGTCGGCAATAAGGAAGACCTCTATCTCGAGGTGCTCGAAGGCGCCTATGAGAAGATCCGTGCCGAGGAACGCGGGCTCGATCTCGAGCATCTCGAGCCGCCCGAGGCGATCGCGCGGCTGATCGATTTCACCTGGAACTATTTCATCCAGAACCCGGAATTCCTGGCGCTGCTGAATACCGAGAACCTTGCGAAAGCGCGGCATTTGAAACGTTCGACCAAGGTCAAATCGATGCATTCGCCATTCGTCGAGATGATCCGCACCGTGGTGACACGTGGCGTGGAGAGCGGCGATTTCCGCGCGGCGGTCGATCCCGTGCAGCTCTACATCTCGATCGCCGCGCTCGCCTTCTTCTATCTCTCCAACAGCGCGACGCTGAGCGTGATCTTCGGCCGTGATCTCTTGTCGAAGGACGCGCGTGATGAGCGGCTGGAGCACATGATTGCGCTGGTGCTGGCGGCGTTGACTGGGAAGTCGATCACAGCGTTGGGCAAGAGCAAGGCGCCGAAGCTGCAGGTGACCGCGCAGCAGGTTACACGCTTCGTCGTCCCGGGCTTGACCCGGGACCCATAACCACCGGTACCAGTTAAAGGCATGCATCTGCCATCGCGTGTGAGCCGATAGCGCAACGCGGTATGGGCCCGGCGCAAGGCCGGGACGACAGCGAGCGCCCAAAAGCCTGATGGAATCGGGCTGGACAGTATTTATCCAACGGGTTAATTTCACGTCCGATAACGATCCAAGCAGGGAAGCGGAACGTGGCGGAGAGCAAAGAGGCAGGCGGCCTGTCGCGGCTGCTGAATGCGGCGTGGGTGCGCCCATTCCTGTTCCTGATGTTCATCGTGGTGGCGTGGGACCTCGCCATCCGCCTGTTCCACATTCCCGCCTACCAGATCCCGTCGCCCGGCGACGTCCTCGCCGTGCTGCAAACGGACTGGCCGGAACTGCTGCGTCAATCCTGGCCGACGACGTATGCGACGATCTGCGGTTTCCTGTTGTCGGCCCTGTTCGGCATTCCCGTCGCGATGCTGATCGCGGGATCGAAGACGGTCGAGAGCTATGTCTACCCGCTGCTGGTGTTCTCGCAGTCCGTGCCGAAGATTGCGATCGCGCCGCTGTTCGTGGTCTGGTTCGGTTTCGGCATCATCCCCAAGGTGATCTCGGCGTTCCTGCTCGGCTTCTTTCCAGTGGTGGTGTCGGCGGTGCAGGGATTCAAATCTGTTGATCCTGACATGGTCGATCTCGCGCGCGCGATGCAGGGCAGCCGTTTCCAGGTGTTCCGCGCCGTCAATCTGCCGCATGCGATGCCCGCGATCTTTTCCGGCCTGAAAGTGTCGGTGACGCTGGCGGTGGTCGGCGCCGTCGTCGGCGAGTTCGTCGGCTCCAATTCCGGCATCGGCTACGTGATGCAGCGCTCAATCGGAACTTTCGATCTGCCGACGATGTTCGCAGCGCTGGTGATCCTTGCGCTGCTCGGCGTCATCCTGTTCTGGGTCGTCGACCGCATCGAACGCCTGGTTATTCCCTGGCATGTCAGCCAGCGCGAGGACATTATTTTCGCGTCGTGAGTTATTATCGAGAGAGACAACAATAAGGGTTTGTCGTCATTGCGAGCGAAGCGAAGCAATCCACGGTACCGCAGGTTGAGGAATGGATTGCTTCGCTTCGCTCGCAATGACGGGGAGAGGGAGGAGAACAACATGCGATTGATAGCTGCAGCTTTGGCGACGCTGATTTTCACGGCGATATCCGTGCTTCCGGCATCGGCCGCCGACAAGGTGGTGCTGATGCTCAACTGGTATGTCTATGGCGAGCACGCGCCGTTCTATTACGGCAAGGCCAAGGGCATCTATGCCGCCGAGGGCATCGACCTCGAAATCCAGGAAGGCCGCGGCTCGGCCGCGACCACGCAGGCGGTGGCCGCCAAGACCGCCAATTTCGGCTATGTCGACATTCCCACCATGATGCGCGCGGCGGTGAAGGGCGCGCCGGTCATCGCAACCGGCGTGCTCCTGCAGACCAGCCCGATGTCGGCGATGGGCTTCGTCGACAAGAACATCCGGAAGCCTGAGGATATCAAGGGCAAGACGGTTGCGATCACGCCAGCGGATTCCATGACGCAGATCTGGCCGCTGTTCCTGAAGAAGACCGGCCTGAAGGAGAGCGACTTCCAGACGGTCGCCGGCGACGGCCAGACCAAGCTGAACGCGGTCATCAACGGCCAGGCGGATCTGTTGCTCGGCTACGTCATGGACCAGTCGATGAAGATCAAGGACGCCACCGGCAAGGACGTCTATCCGATCAAATTCGCCGATTACGGCATTCACCTGGTCTCGTCGGGCATCATCGCCAACAGCGACTACGTCAAGGCGAATGCCGATCTCGTCCGCCGTTTCATGTCGGCGACGACCAAGGCAGTGGAAGCCGCCGAGAAGGAGCCGAAGGCGGCGGCGCAGTCGATCCTCGATGCCAACCCCAAGGGCGGCAAGATCGAAACCCTGACGCAGGGCTTCGAACTGACGATCCCGCTCTATCGCACCGATGAGACCAAGACCAAGCGGCCGTTCCAGGTCACCGACCAGAACATGACCGACTCGGTCAATCTTATGGTCGAATATGGCGGGCTCGATGCCAAGGCCAAGGACAATCCGAAGGCTTTCTACACCAACGACTACCTGCCGAAGGGCGACTCGTGAAAGCTCAGCTCGACGTCATTGCGAGGAGCGAAAGCGACGAAGCAATCCATTTCTCTATTTGCGGATCTATGGATTGCTTCGCTTTGCTCGCAATGACGGCCTCTATCTGCTTTTGATGGATCTGACTTCATGAAACCGGCGACTAAAATCAATGTGGATCAACCAGCCGCGCATCTGCGCCTGGTTTCCGGCCGTGCCGCCGGCGAGACGTCCGGCATCAAGCTGTCCGGAGTCTCCAAGACCTATCGCTCGCGTGACGGCGATGTGCCATCGCTGCGGCCGCTCGACTTCCACATCAACCAGGGCGAATTCTTCGTCGTGGTTGGCCCGTCGGGCTGCGGCAAGTCGACCTTGCTGAAGATGATCTCCGGTCTCTTGCCGCCGACATCAGGCGAGGTCCTGGTCGAGGGCGAGCCGGTGACCAAGCCGCACGGCAACGTCGGCATCGTGTTCCAGAACGCGCTGCTGTTGCCGTGGCGGAACATTCTTTCCAACGTGATGCTGCCGATCGACATGAAGAAGCTGCCGCGGGAAAAATACCTGGCCCGCGCGAAAGAGCTTCTCAAGCTGGTCGGCCTCGAAGGCTTCGAGAAGAAGCTGCCGTGGCAGCTCTCCGGCGGCATGCAGCAGCGCGCTTCGATCTGCCGCGCGCTGGTGCATGACCCGAAGATCATGCTGATGGATGAGCCGTTCGGCGCGCTGGACGCGATGACGCGCGAGCGCATGAACGTGGAATTGATGCGGATCCAGCGCGAGACCGGCAAGACGGTGCTCCTGATCACGCACTCGATTCCGGAGGCCGTGTTCCTTGCCGACCGCGTGCTTGTCATGACTGAGCGTCCCGGCGCGATCGCCGCGATCTACGACGTGCCGTTGCCGCGGCCGCGCTCGCTGGATGCGATGTCCGATCCCGTCTTCACCGAGCTGGTGCAGCGCATCCGCAAGCATTTCTTCACTCAAGGGTCGCTGGACTAGAGCATGATCCGGAAAAGTGGAAACCGGTTTTCCGAAAAGATCATGCTCAAACAAAGAGATGAGATCATGATCCGATTCTGTCGAATCGGATCATGATCTAGGACCGGAGCATTCAATGCCGCTTCGCCTCGCTGTGCGCGATATTGCGTTCTTCGAACGACCGGTGCCGTTTGTCCGGCCGTTCCACTTTGGCGCGATCGTGGTCAACCAGTCGACGCAGATGTTCGTGCGGGTCGAGATCGAGGTGGAAGGCAAGGGCAGAGCGACAGGCGCCAGCGCCGAGTTCCTTGCGGCGAAATGGTTCGACAAGCGGCCGCATCTTTCCTCGGAGCAGACGATGGACGGGCTCCGGCGATCGCTCCTGATTGCGCGCGAGCTTTATCTGGCCCATTCGGAATTCGAGACCGCGTTCGGCCTGCATGCAGCGCGTATCGGGGCGCAGGTTGAGGCCTGCGCGAAGGAAGATATCCCGCCGCTTGCGGCAGGCTATGGGCCGGCGGAGATCGACAAGGCGATCCTGGACGCGCTTTTGCGCTGCGCCGGCGTCAATTTCTTCGACGGCATGACGCAGAATGTTGCGGGAATCGACGCGCGGTTGTCGCCTGATCTGGCTGATGACGAGATCTCGGGATTCTTGGCTGGGCGCGAGCGGCTGGAGCGCGTTGCGATCAGGCACACGGTCGGGCTCGACGACACGATCGAAGGCAAGGGCGGCGTTGCCGACACCAATGAAAATGCCGGCGCACGTTATTTCAAGCTCAAGCTCAACGGCGACCCCGAGCATGACGCGGCGCGGCTGACCCGCATCGGCAAGGAACTGTCGACGTTGCCCTATGACTACAGGGTCACGGTGGATGCGAACGAGCAATACGCAGACCTTGCCGCGCTCGGTGCACTGGTCGACCGGCTCGACCGCGATCGCGCGCTGAGCCCGATCGCCTCGAAGCTGCTCTATATCGAACAGCCGATGCCACGCGACGTGACGCGGCAATCGCCGCTCGGCGCACTGGCTGCGCGCGGCTTCATCATCGACGAAGCCGACGACTCCTACGATGCGTTCCCGGCCGCGCGAGCGCTCGGCTATCGCGGCGTCTCCTCGAAATCCTGCAAGGGTCTCTACAAGTCGATCGTCAACGCGACGCGCGCGGCGAAATGGAGCGCGGATGGTGAAGCGTTCTTCGTCTCGGGCGAGGACCTGACCTGCCAGGCGGGAATGGCCGTGCAACAGGATCTGGCGCTCGGCGCGCTGATCGGCGTCACCCATGCCGAGCGCAACGGGCATCACTATGTCGACGGCTTTGCCGAGACGCCCGCGGCCGAGGCGGAGGCGTTTCTGTCGGCACATCCCGATCTCTATGTCCGCGACGGCGGCAAGGTGCGGCTCGCCATCCATGACGGCGATCTGTTGACGGGATCGCTGACGACGCCGGGCTTTGCCACATCAGCGCATCCGGATTGGTCCACTTTGTCGCCGCTCGCGCGGCCAACAACAAGAATTCTGCAGGAGCAAGCACTATGACCACCAAGCGTCTCGGCCTGATCATGAACGGCGTCACAGGCCGGATGGGGCTCAACCAGCATCTGATCCGCTCGATCGTCGCCATCCGCAATCAAGGCGGCGTGCTGCTGTCGAATGGCGACCGCATCATGCCGGACCCGATCCTGGTCGGCCGCGATGCCGAGAAGGTCGGTGCGCTCGCCAAGCGCTTCGACATCGCACGCGTCACCACCGACCTCGACAAGGCGCTGGCCGATTCCGATGACACCGTGTTCTTCGACGCCGCGACCACGCAGGCGCGGCCCTCGCTGCTGACCAAGGCGATCAACGCCGGCAAGCATGTCTATTGCGAGAAGCCGATCGCGACCAATCTGGAAGAGGCGATCGCGGTGGTGAAGCTCGCCAACGCCAGGGGCCTCAAGCACGGCACGGTGCAGGACAAGCTGTTCCTGCCGGGCTTGAAGAAGCTCGCCTTCCTGCGCGACTCCGGCTTCTTCGGCCGCATGCTCTCGGTGCGCGGCGAGTTCGGGTACTGGGTGTTCGAAGGCGGCTGGCAGGAAGCGCAGCGTCCGTCCTGGAATTACCGCGCCGAAGACGGCGGCGGCATCATCCTCGACATGGTCTGCCACTGGCGCTACGTGCTCGACAACCTGTTCGGCGAGGTGCAGAGCATCTCCTGCCTCGGCACCACCGACATCCCCGAGCGCTATGACGAAAAGGGCAAGGCCTACAGGGCCACCGCCGACGATTCCGCCTATGCCACTTTCCAGCTCAAGGGCGGCGTGATCGCGCATATCAACATGAGCTGGGTCACGCGGGTCTATCGCGACGATCTCGTCACATTCCAGGTCGACGGCACCCATGGCTCGGCCGTGGCGGGGCTCACCGACTGCATGATCCAGGCGCGGCAGGCGACACCGCGGCCGGTGTGGAATCCGGACGAGAAGCGGCTGCACGATTTCTATACCGACTGGCAGAAGCTGCCCGAAAATGCCGTCTACGACAACGGCTTCAAGGAGCAGTGGGAGATGTTCATCCGCCACGTCTGCGAGGACGCTCCTTACCAATACACGCTGCTCGAAGGCGCCAAGGGCGTGCAGCTCGCCGAATGCGCGCTCAAGAGCTGGAAAGAGCGGCGCTGGATCAATGTCGAACCGATCAGGCTGTGAGGAGGGGATCATGAACAAGCTCGTCCCGCCGATGTCCTCGCTCTCCCTGAAACTGCCGACCGCGGGCGGCGGCCTCGAGACCTATCGTCTCGCGGCGTCGCGGACCTTTCCCGCCAGGCTCGAGGGGACGCTCAACCGTATCGCGTTCTCGGCAGCGCATGTCGTGGCCGACCCGCGCGCCGATGTGGACCCGTGGCTGACCGCTGCGGTCGACTGGGACCGGACGATCGCGTTCCGCGAACATGTCTGGGATCTGGGACTTGGCGTTGCGGAGGCGATGGACACCGCGCAGCGCGGCATGGGGCTCGACTGGAATACCTCGCTCGAATTGATCCGGCGGTCGGTGAACGCGGCGAAGGCGAAGGACAATGCGCTGGTGTTTTCCGGCGCCGGCACTGACCACCTCGCGGTGGAGGACGCCAAGACGCTGGACGACGTGATCCGCGCCTATGAGGAGCAGATCGCCGCGATCGAGAAGGTCGGCGGCCGCATCATTCTGATGTGCTCGCGCGCACTGGCGAAGCTCGGACGCAGCGCAGGGGACTACGCCAAAGTCTATGACCGCGTGCTGTCGCAGGTGCGCGAGCCCGTGATCATCCACTGGCTCGGCGACATGTTCGATCCGTCGCTGACGGGCTATTGGGGCACGAGCGATCTCGGCAAGGCGATGGACACGGCGGTTGGCATCATCAACGCCCATGCGGCGAAGGTGGACGGCGTCAAGGTTTCGCTGCTCGACAAGCAGCGCGAGATCGACATGCGCCGGCGGCTCGACAGCAAAGTGAAGATGTATACCGGCGACGATTTCAACTATGCCGAACTGATCGCGGGTGACGAGCAGGGCTTCTCGCACGCGCTGCTTGGCATCTTCGATGCGATCGCGCCGGCCGCATCCTACGCGCTGTCGCGATTGGCTGCTGGCGATGAAGCCGGCTTCCATGACGTGCTGGGGCCGACCGTGCCGCTGTCGCGCCACATCTTCAAGGCGCCGACGCGCTTCTACAAGACCGGCATCGTTTTCATGGCCTATCTCAACGGCCATCAGGATCACTTCACCATGGTCGGTGGACAGGAGAGCGCGCGCTCGACGCTGCATCTTGCCGAACTGTTCCGCCTCGCCGATGCCGCCGGCCTGCTCGCCAATCCGGAACTGGCGACGCGGCGGATGAAGACCGTGCTGGCAACACGCGGTATCGACACCTGATGCGTGAGTTTTCTTCCGATCACCGCTGGCTGTCGCTGAACACGGCGACGGTCCGCAAGCAGGGCAACCTGATCGAGATCATCGAGGCCTGCGCGCGCCACGGCATCCGCGCCATCGATCCCTGGCGCGACCAGGTCGCGGCCATCGGGCTTGATCGCGCGGCGCATGCGGTACGCGACGCGGGGCTCGAACTGTCAGGCTATTGCCGCGGCGGCATGTTCGTGGCCGACGCTGCGCATCGGAGCGAAGCCCGTGACGACAACCGCCGCGCGGTCGACGAGGCCGCGGCGCTCGGCGCCTCCTGCATCGTGCTTGTGGTCGGCGGCCTGCCGCAATATTCGCGGCCGGGCAGCGCGGCATCGAAGGATATCGTGGCAGCGCGCACGCAGGTGCATGACGGCATCGCCGAGATGCTGGAATATGCAAGAGCGGCAAAGCTGCCGCTCGCGATCGAGCCATTGCATCCGGCCTATGCCGGCGACCGTGCCTGCGTGAACACGACCAAGCAGGCGCTCGACATCTGCGATGCGCTGGACCCGCAGCGCAGCGGCATGCTGGGCGTCGCGCTCGATGTCTATCACATCTGGTGGGATCCGGAGTTGATCGGCCAGATCGCGCGCGCGGGCAAGGACCGGTTGCTGGCGTTCCATGTCTGCGACTGGCTGGTGCCGACCAAGGACATCCTCAACGACCGCGGCATGATGGGCGACGGCGTGATCGACATCAAATCGGTTCGCGCGGCGGTCGAAGCGCAGGGGTATGCGGGCTATTCGGAGATCGAGATTTTTTCGAACGACTGGTGGGGCCGCCCGATCGATGAGGTGTTGCGGACCTGTATCGAACGGCATCGCACTGTCGTGTAGAACGGGTAGAGCGAAGCGAAACCTATCATCTCACCACACGGCACGAGGCTCGATGGGTTTCGCTTCGCTCTACCCATCCTACGGATTTGCATCACACGGCACGCTCAAATATCCGCGGAAGCGCACGCGGCCGCCGCGCGTCGGCTCGCCGGCGAGCGCGTAATTCGGGAAGCGGGCGAGGAAGCGCGAGATCGCGATCGCGCCTTCGAGCCGCGCCAGCGCCATCCCGGCGCATTGATGCGCACCGGTGCCGAAGGCGAGGTGGCGGTTCGGCGTGCGGGCGATGTCGAAGCGCTCGGGATCCGGGAACTGCGCAGGGTCGCGGTTGGCGGCACCGATGCAAAGCGTCACCGGCGTGCCCGCGGGCATCCTGATGCCGCCGAGCTCGACCTCATCCACGATCATGCGGTTGCCGAGCTGGTTCGAGCTCTCGTAGCGAAGCATCTCCTCGATAGCGGTCTTGATCAGGTCGGGCTGGGAGATCAGTCGCTGCTTCTCCTCGGGATAAAGCAGCAGTGTCACCAGGCCGTTGCCGATCAGATTGGTCGTGGTCTCGTGGCCGGCGTTGAGCAGGAAGATGCAATTGTGCAGCAGTTCCTTCTCGGTCAGCCGCTCGCCATTCTCTTCGCCCTGGATCAGCCGCGTCAGCACGTCGCGCTCGGGATTGCCCGGCTTGGTGCGCCGCCGCTCGACCAGCGTCTCGAGATAGGCGAGGAAGTCCTTCACGGCTTTGTTGCCGCGCGCAAATTGCCCTGATGAGATCACCGGCTCGAGCGCGCCCAGGATCGCCAGCGACCAGTCGCGCAAGGGGCCCCGCTCGTCATGGGGCACATCGAGCAGATTGCCGATCACCTCCACCGGGATCGCGGAGGCGAAATCCTCGATCAGCTCGATCTTGCCTTTGGCGGCGATCGCATCGAGCAGTCCGTCGATCAGGCGGATCAGATCGGGCTCCATCGCCGCGATCGCGCGGGGCGACAGTGCGCCCATGATCAGGCGCCGCACGCGGGTGTGCGCCGGCGGGTCGTTGAAGACGAGGCTCGTGGTGTGATGCTCATAGAGGAAGGAGTCGCCGTATTTCGGCGAAAACTCCTTCTTCTTGTCGGAGGAGAACGCTTTCGTGCTCTTGTAGGCGGTGACGAGATCGTCGTAGCGGGTCAGGAAATAGGAGCCGTTCGGCAGGCGCTTGACCGGCGCGTTATCCCGCAGTGCACGATAAGTCGGGTAAGGATTGACATAGAATTCCGGCGTCAACCGTTCGAGGTCGAAACTCTCAGCCAGCTCTCGTGCGTTTCCGGTCATGCTGCCATACTCTTTTTGAGAACTGATATGCCGTTTTTGTTCTTCCGGAAAGTGCCGGGCGCTTTACAGTCCGCCTGCCTCGCTTATCCCTTCGGAAACGCCCATGCACGCCCGCACTGAAACTGCCTCCGACAGCCAGCCCGCCTGGCCGGAAGAGATTTTCTCGACATTGCAGCGCTTCGATGTCCGCCAGGTGCCCTACGTGCCCGACGCCGGGCATTCGCAACTGATCGAGCGCGTGCTCGGCTCCTCCACCATGCGCGGCGTTCCGCTGACGACGGAGGAGGAGGGCATAGCGCTGCTGCTCGGCGCCTGGGCCGGCGGCCAGCGCGGCGTGCTGCTGATGCAATCGAGCGGTGTCGGTAACTGCATCAACATGCTGTCGCTGACGCAGATCTTCCGCTTTCCCTTCCTGACGCTGGTGACGATGCGCGGCGAATGGGGCGAGTTCAATCCGTGGCAGGTGCCGATGGGATCGAATACGCAGGCCGCCTTCGAGCTCTGCGGCGTCAAGGTGCTGCGCGCGACGCATCCTGAGGAGGTGCCCGAGGTCATCGAGGCCGGCGCGGCGCAAGCCTATAATGCGTCGACGCCGACCGCCGTGCTGCTGTCGCAGCGGCTGATCGGGGCAAAGGTGTTCGTGAAATGAGCAAGGCCAATCTGCTGGACCGCCGCGCGGTCGTTTCCCAACTGTTGAAGGATCGTAACGGCGCGATCGCGGTCGGCGGCCTCGGCGCCTCGACCTATGATATCGCGGCCGCCGGCGATGATGACCGCAATTTCTATCTCTGGGGCGGCATGGGCGGTGCGGTCATGATCGGGCTCGGGCTCGCGCTGGCGCAGCCCAAGCTGCCGGTAATCGTCATCACCGGCGACGGCGAGATGCTGATGGGCCTCGGGAGCCTCGCCACCGTTGGCGTGCAGAAGCCTGCCAACCTCTCCATCGTCGTGCTCGACAACGAGGCCTATGGCGAGACCGGCGGACAGGTCAGCCACACTGCCGCTTCGGTCGACCTGGTCGGCGTCGCCAAGGCCTGTGGCATCGCGGACAGCCGCGCGATCACCACCATGGCCGAGATCGAAGCCTTCGCGGTATCGCTGAAGGAAGGGAGCCGCGGCCCGCGCTTCGCCAACGTGAAGATCGACGCCGCCAATCTTGAGCGGGTGCTGTCCAATCGCGACGGCACGTTCATCGTCAATCGCTTGCGCGGCTCGCTGGGTTACCAGCCGATTTAGGGAGATTTCGTAGCCCGGGTGGAGCGCAGCGCAACCCGGGGACCCCCGAGCCAACATTGAGAGCGGCCCCGGGTTGCGCTGGCGCTCCACCCGGGCTACGGCACTCACGACTCGCGGCCTCCCGTGGGAGAGGTGCAGCCCCTGTGTCCGTCGGCCGCCATTCTGCCGATTTTCGTCAGGTGTGACATCGCGATATCTTTCTGATTGTACAAGACCTTATCGGGAGGTTGGGGCATGACCCAACCTTAAGTTCTATTTCTGCACTGCCGTAAATTCTTGACAATCTTTAAGGTGAGTGATTACTCACGCGCATGTCCACCCTGCGCATGACAAGTGACTTGCGGCGTCAGCTCATTCTGAGCGCCGCCAAGCGATGCTTCGCCCGCCATGGCTTTGCCGGCACCACGACCAAGAGCGTGGCGGCCGCCGCCTCCATTTCGGAAGGGCTGTTGTTCAAGCACTTCCCGTCCAAGGCGGCGCTTTACGCCGAAATCCTCGCCGAAGAGTGCGAGGCCGATCCGGATCTCACTCACCTGCTCGGGCAGGAGCCGTCGACCGCAACCCTGGTCGAACTCGTGAAGGGCATGGTGGGGCACTTCCTGGAGATCACGCAGGGACCCGATGAGGAAGAGGCGCAGCGGCTGCGGCTGATGACTTCGAGCCACCTCGACGACGGCGAGTTCGCGCGTCTGCTCTACGGCAAGGTCGGCGAACTGATCGCGCCGGTATTCACCGCATCGATCGAACGTGCCGTTGCCGCCGGCGAGGCTACCCGCATCGGCAGCGTGCCGCTCAACCTGTTCTGGTTCGCGCACCATGTCGTGCTGATGTCGGCGCTGACGCGGCTGCCGACGACGCCGTGCCTCACCTACGCCGACGCGCCCGATCTCGAGCGCCAGCTTTCCGAATTCATCCTGCGCGGCATCGGGCTGACCGAAGCCGCGATTTCCTTTCATTTGAACCGTCAGCCGTCACCGAACCAGGGACAATCGGTGACAGCAGAAAGTGCATGACATGAACATCGCGACTGAGACCAACATCAAGGGCGAACCGATCGACAAGCCGCATAAGCGGCCGGTCAGGATGGGGCGTTGGTTCATCATCGTCGGATTGCTGCTGGCGGTCGTGGTCGGCGGCCTGGTCTGGTTCAACTATTTCCGCGCCAAGATGATCGGCGAGTTCTTCGCCAACATGAAGCCGCCGCCGGTGACGGTGAATGCCGCCGAGGCGAAATCGGAGGTCGTGCCCAATCTCCTGACCGCAGTCGGCGAGCTCGCGGCCGTGCACCAGGTCAACGTCACCTCCGACGTCTCGGGACGCATCACGGATATCCTGTTCACCGCGGGTGCCGAGGTGAAAGCGGGTTCGCCGCTGGTCCAGCTGTTCGACGGACCGGAGCAGGGCGACCTCGCCAACTACAAGGCGCAGGCGACGGTGGCGCAGCTCTCGCTCGAACGCGCCAAGCAGCTTGCGGCGCGCAATTTCGGGCCGCAGGCCACGGTCGATTCGACCCAGGCTGCGTATGACCAGGCCCTGGCCGGCATTGCCAAGACCGAGGCGCTGATCTCGCAGAAGCTGGTCCGCGCCCCCTTCAATGGCGAGCTTGGCGTGCGCAGGGTCGAGGTCGGTCAATATCTGACCGCGGGCAACCAGATCGTGTCGCTGACTGATCTGTCGATGCTCTACGACAACTTCACGGTGACGGAAAAGGATAGCGGCCAGCTCAAGGTCGGCCAGACCGTCCGCATCAAGGTGGACGCCTATCCGGATCGCGTCTTCGAGGGCAAGCTGACCACGATCGAGCCGCAGGTCGCGACCGACACCCGCAACATCCGCGTGCAGGCCACTGTCGCCAACCCCGAAAAGATCCTCAAGCCCGGCATGTTCGCGACCACCACGGTGGTGCTGCCCGACAAGCCGCCGGTGATCACCGTGCCGGAAACCGCGGTCGACTACTCGCTCTATGGCGACTCGGTCTACCTGATCACCGAGAAGAAGGAGAACGACGGCAAGACCAGCCTGACGGCGGTGCGCACCTTCGTGCAGACCGGCAAGCGATTTGGCGGTCGTACCGAAATCGTCCGAGGCGCGAAGCCCGGCGACCGCATCGTGGCGCTCGGTCAGATCAAGCTGCAGTCGGGCGCTGCCGTTGCGATCTCCACTGAGCCGACACCGCCGATCCCGGCCGAACCGCCGCGCTACTGAGAAGCAGGACCCCGATAAATGTCCTTCACCGACATCTTCATCAAGCGGCCGGTCCTGTCGGTCGTTGTCAGCCTGCTGATACTTTTGATCGGCTTGCGGGCTGCGACCGTGCTCCCGATCCGACAATATCCGAAACTGTCGAACACGGTGGTCAATGTCACCACCAGCTATCCCGGCGCGTCGGCCGACCTGATCCAGGGCTTCATCACGACGCCGATCGAGCAGGCGGTCGCCTCGGCCGAAGGCGTCGACTACATCACCTCGTCCTCGGTGCTCGGCACCTCCACGATCCAGGTCTACATCAAGCTGAACTTCGACCCGAACCAGGCGCTGACCGAGGTGCTGGCCAAGGTCAACTCGGTCAAATACCTGATCCCGAAGGAATCGAACGACCCGGTCGTCACCAAGACCACCGGCCAGACCACGGCCGTGATGTATCTCGGCTTCTCCAGCGAGGAACTGTCGGGATCTGCAATCTCGGATTACCTCACGCGCGTGGTTCAGCCGTTGCTGTCAACGGTTGACGGCGTGGCTTCCGCCGACATCCTCGGCGGCCAGACCTTTGCGATGCGATTGTGGCTCGACCCGGTCAAGATGGCGGGCCGCGGCGTGTCGCCCACGGATGTCGCGCAGGCGATTGCGTCCAACAACTTCCAGGCCGCCGCCGGCCAGTCCAAGGGCTACTACATCGTCTCCAACGTCTCGACCAACACCGACCTGCGCAACATCGACGAATTCAAGCGCATGATCGTGAAGTCGAAGGAGGGCGGCTTCGTCCGGATGGAGGATATCGCGCAGGTCGAGCTTGCCGCGCAGAGTACGGACGCGAGTGTCGCGTTCAATAGCGAGCATGCGATCTTCATCGGCATCAACGCGACCCCGCAAGGCAACCCGCTGACCCTGGTGAAGGGCGTCCGCGCCTTGTTCCCGGAGCTCGAGCGCAATCTTCCGCCGTCGCTGAAGATGAAGGTGGCCTACGATTCCACCAAGTTCATTCAGTCGTCGATCGACGAGGTGGAAAAGACGCTCGGCGAAGCTGTCGTGATCGTCATCGTGGTGATCTTCCTGTTCCTGGCGTCGATTCGGTCGGTCATCATCCCTGTGGTGACGATCCCGCTGTCGCTGGTCGGTGTCTGCAGCCTGATGCTGGTCATGGGCTTCAGCATCAACCTGCTGACCCTGCTCGCGATGGTGCTCGCGATCGGTCTCGTGGTCGATGACGCCATCGTGGTGGTGGAGAACATCCACCGCCACCTCGAGGAGGGCAAGACGCCGGTACAGGCCTCACTGATCGGCGCGCGCGAGATCGTGGGGCCGGTCATCTCCATGACCATCACGCTCGCCGCGGTCTACGCGCCAATCGGCTTCCTTGGCGGCCTCACCGGTGCATTGTTCCGCGAATTCGCCTTCACGCTGGCGGGCTCGGTGATCGTGTCGGGCGTGATCGCGCTGACGCTGTCGCCGATGATGTGCTCGGTGCTCCTGAAGAACACCGAGGAAGGACGTTTCGCGAGGGTGGTCAACCGTGTCTTTGGCTCGGTGACGCGCTGGTACGGGCGCAAGCTCGACCGCTCGCTCGACTACCGACCGATCACCGGCCTGTTCGCGTTGACGATACTTGGCCTCGTCGGCTTCCTCTACATGCACACGATGAAGGAGCTCGCGCCCGAAGAGGACCAGGGCATCGTATTCGCACTGACCAAGGCGCCGAAATACGCCAACATCGACTACGTCGACTTCTACGGCGAGAAGATGGACAAGGTGTTCCAGAAGTTTCCGGAGACGGATCTGCGCTTCGTGCTGAACGGCACGCCGAGCGCGCAGAGCGGTATCGCCGGCATGCTGCTCACCCCGTGGGACGAGCGCAAGCGGTCGTCGATCGCATTGAAGCCGCTGGTGCAGGCGGAGCTGTCCAAGATCGAAGGCGTCAATGCGTTCGCCTTCAATCTGCCGCCCTTGCCGGGCGGTCCGGGCGGACTGCCGGTGCAAATGGTGATCAATTCGACCGTCAGCTTCCAGACCATCTATGAGCAGATGGAGAAATTGAAGGCTGCTGCGCGCAAGAGCGGCATGTTCATCGTCTCCGACAGCGACCTCGATTTCAACCAGCCGGTGGTGCGCGTCCGCGTCGACCGGTCCAAGGCAAGTGATCTCGGCATCAACATGCAGCAGGTCGGCGCGACGCTGGCCACGCTGCTCGGTGGCAACTACGTCAACCGCTTCAACCTGGAGGGACGTTCGTACCAGGTGATCCCGCAGGTGCCGCGTGCCGTGCGCCTGTCGCCGGAAGCGCTCGGCGGCTACTACGTGCCGACCAATACCGGCCAGTTGGTGCCGATCTCGACCGTCGTCTCGATCGAGACGGGCACCGACCCGAACGCGCTGACGCACTACAACCAGCTCAACTCGGCGACCTTCTCGGCAGTGCCGATGCCGGGCGTGACGGTGGGCCAGGCGGTCGACTTCCTCGAAGGCGAGGCGAAGAAGCTGCCGGCCGGCTTCAGCCATGACTATCTGGCGGACTCGCGGCAATATGTGCAGGAGGGCAACCAGCTCGTCATCACCTTCGCCTTCGCCGTGATCATCATCTTCCTGGTGCTGGCGGCGCAGTTCGAGAGCTTGCGCGACCCGCTGGTCATCATGGTCTCGGTGCCCATGGCGATCGTCGGCGCCTTGATCCCGCTGTTCTTCGGCGTGGCGACGATGAACATCTATACCCAGGTCGGCTTGCTGACACTGGTCGGCCTGATCACCAAGCACGGCATCCTGATGGTGGAGTTCGCCAACGAACTGCAGCTCAACGAGGGGCTCGACCGCCGCTCGGCCATCGAGATGGCGGCCCGCATCCGGTTGCGTCCGATCCTGATGACGACGGCGGCGATGGTCACCGGCCTGATCCCGCTCTTGACGGCATCGGGCGCCGGCGCTGCCAGCCGGTTCTCGATCGGCCTCGTCGTGGTCGCGGGCATGCTGATCGGCACGCTGTTCACACTGTTCGTGCTGCCCGCGGTCTACGTGACGATCGCCACCGACCACCGGGCGAGAGCGACTTCCGAGCGCAACAAGCAGATCGCCGATTATGAGCTCGGCGATGGCGGGGCGCTCAAGCCTACCTGAGACTTCTTGGCCCCAAAGTCTCAGCGAAAGGGCGGCGACGGTCCTACCGTTGCTGCCCTTTTGGTTTTTTGCGAAACATGCGCGCGCATGCGACTAATATGATTTGGGGAGAACAGACATGGTGAGTGATTTCGCGCCCGGCAATTATCGTTTCATTCCGGCCGTGTTCCAGTATTCGAGCGGCGCGGCCGCCAATCCCGGCTTCGAGGTCGAGCGCGTGCGCTTTGACAGGCTGGTGCCGCTTGCCGAGGGTTTTGCGCGGATCGCAAGCCATATCCAGGCGGCGGGACGGCCGCTGACCGCGTTCTGCGCCTGCGAGCTGCGTTCGCCGGCGGCGGTCTCGGAGCAGGGCTTTCGCGCCTTCAACGAGCATTATGTGAAGACGCTCGCGGAGTGGGGGCTGTTCGATGGCACCACCAATCCGGTGGCGCGCAGCAATGTCTGTCCCGAGATCGATCCGCCCGCCGAACCGTCATTCTACGCATTCTCGTTCACGCGCCCGAGCACGGGGACCTCGCCGTCGTTCGTGATCGCCGGCGGCGCCGAGGCGCGCGGCGGCGCCGGCAGCTATCCCGAGCGCATCGTGCGCTATCGCGACATGAGCCCCGAAGCCTGGCAGGAGAAGGTGCGCTTCACCGTCGGCGAGATGGAGCGACGGCTCGCCGAATTCGGTTTCACCTGGCAGGACACCACCGGCGTGCATGCCTATACTGTGCACGATTTCCATCCGCACCTCGCCGACGAACTGGTGCGCCGCGGCGCCACCCGTTCCGGCCTGACCTGGCACTTTGCCCGGCCGCCGGTGGTCGATCTCGAATACGAGATGGATTGCCGGCGCGTGCTGCGCGAGCTGGTGATTTAAGGCGCATCTCTCTCCTCGTCATTGCGAGCGGAGCGAAGCAATCCATCTCTCCGCGCGTGAAGAGAGAATCGATTGCTTCGTCGCTTCGCTCCTCGCAATGACGCAAGGTGAGCTATTGGCGACCCGCTACCTTCCCGCGGCGTAGCCCTGCATGCCCCGCGGATTGGCGGCGGCGCGGCGCTTGCGCCCCACGCGAGAGGCCGCCGTCAGCCGTCCCTCCGACCAGTCGGGGCCGACCTCGACGATATGGCCGCGACGCTGCAACTCGTCGATGCTTGCCTTGGGCACGCGACCTTCGACGACGAGCACGCCCGGACGCGCGGTGCGCGGCCAGAACGAGATCGGGAAATGCTCGGAATGCCAGGCCGGCGCGTCGATGGCCTCCTGCAGGTTCAGCTTGGCATGGACGTGGCGCAGGAAGAACTGCGTGATCCATTGGTCCTGCTGGTCGCCGCCCGGCGAGCCCCAGGCCAGATATGGCTCGCCGTCGCGCAGCGCCATGGTAGGAGACAGCGTCGTGCGCGGGCGCTTGCCTGGTGCCAGCGCGGCGGGATGATTCTCTTCCAGCCAGAACATCTGGGCGCGGCTGCCGAGGCAGAAGCCGAGCTCGGGGATGACCGGTGAGGATTGCAGCCAGCCGCCGGAGGGCGTCGCCGAGATCATGTTGCCGGCCTTGTCGATGATGTCGAAATGCACGGTGTCGCCGCGCACCTCGCCGAAGCGGCCGACCGTTGGCTCGCCCGCGCCCATCGCGCCGACCGCCTCGCGGTGGCCCTCGGCGCGCCTTAGCTTCACCACCCCGCCAAAGCCTTCGACCGAGCCGGGGAGGAAGTCGAGCGAGGCCTTGTCCTTTGAGATCAGCTTGCGGCGCTCGTCGTTGTAGGCGTCCGACAGCAGCGTCTCGATCGGGATATCGGTGAAATTGGGGTCGCCGTAGAATGTCTCGCGGTCGGCATAAGCGAGCTTGGCGCATTCGATCTGCAGATGGATGAAATCGGCGCTGGTGGGATCGAGGCCGTCGAGGTCGAAGCCCTTCAACAGGGCAAGCTGCTGCAGCATCACCGGGCCCTGGCTCCAGACGCCGGCCTTGCACACGGTATAGCGGCCGTAATCGTAGGTCAGCGGCGCCTCGATCGTCGGCTGCCAGCGCGCCATGTCGTCGGCCGAGAGCACGCCGCGATGCGGCGAGCCGGAGACGTCCATCACCTCCTGGGTCCGGCAGAATTTATCGATCGCTTCGGCGACGAAACCCTTCGACCACGCCTGGCGCGCGCGCTCGATCTGCGCGACGCGGTCGCTGCCTGCGCTTTCCGCTTCCTTCAGGATGCGGGCGTAGGTCTCGGCGAGGCGCTTGTTGGTGAAGATCGTGCCGGGCTTCGGCACTTCGTTGTTGGGCAGATAGACCTCGGCCGAGGTCGGCCAGTGCTTGCGGAACAATTGCTCGACGATCTTGATCGTCGCGGCCGCGCGTTCAACCAGCGGAAAGCCTTCGCTGGCATAGGCGATCGCGGGCTCCAGCACGTCGCGCAGGCGCAGCGTGCCGTAGTCGCGCAGCAGCAGCATCCAGGACTCGAACGTGCCGGGCACGCAGGCGGCGAGCAGGCCGGTGCCGGGGACCATCTCCAGCCCCTCGCTGCGATAGTGCGCGATCGTCGCCTTGGCCGGCGCGGGGCCCTGGCCGCAGATCACCTCGGTCTTGCCGCGCTTCACGTCATGCACGATGACGGGCACGTCGCCGCCGGGGCCGTTCAGATGCGGCTCGACCACCTGCAGCGTGAAGGCGGTCGCAACCCCGGCGTCGAAGGCGTTGCCGCCTTTCTCCAGCGTGGCCATGCCGACCGCGGTCGCGATCCAGTGCGTCGAGGTGACGACGCCGAATGTGCCCTCGATCTCGGGACGTGTCGTGAACGGATCGGGATTGATGTTGCTCATGGCTGGCCACCGGTTGTTCTTGTGCGGCCGCACTTGATCACAGGCGCGGCGCGCTGCCAACGGCGCGGCCGGCATGGCTCAACCCCGATAGGATCAGTCCGAATTGCATCCGCGCGCGAGCTGGGCTCCCTCTCCCGCTTGCGGGAGAGGGCTGGGGTGAGGGTGGCTCCGCATTGGGACTCCCCAAGGAGAGAGAGCCCTCACCCGGATCGCATCTGGCGATGCGATCCGACCTCTCCCGCAAGCGGGAGAGGTGACTCTAAAGGCCGCTCCGCGGCGAAGTTGCCGAACGCAAGGTGCAAGTTCTCCCTCCCCCGCAAGCGCGAGAGAGGTGAAGAATTCGTGGCCGATGCAGGTACATCATATTGGTACGGCAGCCTCCGTGGGCACATTCACGGCATGGCAGGCGACGCCGTCGATCAATTCCGGCGCCTTTTGGCGGCACAGATCGAACGCCAGCGGACAGCGCGGATTGAAGGCGCATCCCGGCGGCGGGTTGATCGGATTCGGGATTTCGCCTTTCACGGGAATGCGCTGGCGGCCGCTCATTGCGAGATCTGGAACCGCGCCGAGCAGCATCTTGGTGTAAGGCATGCGCGGATTATTGAACAGCGCGCGGCCCTCCGCGACCTCGACGATGCGGCCGAGATACATCACGCCGATCCGGCTCGCCATGTGGCGCACCACGGCCAGGTTGTGGCTGATGAAGAGGTAGGTGAGGCCGAACTTGTCCTGCAGGTCGCGCATCAAATTGAGGATCTGCGCCTGCACGGAAACGTCCAGCGCCGAGGTCGGCTCGTCGCAGACGATGAACTCGGCCTCCGAGGCGAGCGCGCGGGCGATCGCGATGCGTTGGCGCTGGCCGCCGGAGAATTCATGCGGATATTTCAGGCCGTCATCGGCATGCAGCCCGACCAGGGAGAGCAATTCGCCGACGCGCGCGCGGATGTCGCGCTCGCCCTGGATCAGCTCGAAGGCGCGGATCGGCTCGGAGACGATGGCATCCACCCGGAAGCGCGGATTGAGGCTCGCATAGGGATCCTGGAAGATCATCTGGATACGGCGGCGCAAGCGCTGGCGCGCCTGCGCCTGCCTCGGATCGGTCATCGAGACGCCGTCGATCACGACCTCGCCCGAGCTCGGCGGCAATAGGCCGACCACCATGCGCGCCACCGTGGTCTTGCCCGAGCCGGATTCGCCGACCAGTGCGAAGGTCTCGCCTTTGCGGATATCGAAGGTGACACCGTCGACCGCTTTCAGGAATTCGAGATGGCCGCCTTCGAGCACGCGGTTGAGCCACGGCTTTGACACGTTGAACACACGGCGGAGATTTTTGACCTCGATCAGCGATGTCATGCCGCGCTCTCCTTGGCGGCGTGGTCGTAGAGATGGCAGGCGACAGCCTGCGCGCCCTGGCGGGTCGGTTCGGGACGCTCGATCCGGCAGCGGTCGAAAGCGAAGGCGCAGCGCGGGTTGAACGGGCAGCCGGGTGGGATCGCCGACAATCGCGGCATCGAGCCGGGGATCTGCACCAATCGCTTGTCCTCGCCGGCAAGCGTCGGGATCGCGCCCATCAGTCCCTTGGCGTAGGGATGCAGCGGATTGCGGACGACATCCTGCACCGGGCCGATCTCGGCGATGCGGCCGGAATACATCACTGCGACGCGGTCGCAGGTTTCGGCGATCACGCCCATGTCGTGGGTCACCAGCATCACAGCCGTGCCGTGATCGCGGCCCAGCCGCTTGATCAACGTGATGATTTGCGCCTGCACGGAAACGTCGAGTGCGGTCGTCGGCTCGTCGGCGATGATCAGCTCCGGCTCAGCGCAGATCGCGAGCGCGATCACGACACGCTGGCGCATGCCGCCGGAGAATTCATGCGGATAACCGTCGACGCGCTTATCCGGCGCGGGGATGCCGACCTCGGCGAGCAGATCGATGGCGCGCTTGCGCGCGGCGCTTTCGGAGAGGTTGGTGTGGGTGCGGATGGTCTCGACGATCTGGTCGCCGATCCGATAGAGCGGGTTGAGGCTTGTCAGCGGATCCTGGAAGATCATGCCGATGCGTTTGCCTCGCACGCGCCGGAGTTCCTCCGGCGGCAAGTGATCGATGCGCATGCCCGAAAGATGTATCTCGCCGCCGGAGATGCGGCCGGGCGGATCGATCAGGCCAATGACGGCAAGGCCCGTGACCGACTTGCCGGCGCCGGATTCGCCGACGACGCCGAGGACCTCGCCCTTGGCGATGTCGAAGGACACGCCGTCGATGGCACGCAACGTTGCGCGGCGGGTGGCGAACTCCACCTTCAGGTCACGCACGGAGAGGACGGGCACGGTCATCGGAGTTTCGGATTGAGCGCGTCGCGCAGCCAGTCGCCGAGCAGGTTGATCGAGAGGATGAGGCCAGCCAACGCAATGCCGGGAAAGGCGACGATCCACCATTCGCCGGCGAAGAGATAATTGTTGCCGATGCGGATCAGCGTGCCGAGCGAGGGCATGGTGTCGGGCATGCCGGACCCCAGGAACGACAGCGTCGCCTCGGTGATGATCGCGAGCGCCAGGTTGATGGTGGCGATGACGAGGATCGGGCCCATCGCATTGGGCAGCACATGGCGCAGCATGATCTTGGGCGCGGGCAGGCCGATCAGTTGCGCGGCGGCGACATAGTCCTTGTTCTTCTCGACCATGACCGAGCCGCGCACCGTGCGGGCATATTGCACCCATGAACTCAGGCCAATCGCGACCACGAGCACGGCAAGCATGCTGACGGCATCGAGCCGGTTGCCGAACAGCGATTTGGCGACGCCGTTGACGATCAGCGCGATCAGGATGGCGGGGAAGGTGATCTGGACGTCGGCGATCCTCATGATCACGGCGTCGACGGCGCCGCCGACATAGCCTGCGATCAATCCGAGCGCGATGCCGATCGCACCGGCGAGGAGCATGCCGAGCACGCCGACGATGAGCGAAATCCTCAAGCCATAGAGAATGGCGGAGAAGACGTCGCGGCCCTGTTCGTCCGTGCCGAGCAGGAACGGGCTCTGGCCGTCGGCGGTCCAGAGCGGCGAGATGCGTGAGTTCATCAATTGGAGCTGCGCCGGATCGAATGGATTCTGCACCGCGAGCGCGGACGCAAAGATCGCGAGCAGGAAAAACAGCACGGTGACCGCGGCCGCCAGCATGGTCAGCTTCGAGCGGCGGAAGGAATAGAACAGGTCGCTGTCGATCGCGCGCCGAATCCAGCCAGCGCCGGCATGCGCGGTTTCAGTTTGCTGTTGGACGACTGCGTCGGACATGCTGTGGCTTCTTTATTTGAGCATGATCTTTTCGGCAAACCGGTTTCCACTTTTCCGGATCATGCTCTAGGCCGGACGGCTGATGGTGGCGCGCAGGCGCGGGTCGACGATGGTGTAGAGGATATCGACCACGAGATTGATCGTGACGAAGATCAGCGAGACCATCAGAAGATACGCCGCCATGATCGGGATATCGACGTTTTGCACCGCCTGCACGAACATCAATCCCATGCCCGGCCACTGGAACACGGATTCGGTGATGATCGAGAATGCAATAACCGAGCCAAACTGCAGGCCGGCCACGGTGATGACGGGAACCAGCGTGTTCTTCAGCGCGTGGCCGAAATGAATTGCGCGTGTGGTGAGCCCGCGGGCGCGGGCGAAGCGGATATAGTCGGTGCGCAGCACTTCCAGCATCTCCGCGCGCACCAGCCGCATGATCAGCGTCATCTGGAACAGGCCGAGCGTGATCGAGGGCATGATCAGCGCCTTCAGCCCGGATACCGTGAGCAGGCCGGTCGTCCACCAGCCGATCCGCACCACTTCGCCGCGGCCGAATGAAGGCAGCCAGCCCAAGGTGACCGCGAACAGGTAGATCAAGAGGATGCCGATCAGGAAGGTCGGCAGCGAGATGCCGATCAGCGATACCGCCTGGCATAGTTTGGCGAGGAAGGAATCGCGCCTGAGCGCGGCATAGACGCCCATCAGAATGCCGAACACCATCGCGAATATCGTGGCGCAGATCGCAAGCTCCAGCGTCGCCGGCAGCCGTTCGGCGAGCAGCGTCGAGACCGGCTGCCGGAACTGATAGGAGACGCCGAACTTGAACTGCGCGGCGTTGGCGAAATAGCGCGCGAACTGGATCAACACGGGATCATCGAGCCCGAGCGATTTGCGCACCGCCTCGCGCTCGGCCGCGGGCGTGTCGATCGAGACGATCTGGCTGACGGGGTCGCCGGCGAAACGGAACATCGCGAAGGCGATGATCCCGACGGCGATCATCACCCCGATGGCTTGAATGGCGCGGCGAAGCGTGAAAGCGAGCATCTGTTCCTTTCACCCGGTTGCGGTGCCGCCGCTGCTAAAACAGAGGTCCCGGAAGCGCGGCGCTGCCGGGACCTTAGAACGGCGAAGCTTTATTCCGATTTGACCATCCAGTAGGGCAGGACCTGGTTATCCGGGCGCTGCACCACTTTCAATTTCTTCGAGACGCCCCAGGCCAGCGCCTGCTGATGCAGCGGGATATAGGCCCAGTCCTTCATCGCGATCTCGAAGCCTGCCTTGATCAACTGGTCGCGCTTGGCGGTGTCGGTCTCCTGCAGCACCTTGTCGGTGATGGCGTCGAATTCCTTGTTGCAGTAGCCGCCGAGATTGGTCTCGCCGCGCGGCGATTTCGGATCGTCGCGGCAGCCCATGATGTCATACATCACGTTGTGCGAGTCGAGCGTGCCGGGCGTCCAGCCCAGCATGTAGAACGAGGTCTGGTAGCCGCCGGGCTTCAGCACCTTCGCAAAATACTGCGCCTTCGGCTGTGCAAGCAGATTCACCTTCACGCCGATACGGGCGAGCATGCCAACCACGGCCTGGCAGATCGCCGCGTCGTTCACATAGCGATCGTTCGGGCAATCCATCGTGACTTCGAAGCCGTCGGGATAGCCGGCTTCGATCAGGAGTTTCTTGGCGCCGTCGGGATCGAATTTCGGACGGGTGAAATCCTTCGACAGCGCGAACAATTGCGGCGCGACCATCAGCGCCGACGGCGTCGACAACCCGCGCATCACGCGGTTCTTGATCAGTTCGATGTCGATCGCCTTGTAGAAGGCTTCGCGGACACGGATGTCCTTGAACGGGTTCTTGCCCTTGATGTTGGAGTAGAGCAGCTCATCTCGGGCCTGGTCCATGCCGAGGAAGATGGTGCGGATCTCCGGTCCCTTCAGAACCTGCGCGTTCGGGCTGGAATCGACGCGCGAGATGTCCTGGATCGGAACCGGCTCGATGATGTCAACCTCGCCCGAGAGCAGCGCGGCGACGCGGGTCGCATCCGAACTGATCGGGGTGAAGACAATTTCCTTCAAATTGTGTTCGGGCTTGCGCCACCAGTTCGGATTGACCTTGAACACCGTCTTCACGCCGGGCTGATGGCTCTCGACCATGAAAGGCCCCGTGCCGTTGGCGTTGAGCGAGGCAAAGCTCGGTGTGGTGGCTGATGCCGGCGTGGGCTGCGTGGCGTTGTTCGCCTCGGCCCACTTCTTGTCCGTGATGTACCAGGTATCCCATTGCGAATTCAGGATGGGATTGGGCGAGGTCAGGATGAAGTCGACGGTGTAGTCGTCGACCTTGACGACCTTGGCGTCGGCGGGAATGCGGGTCTGCAGATTGGAGCCCTTGGCGCGGACGCGGTCGGCCGAGAACACCACATCGTCGGCCGTGAAGGGATCGCCGTTGTGGAATTTGACGTCCTTGCGCAGATGGAAGCGCCAGCGGGTTGGCTCCGGCGTCTCCCAGCTTTCGGCGAGCGCCGGGATGATCTTCAGATCCTTGTCGCGCGCAGTGAGGCCTTCATAGACCTGCCCGAGATGAGCATGGGTGGTCGTCTCGTTCAGCGTATGCGGATCCAGCGATTTGAGATCGCCCTGATTGGCGTAGCGCAGCGTCTGGGCCGAAACAGGTGTCGTCGTCGCGACGATGGCAAGACTTATTGCCGCAAGCAGATGATGACGTACCGACATTTGAACCTGTTCCCCGTCTTGGTCCCGCGATGCGCGCTGTTGGTAGGATACTGCATGCCAATGTTGCCAAAGTTTACCGGGTGCGCAAGCGCGATTTCCCGTAGAAGGTGAGATCAGTTTGCGCAGCGGTGCCGCAATGATTAGCTTGACCCTCATCGGCGGACTCACGCGCGATATCAAACTTTCGGAGTACTGATGGCGGAACTGAGGGCCGACGTCGTTGTCCTGGGGGCAGGCATGGTTGGTGTCGGTGCCGCCTTGCATCTGCAAAAACGAGGCCGCGACGTCGTCCTTGTCGACCGGCACGATGCCGCTGGTGAGGAGACGAGTTACGGCAACACCGGTATCATCGAATGTGCCTCGGTTTTTCCTTACATGTTCCCGCGGGATTTCAGCGAACTCCTCCGCTATGCGTTGAACCGCGCGCCGCAGGTGCGCTACCGCGTCGCCGATCTGCCGATCTTCCTGCCATGGCTCGCGCGCTATTATTTCGCCTCCTCGCCGGAGAGGGCATTGCACAGCGCGCTCGCCGAGATGCCGCTGATCCGGCAGAGCCTGATCGAGCACGAAGCGTTAATTGCAGAAGCCGGCGTCCCGGAATTGCTGCGCAAGACCGGCTGGCTCAAACTCTATCGCAGCAAGGCGACCTTCGCCAAGGCCGTGCGCGATACCGAGCGTGCGAAGCAATATGGCGTCTCAAACCAAGTCCTCGATGCCCAGGGCATTGCCGCGCGCGAGCCGAACCTGTCGGGCGACTTCGCCGGCGCGGTATATTCGCCGACGCCGGGCTCGGTCGCCGATCCCGGCGGGCTGGCGAAGGCCTATGCCGCGCTGTTCGGCCGCAGGGGCGGCCGCTTCTTTGTCGGCGACGCCCGCACGCTCGAACAGTCCGGCGGACGATGGCGCGTGGCAATCAGCGAAGGGACTGTGACCGCCCGCGAGGTCGTGGTCGCGATGGGCCCGTGGTCCGACCAGGTGTTCGGCCCGCTCGGCTATTCGATCCCGCTGCAGGTCAAGCGCGGCTATCACTTGCACCTGAAGCCGGGCGGCAACGCCATGCTCAACCATCCCGTGCTCGATTCCGATCTCGGCTATTGTCTGGCGCCGATGAACCGAGGCATCCGTCTGACCACCGGCGTTGAGTTCGCCCATCGCGATGCGCCGGCCTCTCCGGTCCAGGTCGAGCGGGCGGTGTCGCGGGCGCGCAACCTGTTCCCGCTGGGCGACCCCGTGGAGGCTGAGCCCTGGAAGGGCGCGCGGCCCTGCCTGCCCGACATGCTGCCGGTGATCGGCAAGGCGCCGCGCCACCCCGGGCTTTGGTTCGATTTCGGCCATCAGCACCACGGGCTGACGCTCGGGCCCGTAAGCGGCCGGCTGCTTGCGGAGATGATGTCCGGCGAGACGCCGTTTGCGGATGCGAAGCCGTTTGCCGTAGAGCGCTTTGGTTGAGCCTGGCGGGGCGACACCGGCCGCCAGCGGTCATCGTCCCGCTTGCGTGATGAGCCCTCTCGCGGCGATACTGCACCACGGCACGATCCTTTCGAAGAATCGATTTCCGGGTCATGTTCTTGCGTCAACTGCATTGAGGAGCGGTCATGAAGGTCAACGTCGAAATAGATTGCACGCCGCTCGAAGCCAGGCAGTTCTTCGGCCTTCCGGATGTCGCGCCGATGCAGATGGCGGTTATGGAAAAGCTGCAGCAGCAGATGACACAGAACATCGAGAAGGTCTCGCCTGAGGCGCTGATGCAGACCTGGCTCGATCCCAAACTGGCCGAGCGTTTCCAGGACATGTTTGTGGCGATGGCCGGCCTCGGCAGCCCCCCGAAGAAGGACAGGAAATAGATGACGGCCGTGGATGGCAGTCCCGAGTTAAGCGAACGCCAGCTGCGTCCACCGAACATCTGCCTCATGCTGATCGAGGGCAGGGGTGTGTTCGAGTTCAATTCGAGCCTCCTGCTGCTGCCGCTCTTGATGCGCGCGCCGAGAGGTGACGGCCATCCGGTGCTGACGCTGCCGGGGTTCCTGGCGAGCGACCTGTCGATGGCGCCTATGCGGCGGTACCTGAAGGCGCTCGGCCATGACACCTATGCCTGGAGCCTGGGCCGCAATGTCCGCGGCCTCAGCCGGACGCGCCAGTCGATGCGCGATCTGTTGCAGCGGATCACCGACTCTACCGGACGCAAGGTCAGCATCGTCGGCTGGAGCCTTGGCGGCGTCTATGCGCGCGATCTGGCGCTGAACGCGCCGGATATGGTGCGCTCGGTCATCACGCTCGGCAGCCCGTTTGCGGGCGATATCCGTGCCACCAACGCGACGCGGCTCTACGAGGCGTTGACGGGCGAGAGCGTCGACGACATTCCCGAGATACGGGAGGCGATCGCCGGTGACATGCCGGTGCCGACGACCTCGATCTACTCGCGCACTGACGGCATCGTGAACTGGCGCACCAGCGTGCTGCGCCCGTCGACAACGGCCGAAAATATCGAGGTGCTGCTCGCAAGCCATATCGGGCTCGGCGTCAATCCCGCGGCGCTCTGGGCGGTCGCCGACCGGCTGGCGTTGGCAGAGGGCGAGTTCAGGCATTTTGACCGGTTCGGCCCCTTTGCCATTGCCTATCCACCCCCGGAACAGGCACAATCCTGATCGCCGCCGCCGCAAGCGGCCGTCCGAATGAGAGCGCCATCAAGGCGCCGCACGACAATCACCGGGAGGGAGCCATGGCCGACGCCAAGAAACTGTCGTCGCTGGACGCGTCGTTTCTCTATCTGGAAACGCCCGAAATGCCGATGCATGTCGGGAGCATGGCGATCTTCCGCCTGCCCGACGACTACAAGGGCGACTTCTTCGAAGACTTCAAGGCGATGATCGCCTCGCGACTGCACATCGCGCCGATCCTGAAATCGCGCCTGGAGAAGGCGCCGCTCGACATCGACCACCCGTCCTGGGTGGAGGACGATCAGTTCGACATCGACCGCCACATCTTCCGCGGCAGCCTGCCGGCGCCGCATGACCGCGCCACGCTGGAGCGCCTCGTCGGCTGGATCCATGCCAAGCTGCTCAATCGCGCCCGGCCGCTGTGGGAGTTCTACGTCTTCGAGGGCATGCAGAACAACGAGATCGGCCTCTATTCCAAGATGCATCATGCCTGCATCGACGGCGGCGCGGGCGCCGCGCTCACCAGCATGATCTACGACATCTCGCCGATCCCGAGGAAGGTCGATCCACCGACCGCGCGGAAGGTCGCGCGGGAGCCGCGCGATATCGCGGCCAACCTGATCGATTCCTATCAGCAGCTCTGGAGCCAGCCGTTCGATGCCGCGGCGGCGCCAAGGACGATCGAGCTGCCGCGCTCGGGCAAGAGCGATCTCGGCTCGATCCTGTTCGACAACGCCATGTTCCAGATCGAGAACGCGATCAAGTTCGCAAGCGCCGTGCCGGCGATGCTGAAGAGCGTGTCGGAAGTCGTGACCAAGGTCTCCGATCCGAAATCGCGCGAAAGCCTCGCCAGCATGGTGTCGCCGCCGACCATCCTGAACAAGGCGATCTCATCGGAGCGCAGCTTTGCCGGCACTTCGGTCTCGCTGTCGCGGGCCAAGGCGGTGGCAAAAGCGGCCGGTGGCAAGCTCAATGACGTGGTGCTGGCGCTCGCCTCCGGCGTGGTGCGTCGCCATTTGATCAGCCAGGGCGCGCTGCCGAACAAATCGCTGACCGCGGCGGTGCCGATCTCGCTGCGCGAGGAGGGCAACACCGAGTCGAACAACCAGGTGTTCGGCATGATCTGCTCGATTGCGACCAACATCGAGGATCCCAAGGCGCGGCTGGAGGCGATCATCGCGCAATCCACCAAGGCGAAGGAGATGTCGCATCCGTTGCGGGCGTTCATGCCGCAGGTCTCCAACGTCTCGATGCTGGGTGCGCCGATCCTGGTGCAGGTCCTGGCGCTGCTCTACAGCCGCTCGGACCTGTCGAACGTGCTGCCGCCGGCGGCGAACATCACCGTCTCCAATGTGCCGGGGCCAAGACAGACGCTCTACGCCGCGGGCGCGGAACTGCTGCATATCTTCCCGGTGTCGATCTCGACCCACGGAATCGCGCTCAACATCACCGTGCAGAGCTATCGCGACCAGCTCGATTTCGGTTTCGTCGCCGGCGCCAACATCATTCCGCATGTGCAGGTTCTGTGCGACATGCTGCCGGCCGAATTCGATGCGCTGGAAGCGGCGTTCGTGCCGCCGCCAGCCGAGACCAAGAGTGCTGCTGAATAAGGATTGTCTCGATGATGGAAATGCCAGCGCTGCAATTCGTCCAGACCAACGGCATCCGTATGGGCTTCTACGAAGCAGGGCCCAAGACCGACAAGCCGCCGATGGTGCTCTGCCACGGCTGGCCGGAGCTCGCCTTCTCCTGGCGTCACCAGATCAAGGCGCTGGGCGAAGCCGGCATCCGCGTGATCGCGCCGGACCAGCGCGGCTATGGCGTAACCGACCGGCCGGAGCCGGTCGAGGCCTATGATATCGAGCAACTGACCGCTGATCTCGTCGGCCTGCTCGATCATCTCCAGATCGAGAAGGCCGTTTTCGTCGGTCACGACTGGGGCGGCTTCGTCGTCTGGCAGATGCCGCTTCGGCATCCCGACCGCGTCGCCGGCGTGGTCGGCATCAATACCCCGCATACCAATCGCGCCTGGGCCGATCCGATCGAACTTTTGCGCAAGCGGTTCGGCGAGCACATGTATATCGTCCAGTTCCAGGACCCCGCGCGCGAGCCGGACAAGATTTTTGGCAGCCGGGTAGAGCAGACCTTCGATGCCTTCATGCGCAAGCCGGCGCGAGGACCTGATGCTCCCGCGGAAGAGGTAGTCGCCGGCGTCGGCGCATCGCCGCGGCTCAACCTGGCATTCCCGCAGATGATCGCGAACTACGATGCCAAGCGCGATCCGCGCACGCCGATCCTGTCGCCGGAGGAGAAGCAGGTGTTCGTCGATGCCTTCACCAAGACCGGCTTCACCGGCGGCATCAACTGGTACCGCAACATGTCGCGCAACTGGCAACGCTCCGAAGGGCTCGATCACACCGTGCGGGTGCCGTCGCTGATGATCATGGCCGAGAACGATGCGGTGCTGCCGCCGTCTTCGGCCGACGGCATGGAGAAGCTGATCCCGGACCTCGAGAAATACCTGGTCAGGGGCAGCGGCCATTGGACGCAGCAGGAGAAGCCGGAAGAAGTCAGCGCCAAGCTGATCGAATGGCGTAGAAGGCGGTTTGGATAGGTACGAAAGCTAACGCCTCGTCATTGCGAGGAGCGGAGCGACGAAGCAATCCATTCTTTCTTTTTGCGGCGCGATGGATTGCTTCGCTTCGCTCGCAATGACGGCTGAGATCGAGACGAGATCAGGAGACATTCCCCACATGGCGTCCGGCAACCGACTGGCTCCGATCCCGCATCCGCCGACCATGCCCGTGGTCGGCAACATGCTGTCGCTGGATTCGACCGCGCCGGTACAGCATCTGGTGCGGCTCGCCAAGGAGCTCGGGCCGATCTACTGGCTCGACATGATGGGCGCCCCGCTCGTGATCGTCTCCGGCCATGACCTCGTCGACGAACTGTCCGACGAAAAGCGCTTCGACAAGGCGGTGCGCGGCTCGCTGCGGCGGGTGCGCGCGGTCGGCGGCGACGGCCTGTTCACCGCCGACACCAAGGAGCCGAACTGGAACAAGGCGCACAACATCCTGCTGCAGCCGTTCGGCAACCGCGCCATGCAGTCCTACCACCCGAGCATGGTCGATATTGCCGAGCAGCTAGTGAAGAAATGGGAGCGGCTCAATGCCGACGAGGAGATCGAGGTCGTCCACGACATGACGGCGTTGACGCTCGACACCATCGGGCTCTGTGGTTTCGACTACCGCTTCAATTCGTTCTATCGCCGCGACTATCACCCATTCGTGGAGTCGTTGGTGCGCTCGCTCGAGACCATCATGATGACCCGCGGCTTGCCGCTGGAACGCCTGTGGATGCATCAGCGGCGCAAGACGCTCACCGAAGACGTCGCCTTCATGAACAAGATGGTCGACGAGATCATCGCCGAGCGCAGGCGGAGCCAGGCTGATGTCGGCGAGGGCCAGAAGGACATGCTGGCCGCGATGATGACCGGCGTCGACCGCGTCACCGGCGAGCAGCTCGACGATGTCAACATCCGCTACCAGATCAACACATTCCTGATCGCGGGCCATGAGACCACGAGCGGCCTGTTGTCGAGCACGATCTATGCGTTGTTGAAACATCCCGAGGTGCTGAAGAAGGCGTATGAGGAGGTCGACCGCGTGCTCGGCCCCGATATCGACGCCAAGCCGACCTACCAGCAGGTCACGCAGCTCACCTACATCACGCAAGTTCTGAAAGAGTCGCTGCGACTGTGGCCGCCGGCGCCGGCCTATGGCATCGCGCCGCTGCAGGACGAGACCATCGGCGGCAAGTACAAGCTGAAGAAGAACACGTTCATCACCGTGCTGGTGATGGCGCTGCATCGTGACCCCAGCGTCTGGGGGCCGAACCCTGATGTGTTCGATCCCGAGAATTTCAGCCGCGAGGCCGAAGCCAAGCGTCCCATCAATGCCTGGAAGCCGTTCGGCAACGGCCAGCGCGCCTGCATCGGCCGCGGCTTTGCGATGCATGAGGCGGCGCTCGCGCTCGGGATGATCCTGCAGCGCTTCAAACTGATCGACGTGCATCGCTACCAGATGCACCTGAAGGAAACGCTGACCATCAAGCCCGAGGGCTTCAAGATCAAGGTGCGGCCGCGCGAGGACAGGGAGCGGGGCGCTTTTGCGGGAGCGGCTGCAGCGGTTTCGGCCGCGCCAAGGACACCGCGGCCGAAACCGCGCCTTGGGCACAATACGCCGATGCTGGTGCTCTACGGCTCCAACCTCGGCTCGGCCGAGGAACTGGCGACGCGGATGGCCGATCTCGCCGAGGTCAATGGCTTCAATACCAGGCTCGGTCCGCTCGACGAGTATGTCGGGAAGCTGCCGAAGGAAGGTGGCGTCCTGATCATCTGCGCCTCCTACAATGGCGCGCCGCCGGACAACGCGACCGAGTTCGTGAGATGGCTCGGCAGCGATCTTGCGAAGGATGCCTTCGCCGGCGTGCGCTACGCGGTGTTCGGCTGCGGCAACAGCGATTGGGCGGCGACGTACCAGTCGGTGCCGCGCTTCATCGATGAACAGCTCACCGCGCACGGCGCCCGCGCCGTCTATCCGCGCGGCGAGGGCGATGCCAGGGCCGATCTCGACGGCCAGTTCCAGAAATGGTTTCCGGCCGCCGCGCAGGTCGCGACCAAGGAATTCGGGATCGACTGGAATTTTACTCGCACGCCGGAGGACGAGCCGCTCTATGCGGTCGAGCCGGTGGCGCCGACCTCGGTCAACACCATCGTCGCGCAGGGCGGCGCGGTCGCGATGAAGGTGCTGGAAAATGCCGAACTGCAGAACAAGTCCGGCGCCAATCCGTCCGAGCGCTCGACGCGGCATATCGAGGTGCAGCTGCCGCCCGGCATCACCTACCGCGTCGGCGATCACTTGAGCGTGGTGCCGCGCAACGATCCGACATTGGTGGATCAGGTCGCGCGCCGCTTCGGTTTCCTGCCGGCGGACCAGATCAGGCTGCAGGTGGCGGAAGGCCGCCGCGCGCAGTTGCCGGTTGGCGATGCCATCTCGGTCGGGCGATTGCTCACCGAATTCGTGGAGCTGCAGCAGGTCGCGACCCGCAAGCAGATCCAGGTCATGGCCGAGCATACGCGCTGCCCGATCACGAAGCCGAAGCTGCTCGCCTATGCCGGCGATGACGACGCATCCGGCGAACGTTATCGCAGCGAGGTGATGGACAAGTGCAGATCGGTGTTCGATCTCCTGGAGGAACATCCGGCCTGCGAGTTGCCGTTCCACATCTATCTGGAAATGCTGTCGCTGCTGGCGCCGCGTTATTATTCGATCTCGTCCTCGCCCTCGCCCTCAGGTGATCCGGCGCGTTGCAGCGTCACCGTCGGCGTGGTGGAGGCGCCGGCAAGCTCCGGCCGCGGCGTCTACAAGGGCGTCTGCTCGAATTATCTTTCAGGCCGCCGGGTCGGCGACACCATCCATGCCACCGTGCGCGAGACCAAGGCCGGCTTCCGCCTGCCGGATGATGCGTCGGTGCCGCTGATCATGATCGGCCCCGGCACAGGCTTGGCGCCGTTCCGCGGCTTCCTGCAGGAGCGCGCGCATCGGAAGTCGCGGGGCGCCAATCTCGGACCGGCGATGCTGTTCTTCGGCTGCCGTCATCCGGATCAGGATTTCATCTATGCCGACGAGCTGAAGGCGTTCGCGGCCGATGGCGTCACCGAATTGCACACCGCGTTCTCGCGCCTCAACGGCTCCAAGACCTACGTGCAGGACCTGATTGCCGCGCAGAAGAGCCGCGTCTGGGACCTGATCGGCAAGGGCGCGATCATCTATGTCTGCGGCGACGGCGGCAAGATGGAGCCGGATGTCAAGGGAACCTTGATGTCGATCCATCGCGAGCACAACGGGAACGATGCCGGCGCGGCGACGCGCTGGATCGAGGAGCTCGGCGCCAAGAACCGCTACGTGCTCGACGTCTGGGCAGGCGGATAGCGGCTAAGTGCGGTTGTAGGATGGGTAGAGCGCAGCGAAACCCATCGCATCTGTGCGCTTGGTGGCAATGATGGGTTTCGCTGCGCTCTACCCATCCTACGGTTTCGTCACGCCGCCGTCACCGCAGCCCGATGCGCGTGCTGGTCGATGGCATCGATGATCTCCGGCCACATCGGGATCGGCAATGCGTGGCCCATGCCGTCGACCATCAGGAGCTTGGCGCCGGGGATGGAGACCGCGGTGTCCTTCCCGCCGGCCGGATGCACCAGTGGATCGACGGTGCCGTGGATGACGAGTGTCGGCGCTTTCACCGCGCCGAGGCGTTGCTTGCGGCTGCCGGAGGCGAGGATGGCGCGGAGCTGGCGGCCGACGCCGGCGGGGTTGAGGCCGCGTTCATAGTTGCGCAGCGCCCGCGAAGGATCGAGCGCCTCGTCTTCCGGGAAGGAGCCGACGCGCAGCATCTTCCAGGTCTGGGCGAAGCGTTCGATGTATTCGCCCTTCGTCTTCGGCGGTGGCGCCATCAGCATCGCCATGGCCTCGCGACTCGGCGGCGGGACCTTCGGATCGCCTGTCGTCGACATGATCGAGGTGAGCGAGCGCACCGCCTGCGGAAAGGAGATTGCAACTTCCTGCGCGATCATGCCGCCCATGGAGGCGCCGACCAGATGCGCCGACTTCAGCCCGAGCGCGTCCATCAGGCCGACGGTGTCCTTGGCCATGTCGATCAGCTTGTAGGGCGCGGCGATGGGGATCTTGAAGAGACGCAGCTTCAAGAGTTCGAACGGCGTCAGCCGCCCGCCGCCTGTGAGCTTGCCGGACTGGCCGATGTCGCGGTTGTCGAAGCGGATCACGCGAAAGCCGCGCGCGGCGAGCTGTTCGCAGAATTCATCGTCCCAAAGGACCATCTGGGCGCCGAGACCCATGATCAGCAGCATCGGTTCGGCATTTTCGTCGCCAAAGATCTCGTAGCAGATGTCGATGCCATTGGCGCGGATCATCTGCGGCGGCCGGTGGGCGAGGGTGGTCACGGGGCCTCCTCGGCTGGGTTCTTGATCGATACTCTATGCCACGGTTTGCCGCAGCGCAGAAGCTTTCCGACGATGCGTTCAATGTCAACTTGGGTTGACCGGCTGCCTGCAACGGTGTGGTATGGAGTGAAGAGAAGCGTGGCAAGCGCTCGCAACCATTTGGGAGAGGGCGCCATGGCCGACAAGGGCAACGATCCCGCCGTCATCTGGCAGACGATGATCGGCGAGTTGGAAAAGGGATTCAATTCCTTCGCCAACCACGCGATGGGGACGCCGGAATTCAGTCGGCTGATGAATCAGGCCGGCGGCGTCGCGACTGGTGCGCAGAAGCAGCTTGGCGAGCTCATGGAGAAATATCTCGTGAGCATGAACCTGCCGAGCCGATCGCAACTCGTCGGCATGGCCGAGCGCCTGCAATCGATCGAAGGCCAGCTCAACGAGATCAAGGCGCTGCTGGGCCAGATCAACCGCGACGCGGGCAATGCGGAGAGCGCTGCAGCCGGCAAGCCGCGGCCGCCACGCACCAAGCGTCCGCCCGCGGAGAAAGCGCAAAAATGAACGCGCCCTCGATGAACGCGGCTTTGGGGAATGATGCAGCGTCGCTTGCGGAGCGCATCCAGTCCGAGGTGCAGCGGGCGATCCAGCGCAGCATCAAGGGCGTCGAATATTTCTCGACCTCGGGTCCCGCGCTCGGCTCCACGCCAAAGGACGTGCTGGCCAGCCGTGGAACCATGCAGCTCTACCACTACCGGCCTGTCGCGGATGAAATCTACCGCGTGCCCGTGCTGATCGTGATGGCGACCACGAACCGCGGCTACATTCTCGATCTGGTGCCGGGACAAAGCTTCATCGAATTCCTGCTCAAGCGCGGCTACGACGTCTACATGCTGGACTGGACCGCGCCGAAACCGGAAGAGAAGAGCCTCAGGATGGAGGACTACGTCCTCGACTTCATTCCGGACTGTGTCCGCCGGGTGCAGCAGGATTCCGGTGAGACCGACGTCTCCGTCATCGGCTATTGCTTTGGCGGCGTGCTGTCGCTGCTTTATGGCTCGATCTTCCATGACGGGCCGATGAAGAATTTGATCTGCTTCACCACGCCGATCGACTTCCGCGAGATGAAGCTGTTCTCGAATTTCGCTGACCGTCGTTACTTCGACGTCGACCGCCTCATCGACAGCGTCGGCAACATGCCGCCCGAGTTGATCCTGTCGTCGTTCGAGATGCTGCGGCCGGCCTCGCGCGCCGCAAGCCAGGTGCAGCTCTGGGACAACATCTGGAACGACGAGTTCGTCAAGTCGTACCGGATGTTCGATCGCTGGGCGACCGACACGCTGCCGCTCGCCGGCGACTATTTCCGGACCATCACCAAGGACCTGATGTGGGACAACAAGCTCTACAACGACGCCATGTCGGTCGGCGGACGCGCGGCGAAGCTCGAGAACGTCAAGGTGCCGCTCCTGCACGCGGTCGCCGAGCACGATCACATCGTGCCCTATGAGGCGGCGCGGCACCTGATCGCGAGAGTCGGCTCGACTGACAAGGAAGAGGTGATCCTCAAAGGTGGCCACGTCAGCCTGGTCGCCGGTGCCAACGCGATCAAACGGCTGTGGCCGAAACTGGATTCATGGCTGGGGCAGCGATCGACATGAGTGAAACACGTTCCTATCCGCGGCGCGTCAAGACCGAAGCCGGCGAGATCGAATTCCGCCTGATGTCGAGCGCCGATGAAGCGGCGGTGCTGGCTTTCGCGCAAAAGCTGCCGACGCATGATCTGCTGTTCCTGCCGCGCAATATCAGCGAGCCGAAGGTGCTCTCGGCGTGGGTCAAGGAGATCGGGCGCGGCGACATCGTGAGCCTGCTGGCGATGCGGGATGGCGCCGTGGTCGGTTGTGGCACGCTGGTGCGCGACCGCCATTCCTGGTCGCCCCATGTCGGCGAGATCCGGATGGTGGTGTCGCTGGACGTCCGCGGGCAGGGGGTGGGGCGGGCGTTGTCGCAGGAGACTTTCGCCATTGCGCTCAGTGCCGGCCTTGAGAAGCTCTCGGTACAGATGACGGTGGACCAGCGGGGCGCGATTGCCCTGTTCGAGGGCCTCGGTTTCAGGGCCGAGGCGCTGCTGCGCGACCATGTCCGGGATGCCGCCGGCGCGACCCACGACATCGTGGTGCTCGGGCACAATGTGGCGCAGGTTCGGGCCCAGATGGAGGCCTACGGCTTGCCGAGCGCGGTTCAGCGACAGGTTTGACCAGCCTGCCGCCCGCCGGACGGGCAAGCTGCCTACTATCGTAGCTGTTCACGGATTTGTGATATTGCAACGCACAATTAATATTGCGGCGCACCATTAACCATGGCATAAGGATGACGCCCTGGGCCAGATCTGGACGGGGTGAGCCCATAGCTCTAACCGAGGATGGAGAGACCCTATGACCACTGAGACCAATTCCGTGTTTGATAGTGTCAAGCAGGCGTTTGCGCCTGTGACTGAAGCTTTTAACAAGCTGCAGAACCTGGAAGTGCCGGAAGCCGCCCGTGAGTTCGTGAAGAAGCAGGCCGAGACCGCCAAGGTTCGTGCTGCTGACCTGCACGCCGGCTCTGAGAAGGTGACCGCCGTGATCGAAACCGCCGTTTCCGGTTCGGTTTCCGAGGCCGCCAAGATCAGCCGCAATATCCAGGAAGCGATCTATCAGGATGCGGAAGCGTTCTTCAACGGTATCGACAAGCTGGCTTCCGCCAAGTCGCTGAACGAGGCGGTGCAGATCCAGTCGGACCTGGTGCGTGCGCGTGGCGAAGTGTTCGTCTCGCGGGCCAAGGCCACGACCGAATATCTCGGCAAGCTCGTCACCGAAGGTGCGAAGTCCGCGCAGGACAATTTCGGCAAGGTCTACGGCAAGACCGCCTGATCGTATCAGGCCTGCCAACTTTTTGGTTTTCCGAAGGGCCCGCCGGTTGCGGGCCTTCTTTTTTGACTTCCGTTCCCATACATCGTCGGTGTTGCGCTCTCCGTCATCGCGAGGAGCGGTATCGATGAAGCAATCCATCCTTCTCCTGTTGAGACATGGATTGCTTCGCTTCGCTCGCAATGACGGCTACTGTGCCTCGACATGAATCTCTGCGCGAAAGCGTCATGACCCTTCCCGCCACCTTCACCCTCGTCACTCCCGCCGATGCGATCCGCGCGGCGGAGTTGCGGCGCGTGAAGTGGCTGGCGACCGGGGTGTTAGCTGCGACGTTCGTGCTGTTCCTCGCCGCGAAAGCGCTGTTGCCGGTGCATCCCGTGTTCGGCTTCATCGCGGCTTTTGCGGAAGCGGCGACGATCGGCGGGCTCGCCGACTGGTATGCGGTCGTCGCCTTGTTCAAACGGCCGCTGGGATTGCCGATCCCGCACACCGCAATCATCCAGAGCAATCAGGGCCGCATCGCCGAGAAGCTCGGCGAATTCATCGAGAAGAATTTTCTCGAAGCAGGGCCGGTGGACGCCAAGCTGCGCGAGATCGATTTCGCCGCCTTCATTGCCGACTGGCTGCGCGACCGCAAGCGCTCGACCGATCTCGCGCGCTTTGTGCTGCATCTCCTGCCAGAGGCATTCTCGGCAACGGAGAATTCGGGGTTGATGAAGTTCGTCAGCCGCCGCGTCACCGCGCAACTGCTGGCGATCGATCTGGCGCCCCTTGCCGCCGGCGCGCTGCGCGGCTTCGTGCAGGAGGGAAAGCACGAGGGCCTGCTCGACGACCTCCTGCGCGTCCTGCACCAGACGCTGACGACGAAGGAGACCATGGCGGTCATCCGCGACAAGGTCCGCGCGGAAATGCCGACGCTGCTGCGACTCTATCGCGCCGACAAGTTTGTCGTGAACCGGATCATCGCGTCCGCGACGAAGTTCTTCGAGGAGGTCCGTGACGATCCGAAGCATCCGTTCCGCGGCGAGTTCGACCGCATGCTGCTGTCGTTCGTCGAACGACTCGGCAGCGATCACGCCTTTGCCGATCGGATCAACCGATTGAAGCGCGATCTGTTGGCGCGGCCGGAGCTCGGAAGCCTCGCGCGCAACATCTGGGCGAACGTGAAGGACTTCATCGAGCGCAGCGCCTCGGGAGAGACGCAGGTGCTGCAGCAGTATATGGCCAGGATGTTCGTGGAGGCGGGCGAGGCGCTCGCCGGCGATGCCGAGCTGCGCGCCGAGATCAACGAGGGATTGGTCGCGATTCTGCGGACGGTGGTCGCCGAGCAGAAGAGCGGCGTTTCGACCTTCATCGCCGATCAGATGAAGGCCTGGGACATGCAGCAATTGATTTCGCTGCTCGAAATCAACGTTGGCAGGGACCTGCAATATATCCGCTTCAACGGCTCGCTGATTGGCGGCCTTGCCGGGTTGATCCTGTACACCATCGAATACCTGCTGCGGCTCGTGTGACCGATCGGGCACGCGGGCGTTTTTGTTGTGATCTGTGTGATCTGGTTCGCTTGAAAGAAGAGGACCGTTTCCCTAACTTTAATTGCCCATTGATCCATTGGCCGGCTGCTGCAGTGCGAAGGCCGGAGCGAAGGAGATACGATGTCCCTTGCCGCGGAGACGCTTCGCCCGCCGTCCAGGACGCTGATGCTGCTGGAGGGGCGCGCTATCCACGAACTCGGCGCCTTACTCGGTGTCCTGCCGCTGTTGAGCCTCGCGCCGCGCGGCGATGGCCATCCGGTGCTGGTGCTGCCGGGCCTGGTCGCATCCGATCTCTCGACGCGGCCGCTCCGCGAGTTCCTGAGCAGCAAGCGTTATGCGGTGAGCGGTTGGCGCCAGGGACGCAATCTCGGCCTGCGTACGGGCGTGCAGCAGGGGATGGTCGATCTCGTGCAGGAGATGAACGACACCCATGGCCGCAAGGTCTCGCTCGTCGGCTGGAGCCTTGGCGGCCTCTATGCGCGCCAGCTCGCCAAGATGATGCCGGAACGCGTGCGGCAGGTGATCACGCTCGGCAGCCCGTTCGCCGCCGGGCCGAAATCGACCAACGCTTGGCGCGTCTACGAGATCGCGAGCGGCCGCCGCGCCGACGAAGAGGATCCGCGCTTCGGTGGATCGCTGGCCGACGCGCCTCCGGTGCCGACCACGGCGATCTTCAGCCGCACCGATGGCATCTGCGCCTGGCAGGGCTGCCGCGAACAGGCCTCGGCGATGTCGGAAAGCATCGAAGTCGAGAGCAGCCATTGTGGCATGGGCCACCATCCCGCTGTCGTCTATGCGGTCGCCGATCGGCTGGCGCAGCGTGAAGGGGAGTGGACGCCATTCGATCGCGGCGGCTGGCGCAGCGTGCTTTATCCCGATCCAGACCGGTAGTTCTTCACCTCGCCCCGCCCTTGCGGGAGAGGTTCGTCTCGGCCCCGCAAGAGCGGGGCGAGGGAGCAGAGCAACATTGTCGCACACGCGCGAAACGCGGTATGCGTGGACGCATGCCGCAGCCGCTTGACCGCATCATCGACCAGTTGAAGCGCGAGCCGTCGCGCACCGGCTCGATCGTCATCACCGTGTTCGGCGACGCCATCGTGCCGCGCGGCGGCTCGGTGTGGCTCGGCACGCTGCTGGATTTCTTTGCTTTCCTCGACATCGATGGCGGCGTGGTGCGCACCGCGATGTCGCGGCTCGCGGCCGATGGCTGGCTCGAGCGCAACAAGGTCGGTCGCAACAGCTTCTACCGATTGAATGAGAGAGGGCGGCAAACCTTCGACACCGCGACCAGGCACATCTATGATCCGCCGCCGTCTGACTGGACCGGGCGCTTCGAATTGCTGCTGATTGGCAATGGCGAGGACCGCGATGCCGCGCGCGAGGCGCTGAAGAACGCCGGCTTCGGCACTCCATTGCCAGGCGTGTGGGTCGCGCCGTCGGGTGCGCCGATCCCCGATGAGGCCTCCAGCGCCATTCGTTTGGAAGTCTCGGCCGAAGATGAAAACGGGCGGCGGCTGCTCAGCGAGAGCTGGCCGCTCCATCGCACTGCGGACGCCTATCAGAAGTTCATCAGGGCGTTCGAGCCGCTGCGCGCCTGGCTCGCGCGCGGCGAGGAACTCACCGACGCCGACGCTTTCACCGCCCGCATCCTGCTGATCCACTACTACCGCCGCGTGGTGCTGCGCGATCCGCTGCTGCCGACCGCATTATTGCCGACGGACTGGCCGGGGAGTGCGGCGCGAAAGCTCTGCGGCGAAATCTATCGCGGCGTCCTTGCCTTGTCCGAACAATGGCTTGACCAGCACGCGACCAATGAGGACGGCCCGCTGCCGAAGCCCGGCGCGGAACTTTCCCGGCGATTTGAGGGGGTGTAAATATGTTACAAAAATGCTTGCAACACTTCAAATTTTGATATACATCAAAGACAATAAATTTCGGGAGGTCGGGCATGTACACGCAGGCGCTGAATACGTCTGACGCAGATGACCGCAATGTCGAGGACGCCGCGCGCGCCGCCGCGTTCCAGGCGCGCATCGATGTCGATGAGCGCATCGAGCCGAACGACTGGATGCCCGCAGCCTATCGCAAGACGCTGACGCGCCAGATTTCCCAGCACGCTCATTCCGAAATCGTCGGCATGCTGCCTGAGGGCAACTGGATCACGCGCGCCCCGACGCTGCGCCGCAAGGCCGCGCTGCTGGCAAAAGTGCAGGACGAATGCGGCCACGGGCTCTACCTCTATGCCGCCGCCGAGACGCTCGGCACCTCGCGCGAAGAGCTCGTCGACGCGATGCTGGCGGGCAAGGCCAAATATTCCTCGATCTTCAATTATCCGACGCTGACCTGGGCCGATATCGGCACGATCGGCTGGCTGGTCGACGGCGCCGCGATCATGAACCAGATTCCGCTGTGCCGCTGCTCCTACGGGCCCTATGCGCGGGCGATGATCCGTGTCTGCAAGGAGGAATCCTTCCATCAGCGCCAGGGCTTTGAAATCATGCTGATGCTGTGCCGCGGCACCGACGAGCAGAAGGCGATGGCGCAGGATGCGCTGAACCGCTGGTGGTGGCCGGTCCTGATGATGTTCGGACCGCCCGACAAGGTGAGCCAGCACAGCGACACCTCGACGAAATGGAAGATCAAGCGCTTCTCCAACGACGAGCTGCGGCAGAAATTCGTCGATGCGACTGTGCCGCAGGCGCAATTCCTGGGACTCACCATTCCCGATCCTGAAATGAAGCAGGACGAAGCCGGGTATTGGGTGCCCGGCCCGATCGACTGGGAGGAATTCAAGCAGGTGCTCGCGGGCAACGGCCCCTGCAATCGCGATCGCCTCGCCGCGCGCCGCAAGGCGCATGACGAGGGCGCCTGGGTGCGCGCGGCGGCGGCTGCTTACGCCGAGAAGCGCAAGCGCCGGCAGTTTGCACAGGCAGCCGAATAGGGAGGCCGGGATGGCCACGCCGAATAGTCCACTCTGGGAAGTCTTCATCCGCAGCCGCAACGGGCTCGCGCACAAGCATGTCGGCTCCCTGCATGCCGCCGACGCAACGCTGGCGCTGCAGGCTGCGCGCGATATCTACACCCGCCGCGGCGAAGGCCTCTCGATCTGGGTGGTGCCGTCGAGCGCGATCACCGCCTCCGACCCGGCCGAGAAGGGCATGATGTTCGAGCCGGCGGAGTCGAAGATTTACCGGCACCCGACGTTTTACGACGTGCCCGAGGAAGTCGGACATATGTAACTGTCATTGCGAGCGAAGCGAAGCAATCCATGTTGCCGCATGCCGAGACGTGGATTGCCTCGTCGCTTCGCTCCTCGCAATGACGAGTGAACAAGCAGGTGGATCGCCATGGCCGTTGCAAATGTTCAGGTCTCCGAAACGCCTCTCGTGCTCTACACGCTGCGGCGCGCCGACGATGCGCTGATCCTGGGCCACCGTCTGTCGGAATGGTGCGGACACGCGCCGACCCTGGAAGAGGACATGGCGCTTGCCAATATGGGGCTCGATCTCCTCGGACAGGCACGCGAGCTTTACAGCTACGCCGCCAAGGTCGAAAGCAAAGACAACGACGAGGACAAATTCGCCTATCTGCGCGATGTCAGGCAGTACCGCAATCTCCTGCTGGTCGAGCAGCCGAACGGCGATTTCGCCCGCACCATGGTGCGGCAGTTCTTCTATGCCGCCTTCGCCGATCTCTACTGGCGCGCGATGATGCAGTCGAAGGATGCGACGCTCGCGGCGATCGCGGCGAAATCCGAGAAGGAGAGCGCTTATCATCTCCGGCATTCGTCGGAATGGATCATCCGGCTCGGCGACGGCTCCGAGGAAAGCCATCGTCGCGCGCAGACGGCGATCGACGACCTCTGGTCCTTCACCGGCGAGATGTTCGCCGTCGACGACTCTGAGCGCGGCCTTATCGACGCCGGCATCGCGATCGATCCAGCGCCGCCGCATGCGCAATGGCTGAGGACGATCACCACCGTGGTGAACGAGGCGACGCTTGCCTTGCCCGCGAGCAACTGGATGCAGCAGGGCGGCCGCAGCGGCCGGCATAGCGAACATCTCGGTCATCTCCTCAGCGAATTGCAGTCGCTGCAGCGAACGTTTCCGGGGGCAACATGGTGACCGCTGTCATCAGCGACGTCGATCTGCGCCGGCGCGCCTGGGAGGCGGCTGCTCAGGTGGTCGACCCCGAGATTCCCGTGCTGACCATCGCCGATCTCGGCGTGCTGCGCGATGTCGCGGTTCATGATGGGCGGGTCGAGGTCGCGATCACGCCGACCTATTCCGGCTGTCCCGCCATGAACATGATCGCGCTCGAGATCGAGCTGGCGCTGGAGCGCGAGGGCATTCGCGGCCCGAAGATCCACACTGTGCTGTCGCCGGCCTGGACCACCGATTGGATGAGTGAGAACGGTCGTCGCAAGCTGAAGGAATATGGCATCGCGCCGCCGCTGCCCGGCAGCTCGCGCCGCGCGTTGTTCGGCCAGCAGCAGGTGGCGTGTCCGCAATGCGGCTCCGAAGACACAGAACTCCTGTCCGAATTCGGCTCGACTTCCTGCAAGGCGCTGTGGCGCTGCAGAAGCTGCCGCGAACCATTCGATTACTTCAAGTGTCATTGACCATGTTTGTTGTCGCACTCCGTCATTGCGAGCGAAGCGAAGCAATCCATGCTTCCACTTGCGGAGAGGTGGATTGCTTCGTCGCTTCGCTCCTCGCAATGACGGTGGGAGATAGTTGATGTCGCTCTCACCCCGCTTTCATCGCCTTGCCGTCCACGACCTGCGTCGTGAAACCGCGGACGCGATATCGATGACGTTTGCGATCCCGAGGGAGCTCGCTAGCGATTACAGCTTTGCGCCGGGTCAATACCTGACCCTGCGCACCACGCTCGACGGCGAGGAAGTGCGCCGGTCCTATTCGATCTGTTCCGGCCCAGACGATGGCGAACTGCGGATTGCCGTGAAGAAGGTCGACGGCGGCGCGTTCTCGAACTGGGCTGCGGAAGACCTCAAGGCCGGCGACGAGCTCGACGTGATGACCCCGACCGGCCGCTTCGGCGTCGCGCCGGCGCCCGAGGAGGCGCGGGTCCATGTCGGCTTTGCCGCGGGAAGTGGCATCACGCCGATCCTGTCGATCATCAAGGGCGTGCTGGCGCGCGAGCCACAAAGCCGCTTCTTCCTGTTCTACGGCAATCGCTCGACATCGGGCATGCTGTTCCTCGAAGAGCTGGAGGAATTGAAGGATCGCTTCATGCAGCGGTTTTCGCTGTTCCACGTCATCTCAGGCGAGGAGCAGGACATCCCGATCCTGCATGGCCGGCTCGACGGCGAGAAGGTGGGGGTGTTGCTGCGCTCGCTGGTGCCGGCGGCGAGCGTCGATCACGTCTTCATCTGTGGCCCGATCGGGATGAGCGAGGAGATCGAGGCGACCTGCCGTGAACTTGGCCTCGGCGATGACAAGATCCACGTCGAGCGCTTCGTCTCCGAGTTCGGCGGCAAGCCGCGGCCGAAAAAGATCGTGGAGCCGGGCGCGCCGCCGAAGGCACTGGCCTCGCTGATCATCGACGGCAAGCGGCGCGAAGTGCCGGTGGCGGACGGTGAGGCCATCCTCGATGCTGCGCTGCGCGCCGGCATCGACCTGCCCTTCGCCTGCAAGGGCGGCATGTGCTCGACCTGCCGCGCCAAGCTCGTCGAGGGCAAGGCGGAGATGGAGCTGAATTACTCGCTGGAGCCCTGGGAATTGCAGGCCGGTTTCATCCTGACCTGCCAGGCGCGGCCGTGCTCCGACAAGGTCGTGGTCGATTACGACCACGTGTGATCGTCATTCCGGGTTCGCTTCGCGCCCCGGAATGACGAGCGCAAGCGTTGACACCTTCGCCGCTGCGCCTCACAACTAACGCAACGAGGCCCCTTCCAACGGGCCCGGCGACAGGGAGTTGAACGTGAACGTCAAGGCCACGCTTTCGCCTGAAGACCTCGCGCGCGCCTGCGCCGAGGCGATGTGGAAGGAGGACGACGCCAGCAAGGGCCTCGGCATGGAGATCGTCGAGATCAAGCCGGGGCAGGCGACGCTTGCGATGACGATTGCGCCGCAGATGGTCAACGGCCAGCGCATCGCCCATGGCGGCTTCATCTTCACGCTGGCCGACTCCGCCTTCGCCTTCGCCTGCAACAGCCACAATGAACGCGTCGTCGCCGCGCAAGGCAGCATCACCTTCATCCGGCCCGGCAAGCTCGGCGACCGCCTGACCGCCACCGCGCGCGAGATCTCGCGCAGCGGGCGATCCGGAATCTATGACGTCCGCGTCACCGCAGGCGATGATGTGATCGCCGAATTCCGCGGCCACTCCCGCGTGATCGGCGGCACCTGGCTGCCGGCGGCGGACAACGAGACCAAGCAAAAATAGACATCAGGGAAACGCGCCACCGCCATGCCAAAGCTCAAGTCGACGGGAAGTGGTTACAGCGCCGAGATGGACGAGACCGAAAGCGCCTCGCGCGATGCGATCATGGCGCTGCAGACCAAGCGGCTCGCCTGGTCGTTGCAGCACGCCTATGACAACGTCGGGCATTATAAGCGCGCCTTCGATGCGGCCGGCGTGCGTCCGTTCGATTTCCGCGAGCTTTCCGACCTCGCGAAATTCCCGTTCACGGTCAAGACCGACCTGCGCGACAACTACCCGTTCAACATGTTCGCGGTGCCGCGCGAGAAGCTGGTGCGCGTCCACGCCTCCTCCGGCACGACCGGCAAGCCGATCGTGGTCGGCTACACGCAAGCCGATATCGACATCTGGTCGGACGTGATGGCGCGATCGATCCGCGCCGCCGGCGGCCGCCGCGGCATGATCATCCACAATGCCTACGGCTATGGCCTGTTCACCGGCGGGCTCGGCGTGCACTACGGCGCCGAGCAGCTCGGCTGCACGGTGGTGCCGGTCTCCGGCGGCATGACCGAGCGGCAGGTGCAGCTCATCAATGATTTCCGGCCCGACATCATCACGGTGACGCCGAGCTACATGCTGGCGATATTGGATGAGTTCAGGCGGCAGGGACTCGATCCACGAAACTCCTCGCTGAAGTTCGGCATCTTCGGCGCCGAACCCTGGACCAACGCGATGCGCGCCGAGATCGAGCACGCCTTCGACATGGACGCGACCGACATCTACGGCCTCTCCGAGGTGATCGGCCCGGGCGTTGCGCAGGAATGCGTGGAGAGCAAGGATGGGCTGCACATCTGGGAAGATCATTTCTACCCCGAAGTGATCGATCCCGAGACCGGACAGGTGCTCCCTGACGGTGAGAAGGGCGAACTGGTCTTCACGTCGCTGACCAAGGAAGCCTTTCCCGTGATCCGCTACCGCACCCGCGACCTGACGCGCTTGCTGCCGGGCACCGCGCGGCCGGGCATGCGGCGGATGGAGAAGGTCACCGGTCGCTCGGACGACATGATCATCCTGCGTGGCGTCAACGTGTTCCCGACCCAGATCGAGGAGGCGCTGCTTGCGACCGACTGGTGCGGCGGCCATTTCATCATCGAACTCTCGCGCGAAGGCCGCATGGACGAGATGACCGTGCTCGCCGAGGCCCGCCCCGAAAGCTGGGACGGCAGAGGCCTTGTCGTGCATGCCGAGAAGGTCTCGATCTTCATCAAGAACACGATCGGAATCACCGCACGCGTCCATGCCGTCGCCCCCGAAACCCTCGAGCGCTCGCTCGGCAAGGCCAAACGGGTTTACGACAAGCGGCCGAGGGGGTAACTCGCTTCAAGCGCGCCGCGCTCTCTCTACGTCATTGCGAGCGGAGCTGCTACCACCATCTTGTTGTAATGGACCAGCGCCCCGATGCCGACACCGAGCACCCAAACAATCCAAGCCCGCTGCGTTCGCCTGTTGGCGAAAGCTGACAACCCTGCCGCGCTTGCGCCGACCATCGAAACGCACGCGCTGACGCGCGCGGCGAATGAGGTGCTGATCGAGATCAAGGCTGCCGCCGTCAATCCCTCCGATGTGAAGGCCGCGACCGGGCTGATGCCTTACGCGGTGTTCCCGCGCACGCCGGGCCGTGACTATGCCGGCGTCGTGATCGACGGGCCCGAAGGGTGGATCGGGCGCGAGGTGTTCGGCTCGTCCGGCGATCTCGGCATTCGCCGCGACGGCACGCATGCGACGCATCTCGCGGTCGAGTCCGAGGCGGTGGTGGAGAAGCCGAAGGGGATTTCGTGGGAGGAGGGTGCGGGCATCGGCGTGCCCTTTGTTACCGCGACCGAGGGCTTTCGCCGTGCGCGGTTGCCAAAACCCGACGAGACCGTGCTGATCATGGGCGTCAACGGCAAGGTCGGGCAGGCGGCGGTGCAGATCGCCACCTGGCAAGGCGCGCGTGTCATCGGCGTGGTGCGCAAGAGCGAGCCCTATGAAGGACACAGCAACGCGAAGGTCGAGATGATCGATGCCTCAAGCACCAATGTGGCGGCGCGCGTGCGCGAGCTCACCGATGGCAAGGGCGCCGACATCGTCTTCAACACCGTCGGCGATCCCTATTTTCAGGCCGCGCACAAATCGCTGGCGCTGCGTGGGCGGCAGATCTTGATCGCGGCGGTTGACCGCATCGTGCAGTTCAATATCCTCGAATTCTATCGCGGCCAGCACACCTATGTCGGCATCGACACGCTGGGCCTGTCGTCGGTGGCGACCGGCGCGGTGCTGCGTGAACTCGGCCCCGGCTTCGCGAGCGGGCACCTGAAGCCGTTTCCGATCAAGGCGAGCGCGATCTATCCGCTGGAGCAGGCGAAATCGGCGTTCCTCGCCGTGGCCGGCTCGTCGCGCGACCGCGTCATCTTGCGGCCGTGAGCGCGAGAGGGGGCGCGGCGTCGCCGCGGAGACATCGCGTCACGCCAACTGCCGATCAATCCGCAGGCTTCGTCACGATGCGCACCTCTGACGTCAGCGTGCGGTGCACCGGGCACTTGTCGGCGATCTCCATCAGCCGCTTGCGCTGGTCGGCGTCGAGCGACGGGCCCTCGATCTTGATCACGCGGTCGATCTGGTCGAGCATGCCATCGCGCGTCTCGCACTCGGCGCAATCCTTCGCGTAGATCTTGCTATGCGTCAGCGTCACCGTGACGCGATCGAGCGGCAGCGCCTTGCGGTCGGCATACATGCGCATCGTCATCGAGGTGCAGGCGCCAAGTCCCGCGAGCACGAGATCGTAGGGGCCGGGACCTGAGTCCTCGCCGCCGACCGCGACCGGTTCGTCGGCCAGCAATCGGTGCGGGCCGGTGGTGACAATCTGCTGGAATTTGCTGTCGCGGGTCTCGCGCACCACGACATGGCGCGGCGCCTCGGTGCGATCTGCGGCAGGCCCGAGCACCGCAGGCCCGATATAGCGCTCGGACCAGGCCGTGATGACGTCGGCGGCATAGGTGGTGTCGCGCTTGTCGGTGAGGAGGTGATCGGCATCGGCGAGCGTGACGAAGCTCTTGGGGTGCTTGGCCGCGATGAACAGCTTGGTGGCGTTCTCGATGCCGACGGTGTCGTCGGTCGGCGCATGCATGATCAACAGCGCCTTGTGCAGCTTCGCGACCTGCGCCAGCAGATTCTGCTCGGCGACGTCATCGAGGAATTCGCGCTTGATGCGGAACGGGCGACCGGCGAGCGAGACCTCCACTTCGCCTTTCTCGCGGATGTTGTCGACCTGGTCCTTGAGCAAGTGGGTGACGTGGGCGGGATCGGACGGCGCGGCGATGGTGACGATGGCCTTCGCCTCCGGAATCTGCGCGGCAGCAGCGAGGATCGCAGCGCCGCCGAGGCTGTGGCCGATCAGGAGATCGGGCGCTTTGCGGCTTTCGCGCAGATGATCGGCGGCACGAACGAGATCGGCGACGTTGGACGAGAAGGTCGAATTGGCGAAATCGCCTTCGCTGGAGCCGAGCCCCGTGAAATCAAAGCGCAGCACCGCGATGCCTTTGGCGGCAAGCGCGACCGCAATGCGCTTGGCCGCCAGCACATCCTTGCCGCAGGTGAAGCAATGCGCAAACAGCGCATAAGCGTGAATCTCGCCGTCAGGCGTATCCAGCGCGGCGGCGAGCTGGTGTCCTTCCGAGCTTGCGAACTGGAATCGTTCAGTCGGCACGGCTACCCTCCATCACGGTTTTCTTCACCTCTCCCATAGGAGAGGTCGGCGCGCAGCGCCGGGTGAGGGGTTCAGGTCCCTCGTAGAACGTAACCCCTCACCCGAATTTCTCGCTACGCTCGAAATTCGACCTCTTCCTATGGGAGAGGTGAAGAACGCCACCGACAGCAGTCAGTCGCCTGAGTAACGTTCTTCCTTCCAGGGATCGCCGCGGTTGTGATAGCCGCGGACTTCCCAATAGCCCGGCGCATCCCGCGTGAGGAATTCGATCGCCTGCAGCCATTTGGCGCTCTTCCAGAAATAGAGATGCGGCACAACGAGCCGCACCGGGCCGCCATGCTCTTCGGTCAGCGGTTTGCCTGACCAGCTATGGGCCAGCAGCGCGTCCTCGGCGGCAAAATCCTCCAGCGCCAGATTCGTGGTGTAACCGTCGTAGGAATGCAGCACCACGAAATGTGCATCTTCATGCGGCTCGCAGGCAGCCAAGAGATCGCGGGTCGCAAGACCCTGCCACTGATTGTCGTAGCGCGACCAGGTGGTGACGCAATGGATGTCGGAGATGAATTGCGACTGCGGCTGCGCGGTGAACTGGGTCCAATCCCAGAACACCGGATGTTCAACTGCGCCATAGACGTCGAGCCGCCAACGCTCGCGGGAAATCTCCGGCGTCAATCCGAGATCGAGCGTCGGCCAGTCGCGGGTGAGATGCTGGCCCGGCGGCAGGCGCTGCTCCTCGGGACGCGAGATCCTGCCGGTGAGGAAGCGGCCCTCGCGTGCCCAGCGCTCCTTGCTGCGCGTCAGCTTGCTTTCCGGCGGCGGCTCCTGGTCGTCAGCCATTTGGCGTCACTCGTGGCGATGCATCGCCGATTCACTCTTGGTGTCGCGCATGGTTGCATAGATCAGGAGCGAGAGGAAGATCATGCCGCTGAGGTAGTAATAGAACCATTGCTCATGGCCGAGGCTCTTGAAATAGAGCGCGACGGCCGGTGCCGTGCCGCCGAACAGAGACACCGTGATCGCATAGGGCAGGCCGACACCGAGCGCGCGGACATTGGTCGGAAACAGTTCCGCCTTCACCACGGCGTTGATCGACGTGTAGCCGGCGGTGAAGATCCAGGCGCCGCAGATCAAGAGGAATGCGATGAAGGGCGACTTGGTATCTTTCAGCGCGGTCAGGATCGGTACGGTGGCGAGCGTGCCGGCTACGCCGAAGAAGATCAGGAGCGGCTTGCGGCCGATGCGATCGGACAGCGCGCCGTAGAGCGGCTGAAGAATGGTTGCGAAAATCAACGAGCCGAAGATCACGAAAGTGGTCTGGTCTTCGGTGAGGCCGACCGACAATTTGACGAAGGTCTGCATATAGGTGGTGAAGGTGTAGAACGCCGCGGTGCCGCCCGCGGTCAGGCCGACCACCAGCAGCAGTTCGCGCGGGTAGTTCAGGAGCTTCGTGATCGAGCCGGTCGGCTTGCTGGCCTTCTTTGCTTCCTCGAAGGCATCGGTTTCCTGCAGGCTGCGCCGCATCACCGCTGCGATCACGGCAAGCGCCGCACCAATCGCGAAGGGAATCCGCCAGCCCCAGTCCTTTAGCTGTTCCGGCGTCAAGAACACCTTCTGCAGCAGGAGCAGCACGATGATCGCAGTGAGCTGGCCGCCGATCAAGGTGACGTATTGGAAGCTCGAATAGAAGCCGCGATTCTTGGCGTCGGCGACCTCGCTGAGATAGGTGGCGCTCGCGCCATATTCGCCGCCAAGGCTGAGGCCCTCGATCACGCGCGCCAATGCGAGGATCGCGGGCGCGGCAAAGCCGATCGTGGCGTAGGTCGGCGTCACCGCGATGATCAGCGAGCCGAAGCACATGCAGACCACGGAAACCGTGAGCGACAGCCGTCGTCCGTAACGGTCGGCGATGAAGCCGAACAGCCAGCCGCCGAGCGGCCGCATCAGGAAGGTCGCGGCAAACACCACGGCCGCATTGAGCTGCTGCACCACCGGATCGCTGCCGGGAAAGAACGCCGGTGCGAAATACAGCGCAAAAGCAGTGTAGGCGTAGAAATCGTACCACTCGACGAGATTGCCGACCGAGCCGATGAAGATCGCCTTGATGCGACGTTCGACGTCCTGAATGTCGAGGGGCTCGTCGCCGATGCTGGCGGCCTGATCTGTCATATGGAACTCCACGAACGGCAATTTGATCATCCGGCCCGACATGCATCACGGCGTCGAGAGCGGTTGAGGCCCCGGTAGCACGTCAAATGTCGCCAGCGCAATTGCCGATGGACGCGTCTCTCTCCCCTCATGGTGAGGAGGCGCGTAAGCGCCGTCACCAGACGATGCTTCGCATCGCCGGGAGAACCATGAGGCCCATCTGGTGGCCTCATCCTGCGAGACGCGCGCAAGCGCGCTCCTCAGGATGAGGGGCGAGAGCGGAGATCCGCAAGCCTTACCTCGGCGCCCTCGGATCGATTGGCGTGCTGCCGCACACGGCCAAAATATCCTCCAGCGCCTTGGCGCCGGCGAGCAGGTTGGCCTCGCCGCGCGGTGGCGCCACCATCTGCAGTCCGACCGGTAGGCCGGATGCGGTGAAGCCGCAGGGCAGGGACAGCGCCGGACAACACGCAAGTGTGATCGCATAGACGATGCCGAGCCACTGCACGTAATTGTCGAACTTCTTGCCGTCGCACTCGGCGACATAGCGGTTCTCGATCGGGAACGGCGCGACGATGGTCGCAGGCGTCAGCAAGAGGTCGTAGGTCCCGAAGAATTCGAGGGTGCGTGCCGTCAAGGCGACGCGCTGGGCTTCGGCGCGCTCGATCTGCTCGACCGTCAACTTCAGGCCTTCCTCGATGTTCCAGATCACCTCCGGCTTGAGCAGGTCGCGCTTGGTGCGGAGCAGGCCCGCCTTGGTGACGGCGAAGTCGAACGCGCGCAGGACATGGAAGCATTCATGGGCTTCGCTGAGATCGGGATGCGCCTCTTCGACGATGGCGCCTGCCTCGGCAAAGCGTTCCGCCGCTTTCTGCGTGACCGCCCTGACTTCGGGATCGACGGGGGTGATACCGAGATCGGGCGAGTAGGCGATGCGCTTCGGCTTCTTGCCGGAACGCGCGGCGGACAAAAACGAGGTCGCGAGCGCGGGCAGCGACAGCGGGTCGGCGGCATACTCGCCGCTCATCGCGTCGAGCAACAGCGCGAGATCTTCGACAGTGCGCGCCATCGGGCCGTGAACGGTCAGGTTGCGATCGATCATGGCGCTCGGCGTGTGGGCGACGCGGCCGATGCTGGGCCGCATTCCGACGACGCCGCAGAAACTGGCCGGGTTGCGTAGCGAGCCACCCATGTCGGTGCCGTGGGCAAGCCACGCCATTCCGGTCGCAAGCGCGACCGCCGCTCCGCCCGAAGAGCCGGCTGCCGAGCGTGACGTGTCCCAGGGGTTCAATGTCGCGCCGAACACTTCGTTGAAGGTGTTGGCGCCGGCGCCGAATTCCGGCGTGTTCGACTTGGCGTAGACCACACCGCCATTCGCTTCCAGTTGCGTGACAACGATATCGGACCTTGTGGCCACGGTATCCTTGAAGATCGGCGATCCCTGCGTGGTGAGGACCTCAGCGACATTGGTGAGGTCCTTGATCGGCACCGGCAGGCCGGCAAGCAGGCCCCGCTCCGCGGCCGGTTTCTGCATCAGCGCTTCGGCGCGCTTTCGCGCACGGTCGAAGCACAGGATGGGCAGCGCATTGACCTTGTCGTCGACCTCCGCGATCCGTTTTTCCAGGACATCGAGCAGGTCGAGCGGGGTGACCTCGCCGGTGCGCAATTTGTCCACGACTGTGCAGGCGGTCGCCCGCACAAGGCCTTGATCCGTCACTGGCATCTCCATTGATTGCAGTTCGTAGCAGCGGAGGGAGATAGTGCTCTAGACCATTTTCCCGAAAAGTGGAAACGTGCTGGGGGAATAGCTGCAACCGGAGATCTGCTGATGACGATACCCTTCTCTGCGCTCGACTGGCGCGCCATGAGCCAGGAGGAGCTTGACCGCGGCCTCAACAACGGTGCCGCAGTTGTAGGCAGCGGTGATATTGTCGGAGGCTGGGGGAGCGTTCCGCCGAATTGCGCAAGCGCCATCCAAATCATATCGACCTTCGCTACGGCCCGCGCGAGCGCAACCGCATCGATTTCCTCAAAGCGGGCGAGCGCGCACCGACGCTGCTGTTCATCCACGGCGGTTATTGGCAGATGCGGTCAAAGGAGTTCTTCACGGTGATGGCCGAGGGACCGATCGCGCATGGCATCAATGTCGCGCTGATCGGCTACACGCTGGCGCCGGAGGCGACGCTTGACGAGATCGTCGCCGAGATCCACGCCGGCACCGACTTCCTCGCCGAGCAATTGCCGGCGCTGGGCGCGGCCGAAAATGGCATCGTCGTCTCCGGCTGGTCGGCCGGCGGGCATCTGACCGCGATGGCGCTGTCGAACCGGCATGTCCGGGGCGGGGTCGCGATCTCTGGCATCTATGATCTCGAGCCGATCCGGATGAGTTATCTCAACGTCAAGCTCGGGCTCGACGAGGCGTCCTCCCACCGCAATTCACCGATGCGGCAGGCGGGCGGGCCGCCGAAGCCGTTGTCGCTCGTGGTCGGCAGCGGCGAACTGCCGCTCTTGCGCAAGGAGACCGCCGATTTTGCCGGGCACCGCGCCAATTATGGGTTGCCGGTGACGTATGAGGAGATTCCCGGCGCCGATCATTTTTCCATCATGGACGAGATCATGTCGCCGGAGGGCCGGATCACGGCACTGATCCGGCAATTGTGCGAGGCTCCATAGGCTTCATCGCGAATTGGCCGTAGCCCGGGTGGAGCGGAGCGTAACCCGGGGTGCTCGCAATCGCAGGCGCAGGTGTCCCGGGTTGCGCTTCGCTCCACCCGGGCTACGATCGAATCCATCACCACCCCGCGCTGATGCCGCCGTCCACCGTATAGATCACGCCCGACGTGTAGCCCGCGCGGTCGGACGCCAGGAACGCCATGAGGTCGGCGATCTCGCGCGCGTGGGCGGGGCGGCCGAGTGGCAGGCTCTTCTGGAATTCCTTGTAGCGGTTCTCGTCGCCGAACTGATGTTTGGCGCGGGTCTTGAGCAATGTCACATGCCGGTCGGTGCCGACCGGGCCCGGATTGATCCCGACGACGCGGATGTTGTCGGCAAGGCTCTTGCCGCCGAGCGCGCGGGTCAGCGCCATCAGCGCGGCGTTGCCGGCACTGCCGGCGACGTAATTGGCATCGAATTTCTCGCCGGCGGCGCCGATGTCATTGATGATCACGCCACCGCCGCGGGCCTTCATCTGCGCGTAGATCGCGCGGGTGAGGTTGATATAGCCGAATACCTTGAGTTCCCAGGCGTGCCGCCAGGTCGCCTCATCGATCTTGTCGATCGAGCCGCCGGGGATATCGCCCGCATTGTTGACGAGGATGTCGATATCGGCGGCCTCTTTTGCCAATCGCGCCAGATCCTCCGGCTTGCGCAGGTCGACGACGGATGTGGCGGCATCGATCTGGTGCGCCGAGCGCAGGCGGTCGGCCAGCGCCTTCAACTGGTCGCCGCTGCGGGCGGCCAGCAGCAGATGGCAGCCTTCCTCGGCAAAGGTTTCGGCGGCGGCCGCGCCGATGCCCTTGGAGGCGCCGGTGATCAGGACGCGTTTGCCGCGCAGATGCAGGTCCATGGCAATACTCGCTGTTGCTGGAGGGGATCGGAAAAAAGTCGGTGGAATTGGTAGGCGGATCACGCGCCCTATCGTTTGGGGCATGATCCAGCCCGAAAACCGGTGTCCACTTTTCGGGATCATGCCCCGCAGGTCAACATTGCACTGCAGCGTTGCGCGAAAGCGAAGTTTGGTCCATTGCAGAGCCCGAGAATAGACGGCGGCTCAAGCCGGGCAAATCACAAGGGTGTTCTTGATGGCCAACGCAAAGAAACAGTATCGGATCGCGGTCATTCCCGGCGACGGCATCGGCAAGGAAGTCATGCCCGAAGGCCTGCGCGTCCTCGAGGCCGCGGCGAAGAACCATGGCGTCGCCGTGCAGTTTGACCATTTCGATTTCGCTTCCTACGACTATTACGAAAAGCACGGCCAGATGATGCCGGATGACTGGAAGGAACAGATCGGCAAGCATGACGCGATCTATTTCGGCGCGGTCGGCTGGCCGGCCAAGATTCCGGATCATGTCTCGCTGTGGGGCTCGCTGATCAAGTTCCGGCGCGAGTTCGACCAGTATGTCAACCTGCGCCCGGTGCGGCTGATGCCGGGCGTGCCGTCGCCGCTGGCGAACCGCAAGCCCGGCGATATCGATTTCTGGGTGGTGCGCGAGAACACCGAAGGCGAATATTCGTCCGTAGGCGGGCGGATGTTCCCGGACACCGAGCGTGAGTTCGTGACGCAGCAGACGGTGATGACCCGCATCGGCGTCGACCGCATCCTGAAATTTGCCTTCGACCTCGCGCAGTCGCGGCCGAAGAAGCATCTGACCTCGGCGACGAAGTCGAACGGCATCTCGATCACCATGCCCTATTGGGACGAGCGCGTGGAGGCGATGGCCAAGACGTATCCGTCGGTGAAGTGGGACAAGTACCACATCGACATCCTGACCGCGAACTTCGTGCTGCATCCGGACTGGTTCGACGTCGTGGTCGGCTCCAACCTGTTCGGGGATATCCTCTCCGATCTCGGCCCGGCCTGCACCGGCACCATCGGCATTGCGCCGTCGGGCAACATCAATCCGGAAGGCGATTTCCCGTCGGTGTTCGAGCCCGTGCACGGCTCGGCGCCCGACATCGCCGGGCAGGGGATCGCCAACCCGATCGGCATGATCTGGTCAGGCGCGATGATGCTGGAGCATCTCGGGGAGAAGCAGGCGGCGGACGCAGTGGTCGGTGCGATCGAGCGCACGCTCGCCGAACGCACGCTCCGCACCCGCGACCTCGGCGGCAACGCCGACACAACCGCCTGCGGCAAGGCTGTCGCGGAGATGGTGGACTGACAGAGCTTCCGCCTGCGTCGCCCTCATCCTGAGGAACGTGCATCGCGTGCGTCTCGAAGGATGGTCGCGGGCGAGATTGGGGCCTCATGGTCCTCCCGGCGATGCGAAGCATCGTCCGGAGGCGGCGCGGCGCGCCTCCTCACCATGAGGGGGTGGGTCAAGTGCGCGAGAGCAGGTCCACTTTGTCGTAGACGGGAATGCCGATGATCATCGCAAGGTCCATCTGATCGATCTGAACAACGTCACCGCGGCGAACTGGCCCGGGAGGATGCGCAGCGTCCATGACGGCGCCCGCGCGGGCGCAAGGCGCTCGAGCTGCAGGGCGACCGAGAGCAGGAGCATCAGGGGCAGGTGAAGTGCTGGAGCCGTCATCGGCAGCAGCATCAGCGGCGTGCAGGTCGCCGCGCACCAGAAGCCGTGCGTCAGGCCAAACTGGATGCAGTCGCGATCGGCGGCTCTGCCGAAAGCCGAAAGATTCGGCGCGCGATGGCAGCGATTGAGCGCTCTCTGGCGCAACGGCGTTGCCTGCCATATGGCCGCGATCGCAACAGCAATTGCGATCGCCGGCAGGCCCGTGGTGCCGGCAAGAACCTCGATGGCCCTCGGCGCCGCCAGCAGCACTGGCGCGGCAGCGATCCAGAGCAGCAAATAGGCGGCCGCGAACAAGCCAACCGACCGGTCCCGACGTCGCGCCAGGCTGCGCAGCCGCAATTGCGCGATCGGTTGTGCCAGCAGCGGCGCGGTCATTGCAATGACCATGATGATCCACAATCCGGTCGCCAGGACTGCCGTTACATTGATGCCATAGATCGTGGAGAAGGCGGCTCCCGCAGTGACCAGCGTTTGAGATGGCGTGCACAGCGGGACCGATTGCAGCTCCTGGCTGGTTGCGTAAAGCAGCAGCCAGCAGAACAGGCTGGTGACCAGCAACGCCGGCGACATCTGTCGAACCATCGTCGGCAGCGGGATGCGGCCCATCACGACGTCACCTGGTCTGGCGGTAGATCCTCACCCGGCCGACGTCGACCTTGCTGTTCGCGGTTATAGGCGTCTGCGGAACGAATTTGACATCGAGCGTTTGCGTATTCAGTTCGCCCTTCAGATGCATCGCATCGACAATGTCGGTGATCTCCAGGGTCTGCGTCATACCGGCACCGGCATGAGGGCCGCCGGCCTTGCTGGCGGCGCGGGCGCCGAACAGGGAGACGACACCCGCGAGGTTTTCGGGATGCTCCGCAGGATTGGCGCCCTTGGGAAGATTCACATAGACGTTGAATACCCCTGCGTCGGTGGTGCTGGTGATGTTCTCGAGCGCAAGGTAGACGCGATCCGGCGCTTGCGGCGCCGCGCCGGGCGCAGCCTGCGGTCTGACGGAGAGGCTCGCGGTCAAGTTGCTGGTTGCGCTGCTGTCGAGCTGGACGCTGGCATCGGTCGCCGCGCCGGCAATCCGGACCGCAGTGCTGGTTTGCCCCACAAGTTCCGTGCTCTTCCGCGACGCCATGGCAAGCGCTCCCGCGAGTTGGTTGGCATCGGCCGGGGCGACGCCCAGCCTGTTCAAGCGCGCCACGAGAAGGGGGCGCTGACCGGGGATCGCAATATCCTGGTACTCATAGTTGAGCGCTGGATCCTTCGTGTTCAATACCTGCCTTGCAGTGGTCGTGAACGTCGTGCCGTCCGGTCTCGGCATCACGAACTGACCTGCCGGCTGGTCCAGCCAGTCGGTGTCGGTTGGATTCTTGTAGGCGTCGGGCGGATCCTGAGGATGATGGCGTGCGGTAAGCCAGGACTCCCACAGACGATCGATGTTGGCATGGTGCAGCCAGAAGATCGGATCGATGCCGGCGGTTTCGAACATCGCCATTAGTCCATTGTTCTTCAGGATGTCCGAACTTGTGCCTTCCTTCGTGCCACCCACGAGGACGTGCACGGGGCCGTGAGGCCGTTGTTCCAACAGCCCGGCGCCCGTTCCACCGTGGCTGAAGGCTGTCTGGGTGCCGCCGAACGAAGTCGGAATGTCACCAGGTCCGTCGAAGAATTCCGGCTCCTGCCACAACTGGCCAACCGCTACATCGGTCTTCAGGATGACGATGCTGCCGTTGCCGGTCCGGCCATACCGCTCCTTGACCCACAGCGGGTTCTTGCTGCCATCGTCGAGCAGCTCGGGTGCAAAGGCAGCAGGAAATTTCAGCGTGTCGCGCTTGGTCGGATCGTAGTTCCAGTACGGTAACGCCCAATCGGCCGGGCCGCCTTTCTTGACGATGGCATCGAGCAGGATGGCCTCGAATGCGGCAAGATAGGCGCGATGCCAGGGCAGGAAGTACCAGGAGCCGTGCTGGCACTGGTTCCAGAACCCTTCCGCGTCCGGGTCGAAGGGCAATGCCACGGAGGCGTCGAGATAACCGAGATCGATCCAAAGCTGCTTGTCGATGCCATGCATCGCGGCAAGCGACCACCAACTGGTGATGTCTGTAATTGGCTTGGCCTGCAATACCTTGATCGCTTCGCCGTACCAGAACAGGGTCTTATCGTTCGCCGGCAATTGCCACACGTCTTTGCGCACGCGAGCCATCGAAAGCCTCCCGAAACAACTGCACTATCGAAATCTGGTTATCAAACTTAAGGTAAAGTTATATGACCTAATACAATCAATGATAGTGCATGCCGGCGATCGCGTAAATGGCCTCGGGCGCGTTGCGGCGCCGAGCCAGCAGGAAAAGCCACCGATCTAATAGAACGAATGTGAGCGGTTCAGGACGCCGCAATCCTGCGGCAATGCTCCTGCGCCGCATGGATCAAATTCTCGCTTGCCTCCGGCGTGCGGAAGGCGGAGTGCGCTGACAGCGTGACGTTCGGCAGTTTCGTCAGCGGATGATCCGCAGGCAGCGGCTCGGTGTTGAAGACGTCGAGGCCGGCGTGGCGGATGTGGCCTGACTTCAGCGCATCGATCATCGCGGCTTCGTCGACGATGGCGGCGCGGGCGGTGTTGATGAAGATCACGCCCGGCTTCAGCGCGGCGATGCGTTCGCGGGTGATGAAGCCTCTTGTGTCGTCGTTGAGCAGAAGATGCAGCGAGACGACGTGGCTCTGCGCGAGCAGCGTGTCGAGGTCGACGAACTCGACGCCCGGATGGCTCTTCGGCGAGCGGTTCCAGGCGATCACTTTCATGCCGGATCCGAGTGCTATACGCGCAACTTCAGCCGCGATGCCGCCAAAGCCGATCAGGCCGAGCGTCTTGCCGGTGAGCTGCATGCCGTCCTCGCGCAGCCAGTTGCCGGCGCGCATCTCGCGGTCCATCTGCGCCAGCACGCGCGCGGAGGCCCACATCAGCGCAACAGCGGATTCGGCCACGGCAGTGTCGCCATAGCCCTTGATCAGATGCACGGAGATGCCGAGCTCGGTAAGCTCCTCCGGATTCATGTAGCTGCGCGCGCCGGTGCCGAGGAATACGACATGCTTCAGCCCGGCGCATTGCTTGGCGATATCGGTTGGCAGCGCGGTGTGGTCGACGATGGCGATTTCGGCGCCGTCGAGCACAACAGGATATTGGTCCGGCGTGATGTCGGGATCGCGATGAACTCGCACCTTGGGATCGCCTGGTTTCTCCAGCCGCTCGAAGATCACGGCAAGCGATTCATTGGCGTCGACAAAAACCCCGCGCACAGCACTTCTCCGTCTTGCTTGATGGACCGATCAGGACGCGACGCCGGCGAGCGCCAGCACCGTATGCATCAGCACGTTGGCGCCGGCGGCGCAATCGGGCTGGGTTGCGTCTTCGAGCTCGTTGTGGCTGATGCCGTCCTTGCAGGGCACGAACACCATTGCCGCCGGCATCATCGTGTTGAGGTTGCAGGCGTCGTGGCCGGCCCCTGAGGTGATGCGCCGGTGCGAGTAGCCGAGTTGCTCCGCGGCGTTCTCGACGGCATCGACAAGCTTGGGATCGAAATGCGTCGGCGGCTTGCGCCAGACTAGGTCGAGCGCGACCTCGACCTTGCGGCGGGCGGCGATCTCGGCAATCGCGGCGCGCAGGTCCTTGTCCAGCGCGTCCATGATGGCGGCGTCCGCGCTGCGGCAATCGACGGTGAAGGCGATCTCGCCGGGAATGACGTTGCGCGACGGGTTTGCGATCACGGCCTCGCCGATGGTGCCGACCGCGTTCGGCCCGTGTTTCCTGGCGATGCTCTCCATCGCCAGCACGATCTCCGACAACGTCGCTAGCGCATCGCGCCGCAGCGGCATCGGGGTCGAGCCCGCGTGGCTCTCGAAGCCTGTGATCTTGCCGTCGTACCACAGCACGCCCTGGCCGGAATCGACCACGCCGATGGTCTTGTTCTCGGCCTCCAGGATCGGGCCCTGCTCGATATGCAATTCGACGAAGCCGGAGAACTTTTGCGTGCCGACCGGCGTCGCGCCGCGATAACCGATGCTGTCAAGGGCATCACCGACCGTGACGCCCTCAGCATCCTTCCGCGACAGGATGTCGTCGGTGGTGAAATCGCCGACATAGGCGGCGGAGGCCATCATCGCCGGCGCGAAGCGCGAGCCTTCTTCGTTGGTCCAGTTGCAGATGCAGATCGGCATCTCGGTCTCGATGCCGGCATCGTTGAGCGTGCGCACGACTTCAAGCGCGGCGAGTGTGCCGAGCACACCGTCATATTTGCCGCCGGTCGGCTGGGTGTCGAGATGCGAGCCGAGCCCGATCGGCGGCTTCGACATGTCGCGGCCCTTGCGCAGGCCGAACATCGAGCCGAGCGCGTCGACGTGAACCTCGAGCCCCGCGTCCTCGCAGGCCTTGCGGAACCAGTCGCGGACCTGCTTGTCCTCGGCGCTCAAGGTCAGCCGCCGCACGCCGCCTTTCGGCGTCGCACCGAATTTCGCGGTTTCGTGAATCGCGCCCCAGAGGCGGGCGGAATCGATCTGCAGGTTGGATGCGGCTCGGCTCATGCGCTCGTTCCATTCGTGTTCTGGAATTTGTTCAATGACGCGCCCGCAGCGCCTCGTCAACCGACGGGCTCGCTTGCGCGATCTGGTGCGCGAGGTCGGCGACGCGCTCGACCGCGGCAATGTCGGGGGAGGTGAGCCAGTTCGCGTTGAAGGTGAGGGGCGCCATCTTGATGTCGGTATCGAGCAGTTGCAGCCGTCCGTCGGCGAGTTCGTTCTCGACGATGGCGGAGGGGATGACCGCAATGCCGAGCCCTTCGACCGCCATGTGGATCACGGTTGCCAACGAGGCGCTGGCGTGCAGCCGGATCGGCGGCAAGTCCGGCCGGTCGAACACCGCGCGCACACTTTCATAAGGCACTGTCTTGCGGGGAAAGGTGATCATCGGAAAGCGCGCCAGCTCGTGCCGCGCCACCGTGCCATTGCCGAGACCAAGCGCCGGGCTCGCCAGAAATCCGATCGGATAGTCGCAGAGCACGCGGCTCTGCACGCCCGAGGCCGACAGCGGCCCCACCACGAAGGCCAGCTCGATCTCTTGCGCGAGCAGCCGCGCGCTCAAGTTCGGCGTGATGTCGACCTCGATTTCCAGCGACAGGTTCGGATAGACCTCGTTGACGCTTTTGACGAGGCGCGTCAGCCACGTGTGCACGATGGTCTCGGCGACGCCGAGCCGCAGCACGCCGCGCATCGCGGAGCGGTCGCCGATCTCGGCCATCATTTCCGAGCGCAGCCCGATCAGTTTCTCCGCATAGACCATCATCTGCCGGCCGCTCGGCGTCGGCGAGGCCACCCGATGGTCGCGGTTGAGCAGCTTCACGCCCAACTCGCGTTCGAGCTGGGCGATGCGCTGCGAGATCGCCGGCTGGGTCGTGTTGAGCCGCTGTGCCGCCCCGCGGAAGCTTCCGAGCTTGACCACCCAGAGGAACGTTTCGATCGACCTGAAATCAAGCATTGGAAGCTTTTTTCCCATTCGATAAATGGGATTTATCGAATTCGATTAGAAAGGAAGATTAGACTTTATAGCACGCTTGGTGTTGGCTGCGCTTGTTGAGATATTAGGCAGGTCGATTTAATGACTGTTTTTACGGCAGTGCAGCAAGCCGGTGGCGCCGACACCACGCTTCCGAGCCGAGAGGCCCGGCTGGCCTACCGCGACGGGATGGCTTCGAGCACCGCCGGGGTGGCCAACGGTTTCGTCCAGGGCAATCTTGCCATTCTGCCGGAAAAGCTTGCCGGCGCTTTCCACCGCTTCTGCCAGCTCAACCCGAAGCCGTGCCCGATCATCGGCATGTCCGATCTTGGCGACCCGCGCATCCCTGCGCTCGGCCTTGACCTCGACATCCGCACCGATGTGCCGCGCTATCGCGTCTGGCGCGACGGCGAGGTGACGGAGGAGCCGACCGACATCATGCAGCACTGGCGCGATGATCTGGTCGCGTTTGTGCTCGGCTGCTCGTTCTCGTTCGAGGAAGCGCTGATGGACGAGGGGCTGCCGATCCGCCACATCGAGCGCAACGTGCGGGTGCCGATGTACCGCACTAATATTGCCTGCAGCCCATCAGGCCCGTTCGCGGGGCCGATGGTGGTGTCGATGCGTCCGTTCAAGCCGGCCGATGCGATCCGCGCGGTGCAGATCACCTCGCGTTTTCCGTCCGTGCACGGCGCGCCGGTGCATCTCGGCCATCCGCATCTGATCGGCATCAACGATATCGCGAAGCCCGACTACGGCGATCCGGTTCCGGTCGCAGCCGATGAGATACCGGTATTCTGGGCATGCGGCGTGACTCCGCAGGCGGTAATCGCGAATGCAAAGCTGCCATTCGCGATCACGCACGCGCCGGGACTGATGTTGATTACCGATCTCAGGAACAAGCAGTTGGCCGTGCTCTAAAGGGCAGCGCTTGCCGTTTCTTGAGGCTTTACCGCAGCCGTCTTCCGTTTCATTCGATAGCCTTCGTTCAATAGGGGAATTTCCGCAGATGACGATCACTCGCCGTAATGTGCTGCTTGGAGCCACTGCTGCCGCCGCGCTCGCGCCGATCGCTGCGCGCGCGCAAACCAGTGAGGTGGTGATCGGCGTGATCTATCCGCTGTCAGGCGCCAGCGCCCAGATCGGCGTCGACGCGCAGAAGGCATTCGAGACCGCCGCCGACATCATCAACAAGAACTATGATTTCGAGCTGCCGCTGGCCAAGGGCGAGGGCCTGTCCGGCCTCGGCGGTGCAAAAGTCCGTCTCGTGTTCGCCGATCACCAGGCCGATCCGCAGAAGGGCCGCGCCGAAGCCGAACGCCTGATCACGCAGGAGAAGGTCTGCGCCATCGTCGGCACCTACCAGAGCGCGGTTGCCGTCACCGTCAGCCAGATCTGCGAGCGCTACCAGATCCCCTTCATCTCGGCCGACAATTCCTCGCCGAGCCTGCATCGCCGCGGCCTGAAGTTCTATTTCCGCGCAGCACCTCACGACGAGATGTTCTCGACCGCGATGTTCGACTTCTTCGATGCGATGAAGAAGAAGGGCACCAAGATCGACACGCTGTCGCTGTTCCATGAGGATACAATCTTCGGCACCGACTCCGGCAACGCGCAGACCAAGCTCGCGCGCGAGCGCGGCTACAAGATCGTTGCCGACATCAAGTACCGCGCCAACTCGCCGTCGCTGTCGGCCGAAGTGCAGCAGCTCAAGGCCGGCAATGCCGACGTGCTGATGCCCTCGAGCTACACCACCGACGGCATCCTCCTGGTGAAGACCATGGCCGAGCTCGGCTACAAGCCGCCCGCGATCGTGGCGCAGGACGCCGGCTTCTCCGAGAAGGCGCTGTATGATGCGGTCGGCGACAAGCTCGAAGGCGTGATCTCGCGCGGCAGCTTCTCGCTCGATCTCGCCGCCAAGCGTCCGATGGTCGGCAAGATCAACGCGATGTACAAGGAGAAGTCGGGCAAGGACTTCAACGACTATTCGTCGCGCCAGTTCATGGGCCTGATCGTGATGGCCGACGCCATCAATCGCGCCAAGTCCACCGATGGCGAGAAGATCCGCGAGGCGCTAGTTGCGACCGATATGCCGGGCGAGACGACCATCATGCCCTGGAAGCGCGTGAAGTTCGACGACATGGGCCAGAACAACGACGCCGATCCGGTGCTGCTGCAATATGTCGGCGGCAAGTTCGTCACGATCTTCCCGCCGCAGGCGGCGGTCGCCGAAGCCGTCTGGCCGATGAAGTAAGCGGCGCGGGCGGGGGAAGAACTATCGTGATCTTGGACTCGATGATAACTGCACGTTCCGCCATTGCGAGTAAAACGAAGCAATCCACGCCGCCACGAGATCGAACAGTGGATTGCTTCGTCGCTTCGCTCTTCGCAATGACGGATGGCGAGGTCGGTGCGGAGAAACAGCAGTGACAGCCGAGACCATTATCCAGTCGCTGGCGAGCGGCCTCCTGATGGGGCTGCTCTACGGACTGATCGCCGTCGGGCTGGCGCTGATCTTCGGCCTGATGGACGTCGTGAACTTCGCCCATGGCGAGTTCCTGATGATTGCGATGTACGCGACATTCTTCCTGTTCGCGTTCTTCGCGATCGACCCGCTGTTGTCGGCGCCATTGGTGGCGGCGGCGCTGTTCGTGTTCGGGGCGGTGGTCTATCTATTGATCGTGCGCTTTGCCGTGCGCGCCAAGGCCAATGCCGGCATGGTGCAGATCTTCTCGACCTTCGGCCTTGCCATCGTGATGCGCGGACTGGCGCAGTTCTTCTTCACGCCGGACTATCGCAGCGTCACCAATTCCTGGCTTGGCGGCAAGACCATCTCGGTTGGCGGCATCTTCCTGCCGGAGCCGCAGCTCGTCGGCGCGCTGGTGTCGATCGCGGCCTTCGCGGGGCTGTACTTCTTCATCCACCGCACCGATTTCGGCCGCGCGCTGGAAGCAACGCGTGAGGACGCCGGCGCGGTTGCGCTGGTCGGCATCGACAAGAACCGGGTGTTCGCGCTCGGCTGGGGGCTGGGCGCGGCGCTGGTTGGTCTCGCCGGCGCGATCATGGCGATCTTCTTCTATGTCTATCCCGACGTCGGCGCGTCCTTTGCGCTGATCGCCTATGTCACGGTGGCGCTCGGCGGCTTCGGCAGCGTGTTCGGCGCCTTCGCCGGCGGCATCATCGTCGGCCTGGTCGAGGCGACCACCGCGCTGATCCTGCCGCCGTCGCTGAAATCGGTCGGCATTTACGCGGTCTATCTGCTCGTCGTCTTCGTCCGCCCGCGCGGCCTGTTCGGGTCGATGTGATGGACAAGGATTTCGCCAGGCGCCGCCGCCGCGAGTTGATCGTCGCCTTTTGTCTTGCGGCCGTCGCCGCACTGGTGCCGTTGTTCGTCAAGGACGTCTACGTCCAGAACGTCATGGTGCTGACACTGATGTATGCGGCGCTGTCGCAGAGCTGGAACATCCTGTCCGGCTATTGCGGGCAGATCTCGCTCGGCCACGCGCTCTATTTCGGGCTCGGGGCCTATACGACCGCACTGTTGTTCACCAAGTTCGGCGTGCTGCCCTGGTTCGGCATGCTCGCCGGCGGCGTGCTGTCGGCGCTGATCGCGATGGCGCTCGGCTATCCCTGCTTCCGCCTGCGCGGGCACTATTTCGTCATCGCCACCATCGTCATCGCCGAGATCGGGCTGCTGCTGATCCAGAACTGGGACTGGGCAGGTGCCGCCCTTGGCATCGACATCCCGGTGCGCGGCGATAGCTGGCTGAAATTCCAGTTCACGCGTAGCAAGCTGCCCTATTTCTATTTCGCGCTGGCGCTCGCCTGCGTCGCCTGGTTTGTCACCTGGTGGCTGGAGGATTCCAAATGGGGCTATTGGTGGCGCGCGGTGAAGGACAATCCGGACGCCGCCGAAAGCCTTGGCGTCGTCGTGTTCAATTCCAAGATGGGGGCGGCCGCGGTGTCCGCGTTCCTGGTCGCGGTCGGCGGCAGCTTCTATGCGCAGTTCGTGTCCTACATCGATCCTGAAAGCGTGATGGGTTTCCAGTTCTCGCTTCTGATGGCGCTGCCTGCGGTGCTCGGTGGCATCGGCACGCTGTGGGGACCGGTGCTTGGCGCTGTGATCCTGATCCCGCTGACCGAACTGACCCGATCCTTCATCGGCGGTTCGGGACGAGGCGTGGACCTGATCGTCTATGGCACGCTGATCGTGCTGATCTCGCTCGCACTGCCGCGGGGATTGGTGAGCCTGTTCGCACGGCCCAAGTTCTTTTGGCGCAAGGCGGCCGTGCGATGACGGTGCTCCTGGAAACCCGTGGCGTGTGGCAGCGGTTCGGCGGCCTCGTCGCCAACAGCGACGTCTCGATCTCGGTCGGCCGTGGCGAGATCGTCGGGCTGATCGGGCCGAACGGCGCCGGCAAGTCGACCCTGTTCAACCTGATCGCCGGCGTGCTGCCGCCGACCCAGGGCTCGATCTGGTTCGACGGCGAAGACGTCACCGGAATGCGGGCGGCGGAACGTTGCCAGCGCGGCATCGGCCGCACCTTCCAGGTCGTGAAAAGCTTCGAGACCATGACGGTCATCGACAACGTCATCGTCGGCGCGCTGATCCGCAACACTGTGATGCGCGTAGCGCGCCGCAAGGCCTATGATGTGCTGGAATTCTGCGGGCTGGCTGCGCGCGCCAACGTGCTCGCGAGTGATCTGGTACCGTCCGAAAAGCGGCGTCTCGAAGTGGCGCGCGCGCTCGCGACGGAGCCGAAACTGCTGCTGCTCGATGAAGTGCTGACCGGTCTGACGCCGGTGGAGGCCAAGACCGGCGTCGAACTGGTGCGCAAGGTGCGCGAGACCGGCGTCACCGTGCTGATGGTGGAGCACGTCATGGAGATCGTGATGCCGCTCGTCGACCGCGCCATCGTGCTCGACCTCGGCAAGGTTTTGGTCGAGGGCAAGCCGTCCGAGGTCGTCCGCGATCCGAAGGTCATTACCGCCTATCTTGGGGATCGTCATGCTGTCGGTGCATGAAATCACCACCGCCTATCAGGGGCTGGTTGCGATCTCCGCCGTCTCGATCGAGGTCGCCAAGGGCGAGATCGTCTGCGTCGCCGGCGCCAACGGGGCCGGCAAGTCGACATTGCTGAAATCGATCGCCGGCGCCGAGCGCCCGCGCTCGGGCACCATCAGCTTCGACGGCGCGCGGATCGACGGCAAGCCGCAGCATATGATCACCGCCGGCGGCATCGCCTTCGTGCCGGAAAATCGCCGGCTGTTTCCACGCCTTTCGGTGCGCGACAATCTTCGTCTCGGCAGCTATCTCTACCGCAGCGAAGCTAACCGCGACGAGCCGCTGGATCTCGTGTTCAAATTGTTCCCGCGTCTCTCGGAACGGCTGGAGCAGCGCGCCGAGACGCTGTCCGGCGGTGAGCAGCAGATGCTCGCGATCGGCCGCGCGTTGATGACCCGCCCACGGCTGTTGATGCTCGACGAGCCGTCGCAGGGCATCATGCCAAAGCTGGTCGACGAGATCTTCCAGGCGGTCAAGCGCATCCGCGACACCGGTCTGACGGTGCTGATCGTCGAGCAGCGCATGGCCGAATGCTTGGAGATCGCCGACCGCGCCTACATCCTGCAGACCGGCCGCGTGCTGATGAAGGGACCGGCGGCCGAGATCAGCACCAATCCCGACGTGCGCAAGGCTTATCTCGGTTTGTGACGAGCGCTCGCGAGAACGCCTCGCGCATGCTCAAAAGACCGCGAGTGGCCGGTAATCGCTTGCGTGCACCTGATCGCTCGCTCACATTCCGGCGGCATCAGGAGGTGAGTGTGGTCGATATCAATTCCTTGCCGCCATCGGAAATGGCGCGATTACTCGGCAAGCCGGAGGGCGAAGCCGGCATCGCCATCAGCGAGAGGCTGAACCAGATCAATGCCGCCATAACCTCGGCGGTCTACCAAAGCCTGCAGCTTCGGAGCGGTGACCGCATCCTCGAGATCGGTTTCGGCAATGGCAAGCTGCTGCCCGAGTTGCTTTCTCGCGCGCACGATCTTTCCTATGCGGGCATTGATATCTCAGCGACCATGGTCGAGGCCGCGAAGGCTTCCAACGCCGACGTAGTCCGATCCGGCCGCGCCGCCTTCGAGCTGGCGTCCGCCGAGGAAATTCCCCATCCGGATGCAAGCTTCGACCGTGTCTTCGCGGTCAACGTCATCTACTTCTGGCCCGACCCGGTCTGTGCTCTTGCCGAGATGCGTCGGATCTTGCGGCCTGATGGACTGAGCGTAGTCGCCACGGTCAATCCCGACCCGCAGGAGACGCCGCCGCCATTCGTCCGCGAGGAGTTCGGCTTCCGTGCGCGCGATGCCGCGACCGTGGTCGCGCTGCACCGGCAGGCGGGCTTTGGGCAGGTCGGAATCGAGGACTACGAAGAGATCGTGCCGCGTCCCGACGGTACGCCCTGGAAGCGCCGCTACGCGATCGTCTCGGCGCGACGCTGAGAAAAACGTAGGGCGGATTAGCCGAAGGCGTAATCCGCCGCGCCGTTCGCCTGACCATCGGCGGACTATGCTACGCTAATCTTACTGCGTCATGGGTTTTCTTCGTCCCTTTGAAGCAGCGACGCCGCCGCAACAAGGACATCGCGGTAAGGTTTTGATGAGCGCCTGGATCAGGCGCATGCGCATGGTTGCGATCGAGTTTGGGATGTGGCGCTCAGGCCGCGCGGGCGGAGCCTCTGGGTCGATAATTGTCGGGTAAGGGAGGTACCTGGACCGGCGCGGCGGAACGAGGTCGTGAGGGGGGAATCGTCGCCCGTTCGGCGATCAGAAAGCCGTAAGCTGCGATGCACAGGGTTGCGTGATGATGGAAGCCACGCCAACCGCGTCCTTCGTAGTGACCGAGCC
>NZ_AUEZ01000037.1 GCF_000426245.1 Bradyrhizobium sp. Ai1a-2 | reverse complement strand
CGCTCTCCACGGCATCCACACCTCCCGCCCCAAAAAAGCGAAAAGTGTAACCCATGTGTCCGGTACGACCTGTCACCTATGTCTCGGGCCGCTCAAGCAGCTCCGGGGAATCGCCGCAAAGCAAGGCGTTTTCGCACGGACCGGATGAGCCGGTGTGGCCGCTAGCGCCGCATCGAAAACTCCTTCGACGCTCGCCGATATTCCCAGTCGGCCCGCTCAAGTTCGGGTCGATCGAACTCTGCCTGGGGGTACCCGACGCAGAAGTAGCCGATGAATTTCCAGGACTCGGGCACTTCAAGTATCTCGTGGATACTGGCTGGATTCAGGATCGATACCCAGCCAAACCCGATGCCCTCTGCACGCGCGGCGAGCCACATCGAGCAGATCGCCGCGACCACGGAATATTCGACGGTTGCCGGCATGGTTGCACGCCCGAGGCCATGACCCATGTTGCCTGCCGTTTCCGCGAACACGGCCAGGTGTCCCGGCGCCTCTTCGAGGCCCGAGAGCTTGAGGGCTGCATATTGGGCTGCGCGTTCGCCCGAATAGGACTGCAAGGCATCAGCATTGCAGGACTTGAAGTCTTCGATCACGGCCTGGCGTCTGGTCTTGTCCTCGACAATGACGAAGCGCCAAGGCTGGCTCAGGCCGACCGAAGGGGACAGGCAGGCGATCTCGATGAGCCGCTCGATGGCGCCGTCCGGGAGCGGATCAAGACGAAACCGCCGGACGTCGCGGCGCCACACGAACAGTTCGCGCAGTTGCCGGCGAAAGGATTCGTCGAAGGAAACCATCGGAGCTCACAGTTCTGGAAACAATGATCGGCAGCAGTGCGATTTCGCTCTGTTCGAGCGTGCCCAGTATATCAGCTATCTGTCCGCCAATCTGTCGCGTTGCAAGCTACGCCATCAGCCCCGACCGGCGAAAGCAGGATCAACTTGGGTGAACGGGAAGGTCCAAACAGAGCAATCCGGGTTTCGCGCCGTGGGAGATTTAACTGGTCCGTGAAGCTTGTGAATATTGTTCGCAAGCACTTTCATAGTAGTACCTCAAGGACACGAAACCGACCACCGGACCGGGAGCCAACAGCCACGTTACGTGCGCTCCTATCAAAGGCCAGCACGCGAGCGACAGCTGGATCGAAATAACGGTCAGGAGAAATCCCGTGCCATTCAACAGGGCGAGGGTGCTTGCGACTTGGTCGCCCTTGCAAGCCATCACGGCGAGCGAGGAGAGCTGAGGCGAATCTGGGATAACGAAAAAGCCCCATACGAATAACGCGAGCAGCAGTGCAGGTGAAGTTTGTATTGCGGGAAAGAATATGCAAACGGCCGCCGAGCCCAGGAGGGCGGCCATCGCCACCAGGCGCCCTCCAGTCCTCCTGCCGATGAACCCACCAATCACACAACCCAATGCTCCGGCCGAAATGATCAGGAATGAAATCAGCGGTATTCGACCTGAGGACGATGCCACTGCGGCGGCGGCAAGCAAGGGAACCAATGCCCAGAAAGCGTAGAGCTCCCACATGTGCCCGAGATAGCCGAGCGCGGCGGCGCGCAGCTTCGGACGCTTGAACTCCCGGAGCGCGGCCGGAACATCGATCTGCATTGGGCGCCCACATTGCGCCGCTGGACCATCTCCTGTTGTGAGAATGATCAGTGCCGCGGCGCAGGCAAGGAGGGAAGCGACGATGATCGTGAAATGCCATTCGTAACCCGGATCCAGATAGCGGATCAGGTGTGGAAACGCGGTCCCAAGCGTCAGCATGGCAACAAGCCAGCTCAGAACGCGGCCGGCCGAGTCCGGATTCCAACTGACGACGAGCTTCATGCCGATCGGGTAAATGCCGGCCAAGGCTACGCCGGTCGCAAACCGGCACAGCTGCATCGAAACAAGGCTCATCGGAAGTATCGCGATGGCGGCGTTGGCCGCGGCTCCGAATAGCGCCGAAAGTGCAAAGATTCGACTGGCGCGAAAGCGGTCGCCAAATCCGGTCAAGCCGATCAACAAGGTCCCGGTGACAAAACCGATTTGAACGGCGGACGAAAGATCGAGAGGCTCGGCTGTTCCTCGGCCCAACGATTCAGCGATTTCCGGAGCCACCGCGGTCGCGCTGAACCAGAGGCAGGTACCAAAAAATTCCGCGATCACAATGGCCGCCTGCGACATTGCGGCGCGACGCGGAGCATTTTGTTTCATGCCGGTTTCCATCCCGAGCAAAATAGTATGCGCGAAACACAATAATTGCAATTGACAATCAAATGCGCTAGCGTGAAGAGGATGCGCAGGCCCCTGACGGCCGCGAACGCCGGAACGGGCGGAATATCAGTGGAGGACGCTATGAAGAGTGCTTACGGGCGAACTGTACCCGCGCCACGGATCGAACTGACGCACGTCGAAGCAGGCTCACCCATGGGGGAAGTCCTGCGTCGATACTGGCAGCCCGTTTGCCTTTCGGAAGAGCTGACGGACGTACCAAAGAAAGTCCGGATCCTTTGCGAGGACCTGGTGGTTTTTCGTACCGGCGACGGTGAAGTCGGCTGCCTTGACCCTCACTGCGCTCATCGTGGCTCGTCGCTTGAATACGGTCGTATCGAGAAGAGCGGCATTCGCTGCTGCTACCATGGCTGGCTCTATTCGCCGGAAGGGCGCGTTCTCGAAATGCCCTGCGAGGCGGCGGGCACCTGCGAACGCATGAGCGTCGAACAGCCTGGCTATCCCGTTAAGGAATTCGGCGGCCTGGTGTTTGTCTACATGGGTCCGCCGGACAAGCAGCCTTTGCTGCCGCAGTTCGACGTGCTGGACACGTCGAAAGGCAACGTTCAACTGCGCGGGGCGCGCATCTGGGGCGACTACGCCATTGGCTATGTGCGGGACTGCAACTGGCTGCAGCACTACGAGAACGTCGTCGATCCCTGGCACGTGCTGGTGCTGCATCAGGCGATCAGCGGCGACCAGTTCGAAAGCGCGATGATGCAGGGAAGAGGCGAGATCTCGTTCGAGCCGACGACTCTCGGTGTGCGCTACAAGATGACGAAGGCGCTGCCAAACGGAAACAGCCTGGTCCGCTGCTCGGAATGTGTCGTTCCCAACATCGCGCTCATCCCAAACATTCGGGAAAAGGGCGTCGAACTCATCGAAGAAGATCGTTGCTCCGACGTCACCTGGGTGGTGCCGATCGACAATGAGCACGTCATGGCGCTCAGCATCGTGGCGTGGCCGCTCGAGAACGGCAAATTGAAGCCTGATTGGCGGCCGGGCACGGATACGATTTCGGATATCCGACCGGGTCATGAGACAGCGCGTAGCTATCGCGAACGGCAGCTTCGCCCGGACGATCTTGAGGCGCAAGAAAGCCAACGACCGATTGCGATCCACGCGCTTGAGCGACTTGCGGGGTCCGACGTTGGCGTCGTTCGCCTGCGTCGATTACTCGCAGAGCAGGTCAAGAAAGTGGAGCTTGGCGAGGACCCGATGAACGTGTTTCGTGATCCGAACCAGCGTATCAAGACCAACGCCTGGAATTCGGTCGTGAAGCAGCTTGAGTTATCCGATAGCTAGTCGGGTACCGAGAGAGTGATCAAAGATCACGCGGGGTCGCGCCACGCGTGAAATGAAAATAGTGCGGTCGAGAGAGCTTCGCTTAGCCTTCTCGATGGCGGCCCGGCCAAAGAAAAATCGAGAATTGACGCCGGATCCAGGGGGAAGCGCCGAAAGGCGTTCGGCTACAACCGAGTGTGTCGCTTGGAGGAGATATAATGAGTATCGCAAGTTCACGGCAATCGGGGCGTGGCCGCGGTGGGCTGTCGTCGATTCGCTTTGCTGGATTGCTCGTCGCCGGTTTGACAAGTCTCTGCGCAACCGTCGCCGGAGTGCGCGCCGAGGACGCCATTAAGATCGGGGTGATCACGTCGCGGACCGGCGTTTTCGCGCTCTACGGGACAGCCGGGGAGCAGGGCATTCGGCTGGCAGCCGACGAGATCAACAAGTCCGGCGGCATCAAGGGCAAGCAGATCGAACTGATGCTTGCCGACACCAATTCCAAGCCCGAAGACGCCGGGCGTCTGTTCCGCGAGCAGACCGCGCAAGGCGCATTCCTGGTGATAGGCGCCGTTGCAAGCGCGGAGTCCGCAGCCGCAAGCACGCTTGCGAAAGAGAACAAGGTCCCGTTCTTCACGACAGGCGGCTACGGCCGCTTCCTCACCGAAGATGCCGGGCATAGATATTTTTTCCGGTTGGCGATGAACGTGCGCGGCTTTTACACGCCGTTGGCCCGTGAATTGGCCAAGAAGCCGTTGCGCAAGTACTGTACAATTAACAACGACTATGAGTTTGCGCGCGACCTGAACCGCAGCACACTGGCGGTCATTCGCGAGGGTGCACCCGATGTAAGCGTGTTGGACGGTTGCGAATTCTGGGTGCCGCTCGGTACCACGGATTTCGCCTCCTACATCACCGCGATCATGTCGAAAGGACCCGAAGTCGTGCTGTTCAGCGGCCTGGTTGGACCGAGCGCGCGCGCTTTCCTTGCGCAGGCCAAGAGCTTTGGCCTGTTCAAGATCGTGCTCGGCGCGCACGCTTCGATGGGCAACCCGGCCAACGCCGCCGGCGTGCGAGAGAAGGATATTCCGGGCAACATATTCACAGCAGGCGACTATCCATATCCGCCGGTCGATACACCGTCCAACATGGCGTTCTTCAAGTCCTACAAAGAGCGCTGGAACGCGATGCCGATGTCGGAATCGGCCGCTGGATACACGACGATGAAGTTCGTCGCCAAAGCGATCGAAAAGGCCGGGAAACTGGACCGGGAGGCGTTCATCATGGCGGCCGAAGGCCTGGACATTGAGTCGCCGGCTGCCGGCCGGATCACAGTCCGCCCCTTCGATCATCAGAGCACGCAAGGGGTGTGGACGGGTAATCTGGCATGGGACGCCAAGGATGACCGCGCCGGCATGAGCAATATTGGTTTCGTCGAGTCGGCGGAATTTCTTCCCTCGGCGGAAGAAGTTGCCAAGCTGCGCTCCAGTCCGACCAAATGAACTGACAATATTCGCTTACCTGACCTTTGGAGACCTCGATGCTCTGGCTGCAGTTCATGAGCGGATTGCAATCGGCGGCGATTCTGTTCCTGCTCGCCGCCGGCCTGTCAATCATCTATGGCGTCTGCCATCTTCTGAATATCGCGCATGGATCGTTCTTCATGCTTGCGATGTTCCTGGCCTACTCGATCACCGAGAAACTCTCGTCCAACAGCGACGCCGGCTTCCTTGTAGCGTTGCTGGTGGTTCCGCTGATGATCGCGATCATCGGGATTCTGGTTGAGGTGCTAATCTTCCGGCACCTCTACAAGGCCGACGTGCTGGTCCAGATTCTCCCGTCGATCGGGCTTATCTTCCTCGCCGCCGATCTCGTGCGCGGTGTCTGGGGCCTGGAGTCGCGGTCCATCGATACGCCATCCTGGTTCTCCGAGCCGGTCGCTGTGATGGGCGCTTACATTCCGGGCTATTACCTCTTCATTATCGGCACTGGCGCTCTGGTCTCGGTGCTTGTCTGGTTCCTGGTCAATCGGACGCCGTGGGGCTTGCTGGTCCGGGCCACCGCGGCAAATCGCGATGCGGCGCTCGGGCTCGGGGTCAACGCTCGCTGGATGTTTACGTCCGTGTTTGGCCTGTCCACCTGGCTCGTCGGCTTGGCGGGCGTGCTGATTCTGCCGCTCGCCGGCGCGAATCCCGGATCTGATCTCGATGCGTCCGTAGACGCATTTGCGGTCGTCGTCATCGGTGGCCTCGGCAGCATATGGGGCGCGCTGGCGGCGGCTTTGCTGATCGGAATGGTCAAGGCGTTCGGCATTTTGATCGTGCCACAATTCACCATCGCATTCGTATTCATTCTGATGGCCGTCGTTCTGCTGGTGCGGCCGGCCGGATTGTTCGGAAAGCTTAGCTGATGACAAGTACTTCCGAGGTGATATTGCCTGCGAGTTCTCCCGCGAGGCTGCGCCATGTCGGGACCGTGTTGGTACTGGCGGCAGGACTTGCCATTGGCGTTTTCGGCCGCGAGACCTTGCTGGTCCAGGCGACGGATATCCTGATTTTCGCTCTGTTCGCGCTGAGCTTGAACCTCGTCGTTGGGCAGTCGGGCATGGTGTCGATGTGTCACGCCGCATTTTTTGCGACGGGAGGTTATGTCTTCGGCGTCTTGCAGGTGAAATATGGGTGGACCGGCGTGGGGGGTGCAGCCGCCGCAGCCGTCCTTGCGATTGCCGCGAGCGTGCTCCTGGCTTTGGTGATCGGGCTCTTGATCATCCGCGTCAGCCACGCCTACTTCATCATGCTGACGCTCGCGCTTGGCCAGCTCGTCTACATCGTGATCTGGAAGTGGCATTCGATGACCGGCGGCGATGACGGCCTGATCGGAATTGCCGGCGTGCCAGGACTGCAGGACGCGCGAACGTTCTACATGGTTGCGTTCGTCATTGTGGCGAGCTGTACGGCGCTGCTTTTTACCATCGCCCGTTCGGCTTTCGGACATACGCTGACCGCCATTCGAGACAATCCGCTGCGAGCGGCGTTCATCGGCGTTCCGGTCCGTCTGTTTCGACTCGCAGCGTTCGTGCTCGCGGCGAGCTTCGCGGCACTGGCGGGCGTGGGCCAGGCGATATTCCATCGCGGCATGTTTCCGAGTTCGGCAAGCTTCATCACGTCGGCCGATGCGCTTGTCGCGGTCGTGCTCGGCGGAACGCAGTGGTTTTTCGGGCCGATCGTCGGCGCCATCACGTTCAAGATCCTGACCTATGGATTGCCGCATCTGACGGACTATTGGCTGAGCTGTCTCGGCATTGTGATCATCGTCGTCGCGCTTTCCCTCCCTGGAGGCCTGCTTTCGCTCGTCGCGCGGATCGATTCGAGGTGGCGGAAATGAACGACGATACCCTTCTCCTTGTCGAGAACATCTCGAAGCGGTTCGGTAGCCGAACGGTGGTCGATCAAGTTGGATTCGAGGTCCGTCGAGGCGAGTTCATGGCCATCATCGGACCGAATGGCGCCGGGAAAACCACACTGTTCAACCTGATCAGCGGCGGCGTCCGAAGCGATAGCGGCCGTATCATGTTCAAGGGGCGAGACACCACCCATGTGCGCCCCGACCTCCTTTGCAGGGGAGGCCTCAGCCGTACCTTCCAGATCAACAACGTGTTTGCTGGCGCGAGTGTTCGGGAGAACATCAGGCTCTCCGTGATTTCATTCCGCCGCAAGAGCTGGGACATGCTGACGGCCTCGAAAGGTCTGTTCTCCGATGAGGTCGAGCGGATGGCGTCGGCCGTCAAGCTGCAGGACCAATTGGACAAGTCGGTACAAGAGCTCGCTTATGGCGATCGCAGGCGGCTGGAACTTGCGATGGCGCTTGCGGCCGAACCCGAGCTCATCCTTCTGGACGAGCCGACATGCGGCGTTCCTCTCGTAGAGCGTGGACCTCTTATCGAGCTCATCCAGGCGACGATGCAGATGCGTGCGATGACCGCGTTATTGATCGAGCACGACATGGACATCGTATTCTCGGTCGCGGATCGGATCGCGGTCATGTATCGCGGACGACTTATTGCCGATGATACCCCGGACGCGATCCAGAGCAATGCGAAGGTCCAGGAAGTCTATCTCGGAGGAGCCGCCGTTGCTTGATATTTCGGCTTTGCGCGTCGGATACGGTCAGGGCGATGTCCTGACCGATGTCTCATTCGGCCTTCCGAAAGGCGTATCCGGCTGTCTCCTTGGACGCAACGGCGCCGGCAAGAGCACGGTGATGCGGTCGATCATGGGATTTCTCCGGCCATCGGCCGGAGAAATCAGGTTCGGCAACGAATCGATCGTCGGGAGGACGCCGGATCGCGTGGCAAGATCCGGAATCGGCTACGTGCCGGAAGATCGCGCCATCTTTCCCAATTTGAGCGTGGAGGAAAACCTTCGCGTGACCCGACCCTGCGGGCCGCAGCCGATGGACCTTGCTGGAATCTACGATCTGTTTCCAATTCTGGCCGAGCGCCGCAGGCAGGCCGCCGGGACGCTGAGCGGCGGCGAACAGCAATTGCTCAGCGTCGGGCGTGCGCTGATGGGAGGGCCGAGCCTACTGCTGCTTGACGAGCCGTCCGAAGGACTGGCGCCGCTTGTCATTCGTTCGCTCGGAGATGATATCCGTCGTCTCAGGCAGGCGGGCCTGACCATTCTGCTGGCCGAGCAGAATATCGAGTTTGCACGGAGCGTTTCCGACGTCGTCTTCGTGCTCGACCGCGGCCAAATCTGCTTTCAAGGCACGTTCGACGAACTGGAGCGTGATCCCGATCTCAAGCACCGCCATCTGTTCGTCGGCCACGTCAAATCGAAGGTGGCGTGAGACGCTCCAAACGTTTCGAATGATGCGAAGAAGCGGGGCGGGGCTGTCCACGACAGTCGCCGGTCCTCCGCATCAGAGATCGAGCTTCAGCTTGGCGGACCTTGCCCGCGACACACAGATCATCATCGATCTCCCAACCTCTCTTTCGTCGTCCGTCAAGACGGAGTCCCGGTGATCGATCTGGCCGGCGAGGACGGCAGCCTCGCAGGTTCCGCACACACCTTCGCGGCACGAGGCGGGAGGGCAAATGCCATGTTGTTCGAGAGCTTCGAGGATCGTTTGCTGAGCCGTGACCGGAATGATCTGGCCGGTCTTCGCCAACTCAACCTCGAATCCGCCGTCGTTGGCATGATGCGCCGTATCCGTGGGATTGAAGCGCTCGACGTGCGGCTTCGGCAATCCGCGGTTGTGCGCCAGTGCTTCGACGGCGCGAATGAGCGGCTCAGGCCCGCAGCAATAGATTCCATCTTGCGTGTCGGATGTCCCGATCAGCTCCGGCAATGGCAGCAGACCATGCTCGCTCTCAGGCAACACCTGGACCCGGTCGCCATATCGGACCAGCTCTGCAAGGAAGGCCATGCTCGTTCGCTGGCGCCCACCGTAGAAAAGCCGCCACGGCAAGCCCCGCAACGAGACCTCCGCGATCATGGGCAGGATAGGCGTAATGCCGATGCCGCCCGCGATGAAGACATATGATCTGGAGGTGGCAAGTCTGAAATGGTTGCGCGGCGAGGATGCCCTGAGGATATCGCCAGCCTGCACTTTCTCATGAAGATATCGCGAGACGCCCTTGCCGTCCCGCTTCAGGAGCGCGGCAATACGCCAATGTCTGTCCCGCACTCCGCCGCAGAGTGAATACTGCGCCGTCAGCCCTTCCGGCGTCACGACGTCAATATGCGAACCCGGAGTCCAGGCCGGCAGCGGTCTTCCCGCTGGATCGCCCAGGACGAAGGATTTGACGTCCTCCGCTTCAGGCTTGACGGCCTCGATCGTGAGCTCCCAGGTCTCGGTCATCCCGCGCGTTCTCCCCTTGCGTTCTTGCCGTCGCGTCTTCGGTCCGACGACGCAGGCTTTCACTTGCGCAATTCCGCCGTGATGGCGATCCAAGTAATTGCATATTGCAATTATAGTATTTCGCTCATAAACTCGCAAGGCAAAGACAGAAAGTGGAACCAATCCGCGGGGGGAGGAAATCGGTCGTGGAAGGCAGTGCGTTGACCAGTCTTGAACTGGATAGTCAGGCCACGACGGTGGACGCTGTCGTGATCGGGGCCGGTCCGGGGGGCATCGCGACCTCGGTTGCGCTCAAGCGCGCGGGCGTCAAATCATTCCTCATCCTGGAACGGGAATCCAAGATTGGCGGTGTCTGGAGGGACAACACCTATCCGGGCGCTGCCTGCGACGTCCCGTCGTTCCTTTACTCGTTTTCCTTCGAGATGAACACGCAGTGGAGCAAGGTGTTCGCCCCTCAGGCAGAGATCAGGGACTATCTCGAACGCTGCGTCGAGAAATATGGTTTGCGGCGCCACATTCTTTGCGACACCGAGGTGGTTCGGCTTGGATTCGACGAAACCACTTCCCGTTGGATCGTGACAACGGCCACCGGCAAGGTCATCAAGACATCCGTCGTTCTCACAGCCGTCGGTCAATTGAACCGGCCCGCAGTGCCGAAACTCTCAGGGATCGAAACGTTCTCGGGCCCTCACTTTCATTCAGCCCGATGGGATCATCACGTTGAACTGGAGGGCAAGTCGGTCGCTGTCATCGGAGCAGGCGCAAGCGCCATTCAGGTCGTTCCTCATGTTGCGAAGATCGCGGCGCGCCTCACCGTGTTTCAGAGGTCGCCGCCATGGGTAATGCCAAAGCCCGATCGGGCCTATTCCGATAGCGAGAAGTGGCGCTTCAAGTGGTTGCCGCTCTTGGCACGCGCTTCGCGGGCAAAGCTTTATTGGTCCTACGAGCGTGGCCACGACAAGGTGATCGCCGGCACCAAGCTGAACAAGGCCATGGAAGTAACGGCACGCGCCATCATCGCAAAGATCAAAGATCCGGCGCTAAGGAAAACTGTGACGCCGGACTATCCGCTTGGATGCAAGCGGATATTGCTCTCGAACGAATGGTATCCTGCGCTCGCCCAGGACAACGTCAAGGTGACGGCGGAAGGAATCGAACGCGTCACGCCCACTGCAATCGTCACCAAAGACGGTGGGAAGCATCCTGTCGACGCCATAATCTATTGCACTGGATTCAAATCCACCGAATTTCTTCTTCCTATGGAGATTGTCGGACGCGACAACAAGCGCCTTCACGACATCTGGAAAGACGGGGCGGAAGCCTATCGCGGCAGCAGCGTTCCCGGCTTTCCGAATTTGTTCATGATCTACGGACCGAACACCACGGTGCCGAGTTCCGCGATTTTCATGATCGAATGCCAAGTCAACTACGTTATCAAATTCGTGAAACGAATCCTGCGGGACGAACTCGTCTTCGAAGTCAAACGCGAGCCGATGCGGAGATTCAACGAGATGATCCAGCATCGTGCGCAACGCTACGCCTGGATGAGCAGTTGCAACAATTGGTTCAAATCAGCGTCGGGAAAGCTGGTCAACAACTGGCCGTCTCCGACCCTGAAATTCTTTCTGCTGACGCGAGTGCTTGACGCGCAGAACTACCAGATCACACGGCAATCAGAATAAGCGCACACGATCAGTCGGCGAGGGTGCGGGCGGTCGCGTCTTCGATCTTGGAGAGCAGTTTTCGCAACATGACTCTTTCGTCCTTCGACATGCTGTCCAGCACGTCTACTTCGATTTGGCGCGCAAGGAGTTCCAATTCGTCGCACACGCGTCGTCCCTTGGCGAGCAGGTTCAAAACCACGCGGCGTCGGTCTGCTTCGTCGGTCCGACGGGAAACGAAACCATGCTCGACGAGTTGATCGACAATCCGAGAGATCTTGTCGCGCCCGACCGAGGTGTGGTCGGCGAGATCCGATGGCGACAAGGGCGCGAACCTTCCGATGACGGTCAGGATGAGCCATCCCTGAGTAGACAATTTGTACTTCTTGAGATGCTTCGTCGTGAAGTGTCGTACGTGGCGACCAACCAAAAGGGAGAAGCGGTAGAACATCCGGTTCTCGAGGGCGAGCTCGGGGGAGGAAAGGTCGAATGAACTGGAATTCAATATCGTTCTCCGGGACTTTTGCCGTTCTAGAACCGCCAATAGCGTCTACACGATTGCACTTTGCTATCAAGTACAATCGAAATAAATCGCGCGGAGTCAGCGTTGTAAGAGGTCAGCAAGCTTCAAGGAGCCGAACATGAATTTTGTCTACCCGCTTGCCAGCAATGCTTCGCATCCGCCGCGGCTGTCGCTGGGCTATCGCTCGACGATCAAGCGCGCGCCGCAGAAGCCGCTGATCCCGATCCGGCAAACGCTCTCCGAACTGACCGGCCCGGTCTACGGCCACGAGACGGTGCGCGAGAACGACAACGACCTCACGATCCAGCACAAGGGCGAGCCGCTCGGCGAACGCATCATCGTGCACGGCCATGTGTTCGACGAGGACGGCCGCGGCGTGCCGAACGCGCTGGTGGAGTTGTGGCAGGCCAATGCCTGCGGCCGCTACGTCCATGTGGTCGACCAGCATCCGGCGCCGCTCGATCCGAACTTCACCGGCGCCGGCCGCGCGCGGACCGATGCGAGCGGCTATTACCGGTTCGTCACCGTCAAGCCCGGCGCCTATCCCTGGGGCAATCACCACAACGCCTGGCGCCCGGCCCACATCCATTTCTCGGTGTTCGGCCATGCCTTCATCTCGCGCCTGGTGACGCAGATGTATTTTCCGGGCGATCCCCTGTTTCCGTTCGACCCGATCTTCAACGCGGTGACGGATGAGAAGGCGCGCGCGCGGATGATCTCCTCGTTCGATCTCGAGAACACCCAGCCGGAATGGGCGCTGTGCTACCGCTTCAACATTGTCCTGCGCGGCAGGAACGCGACGCCGATGGAGAATAAATCGTGAGCCAGCAGCGGCCGGACGGCATCACGCCATCGCAGACGGTCGGTCCGTATTTCAAATACGGCCTGACGCCGAACGGCGAATACGCATGGAACGATGCCTTCACCAACAACCTGATCACGCCGGATGTTTCCGGCGAGCGCATCCGCGTCGAGGGTATCGTTTATGACGGCGACGGCGTGCCGGTGCCGGACTGCATGCTGGAGATCTGGCAGGCCGACGCGCAGGGCCGGTTCTCCGATCCGCAGGATGCCCGCGCGCTGCCCAACAGTTCGTTCAAGGGCTTCGGCCGCGTCGGCACCGATGCCAAGGGCGGCTATTGCTTCGATACCATCAAGCCCGGGCCGGTGCCCGATCCGGACGGCACGCCGCAGGCGCCGCACATTCTGCTCGCGGTGTATGCGCGCGGCATGCTGCTGCATCTCTACACGCGGATCTATTTCGACGATGAAGCGGCCAATGCCGCCGACCCCGTGCTGGCGCTGGTGCCGGCCGACCGCCGCGCCACTTTGATCGCCAGGAAGGCGGCGTCGAATCCGACCTACGCGCTCGACATCCACCTGCAGGGCGACAACGAGACCGTGTTCTTCGACGTCTGACGTCAAAGCACCTGTGATCGGGCAGAAAGACCGAGATCGATAGATCCCACGCGATGACCGAGTTGACGCCCTACGCAAAATAGGCCTACATATAGTCAGCTAACTAACTATAACGGGTTCATGGGAGCCTCTCGCTTGCCTGAGCCAGATTACAGGGTCCCGATTGATGCCTTACCTTCATTTGGATATTCCTCAAAACCTTCCGTCTGGAACAAAGCGGGCCCTCGCTGAAAAGCTTTGCCGCCTCTATGCAGAGGTGATGAAGACGCAGCTTTGGCGGCCCAACGTTGGCATCGCGGAGCTCGGTGAAGACAATCTGTTCCATCTTGCGCGAGGCGGCGGCCTGGAGCCTATCACGATGGTGCTTGTCGAGTTTCGAAAAGGCCGTCCGAGCGAATGGCGCCTCGAACTGGCGCGACGCATAGTCGACATCTGTGTCGAAACACTCGACGTCCCACGCAACTCCGTCCTGATTGAGTTCACCCCTCATGTCGGTGACGAGATCTATCGAGACGGTCAATGGGTTGCCGACTGGGCGCCCGGGGAAGCGGAGGCCTGACATTGTTGATGGCGGGCCGAAGTCCCAAAATCAGCAAAGTCAGTTACCTAACTAAAGGAGCTTTCAATGCCCTTCTATCATTGCCTCGGACCGACGGGGCTTTTCACTCAAGCCATCAAGCAGGAGATCGCAGACGAGATCACACGGATCCATTGCGAGGCGACAGGTGCGCTTTCGTATTTCATCCAGGTTCAATTCGAGGAAGTCGATCCCAGCAACGTCTTTCAAAACCGGAAGCCCTCCACTGCGGTCCGTCTTCATGCCCGGATCCGTGCCGGCCGATCGGCCGAGCAGCGACATGAGATGCTGAAATCCTATACCGCCATGCTGCACCGGATCACCAACGTCCTGGTCGTCAACATCATGGTCGCCTTCATCGAAACCTCCTTTGAAAATGTGATGGAAAGCGGGGCGCGCCTGCCTGCGCCAGGGGAGGAAGCAGCCTGGGCCGCGCAGTTCGCGCATCTGCTCGACGCATAGCGAAAGCACGACTTCAGCCGGTCGCGAACAGGCGGCGAATGCCGAGGGCGCGGCTGGCTACGGATTCAAAAACAAGGAGTGACGGGGTGGATACAGATCAAGGAAGGCGCGCTGTCGCGAAGGCAGCGCGCCGCTTCGTACCGTTCTTGACGCTTTGCTACATTGTGGCGAGCCTCGACCGGGTCAACATCAGCTTCGCGGCGCCGACCATGTCCAAAGACTTGGCGCTGAATGCCACACTCTATGGTTGGGCGGCTGGCATCTTCTTTCTGACATACACGGTGTGCGAGGTCCCCAGCAACTTGATGCTAGTGCGCTTCGGAGCAAGACGCTGGATCGCACGCATCATGATTACCTGGGGGATTCTGTCCGCGCTTACGGCATTGGCGAGCGGGCCAACCAGCCTGATCGTGCTGCGCTTCCTGCTTGGCGCGGCGGAGGCCGGATTCTTTCCGGGCATCATTGTGTTCATGGCGCATTGGTTCCCCAACGAGTATCGTGGCCGGATGACGGCGGCCTTTCTCCTCGCTGTTCCACTGAGCAATGGTCTTGGCGCGATCGTGTCCGCGCCATTCCTGGCGATGGACGGTTTTCTCGGCCTGCACGGATGGCAGTGGTTGTTTATCGCTGAGGGCATTCCTGCCGCCGTCCTCGGCGTTATCGTGTTCTTCTTCCTGGTCGATAGTCCAGAGAAGGCGTCCTGGCTGAGCGCAGATGAAAAGCAATGGCTGCGCGCCAAGCTCGATGCGGAAGTCAAGCAAGCTGCTCACGGCCGCAAGACGTTTCTTCAGGCTGTGACGGATGGGCGTGTCCTCGGTCTGAGCGCGATTTGGCTGCTGCGTACGATCTGCCTTTACGGCGTAACATTTTTCCTTCCTCAGATGATCGAACAAAGCCAGTCGCTAGCATCTGTGGTCGCGATTGCAATTCCCTCCACCGTCGGTGCCTTGGTGATGCTGCTGTGGGCGCGCAGTTCGGACCGCATGCGCGAGCGGCGCTGGCATCTCGTCGTCGCCTTTCTCGCAATCATCGTCGGGTTTCTGGGGATGGCCCATAATGACAGTTTGCCGAGCGCGGTGTTCTTCCTGAGCCTTGCCGCTATCGGCTATTCGGCAGTCGCTCCCTGTCTCTGGGCGATCCCGCCCACCTTCTTGAGCGGCTCGGCCGCGGCCGGTGGCGTCGCGTTCATTAACGCGATCGGCTACTGCGGCGGCTTGCTCGGTCCTGTTATTGTCGGATGGACAAAAGATCAGTCCGGCTCATTCCAGTCCGGCTTTTATGCGCTGGCCGCAGTCGCGCTGATAGGTATGATCTTGACTTATCTGACGGTGCCGGGACGCGGGCGGCAGACGTCTGCAATTCCGTCATCACTAGGAAAGGAGCAAGTGACAGGCTGGCGATGGCGCGTGCGCTCCAAGTTGCCCACTTGACGGCCTTCATGCGATAAGGCGGCTATGGCGAAAGTGAAACAAGAAGCACGAGCAAAGAGGGGCCTCGAAGCACCGCCGACCATGCGCGAACATGGTGCTGCGATGCGAGATCGTCTTGTCGTGGCGGCGCTCGAATATGTCTGGGATTTCGGATATGGCGCGTCCACCATCGCCGAGATTGCCAGACATGCTGGCGTACCTCGCGGGTCGGTGTTTTACTATTTTCCCACCAAAGACGACATCGTCGTTGCCGCAATCGAGGCGTATGTCAGTCAAGCGCATGCCCGACGGGTCGAAAACCTGCTTGGCCCTTGGCCTGATCGCGAAAGTGCGCTTGATCGCTTTCAATCGTATTTCCGAAGCCGGCTTGAAGCGCGGCGCAAGACACGCTTTCGGCGCGGCTGCCTGCTCGGCAATCTCGCAGGGGAGGTCGGGGGACAAGATCTGCCGCTGATCATTCAGGCGGTCCGATCGGGATTGCGTTTGTTCGAAACGGATGTTTTGTCCTTCCTGGCGGCGTCGTTGCAAGCGGGTCAGATCAAGGATGGCGTTGACCTTCCGGCCCTGGCAGCGACGATTGTGAGCAGTTGGGAAGGGGCGCTCCTGCAGATGAAGCTACAGCAGTCGCCGCTGCCGCTTGAGCAATTCATAGCCAGCTTCAACGGGGTCTTTCGCAACGCGCGTGCGTGATGGGCTTGCCAAATTCATGCGTGCGGGGGCAACGAGCGCCGATCACGATCCCGGCAAAACAGCGAGTATCATCCTCGCAGAATTGTGACAACCCGCCCCATATTGGCCAGGCAAGTCATGTCGTTTGGCCTGTTTTCAACGACGTCGACGATGGCCAGCAGTTGAGCCTTGTTCTTCTCCAGTTGTTGCTGCAGAGCCTCGATTCCTGAGATCTTGCACCTGAGAGTGTCAAGCATCTTATCGCGCGCCCAAGTCCCCGTTTCCAAGTTGGTCGGAAGCAGAGTGCGTATTTCTTCCAGCGTGAAGCCCGCCTGTTGAGCGCAGCGAATAATTTCCAAAATTTGCAGGCTTTGCGGCTTGAACTCGCGATAGCCGTTAGCGCGGCGGTGCGCGCCTGGGAGCAGGCCGTTTGCCTCATAGAAGCGGATGCACGAGGGCGACACTCCGCTGCGTGCTGCTAGTTCTCCGATCATCATGTTGTGACACCGCATTGGCGTGCAGAACTTGACCCTAAAGCGCGCTTTAACCCTAGCGTTGCTGGCGGTCAACAAACGTTCCGTCGATCAAGGTCGCGGTGTCTTGCAGGAGCCAGCATGTTACAGACGCCTTCTCGAAGAGACGGCCAACCGAGCCGTCGCTTTAAATTCGCGATCGTAGGTTCGGGCTTCGCCGGATTGGCGGCCGCGATTCGAATAAAGCAATCGGGTGACGACGATTTTATCGTATTGGAGCGAGCAGCCGATCTGGGTGGCGTCTGGCGCGACAATCGGTATCCGGGCTGCGCTTGTGACGTAGAATCTCATCTGTACTCACTGTCCTTTGCCCCAAACCCGAACTGGAGCCATGAATTCTCGGCGCAGCCGGAAATCCTTGCTTATCTCAGACGTCGCGCGCAGGAGGCGGGCGTGCTCTCGCGCATCAATTTTTCGACTGAAGTGAGGCGGATGACTTGGGTCGAGTCGGCGGGCGAATGGTCCATCGACACCAGTCAGGGAAGCTACAAGGCTCGATTCGTTTTTGTCGCGGCGGGCAGTTTGAGCAATCCGTCGATACCAAATCTGCGAGATTTGGAGAGCTTTCGAGGGCAAGTCTTACACTCAGGCGCCTGGCCCGAAGACGCAGACTTGAGCGGCAAGAGCGTCGCCGTCATCGGCACCGGAGCATCGGCGGTCCAGTTGATTCCAAAAATCCAACCAATTGTAGCCAGACTGCATATTTTTCAACGATCGGCTCCATGGGTGATGCCGCGTCACGACGCTCCTATCAGCAAGCACAAGCAAGAGGAGTATCGACGGCATCCGCGGCGGCTACAACTGGAGCGCGGCAAGCTCTATGTCCGGCACGAAATATTGGCTTTTGCGTTTCGTCATCCGATAGTCATGCGTATGGGGCAACGCCATACGATCAAGCACATGCACGGCGCGATCAGTGATCCGAGACTGCGTGAAAAGCTCACGCCGAACTACACGCAGGGTTGCAAGCGGATATTGTTCTCCAATGATTACTATCCGACGCTTACGCGCCCGAACGTCGAACTCATCGCAGCGGAAGCAACAGGTGTGACGCCGCAAGGTATTGTCGGAGACGACGGTATCGAACGCAAGGTAGATATCATCATTTGTGCCACCGGCTTCAACGTCAAGGATCCTCCGTACGCCCACTACATTTTCGGCACGGAAGGACAATCTCTGGCGAATGCCTGGGCCGGCAGTCCGAAGACGTTTGCTGGCACCACGGTGCATGGATTCCCGAACTTGTTCTTGCTGAACGGTCCGAACGTTGGCTTGGCACACACGTCGGTCATCCTCATGATCGAAACCCAGGTTGAACATGCACTGAGTGCAATACGATATGCCGATCGGAGTGGTCGCATGATCGTCGAGCCGCGTGCGGATGCTCAGGCACGCTTTACGTCGTGGATAGATCGTCAGATGCGTGGAACCGTATGGACAACGGGAGGCTGCAAGAGCTGGTATCTCGACGGAACCGGACGCAATTCTGCACTGTGGCCGAGCTATACATTTACGTTTCGCAGCCGTGTTGCCAAGGCGCGACGGGCGGACTACGAAATACGTGGTCCTCAATACAGTCCTGCTTTGGCTTCGCGGCCTTGATGTCGTCCTACACGCATTCCGGCAATCCAGGGCAACCATTCGAGATCGGGCTACCGGTCCCGTGGATCGCGGACGTTAGGCTATTGAGGATCTATCGGCGGCCGCGCAGGATGAAGAATCGATGAAGTTATCCTTCGATACCGCGAGACCTGTTCACCCAATCGGCTACCATCTACACCCTTGGGACATGTCGATGAGGCGATGCGCATAGATGTCGGGCGATGGACACGTGCCTAGCACGCAGGTGCTGGCCTTCGGCCCATTTCGCCTGCTTCAGGTCCAACGAGTGCTGCTCGAGGGCACCCGGCCACTTCGCCTCGGCAAACGCGCGCTTGAGATTTTGTTCGCCCTGGTCGAACGCGCCGGCGAGGTTGTTGGCAAGGAGGAGCTCATCGCGCGCGTCTGGCCGAATACGGTCGTGGACGAGGCGGCGCTCAGGGTTCACGTCGCTGCACTTCGCAAGGTTCTAGGCGGCGAAAGCGGTGCCCGCTATGTGGAGAACGTCAGCGGTCGCGGCTATCGCTTCGTCGCGCCGTTAACCCGTTTGGATGACAGCCAATCCGAGGGATTCGCGCGGCTCGAGGCCGAGCGGCACGCCAAGCTGCCTGCACTATTTTCGCGCATGATCGGCCGTAGCGATGCCGTTATCGCTCTTGCGGAACTACTGCCGCAGCAGCGCCTTGTGACCATCGTAGGAGCTGGCGGCATCGGCAAGACCACCGTTGCGGTTGCCACGGCTGATCGTCATTTCGATTCGTATGAGGACGGCGCCTGCTTCGTCGATCTCGCGACCATCACGGATCACTCGCTCGTTCCTGCTGCTCTTGCTTCTGCGCTCGGGCTCGCGGTCTATTCCGGCGATCCTACGGTCGCATTGGCAGCGTTCCTTGCGAACAGGCGCATGCTGATCGTCCTGGACAACTGCGAGCATGTCGTCACCGCCGCAGCGCAACTTGCGGAAAGCTTGCTCAGGGCGTCGCCGGGCGTCCACATCCTTGCGACCAGCCGCGAGCCGCTGCTGGCGGAAGGGGAATGGGTGTATCGTCTGGGGCCGCTCTTGGTCCCATCGCCATCAGCTAACCTTAGCGCTGCCGAGGCTCTCACGTTTTCGGCGATCCAACTGTTCACCGAGCGCGCAATGGCGAGCCTTGATAACTTCAAGCTCGATGATGCGGATGTACCCATCGTAGCCGATCTGTGTCGCCGCCTGGATGGCATTCCATTGGCGATCGAGCTGGCGGCCGCGCGGCTTGAGGCGTTCGGACTTCGCGGGCTGGCCACGCGGCTCGAGGATCGCCTTCAACTGCTGACCAAGGGACGGCGTACGGCCTTGCCAAGGCACCAGACGCTCCGTGCGATGCTCGATTGGAGCTACGGCCTGCTCTCCAATGCCGAGCAGATCATCCTACGCCGGATTTCCGTCTTTCCAGGTAGTTTCGATCTCGAATCGACCCGCGCGGTGGTCAGCGATGGAGAAATCAGCGCCCTCGACCTGTTCCACGCGGTCACCAGTCTGGGGGCAAAATCGCTGATCACAATGGACGTCACAGGCGAGCAGGTCCTGTTCCGTCTGCTCGATACCACCCGCGTCTATGCGCTCGAAAAGCTCAGGTCCGCCGGCGAGAGCGTCGTGGTAAGCCAACGGCACGCGGAGTTTTTCTGTACGGTTTGCGAAAGAGCGCGGGCGCCAAGCACCAGTACCGCAGCTTGGCTGGCGAGGTTCGGCCGGACCATCGATGACGTCCGCGCCGCGCTCGACTGGAGTTTGTCACCAAACGGAAACGCGGCAATTGGTGCAAAACTCACAGTTGTTTCTGCACCCATCTGGTTTCAGCTCTCCATCGTGGACGAGTACAGGAGGCGTCTCGAATACTTGCGGCTGGCCTTCGGGACCACGCTGGCTCTGGATCCCGAGCTGGAAATGAAGCTAAACGCAATGCTTGGCTATACGCTCATGCATACGAAGGGCCCGTCGGTCGAAATGACGGATGTCTTTTCGAGAGCCCTCGAGATCGCCGATCTGCACGACGAAGCCGTCACGCGGTGGCGTGCACTGTGGGGCCTTGGAATGGCACACGTCGCCGCTGGAGACTACATTTCGGCGGTGGCGATCTCAGAAAAAACGCGGCAACGTGCACGGGACTTGGGTGATGAAGCCGTCGTCATGAGCGAGCGTCTGCTGGCTCTGACGCATCATTTGGCCGGGAACCAAACCATCGCTCGACGTCACGCAGAGTGCGTGCTGAATCAGCGCGTTATGAACGGATCGTCGTTCGGTAATGATGCCTATCAGCTCGATCATCGCGTTGCTGCGCGCGGCGTACTCAGTCAGATTCTCTGGCTACAGGGTTTCCCGGACCAGGCTTTGTGCACAGCGCGTGAGGCTGTCGCAGAAGGACTTTCGTCTGACCATGTTCTCTCGCTCTGCTTCGCGCTGTTTTGCGCCTGCCCGGTTGCTCTGTGGGTAGGCAACATGCAGGCTGCGAACCGCTTTGTCACGATGCTCCTTGATCACGCGGCACGGCATTCGTTGTCTTACTGGCTTTTTTGGGGACACTGCTTCGACGCGGCGCTGCGGCTACGAGAAGGCGGAATGGAAGAGCCGGCCGGTCGCCTGCTCGATTTGCAGCGCGATCCCCTGTTCAGCGCGGTACATCGCGAAATGATAACCACGTCGTGCCAAGAACAGTTCGGCGCAGGCGTCGGCGCCATTGCGCGTCCTGCGCACTGGTGTGGCCCGGAGATCCTCCGCATCGAGGGCGAAGGTATCCTGAAAGAGGCATCCTCGGACGTTGCGACAGCTGAGGCTCGCTTCCGCACCTCACTGGACCTGGCGCGAAAGCAAGGCGCACTTTCCTGGGAGCTGAGAGCCGCGACGAGCCTTGCTCGATTGTGGCGCAAGCAGGGGCGCGGCCGCGAGGCGCACGAGCTGCTGTCATCGATCTATACCCGCTTCACAGAGGGCTTCGGAACCGTTGACGTGACGAGTGCCCGCTTGCTCCTCGACGAGCTGGTTGCTTTGGCCTGACCGCGCGTTTTGTCACGAGGCCGTAGACTTCCTGGCCGACACCTAGCGCGCCGCTCGTTGGCCCGCATTCATTGAGCTCCTCAAAAGTGCGCGCTTTGGTTGCGCCGCGTTGTGCATTTTGCGTTTCTTAACTTCAGTTGCGATGGCATGACGGGCAACATTGCATCGTTACCGAAAGCCTCCTGGCGGAACCCCGCAAAAAGACGGATAAAGGTTATGCGAATATGTTCATTTCCCATCTTGCGCGGACGAATTCATACGCTCGATAACGCGGAGCCTTGGCCAGCGTGCAACGTGGAGATCCTGGTAGCAGACAGCGATTTCAACACGCGCCAGGCGATCATCGAGTACCTGAAGGAACAGCAGATCCAGGCGGTCGCGGTGTCGGGACCCAAAGAGCTGATGAGCCGATTGGCAACCGAAGGCGCTTTTCTCGTGATACTTGACCTGCAATTTGGAAGGAACGACGGGCTCGACCTGCTGAGAGCAATTCAGTCGCGCACGGACGTTCCAGTGATTATCACCGGCGTCTACCCATGCGGCGCGATCGACCCGTTGGTTGGCCTCGAGATCGGTGCCGATGATTATCTGACAAAGCCCTTCGGGCTTCGCGAGCTTTTGGCACGTATCCGGGCCGTGCTTCGGCGCAAGCCTGCGCCGACGCGCGTTGTTCGACAACGCTCGAATCGCGGCTGCTATAGGTTCGGTGGATGGCATTTCGATCAGTACAGCCGCCGCCTGACTAGCCCTTCCGGAAACCGGGTAGCGCTGACGAAGGGCCAATACGCGCTTCTGCTTGCCTTTCTGCGTGCACCGCGACGACCGCTCAGCCGCCAGGTTCTATCGGAAGCAGTGCAAGTGCATGACCACTCTGGCAGCCGATCCGTAGACGTGCAGATCTTGCGGCTGCGACGCAAGCTGACGACCAAACCCGGGACGGAATCTCTCATCAAGACTGAGCGCGGACTAGGATACGTGTTTACCGCGTCGGTCGAGGAACTGCCGCCAGATATCTCGCCGAGCGCCAGACCAATCGCATCCCGTGAAAGTCCTTCGTATGCCTCCAACAGTTACCTCAGCAATCCAGCGCATCAAGAAGCGTCCTAGCAGCAAGCAGATCAACGGTCGCGAAGCCTTCAGTGAACCGATTGTAGACCTGCGCCAACAGGCTGCCCGCTTCACGGGTGCGTCCCCGCGCCTGCCACAGTCGTGCCAGGCTCGTCGCAGCCCGCAATTCCCACGAAAGCGCACCTTGTTGCTGAGCTAGCCGTCGTGCTTGTTGGAAAAAATCTTCTGCCGCGGAGGTGTCTGACCTGCACTCTTTGAGCAGCGATGCTCCTTGCACTCGGAAGATCTCGGCTGCGCACCAGCCTGCGCGCCCCGTTGCAGCACGCGAGATCGCTTCCGGCCCAACGAGCGCTTCATGCAGGGTACCCAGAGTTTCCAGGTGCGGCCCATCGCACAGCGGATCGCTGAGAATTTCATCGCGACGCTCTGCAATTCCGAGCGTCCTGCCGCGACGAATATCCAACACTGTGTCGAAGCTACGTACCCAGAAGACTCCGCGCCCTTGCGAGGGATGGGTCGAGAGGCGGTCGCGTAACATCGCCACCAACTGCTCCGCTTCTGCGATGTCGCCGTTCCATAAACAGACCAGGCAGGCATGGTACAGGGCGATATAGAGCGATGGAGGATCGTTGGCCAAGAGGCCTTCCTCGACGCTTTGGCGGGCTGTGTCGACAGCCTGATCCGGGAGCCCCTGGACCCACAGAATGCGGCTCAGTATGGCGCCCGCCGTCACTCGATCGTTGAAGTGGTAAACACGGAAAGCTGCTCCTGTTCGCGCGGCGCGGTTCAGTGCGCGCTCTGCATGACGGCGCGCGGCCTGTTGGTCGCCGATGCAATGCCGGGCCAGTGCCATGATCCTGTCGTTCCTGATGGAGATTTCCTCGCCCCGGGCGATAAACTTGCTGCTGGCTGTCTCAACAACGCGAACCGCCGCGTGATAATCCCCAGCAACTATCAAGCTCCAGGCATGGCCCAGAAGCGCCTCATTGAGTGCGTCGGCCTCATTGAGCAGGGTTGCAATCCTCACAGCCGTAGCGAAAGCTTCAGTTGCGCCTCCGCCTCCTCTAAACAGCAGTGCGTAGCCGAGTGCCATGCTGACCGTCATTTCGACCGCGGTATCTGCGGGGGACCTGACCTTGATGACGTGTAGCGCGCCCTCGAGGCGACGCACATACTCGTTGAAAATCGACATTCCGAACCAAAGGGGCGCCGAGGCCACTGCGAGCATCGCGCCGACCGTCTCGTCGCCGCCCGGCGAGAAGCACCAATCCAGCGCAGCGCGAATGTCGTCTATTTTCCGGCCGTATGTTGCCAACCATTCCTCATGGGTCGGGCCCTGGCTTGCCGCCTTGTCGCAGGCAATGCACAGATATGACGCGTGTCGGCGACTGATCTCGGTCCACTCTCCGGAAGCTTGCAGCTTTTCAAGCGCGTATACGCGGGTCGTATCGAGCAGGCGGTAGACAACGTCCTCGCCGGTCGTGTCGACGGTGATCAGAGACCTGTCGGCCAAGCCGAGAATATTGTCGGTCACTTCGGTGGTCGTGACATCGCTATCGGACGCTATCGCGCTCGCCGCCGATAAGTCGAAGCCGCCAGCAAAGATCGCCACCCGGTGCAGCGTGAGTTGTTCGGCTTCCGAAAGAAGACGGTAACTCCAGTCGAGCGTCGCCTTCAACGATTGGTGCCTCGGCAAGGCCGAGCGATGAGCCGCCCGCGCCATTTGAACGCCGTCGCCGATGAAGCCCGCGAGATCGCGCAGATCAAAATGGTCAACCCGCGCTGCGATCAACTCGATCGCCAAGGGGAGACCGTCAAGGTGGCGACAGAGCTCGACGACAACAGGAACGTCAGCGTCGCGGAACTCGAATGTACTCAGACTTGCCATGGCGCGTTCGACAAAAAGCTGAACTGCCGGAAACGTTAGGGCTTCGGCGGCAGTAAGTCCGGCCGATGACGGCGGGATCTCCAGAGCCGCAAGGCGATGCACCGCTTCACCCCGCGCACGAAGCGGCTCGCGACTGGTCGATAGAACCTGGACGCGCGGTGCCCCGCCGAGCACAGTTTCTGCGAGCATAGCCGCGGAGTCGATCACATGTTCGCAGTTGTCAAATACAAGCAACATCTGTCGATCCGCAAGGAAGGTGACCAGGCTTGGCGTGAGGTTCTCCGAGTGAGTTGCCAGCCCGAGCAGAGACGCGAGCGTGGTGGGCACCAGTAAGGGATCCGTAAGGGAACCCAGATCAACGAAGCAAACACCGTGCTCGTACGTATCGGACACTTTATCGGCTACTGCGATGGCGACCGCGGTCTTGCCCACCCCGCCGGGGCCTACGATGGTTACCAGGCGATGCTGCATCAAACGGACAGTGAGGGTATCGATGACCTGTGAGCGTCCGATGATCCGCGCGAGCGGTGATGGCAGATTGATGCGTCGATCAGCTCCCGTGGCCGAGCCAGCAGGATGCGGTGACACTTCCGCCTCATGGCGCGTGACCGGCGCAGCGAAGCGATAGCCGTGGCCTGGTACGTTCTCAACGTACAGACGGCCGTCTCGTTTATCGCGCAAAGCCCGGCGAAGCGCGGCAATATGAACCCTGAGCGTGCCCTCCTCGACCGAGATCTTCGGCCAGACCCGGGCGATCAGTTCGTCTTTGCTGATGATTTCGCCTGCGCTCTCGACGAGACAGAACAGAATCTCGAGTGCGCGACTGCCAATTCGGATCGGCTTCTCTCCTTCCATGAGCACCCGCTGGATGACCAGGAGGCGAAAGGGCCCGAAAGCCAATACTGGTTCGCGCAAGCGTCCCTCCTCACGTTTCCAGATTGACGACACCACAAGGGGACGCGTGTTTATCCACGCAATGGTTCCGCAGGGCAGCGGCAAAGCCGGCATGGTTGAGGCCTTGCGCGACGAATGCGGATCGGACCGCGGCCACGGTGTCGCCGACGATACCTCGAATTCATTGGTCTCACGACGTCGCGGCCATCAATCGTCGACAGCAACTGAGAAGATAAATCCGATGCGGCACAGCCGGTTCCGGCCGCGAGCAATCGTGGGTAACAGCTGTAACCAAATCCCGGGATCATGAAGCCGATAGGTAACAGCGAATGAATACAAAGTCTTGCGGGGATCACAGCTGGAGGGCCTCTTGATCAACGGACTTAAGAGTTCATATGTCCAGGGACCAGTGTCGGCACTCCTGCGGGACTATGATACCTGCTTCGCCAAGTTCTTGCGACCATCCTGTAATGGTCAAAAGATCCTCCAAGCTGTTCTGATGCGCGCGGCGTTTCGCCGATTTGCCGAAGAGCGGGTGGCGATTCGGCAAGACGGAGCCAGCACGATACTTGATGTCAGTTGCGGGCCCGGCGATTTCAGCGTCGCGTGGGCGTCGGATATTGCAAAAGTGTTGCCGTTTGGGATGATCTTTTATTGCACGGATCACGCAGCCGGTGTGTCGAGTACAACCGGCGAAAGGTACACGACGGCGACGGTCAAAAAAATCCGGACAGCGGCGCAGAGAGGTGACCTGGTGCTGGCGGAGGCTCCGACCGGAATCGATGCTGATCTGTTTTTCGGTGACGATAGGTTGATGCCGTCAGGCAAGTGCGCGGACGTGATCCACTGGTCGCATAGCGGCTATCACGTGCGCGACGCGCTCGGGCTGGACAAGGACCAGTCTCTCGCGATCGAGACTGGGATGAATACCGCTATCGGCAAGATGTGGTCGGTGCTGGACCGCCAGGGTCTGATACTCTCGATTCACCAAACGCGAGATGTCAGCGACGGGGTTCCCTCGCAAATGATGCCGATCTCCCGGCGCTACAGCGGTGTATTGGATGACGTGCCGGAACTGATCGAGCGGCAGATAGCACGCTTGGGCGGCTATGTAGCCTCGGTCAACTTTGCCACGCCCCTATTCTTTGCCAAGCTTCACCAAGCGGATTGGGAGCGTTTGAAGCGCCCGGCGGAGTGGCCGCGGCTCGGTCCGGCGGAGTTGCGCAATCTGCTGTTGCTGAACTTCTGCGCTTACGATTTCAGCGATCCCGATCGAGCCGCGCTGGAGAAGTTGGCCAAGACCGGCAAGCTGGCAAGCTTCATCGACGCATTCAAGGCGGTTGTGACGCAGAACGACGGTCACCTGCTGGTCAAATGTGCCTTTCAGCTGATTGCGAAATCGCAGGATGTCGCGATGAAGTTGAAAATGATTGCAGGCCAACTACGGCAAGATTTGCCGACCTTCCTGCGCCAAATGGCCAATCAGATGGACATCGAGCGCGATGGCGATCAGGCAAGCGATCGTGTAGGTGCGGCATCGCGTTCGGCGTATAGGCCTGTCCGTTGAGATTGGCGCGGGTGCGACCGGGGAGGAACGGTCGAACCCTGCGTCCGCGGAAGTTAGGCCGATGCTGCTTGCGCACTCAATTGTCGGGCAATTTCGACGATCACGTCGAATGCGGCGTCTGCATCGGCCTCTGTCATATCGAATGAACCTGCCTGAAATCGGATGACGAACTGTCCGTCGACTTTGGTCTGCGTGAGATAGATCCGTCCATCGCTGTTGATCGCATTGATCAGTCGAAGGTTGTGTTCATCAAGGTCGGCAACGTTCTTCGGTTCATGCCGAAACGAGAACAAGGAGAGCATGGGCCGGGTTGTCACGCGAAAATCGGCTGTCCTTGTCAGCCGCGCGGCCAGCGCCTCCGACCAGCGCACATGATTGCGGATCATGTTGCGCAGCGCATCCAGCCCATAGGCCCGCAGCAAGAACCAGATCTTCAAGGCGCGGAAGCGGCGGCCAAGCGGTATGCTCCATTCTGAGTAATTGATGATGCCATCATGGCCGTGCGTCTTGAGGAATTCCGGGTGAATGGCCAGAGTTTGCACCAGGCTTTCGGGATCGCGCAGAAAATGCGCAGAGCAATCGAATTGCGCGCCAAGCCATTTGTGGGGATTGAGAACCAGAGAGTCGGCCAGCGCGACCCCTTCCCACAGATGGCGAAACTCCGGGCAGATCATCGCGGACCCGGCCCAGGCAGCATCGACGTGAACATAGAGATCGTGTCGTCTCGCGACTTCACAGACCCCTGCGACATTGTCAGTTCCGCCTACGCTGGTACCTCCGACACTGGCGACAATGCCCGCGGGTAAGAAGCCGGCTTGTCGGTCCGAGACGATCGCAGCGTCCAATGCTGCGACATCGAGGCCGCGCATTTCACCCAGGACCGGAATGCGCACAAGATTGTCTTGGCCGATTCCCGAAATCCAGATGGCGCGATCGATCGAGGTGTGCACCTGATCCGAACTGTAGATCCGCAATCGCGGTTGACCCGACAGTCCCTGCTTGTTGCCCGACCATTTCAGCGCGCGCTCGCGCATGACGAGAACTGCCGCCAGCGTTGCCGATGATGCGGAGTCCTGGATGACACCCTTGAAGCCTTCAGGCAGACCCAGCGCCCGGCGCAGCCAGTCCAGAACACGAGTCTCCAGCTCGGTTGCAGATGGCGAGGTTTGCCAAAGCATGCATTGGGCGGCGATCGCGGACACAAATTGCTCGGCGATCACTGAAGCGGGGGCCGCATTGGCCGGGAAATAGGCAAAGAACCGCGGATGCTGCCAATGGGTGATACCGGGCATCACGATTCTTTCGAAGTCCGCAAAAATGGCGTCCATCGGTTCCGGCGATTCGGGCGCGCTTGGAGGAATGGCATTGAAGGTCGCTCCGGGCATTGTCTGAGCCCGGACGGGACGATCGCGCAGACCCTGGCGATAATTCACGCCCCAATCGGCAGCCCTATGGCTCCAAATACGAAACTCATTGTCATCCATTGGAGCCTCCTTTACCGGCCGTTTGCTTTATCAGCACGCTCATGATGATGCAGATCGTCCATCTGCGAACCCTTTCAAACATTCTGATATGACTCAAGCCACCTTGGGACGACACGCCCCCGATCTCGGAGGATGCCTTCGGTGGAAAGATGTCTGCTGCGGTAGAAGCGCTAGGACGGCCTGCATGTTGTGCCGTCGGCGAAAAATGCCGTCTTGAAGTCAAAAGCGACGGTGCTTGGCCCATGGGCATGCAGATGCTCCATGCGCCGTGACGCGTCTTCGAACGTGGGAGTGAAATTGTGCGGAATCCACCACATGGCATAAGTTGGCCAGCGTGGCGGCAGAAACCACTCCTTCCTGCGAAGCAGCGCGGTTTTATGCTGATGGCTGTAGGAGAAATGCTTGACCGAGTCGATAGAGTTCCAGAGCGATAGGGTTAGCACCGTGGGCAGGCTCGCGATCGCTCGTTCACCGGTGAATGTCGGATTGGCGGGATCTCCCCAAGCCGATCGATCTTGCTCCAGCGGGTGATGGTAGAGCGTCCCATCGATGAGAATGGACCGGCTGATAAATCCGTCCGCCCCTTCCATTTGCTTCACGACATCACGCGCTAATTCCATGAAGGTGGTGTGGCTGTAGTCGCTGCTGGGCTTTGCGAATACAGAAAACGTCATAAATGCCAGCCTGCTCATAGATAAATCCGAGAGCGGCTTGTCGCCCCATTTGCGCCGCCCTTCCTCTGCATGCGAATAATTTGATATCTCCGGGGTTACTTGACGATTTCAGACCCGGTTGATTGAATGACATTCGTAATCTAATCCGAAAGTATCGAAGCAACACTGATCGTTCCCGCAGGCTTCTAGGAAGCCTCCGCAAATTTGGACATTGTCGCGCAGGCGATCTGATACGACGCGGCATTGCCATCGGCAACCTGGACTTGGTGATGCAGATAACGCCGGGCGAGCGCCATCATCGCTGTCGTCAAATCGTAATGTTGGACGACTAACAGCTTTAGCTGTATGTCGGCCCGGAATTGCGCTGTCGTGAGAGTTTTGACTGCCGGCAGACCGTCGGGCATCCTCAACTCTTGGAACGGCACTTGGGCGGTGCGGGTGGGCGGAAAGTGATGCGCGATAACGCCGCGGGCAAGCTCGCCGCATCTTTTCGTGACCCACGTTATCTCTGCATGGCAATTTCAGTGCTGTTGATGACGACTGTCTCGATCACAACTGCTATCGGACAGAATGGCGTATCGGTACCGCCAAGGGCTCCAGTCAATTTCGAGATCGCCGCTCAGTCACTGGCAGGGCGACATCACGCCGGCCGGCCGCACGTCGAGGTAGCTCACAAGGCCAGAGGACCTACAACACCGACAGTGCATTTCAAATCGTCGGAGTTGGAGAGCTGACGAGGGAACAAAACGAGCAATTGACGGAGTCCGAGCGGCGCAATGTCGGACGATAAGGTCAGGTCATTCTTCTTGCTTCTGCGCGGGCGGAAGCTAAATAAGCAATAGACTCATAGCCCTGATTTCGGAACGAGGCTGTTTCAGGCAGGATGCGGCGATGCAGGACAACCCACTTATTCTGCAATCCATCATCACATGCCCGGACTGCGGGCATCGTGAGATGGAAATCATGCCGACCGACGCTTGCCGCTTCTTCTACCATTGCAAGGGCTGCGGTGCCCAGCTGAAGCCCAAGCCGGGCGATTGCTGCGTTTTCTGTTCCTATGGGACGGCACCATGTCCGCCGGTTCAAGCCAGCCGTGGATGCTGATGCTCGACGGATGGGCCAACGATCCTGTTCCAGCGGACCTGGCCGCCTTGAAAGAGGCGGCCTCGGGCCACCTCCTTCTCGCAAACACGAGTTACATCATGGCGACGGCAAGGGTTGCGGATTCCGCCGGCGCGATTGGAGGGCTTTCGCCTGTGCGCGCATCACGGCGCGCCTTGTAGAACTCAAGCACACGTCTCGCCGTTCGGAGTTCAAGCCGCTCGTAGTTCTCCCGCGCTTGATCCAGATCGATCTTGCTTAGCCTGCGGTCCGCTACTCGCATCAGCAGCAAAGCCTTGGCAGTCGCCCAGGAGCATGCGCTGGCTTTTGCGACAAGTTGCACGGTGCCGGGATTGTCATTGAGGACTGCCCGTTCGACCAATTCGATAGGGCAGGCTGCAAGGACGGACAACGCCATCACCGCCGTTTCAAAATCCTGCCCTCGGGCGGCCGCGTGAACATCCGCTTCTCCGAGCTCCCTCCAGTATTTGCGACGCTTTACCTTCTTCCTTGCCCTCGCGTGATCCGGAGAATGATTGCGGACTTCCAGATTTATGTCGTCGATGACCTCCGTAACGGCGTCATGCACGGCGTCGGAAAATTGCGGGTTCGCTGTGGCGATCTTGTTGCGGACGGAAGCCGAGGCCGTTTCCATGAGTTTCAGGAAGTGATGTCTGGGGATGTCATGCCGCGTCCCGACACGTAGCGCAAGCTGGGTGTCTTCGCTTGATCGAGCGACGAGCTCGCGGAAGCTACCATCCGAAAAGCGGGCGCCCGGGTTGCTCGCAACGGCATGGACCACGCCAGCTTCGCCGCGCAGGATCAGCAACTCCGTGATCGCTTCGCTGATGGTTCGACGTTGCGCGATTGCGTGAAGGTGGCCCTGACTTTGGGTGCTGGCGCAGGCGACAAGATCGGATTCGCTAAGAGCATCCGACTGACTGAGAACCGGAGCTGCAACGGCAACAGCATCATCCAGCGCAAGCGCCCTGACCAACGTTGCCGGCGCATTCGGGTCAGTCGCGAGCTGGTGAGCCAGCTTGACGCGGGTTTTCAACTCAATCACGGCAACGAGGGTCTTGAATATCTCGTCGAACATTTTGATCTGCTGCTTGGAGTAGCGGCCAGATCCGGCGAGGAATAAGTCCGTAATGCGGGTGAGGGCCCTTAGCTGCCGTTTCGTCGACCCGGTTGTCGTCGTCGTTTGCACTTCATTGATTAGCGAATAGAACGTCGTCATGATCATGGGTCTCGTCGGCACGTTCGCCTTGCGGCGAGGAATTGATGGTGACGAGTTAGCATCGCAGGCATGAAGATTGTTGATTCGAGCTGCCTCATAGATGATTAAAATTGTCGGCATCCGAAGCGTCGTCCAGCTTGACGGACTTACGCAGCACCAGCGTTCGATGAATCTACCGCCGGCCGCGCTCGAAGGTCACGCATAGTAGCGTGGTCTCGTCCGGCGTGATCGCCGCACGAAAGAAGCGACATGTGAATTGTGGACAGGCGTTGCCCGCCGCGCCGTCGGCACTATTCTCCGTCAAGAACGTGCATTCCCTGCAAATGTCCGCATGACGTCGCTGCTGGGTAATATCTAACCAGTCCAGCACCTGTCGGAGCGCATCGCGAGAGCCGGTCTGGCGATCGACGCCGAGTACGGCGATCGCCTTTACAAGGACATTGATCGGATCATGCCCAAGAAATTTCTCTCCTTGCGCGGTCACATAGAGAATCACCGAGCGTCTGTCGTCCGCAGCAGGTTTGCGTACCAAGAATCCCTTTTTCTCGAGCACCTTGACGATTTGAGATGCGGTGCCCCTGGTAGTGCCGACAAAGCTGGCCAATGCCGACGGAGTTCGTGAGAACTGGTTCGCGCGAGCGAGAAAACGCAGGGCCATCCATTCGCGATCGCGCAGTCCGTGCCGACTACCTTCGAAGTGCCAAATTCTTGCCGTTTGAACCAACAATTCAACCGTCTCGCGTGCTAACGTCATAATCGACCCAATTCAAAGAATTCGCGAGCAGTTTCGCGGCGCGCACCTCATTAGCGTTTGATTCGCTAGCCGTTTTGGTTCGAGGCTCAACTCAACTGCATGTGTTTCCGCCCCACTAATGCGCCGGCCATTAAGAAATTGTCTGCGGATCGTTTGAATTTCCCGACAAGCAACACTGACTTCATTAAGCATCCGCCGATTGGACCGGGCCACAGCAGCAACGCAACCTGGATCGTCAGTGGCAACGACGTTGTCGCGTCGGATGCATTTTCGAACGGTGCGCGATGCTATCACGGTAAGCGGCGGGCCTGCACGTCGCGCAAACCCGTCGTTCGGTATGGGAGATGCCTGCGGGTGCTGCAGTGACAGGCTGGCTTGCGCCAGCCCGTTACCGAATCTGTGCAGACGCCACCCGGTCGTCGGTCACGCGGTTGCTTTCGCGGCAGTGTGTGACCTGTCCCAAGTGATGATCACGTTCTCTCAAGTGAGGACAGGTCGCAGTCTCGCTGGCGCCTGCTTGGCCAGCATGCCCAGGGTTTGGAGATCTCGCGTCGCATCGTCTACGGGCACGCCGGTCGAGGTATCGAGACGGTAGCCGATATATCGCCTGGAGACGATCGGGTCGTAGCCGAGACGGTCACGCAGCTTCTTGCGCAATTTGCTGACGTGACTTTCGATCACGTTTTCATCGAACGTTGACTCGAAGATGCCGTAAACCGCATTGAAGATCTGCGTTTTGGTCAGCCATTTCCCCTGCTGACCAACCATGTGTTCGAGGATACGGAGCTCGCGACGCGGTAGCGTCATGACTGCTCCTCCAACTTCCGGATCTCTTCCGTCAAAGAAGACTCGAATCGCACCTTGCCTGCCATGGGCGGATTTTCCGAAACTGCGACGGGAGATCGCGGCAGTTCTTGCCAGGATCTCGCGTGGGTGGACCGGAACATGGACGACATCATCCACGCCAGCGTCAAAGAGCTCAACCGTGTTCTTAAGCATGCGCTGGTTGCTGAGCGCGATGATCGGCGCGCGGCAGCGCTTGCGGACGCTGCGGGGCAAGGTGGCGCGAGTATCACAATCTCCAAGAAGAAAGGCATCGATGGCCGACAGGTCATCGTCGCTCGCAGATTCCAGCCACTCCCGGAACTCCGTTGACGAAAATCCGGCAGCAGAAACGCCTTCACGATCGAAGCCGCCGATATAGCTGGTCGCAACGTTCTCCCGATCGTCAATGATCACGTACATGCGGTATTAGCCCCCATTCGCCTGGCCTGTTGGAATTTTTTGTAGGACTTTTTCGTTCGGCGCGTGCCGGTGATGCTGACGGCGCGCGCAGATGCTGCTGCCCACGTTGGTCGCAGAAATTGCCCTGCGCAGGCAGTTCTTTCTTTCCGGATGGGTCACTTGCAGATTCAGCGGTTGTGGCGTGAGCTCAGCGCGTCGCGGATTCAGTTTTTTTGAAGTTCAGACTCGACGAGACGCCACAAACGCACACGCACACAGTCGTGAAGGTGCCCCTAACACACAGGTGGTCACCTCGAAGATGGAACGGCCAGCTCAGTTGTTTCGGAGCGCCTTTCCCCTGTTGGGCGCTCCAAAAATTTGCCGTTCTTTTGAAGCAGCGATGTGAATCGCTCGTCCTGACGTTGGCAAAATGCAGAAATGCAATCAAGCTCGCCCCGGGAATAGTTAGTACGCGGGGCGACCATTTGTTTTGAAGTAGCTGAAGCAGTTAGTTTTGAATCAACCATCAGATGGTTTTGGAGCAATGCTAGTTTCGCTCAAGTGTCGTCCATTGCTGGCCGGAAAAGGCAACGCTTGGAAAGTTGTCGCCATGGAAGCGACGATATGTCACGACTTGGACGTCGTCGCGCAGAATAGACGAAATCTAATTGATCGGATTCTGATCGCGGGAAGCACGCCGTGGTGGAACGTCCCTTTCCGGGTCATCCGCTCGCCGGTTCTATTCCAGCCGGGAGACTTCCTTTTCAGCATTGGGACCACACGTCGTGGCGGTCTTTTCCGAATTCCTGATTGTGCTTTCACGCATGTCGGCAAAAGGGTCGCGGGCGACGGTCTTGAGCGCCAGGTGATCTCTTTCATCGAGGTAAGACATCTTGCCTGGCGGCGTTGTAACCATCCTCCCAATCACGGAGGAGGGCACGCCAAGCTTGGCGGATAGCCGCGCGAGCTCGACGGTATCGCGAATTGTCCTGACATCTTCGCCGCCATGCGGGTTGCCGACCGCGTGGACCCCGATCCTGGCGCGCGGAGACATGTAGCGTTTCCGGCTCGTCAGGAAAATGAAGGCGCACGCCGAATCGCATTCCTCGGAAGCGTAAACGGTCAGCCGCTTCCGCTGCGCAAATCTCGCAATCCGGAAGCCGTCTTCAAGCGAGCCGCCCTCCGAACCGAGGTCGAGTCCGACAATCCTGCGTTCACCGAAATAAGACCTCAGGCGGAGGTAGTCGCCTCGTTCGATGACGCCTCGCAGTCTCAACACGTCACCGGAACATCCGGTCACCCTCGAGATCTCCATGCCCGCACACTCTCCGGCGAAGCAAATCGCGGCGATCGCAAGCAGCTTCCTGGTGATCGCCGTTGGTCCGAGATGGGAACGTCCTGACGCTCGCAGCCAGGCTGCGCTGAGGCGGCCACCGAATGGATATGCGAGCAAAGCCATCTCGGTCAGGACAGAGCGTGATGCGGACTCGCCGCTTGGGTCCATTCGTGGCGTCAGTTCCACGAGCCAGGCTTGACCTATGTCAACGCGCGGGATGCGACGCGGCTGGTCGCGGGCCGTTCGGGCGCGCTATTCCGTCGGCGGCGGGGCTGGGATGGCCCAGGATGGATCGGCGCCAAAGGGGTGATCGATGAAGAACGTCCAGGTGCCGTCCGGCAGCCTGCGGTGCACCTCCATGCCGTGATGATGCACATTGATGGGCCTGCCGTCCTTGCCGACGCCGCGGATCAGCCACTGCGATCGCGTCATCGCAAAATCGCCGGCGATGGTGGTGTGATGGGTGATGACGTCCATGTGGGGGTTCAGGCCGATATAAGCGGCCATCGTCTGCCGGATCGCATCCGCCCCTCGGGCGATCGTGGTGCCCCCATGGACCTGGTCGACCTGCACGATCGAGGCCTCCGGATGATACATCGCGACCGCGGCGTCGACATCGTTCGCGTTGAAGGCTCGTGCCAGCCAAAGGTTGCACAGCTCCGGGGATGGGGCGCCCATGATGGTCTCCTGATTGTTGCCGCGGTCCGGGGCTCAACATGGGTGTGGCTATTCCGCAAGGAAATGTGACGAGCCTGCAGGCTGAGCTTGCGTTAGATGCAAGCATGCTCAGGAGCCTTGCAGATGCGTGAGACTTTCTCGCTGGATGATTTGCGCCTGATCCGTGCCATTGGCACCGCCGGCACGCTGACCGGCGCGGCCCGCCTGCTGAAGATCGACCACTCCACCGCGTTTCGCCGCCTCGGCGCGATCGAGGTTCGCCTCGGCGCCAAGCTGTTCGAGCGGGCGCGGGACGGATACACGCCGACCTCGGCGGGCGAAATGGCGATCGCGACGGCAGCGCATGTCCTTGCCGGTCTTGCAGATCTCGAGCAGCGGCTGGCCGGCGAAGATCTGCGTCCCACCGGAACGGTGCGGGTGACCACGACCGACACGCTCGTCGATCTGATGGCGCCCATATTGGCCGAGATCAGGGCCGACCACCCGGGCATCGCCGTCGAACTGACCGTTGCAAATCAATTCCTCACTTTGACAAAGCGCGAGGCTGATATCGCGCTCCGGCCTGCCGCCGAGGCGCCGGAGCAACTCGCCGGCCGGCGGCTTGCAAAGGTTGCAACAGCTCCCTACGCCTCGTCGGTCTATCTCGGGAGAAACGGCGAGAAGCCGCTTGCCGAATATCACTGGCTCGGATTCGACGAGAGCCTCAGCCATCTTCGCTCGGCGCGGTGGATGGCGGCTCACTTGCCTGCAGAGCGGATTGTCTTCCGCGCGGATTCGCTGCTCGCGCTGCGCTCGGCCACGCGCGCCGGATTGGGCGTGGCGGCATTGCCTTGTTACCTTGCGGACGAGGTACCGGAGCTGCGCCGCGTCGCGTCGCCTGTTCCGGAAATGGAGGGCGCCTTGTGGCTGCTTACCCATCCGGACCTGCGCAAGGTTGCGCGCATCCGAACGGTGCTGGACTTTGTGGCGGGCGCGTTGTCCAAACGGCGCGGCCTGATCGAGGGACGCGACGCAAGAAGCTGGCAATCACGCTGACGGCGACGCCAGATCCCAATAGGCCGGCTGGCCGAAGCGTTGCTCGATGAAGGCGAGGAATGCCCTCACCTTGGGCGAGACCGTTCGTTTCGGTGGATAGACGCCCCAGATCGCGCGTTCGGCGCCGGGCGAGATCAGCCATTCGTGCTCGGTCAAGAGCGCTGCGAGCTGTTTGCTCTGCACGTCGGCACTGACGAGCCATGTCGGTAGCAGCGCGATGCCGAGCCCGGCCAGAGCGGCTTCGCGCAGCGCCTCGGAGTCGTTGGCGCGCAGGCGGCCGCTCACCGCAATCTCGCCGATGGCAGCGGATGGATCTCGGTTTACGCGAAAATACCAAGCTTCGCCCGGCTGCAGCGCAAAGGCGAGACATTCATGACGACCGAGATCGGCGGGCGCATGCAGCGGCGGTGCACGGTCGAGATAGTCATGGCTTGCGACCAGCACGCGGCGCTGCGGCGCCAGCTTCCTCGCGATCAGCGTGGAGTCGACCAGTGCACCGATCCGGATCGCGACATCGGTTGCGGTCTCGATCAGGTCGACGGTGGTGTCCGTGAGCGTCGCGTCCAGCTTGATGTCCGGATAGGCGGCGAGGAAATCCGTCATGTGCGGCATCACATGCCGGCGTCCGAAGGCGCCGGGGATGTTGATCCGCAACAGCCCCTGCGGCCGCGCGTTCAGAGATCGCGTCGCATCCCTGGCTTCGTCGACCTCGGCGAGGATCCCCGTGGCGCGGTCGTAGAACAGCCGGCCGGCTTCGGTGAGGTTCAGCCGCCGTGTCGAGCGGTTCAAGAGCGCAGCACCGAGGTCGGCTTCGAGCCCGCTCACATAGCGCGAGACGGTCGAGACCTTCAGCCCGGCCTCGGCGGCTGCCTTGGAGAAACTGCCGAGCTCGACCGCCCGCACGAAGGCCGTCATGGCCTCAAGATAGTCCACCGATCTTTCCCCTTCCTGCAACAATCATTTGCCAAAGGAGCCATTCCGCAGCGTGCAAGAATACACGATCTTCCGAGTAGACAACCCGGAGATTCCGCCATGACAAGCAAAATCATCGAAATTTCAAAGGATGGCGCCGAGCGCTGGACTGCCGGCCAGTCTTTGCAGAATGGGGGTGTAATCACGGAGCGCCAGACTGCGCGGGTCGGCGTCGTCGGCCTCGGCCATATGGGTGAGGCCTTCGCCCGGAACCTGCTGGCCGATGGTCATCAGGTGTGGGCCTTCGACCGTGGTCCGGAGCGGGTCGCGCTGCTGGTGCAGGCAGGCGCGAAACCGGCAGCGGGCTTTTCGGACCTTGCAGCCTGCGACTTCATCATCACCGCGCTTCCTGATGACACGGTACTCGGCCCTGCCGTGCTGGACCCGGGCGGCCTGCTCGACGTCATGCATCCCGGCGCGATCCACATCTCCATGAGCACCGTGAGCCCCGGTCTTTCCGCGCGCCTTGCCGACGCGCACCGCGCCCGAGGCCAGGACTATGTCGCCGCACCGGTTCTCGGCAATCCCGACCTCGCGCACAGCCGCAAGCTGTTCGTGCTGGCCGCGGGTGATCCGGATGCGCTTGCGCGAGCGAAGCCGCTGCTCGTGAGACTTGGCCAGCGCCTCTTTGTCATCTCGGACGACCCCGCGGCTGCGAACCTGATGAAGCTCGCCGGCAATGTGCTGACCGCGACGACGCTCGAGGCCATGGGCGAAGTGCTGGCGCTGCTGCGCAAGGGCGGCGTCGATCAAGAGGTCGCGTTCGACGTGCTGACGAACTCGCTGTTCGACGCCAAGGTCCACAAGACCTATGGCGGCAAGATCCTCAATGAGCATTACTCGCCGGCCGGAATGGCCGTGCCGCTCGCGGTCAAGGACCTCAGGCTGGCGCTGGCGGAGGCGGAGCGAACTGCGGTGCCGATGCCGTCTGCGAGCCTCGCCCATGATCGCCTGGTCGGACTCATCGCACGCGGCTGGGCCGATCTCGACTGGTCTGCGCTCGGGCTGCTCGCCGCGCGCGATGCCGGCCTGCCGTCCCGCCTCCCGATCGCCAACGACAAGCCCCGCCAGAGCTGAGGTGCTGCGATGATCGCCGCTTTCCTGCTGCTGATCGCGTTCGAGCTCGCAGGCGAGCTCGTGCGCGGCGCGCTGCATCTTCCCATTCCCGGTCCAGTGATCGGGATGTTCCTGCTCGCGGCTGTCCTGATCGCGAGGAAGGACAGACCGGATGCGCCGGCGATCCCTGAAGCGCTTGTCCGGACCTCTGAGGGCTTGATCAGCCACATGGGCCTGCTGTTCGTTCCCGCCGGCGTGGGCCTCATCGCGGAGGCCGGATTGCTGCGCGCTGAGTGGCTGCCGATCCTTGCCGGGCTGGTCGGCTCGACCATTCTCAGCCTCGCGGTGACCGGACTGGTGATGCATTGGACCACGCGGCCCCGCGGCGATGCGCCATCTGTTGCGCGCGAAGCCGCGCCGCCCGATCTGGTCGGCCATCACGGGGGCGCGCGATGAACCATGCCATCCAGCATCTGTGGATGCCGCTTTCGACGACGCCGCTGCTGTGGCTCGTCGTTACGCTCGCGGCCTATGTCGTCGCGTGCGCGTTGCAGCGCGCGTGCCGCGACTCGGCTCTCGCAAGCCCCGTGCTGATCGCGATCGTTCTGGCCGCCGTCGTCGTGCTCGCGAGCGGCACCAGCTACGTGACCTATTTTGCCGGCGCGCAATTCATCAACTTCCTGCTCGGCCCCGCCACCATCGCGCTTGCGATCCCGTTGGCGAGGAACGCGCGCCTCGTCCGCGAAAACATGCACGGAATCGGCCTTGCGCTGCTTGCGGGATCGGTGACGTCGATCGCAAGCGGCGTCGGCATCGTCTGGCTGCTCGGCGGCACGCGCGAGGTCGCGCTGTCGATGGCGCCCAGGGCCGTCACCACGCCGATCGCGGTCGCGGTCTCCGAGCAGATCGGCGGCGTGCCCGCGCTCACCGCCGCGCTTGCGATCCTCGGCGGCATCCTTGCCGCTGTTGTCGGTCAGCACATGCTGCATGGCCTGAAGGTCAGGGACTGGCGCGCCAAGGGACTTGCCGCCGGCCTTGCCGGAAGCGGCGTCGCCGCAGCGCAAGTCGCCGCGCGCGACGAACTCGGGGCCGCTTTCGCAGCACTCGGCATCGGCCTCAATGGCTTGCTGACCGCGATCCTCGTGCCCGTGCTTGCGGGCCTGTTCCGCTAGTCTCCCGAAGGTGATGCAATCAGCCAACCAGATTGGCTCTCCACGCCATAATCGCCCCGACCCAGCCGACCTAGTCTCTAGCCTTGCAAACAAGGCTTGGAGAGAACAGTGGATTTTGAACTGTCCAGGGAAGAACGCGAAATCAAGGCCCGGGCCGCCGCCTTTGTGGAGGAAGTCTGCCGCCCGCTCGAGGATGACTGGGGAACGGATGATTACGCCGTGCCGCACGATATCTTCATGGGCGTGGTGCGGAAATTCCGCGAATACGGCTTCAGGGGATTGGCGGTGCCGAAGGAGGCCGGTGGGCAAGGACTCGGGACGGTGGCGAAGTGCCTGGTCTATGAGGAGATCGTGAGCTCGCCCGTGATGCATGGCCTGCTCGCGACCTGGTCGGGCTTTCTCGATCCGCACCCCGCGCTTCACGTCGCGCCGGAATGGCAGAAGGAGGCGTATCTCTATCCGATTTTGAAAGACGACAAGTTCTACCACATCAACATCTCCGAGCCGGGCGCAGGCTCCGACGCGGCCGGGATAAAGACCACCGCCGTTCGCGATGGCGACAACTACATCATCAACGGCATCAAGCGCTGGGCGCCGCCGCCGAACCATCCGGGCATCACGCCGAAATATCTGCTGTGCTATGCCGTGACCGATCCGGCGAAGGGCTATGAAGGGATTAGCCTGTTCCTGGTCGACTATCCCAATCCCGGCGTCTCGGTGCTGCGCGAATACGAGACCATGGCGCCAGGCACCTATCTCGGCCGCAGCTGCGATTACCAATACAAGGATTGCGTGGTGCCGGCTAAGAACATGCTGGGTCAGGAAGGCATGGGCTTCCGCTACATGATGGACCAGCTCAACCGCAACCGCACCGTGATCGGGGCCCGCCTGACCGGCACGGCGCGCTGGGCGCAGACGCAGGCTGCGAAGCGAGCGCGCGAGCGCGAGACGTTCGGCAAGCCGCTCGCGGAACGTCAGGCCATTCAATGGATGCTTGCGGAATCGGAGATGGACATCGAGCAGTCGCGGCTGATGGCCTACAAGGCCGCCTGGATGCTCGATCGCGGCCTTGACGCGCGAAAGGAAGCCGCGATGGTGAAATGTTTCGCCCCGCTTGCGGCCTGCCGCGTCATCGACCGCGCCATCCAGATCCACGGCGGCCTCGGCGTGCTCAGGGAAAACCGCTTCGGCCAGCTCTATTTCCAGAGCCGAATCGCGCAGGTCGCGGAAGGCACCACCGAAGTGATGAAGATGACCATCGCCCGCGAAGTGCTGCGCGAGTGTGAGTAGCGGCGGGCTAACGGGCGCGGAGCCTTTCTTACCTCTCCCGCTTGCGGGAGAGGTCGACGCGGAGCGTCGGGTGAGGGTTCTCTCCACCGGGGGAATCCCTATGCGGAGGCACCCTCACCCCAACCCTCTCCCGCAAGCGGGGAGAGGGAGGAGCGCAGCTTCCATCGCGGACGCAACTTGCCCTCACTTCTCCGCGTCGATCACCTCGCCGATCGGCTTCCATTTCACGCCGTCGAACTGCATCAGTTGTTCCTGGCTCATCGGCGTATAGCGCGTCGGGCTGGTGTTGAATTTGATGCCGGGCAGCATGATCGGAAGGACGAGATCCTTGATGCTGGTCGCCTGCTTCATCAGGTTCTCGCGCGTCAGGTCGTCGCCGCAGTTCGTCAGGACGTGAATGAAGGTCTGTGCCGTCGCATAGCCGAACACGTGATAGGTCTCGGACGGATTGGCTTCCGGCATGTATTGCTTCATGAAGGCGAGATATTCCTTCATGCCGGCATCGTCGACCCATGCCGCGTCGTTCGGATCCTTGCGGAAGGCGACCGTGATGACGCCCTTGGAATTGTCCAGTCCCGCCGGCACCAGCGTGCTGGAGATCGAGCCGGCCGCATCGCTGAGAAGATGCAGCGCGTCCCACTTCGTCTCCGCCATCTTCTTGATCGCCTGTGCAGAGAATTTCGGTGTCGAAATGTCGAGGAATACGTCGGCGCCGGTCGCCTTCAGGATCAGGATCTGTGAATCGATTGTCGGCTCGGCAATCTCGTAGCTGAGCTCCTTGACGATCATCGAGGCGGCCTTGTCGCCAAGCCCGTCGCGAAAGCCCTTGAGATGGTCGCGACCGAAATCATCGTTCTGGAACAGCACCGCGACCTTCGCATTCGGTCGCTCCTTCAGGAGATATTTGGCGTAGATCACGCCCTTGGCATGGTTGTTTGGCTGCCACCCCATCGACCATGGATAGGTCGCGGGCTCGGAGACGCGGTTGGCCCCGGTGCCGAGGAACAAGCCCGGCACCTTCTTGGCGTTCAGATATTTCTGCGTGGCGAAGTTGGTCGGCGAGCCGAAGGTGCCGACGATGGCCAGCACCTCTTCGCTTTCGACCAGGCGGCGCGTCTGCTCGACTGCCTTGGGCGGGCTATAGCCGTCGTCGAGCGAGATCAGGTTGATCTTGCGGCCGTTGACGCCGCCTTCCGCATTCACCTTCTGGAAATAGGCGGTCATCGCACGCCCGATCGCTGCGAAGCTCGATGCGGGGCCGCTATAGGGCATGGTCTGGCCGATCTTGACTTCGGTATCGGTCACGCCGGGTCCGTAGTTCTTCTCCTGAGCGAATGCGGAGGACGACAAGCCCGCCCATGCGATCGCACAGGTCGCTACCATGAGCTTCTTCATGCTCTTTTCCTGTCTTCGTTGTTGATGATCTCTGGTCAGGCCGGCTGCAGATAGCGCTGCTTCAGCACGTGCTTGAACAGCTTGCCGTTCTCCTGCCGCGGCAGCTCGGCCTCGAAATCGATCGAGCGCGGGCATTTGACGTGCGACAGGTCGTCCCGGCAGAATGCCATGAGGTCGGCCGCCAGCGCCGATGATGCCTTCGACGGCTCCCTGAGCTGCACGACGGCTTTGACCTCTTCGCCATATTCCGCATTGGGGATTCCGAACACGGCGACGTCAGCGACATCAGGATGCAGCGCCAGGTGGTTCTCAATCTCGGCCGGATAGATATTGACGCCGCCGGAGATGATCATGTGCGAGCGGCGGTCGGTCAGATGGAGATAGCCATCCTCGTCGAGATAGCCGACATCGCCGATGGTCGACCAGCCCTTGGCGGTTCGCGAGCGCGCGGTCTTTTCGGGATCGTTGTGATAGACGAATTGCGGGCCGTCGAAATAGACGTCGCCGATCTCGCCAGGGCCGAGTTCGTTCTGCGCTTCGTCGAGGATGTGGATGGTGCCGACGCAGGCGCGCCCGACCGAGCCGCGATGCGTCAGCCAGTCCGCGGTCGAGATGCAGGTGGCGCCATTGCGTTCCGAGCCCGCGTAATACTCCCAGACGATCGGTCCCCACCAGTCGATCATCCGCTCCTTGAGCTCGAGCGGACAAGGTGCGGCGGCGTGAATCGCGCAGCGATGCGATGACAGATCGTAGCGGGCGCGTATCTCGTCCGGCAGCGCGAGCAGGCGGAAGAACATCGTCGGCACCCATTGGCTGTGGGTGATGCGGTAGTGCTCGATGGTCGCGAGCGCCTGCTCAGGCACGAACTTCCTCATGATCACCGCGGTGCCGCCGCTTTCCAGCGTGCGCATGGTGAAACGAAGTGGCGCGCCGTGGTACAGGGGTGCCGGGGAGAGATAGACCGTGTCTTCCGCGAAGCCGAAATTGTCGCGCACCCAGTCGCCGGACGCCTGCGCCTGGCGAAGGTTGGCGAACAGCGGCTGCTTGATGCCCTTGGGCCTCCCCGTCGTGCCCGAGGAATAGAAGAAATCCTTGCCGACAGGGCCGTCGGGGATCTCGATCAGGCGATCGAAACGCGCCAGCTCCGCGGCATAGTCGAAGCTGCCGTCCAATGCGCCACCCAGCGCGTAGACCGTGCACCGGTGCGGATTGTCGGCCAGCAGCGCCTGGACCGCGTCCGCAAAACGCGCGGCGACGAAGAACAGCTTGGCGCCGCTGTCGCGCACGATATAGGCGGCTTCTTCGGGCTTCAGATGCGTGCTGACCGGCGTGTAGTAGATGCCGTGGCGGCGCGCGCCCCAGATCAGCTCGAAATAGGTGGGGTCGTTGTCGAGCATGATCGCGATGCCGTCGCCGGCGGCGAGCCCCATCCAGATCAGGAGCTGCGTAACAGCATTGGCGCGGCGATCGAGTTCGCCATAGGTAATCGCCTGGTCGGAAAAGGCGACGAGCGCGGCGGTCTTGTCGGGATGACGTTCAGCCCATTGGCGCAGGATTGGCATTTCTTCCCCGTGTTTGCCGAGAACTCGGCCTTGCGGGGATTATCCGTGTCAGCGCGCATTCGTTGAATGACCGGGCGTGCCAATCCGATTGGCGGAATCCGACGGCCCTATTTTGCCGGCGAGCGGCCGCGCTCGCGGAATTCGCCGGGCGCCACGCCGGTCCATCGCCTGAACGCGCGGTGGAAGGTGCTGAGCTCGGAGAAGCCCAGCGAGACCGCGATTTCCTCCAGCGGCAGCCGGGACTTCTGCAGCAGGTGGGTGGCGAGGTCGCGGCGCAGCCGGTCCTTGATGTCCTGAAAGCCGCAGTTTTCTTCCTCGAGCAGGCGGCGGCGCAGCGTCTGCGGCGAGACCGCCAGCATCCCGGCGATGTCCTCGAACGACAGCGGACGCTTGAGGTTGCGGCGGAGAATGCCGCGCACCCGCTCCGCCATGCTGCTGTCGTCGCGGTAGCGCACCAAAAGCGCGTTGGGCATCGACGCCAGGAAGCGCCGCAGCCGCTCTTCGTCGGGCATGATCGGCAGATCGAGCAGCTCGGCATCGAAACGGATTTCGGTGCGCGGCTGCTCGAACAGCATCGGTGCCCGGTAGAACGGCTCGAGCTCCGAACTGAACGGTTCTTCGGGAAAGACGTAGTGGACCGTGATCAGCGGCAGCCGGCGTCCCACCAGCCAGCACATCAGCCCATAGGCGAACAGCAGGATCGCGCCGTTGACCATGCGCCGCCGGTTGAGCTGGGCGATGGTGTCGGTGACGTAGAGCGAAGCGTCATCCGGGCCTTCCGCAAGCCGTACTACGAAATCGTCGGCGACCAGATGATAGAACTGGCAGCCGATGCGGATCGCCTCGCGCAAATTGGCGCAGCGTATGAGCAGCCGGCACATCATGCGGAAGGTGCCCGGCTTGATCGGGCGGTTGCACAACAGCCAGAGCTCGTCGCGCGTCTCCCGGGTCAGGATCGCGATCAGGCGCGCGAACTGGTCCTGCGGGAGCCTGGCGCCCGGCTTCCCGAGTTGCTCGGGCGCGATGCCGGCGCGTGCCAGCAGCCGGTCGATATCGAGGCCGGCTTCGCGCACGCCGCTCAGCACCAGGCCGACATAGCCGGAGTCGATCGCTGAACGCGACGGCGCGGTGTGTGATGATCGACGTGCGGCGGAGGCTCCCGGCATGGCGTCGTCATGTTAGAGCATGATCCGGAAAAGTGGAGACCGGTTTTCCGAAAAAGATCATGCTCAAACAAAGAGCTAGAGCGGGATGACGATTCGAAGAAAAGTCATCGCGCTCTAGCGCCGGGATTGTTCCGTCGCCACCACTCCTGTGGCAGGCAATGTCAACGCAACTGGTCGTTTTCGTCATTGCGGACGCAAGGCTTCTTTTCATTGTCGCTGACGAGATTGCCGCCGGAGGACAATTGATGCGCGCGTTGATGAGTTGCGAGCCGGGCGGCCCGGAAACCCTGCGGCTGCTCGATGTGCCGGAGCCGGTCCCAGGACCGGGACAGGTGCTGGTGGCGGTGAAGGCGTGCGGCGTGAACTATCCGGATTTCCTCACCATCCAGGATCGCTATCAGATCAAGACGCCGCGGCCCTTCGCGCCGGGCGCCGAGGTGGCCGGCGTCGTGGCGGCGGCAGGGGAGGGCGTCGCGGGGCTGTGCGTCGGCGATCGGGTCGCCGCGCGGACCGGAACCGGCGGCATGGCTGAGTTCGTCGCCGTCGATGCCGCGCGCTGCAGCCCGATTCCCGAGGGCATGTCGTTCGTCGATGCCGCGGTCATGCAGTTCACCTTCGAGACCGCCTATTACGCACTGCACACCCGTGCCGGCGTGCGGGCCGGTGAAACCGTGCTGGTGCTGGGCGCAGCAGGAGGCGTCGGTATTGCTGCCGTGCAGGTCGCGCGCAATCTCGGCGCCCGCGTTGTCGCCGCGGCCTCATCGGAAGAGAAGCTCGGCTTTGCACGCCAGCACGGCGCCGCCGACGGCGTCATCTACTCAGCCGACACAGCGGGGGACGGCCGCGAACTCGCGGCGCGCGTGAGACAGGCGGTCGGTTCGCGCGGCGCTGATGTGATCATCGATCCCGCCGGTGGATGGCTCTCGGAAGCTGCCATTCGCTGCATCGCAGAGGGCGGGCGTTATCTCGTGCTCGGCTTCACCGCGGGTATTCCATCACTGCCGCTCAACCTTCCCCTGCTGAAGAATTGCGATGTGCTCGGGATCAACTGGCGCACGTTCACGCTGTCGCAGGATCCGCGCGTCGCCAAGAATCGGCGCGCGCTCCAGGCCTGGTATTCGCGAGCCGCCCTGTCGCCCGGCATCAGCGCCGAATTTCCGCTGCAGGAAGGCGGCAAGGCGATCCAGCATCTCGCCGACCGGCGTGCGCTGGGCAAGGTCGTCGTGGTGATCTGACCTGCGCATCCCAGCCTGACCTGCGGGATTCGAAATTCTGCAATGCATCAGGGCTGTCACGGCAAGATGACCCTGCGCGCCGCTTGCCGCCGTGCGGGGCGCTGATATGGTCTGCGGCCGGCGAAAATGGAGATTGCATTCGCCGCTTTCGCCGAGATTCACCATCATCCCGCGCTGCAGGAGTTTTTCATGACACACGCTTTTCGCTTTCATCAGGCCGGTGGTCCCGAGGTTCTGAAGTGGGAAGAGGTCAAGCTTGGCAAGCCTGGCGCCGGCGAAGCGCGGATCCGTCACACGGCAGTCGGCCTGAACTTCGTCGATATCTATAACCGCGCGGGCGTCTATGGCGTGCCGCTGCCGAGCGGCCTTGGCAGCGAGGGCGCCGGCGTGGTCGAGGAGGTCGGGCCCGGCGTCACCGACCTGAAGCCGGGCGATCGCGTCGCCTATGGCAGCTCGCCGCTCGGCGCCTATGCCGAGGAGCGGCTGATCCCGGCCGACCGTCTGCTCAAGCTGCCCGATGGCATCGATGACAAGACCGCCGCGGCGATGATGCTCAAGGGGCTGACGGTGCAGTACCTCATCCGCCAGACCTATCGCGTCAAGAGCGGGGACACGATCCTGTTGCATGCGGCGGCCGGCGGCGTCGGGATGATCCTGGGCCAATGGGCGAAGCATCTCGGCGCCACCGTGATCGGCACGGTCTCGACCGATGAGAAGGCGAAGCTCGCGCAAGCCCATGGCACCGCGCACGCCATCGTCTACACGCGCGAGGATTTCGTCGCCCGCGTCAAGGAGATCACTGGAGGCAAGCTGGTTCCTGTCGTCTACGACTCCGTCGGCAAGGACACCTTCCTGAAATCGCTGGATTGCCTCGCGCCACTCGGGGTCGCGGTGTTGTTCGGCCAGTCCTCAGGCAGCGTCGAGCCGCTCAATCTCGGCCTCCTCGCGCAGAAGGGCTCGCTGTACGTGACCCGCCCGACGCTGAACACCTATGGCGCCAAGCGCGAGAACCTGGTGGCGATGGCGAACGAACTGTTCGACGTAGTGAAATCAGGCGCGGTCAAGATCGAGATCAACCAGACCTATCCGCTCAAGGACGCCCCCAAGGCCCACGCCGATCTCGCCGCCCGCAAGACCACGGGATCGACGGTGTTCCTGGTGTGAAGGTGCTTGTAGCCCGGGTGGAGCCGCAGGCGTAACCCGGGACCGCCCTCAAACGCGGACGCAGACGTCCCGGGTTGCGCTCCGCTCCACCCGGGCTACGGAACGACGCGCTAATCCACTCCCGCGCCGAAGCGCTCGACCAGGAAGTCGATGAACAGCCGCACCTTTACCGAGAGGTGCCTGGTCGGAGGATAGATCGCATAGAGCGTCAGCGGCGGTGCGTGGTAATCCGCGAGGATGATCTTCAGCGCGCCTGTCTGGAGCGCATCGTCGGCGATGAAGGTCGGTATCAGCGCGATGCCGTGGCCCTTCGTGGCGACGTCGCGCAGCACCTCGGCATTGTTCGCGCACAGGGACCATGATGGCTGAATCCAGTGATCGCCATCCGCGCCGGTCAGCTTCCATTGGTTGCCGGTGAGCAGGAAGCCGTAAGTCAGCGCCGTATGATCGCGAAGATCGCGCGGATGGGCCGGCATGCCATGCTGGGCCAGGTAGCCCGGCGAGGCGCAGACGACGCGGCCGATCGGTACGATCCTGCGCGCGATCAGGCTCGACGATTCCAGCTCCGCGATCCGTAACGTGACGTCGAAGCCGTCCTGCACGGGATCGAGCAGGTCGTCGCTCAGGACGAGCTGGAGCTGGATCTTGGGATATTTCTCCATGAAGTCCGCGACCGCCGGGCCGAGCCGCAGCGTGCCGAACGACATCGGCGCGTTGACGCGAAGCAGTCCGTGCGGCGTCGATTGCGCCTGCGACACTGCCTGATCCGCCGCGTCGAGTTCGGACAGGATCGAGAGCGCGCGCTCGAAATACATCTGGCCGCTCTCATTGGTGCTGACGTGGCGGGTGGTCCGGTTGAGGAGCTGCACGCCCAGGCTCTCTTCGAGCTCGGCCACATACTTGCTGACAGCGGAGCGGGAGAGCCGAAGCTGCCGGCCGGCCTCGGCGAAACTGCCGGTCTCCGCGACCTTCACGAACGCCCGCAAGCTCGCGACCTTGTCCATCTAGCCTCCGGCCGATTGTCCTCAAATCGTAGACATAGGCGCCATGAAAGCATGGATTGTTCTCGGAATATAGCGGGCCGATATTCAGCCCAACGAGCCCGGTCGGGCTCTCGAGTTGAGGAGGAAAAACCAATGTCTGGCATTCATCATGTCACCGCGATCGCCGGCAACGCGCTGAGGAATTTCGATTTCTACACGCGCGACCTCGGCCTGCGCTTCGTCAAGAAGACCGTCAATTTCGACGATCCCACCACCTATCATTTCTACTACGGCGACGAGGTCGGCCATCCCGGAACCATCCTGACGTTCTTCCCCTGGGAGGGCGCGCCGGCCGGCCGCCGTGGCGTTGGCGAGACCCACCAGACCGCGTTCCGCGTGCCTGCACGATCGCTCGGCTATTGGGTGCAGCGCTTCGTCGCGAAGGGCATCCCCCATCAGCCGCTGGAGAAGCGCTTTGGGGAGTCGGTCCTTCCCTTCACTGATCCCGATGGCACTGCGCTCGCTCTGGTCGGCATTCCCGGCGCTGAAGACGAGCCGGCCTGGAGCAATGGCGATGTCCCGGCCGAGCACGCGATCCGCGGCTTCCACGGCGTGACCCTGCTGCTCGAGAGTGCAGCCAAGACCGCCGCCGTCCTCATCGATGTGTTCGGGTTCCGCGAGGTCGCGCGCGAGGGTTCGGTGATCCGCTTTGCTACTCCCGGTGACGTCAAGGGAAGCATCGTCGATATCTACGAGGCCAAGGGCTTCCTGCGCGGCCGCCAGGGCGTCGGCTCGGTGCATCACATCGCGTTCCGCGCGGTGGACGACGCGGAACAGGGCCAGATGGCGCAGAAGCTGGTCGCCGCCCATGGCCTGCATCCGACCGAGCAGAGGGATCGGAACTACTTCCGCTCGATCTACTTCCGCGAGCCCGGCGGCGTGCTGTTCGAGATCGCGACCGACATTCCCGGCTTCGCGGTGGATGAACCCGTCGAGAGTCTCGGCCACGCGTTGAAGCTGCCGGCGTTTCTCGAGCGGCATCGCGAGGAGATCGAAAGCGCGCTGCCGGATCTGGGAGAGGTCGCATGACCAACGAGACAGCCTTTGTCTATCGCTTCGAGCCGGCGGAAGGGGCGGGCGCTCCGCCCCTTCTGCTGCTCCACGGCACCGGCGGCGACGAGAACGACCTGCTGGATCTCGGCAGGATGCTGTCGCCGGGTTCGGCGCTGCTGTCGCCGCGCGGCCGCGTGCTGGAGAACGGGATGCCGCGCTTCTTCCGCCGTCTTGCGGAAGGGGTGTTCGACGAGGACGACGTTCGGCGGCGCGCCATCGAGCTGGCTGATTTCGTCGACGAGACGCGCGGCCGTCTTGGCATCGGCGCGCCGGTGGCAGTGGGCTATTCCAACGGCGCCAACATCGCCGCGGCGATGATGCTGCTTCGCCCCGGCACCCTTTCGGGCGCAGCGCTGCTGCGCGCGATGGTCCCGCTGTCCGATCCACCGCGCGCTGACTTGGGCGGCATACCGGTGCTGATCGCTTCGGGACAGATGGACCCGATCGTGCCGAGCTCCAACTCGGCGAAACTCGCGGACATCCTGCTCGATGCCGGCGCCGATGTCACGTACCGGACCCTGCCGGTCGGGCATCAACTCGCGCGGGCCGACCTCGTGCTCACGCGCGAGTGGCTGGAACTGGCGAAGGAGCAGGCGAAGTAACAGGCGCTGCCTTATGCGGCGCCTGCATTCTTTTGCAGATAGCTATCCGCAAAGGCGAGATACCACTCCAAACATCCGGGATTGGCCATCGCGTCCCTGTTGATGACCTTCTCGATCGGATGGCCGAGCAGGAGCTTCTTGATCGGCAGCTCCTGCTTCTTGCCCGATAGCGTGCGCGGGATTTCGGGCACCTGGAAGATCTCGTTGGGGAGGAAGCGGCGCGACAGGCCGGCTTCGATCGCCTTGTTGATCCGTGCCTGCACCGCCTCGTCGAGCGCGAGGCCGTCGCGCAGCACCACGAACAGCGGCATGTAGCTTTCGCGCCCGAGATATTCGAGATCGACCACCATCGAATCCAGGATCTCCGGCAGCGCCTCGATCGCCGAGTAAAGTTCGCTCGTTCCCATGCGCAGGCCGTGCCGGTTGATGGTCGCATCACTCCGGCCATAGATCACGCAGGAACCGTCGGCGGCGACCTTGAGCCAGTCGCCATGCCGCCACACCGGACCGCGTCCGCTGCCGTCGAAATTGTCCGGATAGGTCTCGAAATAGCTGGCGCGATAGCGCGCATCATCAGGATCGTTCCAGAAGCGCAGCGGCATCGACGGCAGCGGCTCGGTGCAGACGAGCTCGCCGACCTCGTCGATCACGGGCCGTCCCTGCTCGTTGAACGCCTCCACGGCACAGCCCAGGATCCGGCATTGCATCGTGCCCGGCGTCTGCGGCAATTCCCTGTTGCCGCCGATGAAGGCGCCGGCGAAGTCGGTGCCGCCGGAAATGTTCGCCCACCACATGTCCGCCTGCGCGGTGTTGCCATTGACCTTCGAGAGCGCGGCGAAGCGCTCGTTGAACCAGGCCTGGGTGTCGGCGCTCAGCGGTGATCCGGTCGAGCCGAGCGCACGCAGGCGCGAGAGGTCGTCGACGGTGGCGAGATCGATCTCGGCTTTCGTGCAATTGGCAAAGAACGCCGCGCCGGCGCCGAACACCGTCACCTCAGCGTCGGCGACGAAGCGCCACAACGTGGTCCAGTCCGGTCTGTCCTTTGATCCGCCCGGGCTGCCGTCGAAGATGCAGCAGGTGGTGCCGCCCAGGAGCGCGTTGACCTGGCAGTTCCACATGATCCAACCGGTCGAGCTGTACCAGTGAAAGCGCTCGCCAAGCGAGTTCGGCTGATAGCTGCAGCCGATGTCGTTGTGCAGCGTGTTCAGCGCCAGCACCACGATGATGATGCCGCCATGGCTGTGCACGATCGGCTTCGGCAGGCCGGTGGTGCCGCTGGAGTAGACGATCCAGAGCGGATGATCGAACGGCAGCCACACCGGCTCGAACGCATCGATCGCGGGACTCCGGCGGGTGAAGATCGCCGACAACAGCGGATCGGCTGTCTCGGCGTTCTCCGCGTCACTGTGCAGAATGAAGTGCTTGACCGTCGGAAGCGAGCGCCGGAGCTCGTCGATCACGGCGTGGCGGTCATGCCGCCGGCCGGCATAGGTGACGGCATCGCAGGCGATCAGCACTTTCGGTTCGATCTGCTTGAAGCGATCGATCACCGCCGGCGCCGCCATGTCGGGCGCGCAGACGCTCCAGATCGCGCCGAGGCTCGCGGTGGCGAGGAAGGCGATGATGGTCTCGGGGATGTTGGGCAGATAGGCCGCGACGCGGTCGCCGGGCTTGACGCCCTTCTCCCGCAGGTGAACCGCAAGCGCGGCCGCCTGTCGCCGCAATTCGGGCCAGCTCGCTTCCTTCAGCGCGCCGTCTTCGCCGCTGCTCACGATCGCCGGCAGGCCCGCGGCATCGGCGGCCTTGACGTGGCGGAACACCTGCTGGGCGTAATTGACGGACGCGCCGGGAAACCAGACCGCGCCCGGCATCTTCCGTTCCGCCAGCACCGCGCGATGCGGCGTCGGCGAGCGCAGGTCGAAATAATCCCAGATGCTCTGCCAGTAGGCGTCGAGGTCGCGAACCGACCACTGGCGCATGTCCTCGAAGCTGGAAAAGCTCAGGCCGCGCTGCTCCTCGAGCCAGCGGCGATAAAGGGCGATCTGCGGAACGTAAGGTGCGGCCATTGTTCTTCGACTTGCATCGCGGCGGGGAGTGCCGCTCGAACGAAAGCCCTAGAGCATTTTCGGTTCTGATGGAATCAGAACCGAAGCTCTAGATTCTTGTTTTGACGCGTTTTCTTCACGCGAACCCGTGTCCACTTCGCTCGAAAACGCTCTAGCATAACGCAGTCCGCGCGGGAATGTCATCGCCCGGCGCCCGAGGAGTCTGCTGACGGTGTCAGCCTCTTGCGAAAACCAGCAGCCCGTTTGCCGGAATCGTCACTGCAGCCGACACGGGCAGGCCGTGCAGCGGCGGGCCGTCGGCACGTACGCTGCCATCGGCGGTGACGGTCGGGCCTGCCTCGCGGTCGTAAATGTCGCTGTTGAACATTTCGCGCCAGCGGCCCCCAGCGGGAAAGCCGATCGCGTAGTTGTGGAGCGGGCTTTCGTTGAGACTGCAGACCACCACGACGTCGCCGCCGTCACCCTCGACCCAGCGCTGGAACGCCAGCACGCGGTTGTCGTCCTGGACATGGACGACGGCGCTGCCTTCGCCGCGCAGCCCCGGCGTCGTCAGGCGCAGGCCGATCAGGTCGCGGGCAAAGCGCAGGAAGCCGGCCATCACGTCATCGCCGCGGTCGAACGCCGCCCAGTCGATTTCGGTGTCCGTGCCCGGCGTGTCGCTCCATGGCTTTGACGCCAGTATCTCCTGGCCCATGAACAGCATGGGAATGCCCGGCGCGGTCAGCAGCAGCCCAAGCGCAACGCGGCTGCGGCTGCGCGCATACCAGGATCGTGGATTGCTGCCGTCGGCAAGCGCCGCGATCCGCTCGTCGCGACCGGCATAGACGATGTCGTGGTTCTCGAGTGCGTGCACCGCGCGCCAGCGATTGCGCAGGCTCATCGCAGCGATCGCGTCCGCGATCGCTGACATCGGCACGCGCGCGGTGGCGCCCTGCGACGCGCTCGCAATCGCCGCCCGCACGCTGTTGCGGATGCCGTCGCTCCAGGTGGCGTCGAAGCCCGCTCCGCCTTCGCTGCGATCCTTCACGATCCACGCATTGACCGGCCAATATTCGGCGATCTGGATCGCCTCGGGTTTTTGCGCGCGCAAGGTCGAGGTGAGGTCCTGGCAGGTGGCCCAGCCGCCGAAGCGATCGATCACGCTGACTTCATCGAAACGGAAGCCGTCGATCCGATACTCCTCATAAAGGAACGTGGCGTTGTCGATCAGGAACTGTTTGACGCCATCGTTCCAGAACGCGAACACGAGGCCGCCTGCCCAGCCCTGGTCGGTGAAATACAGGCTGTTGTTGTTGTCGCCGGGTATCTCACGGTCGAGGAACCACATGCTCTTGTCGTCGAACCCGCCACCGGCGTGGTTGTAGACGACGTCGAAGATCACGGCGATGCCATGGATATGGCAGATGTCGATCAGCGCGCGGAGCTGGTCGTCGCTGTGCCTGAGTGTGTCGACGCCGGGATAGGGCGCGTGGCCGGCGGCCCGCAGGATCGCGTTGGTGCGGTCCACGTAGCGGCTGAGTTTGGCCTCGTTGGCCTCGGCGTATTGGTTCTCCGGGCTGTAGAGATCGACGCCGTTATAGCCCATGCTGAACGTGGTCGGGAATTCCTGGATCGGCAACAGCTCGATGGCGTTGACCCCGAGCGCGGCGAGGTGCGGCACGCGCTCGATCACGTCAAAGAACTTGCCGTCCGCGTTTTCCGGATGCGGCGCGAAGGTCCCGACGTGAAGCTGGTAGACGACGAGGTCGTTGAATGCCGGCGGCACGAAGCGCTCGAGGTGCCAGGGAAATCGCGAGGCATCGCGCAGCAGGGAATTGCAGGCAGGAAAGGACGGTTGCACGCTCAACAGCCGTGCCCGCGGATCGCGCTTGAAACCGGATGAGCCGACGCCCTCCACATAGAACAGGTAGGCATCGCCGTCCTTCAGGTCAGGCACGAAGCAGGCCCAGTGTCCGCCGCCGATCTCCGACATCAGCGAGCTGGCATCCTGCCTCCAATCGTTGAAGTCGCCGGAGACATGGACCGCGCTGGCCCGCGGCGCCCAGACCCGGAATGTCGCCCCGCCCGGCACGAGCGTGCCGCCCATCGGAGCACGGGTGAGATCCGGCCCAGGCATCTGTCCTCCCCCTGAACGCGTGGCGCCCGGAAGAATGAGCCCGGCGGCAGCGGCCGGCAAGATTGTCGCCCACCATTATTACGCGGATGCGAAAGGAGGCCCGGCAGGACCGGGGACTTGGCGCTCTTTGCGGAAAAGAACGGAGGAAGGGGTAACGCGCGGAACCAAGGACGGGCCCGGCGACTTATCCGCGCAGGCTTTCATCGAGGCTCAAGAAAATGAAGCTGCTGCAGCGTCTCTCCCGGCTGTTCTGGCGGCGCCGGGAGTTGCGCCAATCGCCCGTCTTTCCGCAACCCTCCATCGATGCCGACGAATTCGCCCGGCTCTTGTGCAGCCGGCGGGTTGACGATTTGAAGACGCTGGCGAAGAAGCTGAGCCAGCAGCCGAGGGCGCACGCCTGAGGCGGTCGTCCGTGGCCTGAGCGCGCTCACCTGGCGGTGGGGCGGGGAGTGGCGCGCGGCTGACTCCAGGGGACCGAAAACTCCTTCGCACCCTCCGCGCTACTGCGCCTTCTCGTGCGCGGCAATGCCGACCGCTTTGTAATCATAGGTCGGATAGAATTCGGTGCGATAGGCGCCCCAGGCCTTGTCCTCGAGCACGCGATTGACCTCGCGGAGCCGCGACGCCGGCAGCCGCAGCGTCACCACCTGGCCGATGCCCATCATCACATACCAGCTTACGACCTCGACGCCCGCAGGTGGAAACGCCTTGTAGTAGCCCTGCTTCTCGAGCTGCGCGTTGAGTTCGCCGAGCGGGCGCGACTGATCATGCTTCAGGAACACCGTGATCATCACCGCATTGTCGGCGGTCGGCGGCGTCGTGTTCTCCGCGGGTGCGGTCTGGGCATTCGCGACTGATGTGAAGGTCAGCGCGCATGCGAGCGCCGACATCGTCATCCATGATCCCGTTGCTCGCGCCATCGCCGTCTTCCTTCATTGTTGTGAGGATTGAGATCGCGATCATCGTGGTGCCGGTGAAAGCTGTAAAGCTCCGGCGCGAGGTGTCGTGCATCGATCACAAATCGTGCGACGGCTCTCTGCCGCCGCATGACTTCTCGCGCAAGCGTCGTTCCGCTCCTGCGTCATGTTCGCGCGAGCGCCGCGTGTTTCGTCGTCAGGTCCGCAAAAGGATTCTCTGGGAAGTTCTCGAACGCGCGCGATCGCATTCGCTTCATCGGTGATTCGCCGCGCGCCCGGGAATCGCCAACATTCGGGGGCTGGAACTCACAAACATGTTCGTGAAACTACGATATTCCGCCGTAATTTCAGTATTTTCCCGATGAGTAGAAATACTGAGATTTGCCACATTCCTGCGAGAATTGTTGCAAACTCTAGGCGCGTCTGCCTCTATTTCCTTGTGAGCTGGCAACACATGGTCGCGTTCTCAGTATTCCTACCGAGTGCCGAGTTAACGCGGGAACAGCCTTAGGGTCGCTAGATCGGTCGCATGACACAGCACGAGCATCGAGCCGACGGGTCTCATCTATCAAAGTGGATGGAAGACCGCGCCCCATTCGAGAGCAATCGTGAGATTGTGGAACTCGCTGCACAGCGCGCGCGGGCGACGGAAGAGGCGGGCGCTGCGATCGCGCGCCAGTTCAACGGTCCGATGACGGCGCTCCTGCTCTACATGAACGAGATCAAGCAGCACAGTCATCAGTTCGCGCATTCGCCGGCAGCGCAAATCTACCTGCAGCAGGTGGTCGAGAACGCACTGCAGCAGACTGAGCGCGTCTGTGCGATGCTGAAGCAGATTTCCGACGTTCATTCCGGATCCGCTCCCGTCATCGATCAGCAGACGGGGTGGGACAATTCGCCCGCACGCATCAAGGGTGAAAGCCGTCCGCCAAAGCTGACGGTTGCATCCAAGGCCGGCCAGAAGCCGCTTACCAGGCGCGAGCGCGAGGTGCTCCGCCTCATCAGCGAAGGCTATTCGAACAAGCAGGGCGCGCTGCGCATGAAGATCAGCCCGCGCACCTTCGAAAGCCATCGCGCCGAAGCGATGCGCAAGCTCGGCGCGCGCAACACCGCCGATCTCGTCCGCAAGGCGCTGATGCAGTCCTCCTGATCGCGAAAGCGATATAGAGCACGGTGCATTTGCGCGAAGTTTGCGCTCAAGCAAACAACGATTCGATTCAAATTGATAATGTTCGAATTTCGCAGCGCATCCGCGCAGCGCGTCAAAAAGAATCTAGAGCTTCGGTTCTGATCCAATCAGCACCGAAAATGCTCTGGGCCGGTCACGCGTTTGCGTCGCCGGGCTGCGAGCGCATTCAGAGATAATCTTCCGCGAAGGTACGAACGCGCGGGGCTGTGCGCAAGTTCACGGTGGCGCGCTTCGGCGCTTCCGGGATGATCGTGATGGTCCAGACCGCCGGAACGCTCGCCTTCTTTTCCACGATGGATCGAACGTGACCCGTGACCGTCGCGCCGGCCGAACGCGCCGTCGCGGTCCTGCCGTTGAACTGTGCGATACGAAAACGCCTGACTTCCTTCTGGTCCGTCGTTTCGAACGTGAACATGTCAACTCTCCCGTGTTCACGCCGATTATCGCCGGTTAAGCTTAGCCGTCCGTGAAAATTTGGAACCGTAGAAGTACGGCCGGATTTCCACGCGGGGAGCACGCGCGCCATTGCGCTCATGCCGTGATCGACGCGCCCCCCTGAATCAGGCGCGTGTATTGGGCTTTCACCGTCGCGTAGCATTCGCATGAGGTCTTCATCAGGCCGTCGAGATTGGTGATCTCGATATGGCCTCGGCTGTAATGGATGAAATCCGCCTGCTGAAGCGTGTGCGCGACCAGCGAGACGCTGTTGCGGCGCGCGCCGATCATCTGCGCCATTGCTTCCTGCGTCAGCACGATCTTGTCGCTTCCGGACAGGTCGCGGGTGTGCAGGAGGCATCGCGCGAGCCGTGATTCCACTGTGTGCGACGCGTTGCAGCCGGCGGTCTGCTGGATCTGAGCATCGACCGCGAGTCCGTGCCGCGCCAGCGCGTAGCGCAACGTCGCGCTCCGGTCGGCGGCGAGGCGGAGCTGCTCGAGTTCGATCGTCGAAGCGATGCCAGGCACCACCACCACCGCGCTGTTCAGCGCGGTCGCGTCTCCGAGCGCGGCGAACGCACCGAGGATGCTGTCACGCCCAACCAGGGCGATCTGCACCTGCTCGCCGCGCGCGAGCTTGACGACCAGGGAGATCGCACCCTTGTGGGGCAGGTAGGCTCGCTTGAGCACTTCGTCGACCTCGACCAGAACCGTGTCCTGGGTGAGATCGACGGTTCGCAGATGCGGGCGGATCAGTTCGAAGTCGGATGCCGACAGCGCGGACAAGAATCCGTTCGGCGGACGAGGAACCGAATTCAAAGCAGTCTCCTGCCTCATAGCTTGCGCGTCTCTCGGCCGGGCAGCCGACACACGCTGCCCGAGTTGCAGGATGACCTTGTCACGTATCGCGGGCAAGGAAAACCTGCCATTTACCCAATGCCGTTCGATACTCGTCCACGACTGTGGCCTCGGCGACGCAGGTTCCGCCACCTGCAGACCCTCTCATCCCGCATTGAGCAGCCGATCGCATTGCGTCCTCACCGCGGCGTAGCACTCGCAGGCGGCTTTTTGCAGGCCGTCGAGATCGATGATTTCGATGTTCCCGCGGCTGTAGCGGATCAGGCCGGCTTCCTGGAATGCGTGTGCCACGATCGAAATGGCATTGCGCCGAACGCCGAGCAACTGTGCCAGAGATTCCTGGGTCAGCGGCAGTGGCCCGCCTTCACACAACTCCCGCGCGTGGAGCAGCCAGCGCGCCAGGCGGGATTCGACCGTGTGAGATGCGTGGCATGTCGCGGCCTGCTGGGCCTGCACGGACAGCGCCTGTTGATGCCTGATCAGAAGGTGCCGCAGGGTGCAGCTTCCTTGCATTACGGCATGCAGGCGATCAGTTGCGAGAATCGATGCAATGCCGGGTACGACGACGACCGCGTCCGCCAGCGATGGTCCGTCATGGAACACGGCAGTGGTGCCGACAATGCTGTCGCGGCCAATCTTGGCGACTTCGACAGTCTCTCCTTCCGCGAAGCCGACGATCATCGAAACCACGCCGCTGTGCGGCAGATAGACTTCGCTGATCAGCGCGCCGGTCTCGAACAGCACGGTCTCCTTCGTCAGTTCGACGGTCGCGAGATGCGGCCGCAACAACTCGAATTCCGCCGCTGGCAGAGTCTGCAATAGATGATTGGATGGACGCGAAGATCCAGACATTCCCTCTCCTGCCGAAAGGCGGGAGCTCACGGTCTCGCGTCACCTACTCTTGGCATGTCGGATGGCACGAAGAATAGCTTTCTCGCACGATTGCACAAGGGTTACGCGTTCGTCGCTATACACCCTACCGGGCAGACAGATCGCGTCGTTTGCACGCGAAAGGAAATGGCGCGCTGATTCGTTCTTGCGAGCAAGCCGCTGATGACATCGACGGCGCGCGGACAAGCAATCGGCGGCTGTGCAGAATGGCGCGATCACCGGCCTATGCGAAATACTGCTCGGCGAGATTGAGTCGAACTTTTCTATGCAAGGCGATTGTCTGGCGCGAGGAGACAGGCACGAAGCGTTCGCGCAGAATTCGAGCAGCGCAGAATTCAAACAAGAAAGTCGCGCGCCGACGATTTGAATAAAAGTCATTGCGCAACGTTCTCTCGATCGTCGTGAACAGCGCGAGCGCTTGACGCTCGCTCGATCCGTCGTCGACGGGATTGTCTGCTGCGCGAGATCCACGATCGCGATCCAAGATGCGCGCCGCCGTTTCGATCTGTGCATTCACGCATGCGATGATCTCAGTAGAACTACTGAGAAATGCGTCTGCGCACGCGTTTTCTGGGTAGTTGTACTGAGGGGCGATTTAACGAACGGGTTAGCGTCGCTGGAACAGTGTGGCTCGGTCGCCGGAGTGAAATTTCCGGCGGCTGCGTCAATTGTGTTCATCCAGAAGGGTATCAAACTATGTCCGGCATTGTTCTTTCGGCTTCGGTTCGCCAGAACCTGCTCTCGCTGCAGTCGACCGCTGATCTGCTCGCCACCACGCAGAGCCGTCTCTCCACCGGCAAGAAGGTCAACTCGGCCCTCGACAATCCAACCAACTATTTCACCGCCGCTTCGCTCGACAATCGTGCGAGCGACATCAACAATCTGCTCGATGGCATCGGCAATGGCGTGCAGGTGCTGCAGGCGGCCAACACCGGCATCACCTCGTTGCAGAAGCTGGTCGACAGCGCCAAGTCGATCGCCAACCAGGCGCTGCAGGCGACCACGGGCTATTCGTCGAAGTCGACGGCCACTTCGGCAGTCATCACCGGCGCGACTGCCAACAACCTGCTCGGCGATGGCGATACGGCAGCGACCGTGACCGGTACTGCGGTTGCGGGCGGTCTCACCACCGGTACAACCACCACCACGGCTACATTTGCCGACGGCGACTCGTTCACGGTGAACGGCAAGACGATCACGTTCGCGACCGGCGGCACCAGCGCCACCGCGGCCTCGACCACGGACGCCAACGGCAACGTCACGATCAACCTGAAGTACGGCGCGGGCAGCACCGACACGACCGTGGCGGATGTCATTTCTGCGATCAATGGCATCACCGGCGGTACGACAACAATTGCCACGAACGCCCTCACCATCAGCAACGCCACCACCGACAAGAGCAACAGCATCGTCCTCGGTGGAGCCAGCACCGTTCTGGCGAAGCTTGGCCTTACGGCTGGTACGACGAGGCCGGCCGACGCCACGGATGGTCAGGTCCTGAACATTGCTGCGATCGGCAGCAAGGCGGCTCAGTCCATCACCATCGGAACCGGTGCCGGTGCGGTGAACACGCTCGACGATCTGAACAAGAAGCTCGCCGACAGCAACCTGGTGGCATCGCTGTCCAGCGACGGCAAGCTCAGCATCACAACTGCGAACGACGATGCGTCGATTGATCTGACCGGCAAGATCACCGGCAGCGCCACCGGCGCCGGCACTCTGCTCGGAGCCCTCAGCACGACCGCTCCGGTCAAGGACGTCAATGCGCAGAACACCCGCGCGGATCTGGTCCGCCAGTACAATATCGTGATCGACCAGATCAAGACGACGGCGCAGGATGCCTCCTTCAACGGCGTCAACCTGCTGAACGGCGATCAGCTCAAGCTGGTGTTCAACGAAACCGGCAAGTCGTCGCTGACGATCAACGGCGTGGTTGACGATCCGGCCGGCCTCGGCCTTTCGTCGCTGACCGCAGGGACCGACTTCATCGACAACGACACCACCCAGAAGGTTCTCACGTCGCTGAACGATGCGTCGAGCACGTTGCGTTCGCAGGCGTCGGCCTTCGGTTCGAACCTGTCGGTGGTGCAGATCCGTCAGGACTTCTCCAAGAACCTGATCAACGTGCTGCAGACCGGCTCGTCCAACCTGACGCTGGCCGACACCAACGAGGAAGCGGCCAACAGCCAGGCGCTGTCGACCCGCCAGTCGATCGCGGTGTCCGCGCTGGCACTGGCCAACCAGAGCCAGCAGAGCGTGCTGCAGTTGCTCCGCTGAGCCCTGCGACCAAATCGAACACGAAAGCGGCGGAGACAACTCCGCCGCTTTCGGACTGACGAATTACCAGACCGGATGGTGGCGCGCCTGCTGCCGGTTCGCGCGTCGAAGATCGAGGGCGATCAGACGTCCGCGCCCTTACCTGGAAAAGCCGTTGCCTAGAAAAGGAGACGATCATGCCGTTGCGCGTCGAGTTGAAGCCGTTTGAACGGATCGTCATCGGCGAGACCGTGCTGATCAATTCCGGCACCCGCACCTCCTTCCTGATCGACGGCGAAGCGCCGATCCTGCGCGAAAGGGACACCGTGACCGCGGAGACCGCCAATACCCCGGCGAGGCGGCTCTATCATTGCGTCCAGACCATGTATCTGAAGAACGAGGTCCAGCGTTATCGGACCGCCTATCTCGGCTTCGCCAGGGAACTGCGGGAGGCCGATGCCACCGCGCGCGAGGCGCTCGACCTGGTTAACCGTCACGTGGCGGACGGTGCGCTCTACAAGGCGCTCAAGGAAATCCGCAAGCTGATGCAGCGCGCCGCGGCGTGAGCAGGCCGGCGCCGCTCGCGCGCGAAAACTCCAACGAATTCATTGCTTTCGGGCGGCCGCGCGGCGGCGATGGATTTCCGCGCATCCGGCGCAGCCCAAGCAGAGCGGTATCAGCATGCCATCCGTATTCGCACGGGCGGTAAAATTAAGTGGTTGTGAGCCGCCTGGGGCCTATCGATTGTCGAGCGTCTACAAGAATAATCGAGAGGCGAAGTCAGATGGACGACGTTCGGATCGGCGGGCAGGTGCGGACCTGCCTTGTCGTCGATGATTCCAGCGTGGTGCGGAAGATCGCGCGCCGCATCCTGGAAGAGCTCAATTTCCAGATCATCGAGGCGGAGAACGGCGAGCGGGCACTGGAGGCCTGCCGGCGCGCCATGCCCACCGCGGTGCTGCTCGACTGGAACATGCCGGTGATGGACGGCCATCAATTCCTGCTTGAGCTGCGTCGGCTGCCCGGCGGCGACTTGCCCAAGGTCGTGTTCTGCACGACCGAGAACAACATCGATCACATCTCGCGCGCGCTCGAGGCGGGCGCCGACGAATACATCATGAAGCCGTTCGACAGGGACATCATCACCGACAAATTCCACGAAGTCGGTCTGATCGCAGCCGCGACGCCTGCTTGATCGTTCGAAAATTCCCTCGCGCTGAGAGGCTGTCGTGAACGCTTCCGACTACGAGTATCTGCGTAGATTGTTCAAGGATCATTCCGGTCTCGATCTGTCCGCGGACAAGCAATATCTGATCGAAAGCCGCCTGCTGCCGCTGTCGCGCAAATGCGGCCTCTCCTCGATCGACGATCTCGTGCAGAAGATGAAGGGCGGATCGGCCGGCCATATCGCGCAGGCGGTCGATGCCATGACGACCAACGAAACCTTCTTCTTTCGCGACAAGGCGCCGTTCGATCATTTCCGCGATACGATCATCCCGGAGCTGTTGAAGGCACGGGCGAGCCGCAGGACGATCCGGATCTGGTGCGCCGCCGGCTCGACCGGGCAGGAGCCGTATTCGCTGGCGATGTGCCTGAAGGAGATGAGCGCACAGCTTGCAGGCTGGCGCACCGAGATCCTCGCGACCGACCTGTCGCAGGAAGTGCTCGAGAAATCCAGGGCCGGAATCTACAGCCAGTTCGAGGTGCAGCGCGGCCTGCCGATCCAACTGCTGGTCAAGTACTTCAAGCAGAAGGGCGAGCCCTGGCAGATCAATGCCGACATCCGCGCCATGGTGCAGCACCGGCAGCTCAACCTGCTGCATGACTTCTCGCAGCTCGGCACTTTCGACGTCATCTTCTGCCGTAACGTCCTGATCTATTTCGACCAGGACACCAAGACCAACGTCTTCAACCGCCTCGCCAGGTCGCTCGAGGCAGATGGCTTCCTGGCGCTCGGCGCCGCCGAAACCGTCGTCGGCCTGACCGACGTCTTCAAACCCTGTCCTGAAAAGCGTGGCCTCTATCGGCCGACCGGCGCGCGTCCGGCGGTCGTGCCGATGGCGCCTCCCGCCATGCCCAGGATGGCTGCGATCGGGGGACGTTGACAGATGAAGGAGACCAGCAGGCGAGCGGAGCGGGTGACATTCAGCCGCGGCTACGACGTATGCATCATGGCTATCGATGGAACCTGGCGGCGCGATTGCGTGCTCAACGCCATCTCCGAGAATGACGCCGCCCTGAATGTCGAAGGCTCGATCCAGGGCCTTAACCTCAAGGAGTTCTTCCTCCTGTTGTCCTCGACCGGGCTTGCCTACCGCCGCTGCGAACTGGTCCGCGTCAACGGCACCGAGATGGACATCCAGTTCATCCGGGGCAAACCCGTGAAGGGGCGCGTCGCTCCAACGGATGGAACCGAAACCGGCAAAACCTCCAGCTAGAGCGTTTTCGAGCGAAGTGGATACCGGTTCGCGTGAAGAAAACGCGTCAAAACAAGAATCTAGAGCTTCGGTTCTGATTCAATCAGAACCGAAAACGCTCCAGAGAATCCAGGGCTTCGGTGCTGATTCCATCAGAACCGAAAATGCTCTAGTTCAGCCGGCGCTCCATGGCCTTCGCCTCGAGCAGGAACTCGAGGGCCGCGCCAAGGCCGGAGTTGCATGCCTTCAGCGCCGCCCCCGCTTTGGCGTAGCGGGGCGTGATGTCATCAAGCACGACAATCTCGGCGTCGGCGGCATCAGCGGACGCAAGCGAGGTCTCGCAGGCGATCGCGCTCTCGATCCGAAACAGGCTCGCCTGCACCTGCCCGATCAGGCACATCAGGTCGGAGACGATGGATTGATAGGCGTCGTTTCCGTCGAAGGCCTCGGTGGCGATGTCCTTTTCTGCGGCTTTCTGCATGCGCATTCTCCACGGGACCCCATCTTTAGGGAACGCGGTGCTACTTGTGCGTTAAGCCGCCGTCCCGTACAAATACGGGCCGATACGATGCGATGTCGATCGGAGTCATTGTTTCGGTTGCAGGTTTCACCACTCAGGGACGCATGACCCATGGCTGAGAGTGCCCCCTCCCGCGGGGAGATTTTCGTAGTCGACGACGATCCAGCCGTCCGCGACACGCTTTCGATGGTTCTGTCCGCAGCCGGCTATCGGGTGATCTGTTTTGCCGACGGTGCCGCGCTGTTGTCGGTGGCGCGAAGCAGGACGCCGTCCTGCATCCTGCTCGACGTGCACATCCCCGGCAAATCCGGCCTCGATATTCTGAGGGAACTGCACGGCGAGGATTATCCGGCGCCGATCTTCATGATCTCGGGACAGGGCGACATCGCGATGGCCGTCAGCGCCATCAAGAACGGCGCGCTCGACTTCATCGAAAAACCGTTCCGCGGCAGCGAAATCGTCGCTCGCCTCGATGAGGCGATCGGCGCCTTCACGCGGCGGCAGGCGGACAGTTCCGCGTCACCGATTTCGACGCTGCATTTTCCGGGACGCGAGCCATTGACGCGGCGCGAGCGCGAGGTGCTGGAACAATTCACGGCGGGCGCTTCCAACAAGGAAGCGGGACGTCACCTCGGCATCAGCCCGCGCACGATCGAGGACCACCGCGCCAACATCATGAAGAAGCTCGGCGCTCGGAATGCCGCCGACCTCGTGCGCATCGTGATGACCGCGCAGCAGCAACAGCAGCGCTCGGCCTAGCCGTCGTCCCCGCGAAAACGGGGACCCATAACCACAAGTGCTGGTTGTGACGCAAGCAAGGGGCTGCAGCGGAGCAAACCACAAGCGCCTGTGGTTATGGGTTCCCGCTCTATCCGCTCAGCGCCTTGCGGATCATGCTCGCCATGTCCGACTTGCGATAGGGCTTCGCCAGCAAGAGCACGCCCTCGTCGAGCCGGCCGTGATGGATGATGGCATTCTCGGTATAGCCCGAGGTGAACAGCACCTTCACGTCGGGCTTCAGCTTGTGGATCTCCTCGGCGAGCTGGCGGCCGTTCATGCCGGGCATGATCACATCGGTGAACAAGAGGTCGAACAGCCGGTCGGCGCGCGTGATCGCGAGCGCCTCCGCCGCGTTTGCGGCATCCAGCGTGACATAGCCGAGCGAGTGCAATTGCGTCAGCACATAGTCGCGCACCAGCTTGTCGTCCTCGACGACGAGGATGGTCTCGTTGCCGCCCTCGAGCCTGCCTGCGAGCGTCGGCTCGATCGTGGCCGTCGCGCGGGTCGCAGGCGGCAGGTACATCCTGACCGTGGTGCCGTGGCCTTGCTCGCTGTAGATCTTGATGTGCCCCGCCGACTGCTTGATGAAGCCATAGACCATGCTCAGGCCGAGGCCGGTGCCCTTGCCGGGACCTTTCGACGTGAAGAACGGATTGAACACCTTGTCGATGATGTCGGAGGGGATTCCGGTGCCGGTGTCGCTCACCGCGATCATCGCATAGCGTCCCGGCCGGACGTCGCCCTGCAGTTTGGCGTAGGTCTCGTCGAGGAAGACGGTGCCGGTCTCGAGCACGAGCTTGCCGCCGTCAGGCATCGCATCGCGGGCGTTGAGCGCCAGGTTGAGGATCGCGGTGACGAGCTGGTTGGGGTCGACGATCGCAAGGCAGGTCTCGTCCTCGAAGATCGATTCGATCTCGACATGCTCGCCGAGCGTTCGCTGTAACAGCTTGGTGGTTTCGACGATCAGCAGGTTGACGTCGATCTCGCGCGGCTCCAGCGGCTGCTTGCGGGCGAATGCCAGCAGATGCTGGGTGAGCTCGGCGCCGCGCGCGGCCGCTTCGTCGATCATCTTGGTGATCGCGGCAAGCTGCGGCTCGTTCTTCACCGCGTCGGCCAGGATCTCGATCGTACCGGTGATGACGGTGAGGATATTGTTGAAATCATGCGCGATGCCGCCGGTGAGCTGGCCGACGGCCTCCATCTTCTCCGCCTGCCTCATGCGTTCCTCGGCGGCGATCTTCTCGGTGAGGTCGCGGACGAAGCCGTTGAACACGAAACCGTCGCGGGTCTTCAGCGCAGCGATGCTCAGTTCCGCGGTGAACTCGGTGCCGTCGCGCCGCCGTGCCAGCACCTCGCGGCGCGGCTGTTGCAACTGCACGCCGCCTGATTGCAGGAAGAGCGCCAGCGCCGCCTTCAGCGGGCCGTCCGGCCGGCCCAGGAGCTGGAATACGTTCTTGCCGAGCGCCTCCTCGCGGGGCCATCCGAACAGGCTTGCGGCTTGCGGATTCCAGTAGCGGATGACGCCCTTCTGATCGATCTGCACGAAGGCGTCGAGCGCGCTGTTGATGATGCCGCGCGCCAGTTGCTCGCTCTCGAGCAAATTCTCCTGCGCCTTGCGGCATTCGGTCATGTCGCGGGCAGTCTTGCAGATGCCGATGATGGCGCCGGATGCCGATTTGATCGGCGAGATCGAGAGCGATACCTCGACCGGCGTGCCGTTCTTGCGCAGCCGTACGGTCTCGTTGTTCGCGATCGTCTCGCCCCCGCCGATCCGGCGGAGTTCGTCGTCTGTCTCCCAGGTGCGGTCGGGCGGCACGAGCAGCGAGATGTGCCGGCCTACCGCTTCCGCCGCGGTGTAGCCGAACAGCCGCTCGGCGGCCGGATTCCAGCCGGTGACGATGCCCTCCAGCGACTCCGTGATGACGGCGTCGTTGGCGGACTCGACCGCGGCGCTGAACAGGCGCTCGCGCCCGGCGAGGCGGTCGCGCGCGGCTTCGGTGCGCAGATGCTCGACCACCTCGCGCTCGAGCGCAACTGTCTTGGCGTTCGCCTCGTTGATGACGCGCACGAAGGCGCGCGCCAGCACGCCGGTCTCGCCCGGTGCGTCGACCGGAATAGCGTCCGTGCCCTTCTGGGCGACGCCCTCGATCGCCGCCGTCAATTGCTTGATCGGCCGCATCAGCGACCTCGCGATCAGGATCGCCATTCCTGCCGCGGCCAGCACGGCGAGCAGGCCGACCACGATCGAGCTGTTGCGGATGGTCGCCGCCGGCGCCATGAACACCGCGTTGGGAACCGTCTCGATCACCGCGATCCATTGATTGTCGACAAGCAGCACGGGCGCCAGCGCCACGCCGTTCGGCCGTCCGCCGGCACCTTCGACCATGCGCGAGAAGCCCTGCGGCGCACCCAGCGCCGACGCCAGATAGGGGAAGTCGCGCCGCCAGTCGGCTCCCGTTCCCGGCTGCCCGCCGAATTCGCGCGCCCGGTCAGGATGGACGAGGTAGTTGCCCTGGCCGTCGACCACATACGCCGTTTCGCCCGAGCGCACAGAGCCCCGCGCGCGCTCCAGCTCGCTGCGCATGTCGATCTCGATCAGGATGATCCCGAACGGCTTGCCGTCGCTCGCCGGCACCGTCGTCGCCACCCGCAGGATCGGCGCCGGCTGCGCTGCGCCGGCATCCTTGTCCAATTCGACCGGCGAGACGTAGATCCCGCCGACGCCAAGTGCGAGCGTGTTGCGGAAATAAGGCGCATCGCCGGCGCGAGGCAACTCCGCTTCCGGCACGGCGCGAACCGCGCCATTTGGCCCCGCACGGTCGACGCGGACGATTTCCCGTCCGCCATCGGCAACGCCGATAAAGCGCAGCCGCGCATATGCCGGCTTGATCGCAAGCTGCGCAGCGAGGCGGCTCTCCAGCCGCTCCCGCCACAGCGCCTCGCTGACATGATCGACCGGATCCGTCCCGTCATTGAGACGGGCCCGCATCATCCCGGTCACCGCGGCGAAATCGCGGAAGATCACGATATCGGTGCGCGCGCTGTCGGCATAGGTGGCGAGGTCGCCCGCGACGAAGCGCGAATGCGCCTCGATCCGGTCGAGCACGCGCGGCACGATCGCCAGTTCCAGGTTGCGATAGCTCAGCCACGCGACCGCGCCCACTGCGATCGCAACCAGCGCAATCATCGAGATGGCGAGCCTGGTTGTGAGCGTCATCTGTGCGGCTGCAGCCTTCCTCCGTCCGGACCAGGCGACGGGGCCTTGGAGTTGCGGCCAAGCCTGGCACAGCCGATGCTAGAACATGATCCGGAAAAGTGGAAACCGGTTTTCCGGATGGTCGCCAACCGCTCTTCTCCGCAATCCAGCAACGGCACGTTGTTGATTTTCCTGAAACCGGCCGGTTTATGCAACCGGTTCCCGCGCCTCTCGGCTCGGCTTGGTTTACGCATTTTTATGGGTCGCTGCGGAGCCGGAGCGGTTTTCGCTCGCCGGCGCCGCAGATCAGTCGTTGAGGTAGTGCGGATGCCGCGCGCGGATATGCGCGATCTCGCTCAGCGTCCCCGACAAATGGGTTCGCAGATGTTTTTGCGCCTCCTCCGGCTCGCCGCCGGCGATGGCCTCGGCGATAAGCTTGTGATGGCGGACGATATCCTGCGCCTTGCCGGGCGAGGGCAGATGCAGCCGGCGCAACCGGTCGATATGCCCGCTGCGGCTGCGTATGAGGGTCCAGATCTCTTGCTTGTCGGCGGCCTCGTATAGCTGCGCGTGGAACTCGTTGTCGGCGGCCATGAATTTCTCGAAGGCGCCGGCCTTTGCAAACTGCTGTTGCCGCGCGATGGTGGAGTTGAGCTGGGCGACGAGCGCCTCGTCCGGTTTCAGCGCGAGCATGCGCACGATCTCCAGCTCGAGCGCCTGGCGCAGGAAATGTGCCTGCTGCGCGCGGCGCACGTCGATCCGGCTGACGACCGTCGCATATTGCGGGAATACCTCGACGAGACCTTCCTCCTCGAGCCGCTTCAGCGCATCGCGGATAGGCGTCGAGGACACCCCGAACTGTTCTGCCAGCGCGGCGCGCGACAGCGGTGAGCCCGGCGGCAGTTCCAGCGCGATGATCATGCCGCGAAGGCGCTCGAACACCTGCGGCGCCGCCTGACGGTCGCGGTCGAGCAGCCCGCTCGATCGCGGGACGACACGACGCTGGCCGATGACGGGTTGACCCATTTGAATTGCCGCTATGCCCGGCGAGAGGCTTGCCAAAGATACACTAATACATTAGTGCATCTCCCCAAAGTGGTCAATCCGCAACCCTCAGAGGAAGCGCGTAATGAACAGGATGATATGGCGGACGCTTGCGAGCGCCGTCGTGGCGATCGGTTTGGTGCAAGGATCGGCGGCGCTGGCGCAGCAAAAGACGGAAATCGCCCTCTCGCGGCAGCCGGGCATCTTCTACATTCCGAGCCACATTATCGAGAAGCAGAAGCTGATCGAGAAATACGCCGCTTCGCTTGGCGTGCCCGGCGTCACCACCAAATGGCTGACATTCTCCAGCGGCGGCGCGCAGACCGATGCGCTGCTTGCGGGCGGCGTCGACATCCTCAACACCGGCACCGGCAATCTCTTGCTGCTATGGGATCGTACCCGCGGTGGCGTGAAAGGCATTGTCGCCACTTCTGCGCAGCCGATGACGCTGATCAGCCGCGATCCCAACATCAAGTCGCTGAAGGATTTTGGGCCGAACGATAAAATCGCGTTGCCGACGGTGAAGGTCTCGACGCAGGCCATCGTGCTGCAGATCGCGGCAGGCGAGTTGTTCGGCGCGGATCAATGGTCGAAGCTCGATCCCAACACCGTCCAGCTCGGCCACCCCGATGCCTATGCAGCAATGTCCAATCCGCAGCATGAGGTGCACAGTCATTTCTCGATCCCTCCTTATACCTTCCTTGAGTTGAAGAATGTGCCGGGCGCGCATGTCGTGCTGAACTCGCCCGACGTGATGGGCGGCCCGCTCAGCCAGGCGCAATTCTTCACCACGACGAAATTCGCCGACGCCAATCCAAAAATCATCCAGGCCGTGCGGCTGGCGACCGAGGAAGCGCATGACCTGATCCGAAGCGATCCCAAGCTCGCGTTCGAAATCTACAAGGAGATCACTGGCGACAAGACGTCAGTTGAAGATCTGCAGGCCTGGCTGAAGGAACCCGGCATGATGGAGTGGAATCTGGAGCCGCAGGGCACCATGAAATTCGCCAATCATCTCTTCAAGACGGGCACGCTGAAGACGCAGCCCAAGGCGTGGACCGACTATTACCTGCCGGTCGCGCATGACCTGAAGGGCAGCTGATCCCATGGCGCCACTCCTTGACGTCTCCGACGTGACGCTGCGCTACAAGACGTCGAGCGCGGTCATCACAGCGACCGAACGCGTCTCCTTCACGGTCGATCGCTCCGATCGCTTCGTGCTGCTCGGGCCGTCCGGCTGCGGCAAATCCACGCTGCTGAAGGCGGTCGGCGGGTACTTGCAGCCCAGCGAGGGCAAGATGCGGATTGACGGCCGCGAGATCGTCGAGCCGGGCGCCGATCGGATGATGATCTTTCAGGAATTCGATCAGCTCCTGCCGTGGAAAACCGTGCTGGAGAATGTGATGTTTCCGCTCCTGACGGCGCGGCGGCTACCTCGCAAGGAAGCCGAGGCGAAGGCGCGGGCCTATATCGAGAAAGTCGGGCTGACGCGCGTGGTCGATGGCTATCCGCACACGCTGTCTGGCGGCATGAAGCAACGCGTCGCGATCGCGCGCGGCATGGCGATGGAGCCGGACATTCTCCTGATGGACGAGCCGTTCGCGGCGCTGGATGCGATGACGCGTCGGACCTGCCAGGACGAATTGCTGCTGCTCTGGTCCGAGACCAAATTCACCGTGCTGTTCGTCACCCATTCAATCGCGGAAGCTATCAAGATCGGCAACCGCATCCTGCTGCTGTCGCCGCATCCGGGGCGGGTGAAGGCCGAGGTCGCAGATGTCGACCGCGTCTCCAGCGAAGACGGCAGCGCTGCGCGGCTGGAGAAGCAGATACACGATCTGCTGTTCGCCGATGCGGCAACCGCACATTGAGGAGGGGCGCGATGCGAGAGGCAACCATCCTGCTGCGCGAGGGCAATGCAGTGGCCGCGCCGGCGGCAAGCGAGGTCGAGCGCAAGCTGAGTGTGTGGGAGTTGCTCTGGAACGACGGATTTGTGCGCAAGGGGCTCATCATTGTTCTCCTGGCGGCAGCCTGGGAAGCTTACGGTCTGTTGCTCGACAATCCCCTGCTGTTCCCGACCTTCCATGACACCGTCATCACCATGTTCGAGAAGGTGCGCGACGGCACTATCCCGATGCGGGCCTGGGCGTCGCTAAAAGTCCTGTTTATGGGTTATTCCGCCAGCATCGCCCTGGCCGCGATCTTGACCATCCTCGCGATCTCGACCCGCATCGGCACGGATTTCCTCGAGACGATCACGGCGATGTTCAACCCGTTGCCGGCGATTGCGCTCTTGCCGCTTGCACTGATCTGGTTCGGGCTTGGCAATGGCAGTCTTGTGTTCGTGCTGATTCATTCCGTTCTCTGGCCGGTGGCGCTCAACACCCATTCGGGTTTCAAGAGCGTATCCAACACGCTGCGCATGGTCGGCCGCAATTATGGTCTGCGCGGACTGCCCTATGTGGCGCGCATCCTGATCCCGGCGGCTTTCAGTTCGATCCTGACCGGGCTGAAGATCGGTTGGGCCTTTGCCTGGCGCACGTTGATCGCCGCCGAACTCGTGTTCGGGGTGTCGTCTGGGCAGGGGGGCCTCGGCTGGTACATCTTTGAGAACCGCAACCTGCTCGACATTCCTGCCGTGTTCGCCGGATTGTTGACAGTGATCATCATCGGCCTGATCGTCGAAAACCTGATCTTCCGTACAATCGAGCGAAACACGGTCCAGAAGTGGGGCACCCAGACATGAGCGACAAGACGAAACGCCCCGACCAACTCCGCAGCGCGCGCTGGTTCGCGCCCGATGATTTGCGCGCCTTCGGCCACCGTTCGCGCGCCATGCAGATGGGCTACGCGCCGGAGGAGTGGAAGGACCGGCCGGTGATCGCGATCGTCAACACCTGGTCGGACGCCCAGCCCTGCCACATGCATTTCAAGAGCCGGGTCGACGACGTCAAGCGTGGCGTGTTGATGGCCGGCGGCTTTCCGATGGAGCTGCCGGCGCTGTCGCTGTCAGAATCGCTGCTCAAGCCGACCACCATGCTCTACCGCAACATGCTGGCAATGGACGCGGAGGAGCTATTGCGCGGCCATCCGGTTGACGGCGTCGTGCTGATGGGCGGCTGCGACAAGACCACGCCGGCGCTGTTGCTCGGCGCCACCTCCATGAACCTGCCCACCATCTATCTGCCGGCCGGCCCGATGCTGCGCGGCAACTGGAAGGGCCGCACGCTGGGTTCGGGATCGGACGCCTGGAAATATTGGGACGAGCGGCGCGCGGGGAAGATTTCCGATGATGACTGGGTCGACATGGAAGCCGGCATCGCCCGCAGCTACGGTACCTGCATGACCATGGGCACCGCCTCCACCATGACCGCGATCGCCGAATCGGTCGGCATGACGCTGCCGGGCGCCTCCTCGATTCCGGCGGCGGATGCCGGTCATATCCGCATGGCGTCCGAATGCGGCCGCCGCGTCGTCGAGATGGTCTGGGAGGATCTGACCCCGCAACAGATCCAGACGCGGAAAGCGTTCGAGAATGCGATCACGGTCGCGATGGCGATGGGCTGCTCGACCAACGCGATCATCCATCTGATCGCACAGGCCCGCCGCGCCGGTCAGGACATCTCCCTCGACGATTTCGAGAAGGCCAGCCGCGAGGTGCCTGTCATCGCCAATGTCCGACCGAGCGGCGATCTCTATCTGATGGAAGATTTCTTCTATGCCGGCGGCCTGCCGGCGCTGATGAGCCGGATCAAGGATCATCTGCATCTCGACTGCCTGACCGTCACCGGCAGGACGTTGGGTGAGAATATCGCCCGCGCCGAAGTCTATAATGACGATGTCATCCGCGACGTCGCGAACCCGATCTACAAGGAGGGAGCGCTCGCGGTGCTCAAGGGCAATCTCGCCCCCGACGGCTGCGTGATCAAGCCCAGCGCCTGCGAGCCACGCTTCCTGAAGCATTCAGGTCCGGCGCTGGTGTTCGACGATTACCCCGCGATGAAGAAGGCGGTCGACGATCCCGATCTGGACGTGACGGCCGATCATGTCCTGATCCTGCGCAACGCCGGGCCGCAGGGCGGGCCGGGCATGCCGGAATGGGGCATGCTGCCGATCCCGACCAAGCTCGTGAAGCAGGGCGTGCGCGACATGGTGCGGATCTCGGACGCGCGCATGAGCGGCACCAGCTACGGCGCCTGCATCCTGCATGTGGCGCCCGAAGCTTACGTCGGCGGCCCGCTCGCGCTGGTGAAGAACGGCGACCGCATCACGCTCGACGTCGCCGCCCGCAGCATCACCCTCGATGTGCCGGAGCAGGAGCTCGAGCGCCGCCGCGCCGCCTGGAAGCCGCCGGAGCGCCGCTACGAGCGCGGCTATGGCTGGATGTTCTCGCGCCATATCAAGCAAGCCAATGAAGGCTGCGATTTCGATTTTCTTGAAACCGGTTTCGGCAAGCCGGTCGACGAGCCGTCGATTTATTGACGCGGTGCTCTTCACCTCTCCCGCTTGCGGGAGAGGTCGGCGCGTCAGCGCCGGGTGAGGGCTCTCTCCCCACGACGAGTCTTCGTCGCGGAGGCACCCTCACCCCGCCCTCTCCCGCAAGCGGGAGAGGGAGCCCAGCGTCCATCCCGGAATGACAAGAGAAAGAGGGCGAACACCATGCCACAACTCAGCGACGCCACCCGCAACAAGCTGAAAACCATCTCCACCGCCACCGTTGCTACCGCGCTCTACAAGCGCGTCCTCCGCATCCAGTGCATCCAGGACGTGCACCCCTTGAGCCGGGACCAGCCGACCATGGTCGGCGAAGCCTTCACGCTGCGCTACATGCCGGCGCGCGAGGACCTCAACAAGCTCGAGGTGTTCCGTGACCATTCGCATCCGCAGCGCAAGGCGATCGAGGATTGCCCGCCCGGCGCGGTGCTGGTGATGGACAGCCGCAAGGATGCGCGCGCCGCCTCTGCCGGCGCTATCCTGGTGACGCGCTTGATGAAGCGCGGCGTTGCCGGCGTCGTCACCGACGGCGGCTTTCGCGACTCCGCTGAAATTGCCGGGCTTGGCTTTCCCGCCTATCATCATCGTCCGAGCGCGCCGACCAATTTGACGCTGCACCAGGCGATCGAGATCAACGTGCCGATCGGCTGCGGCGACGCGCCGGTGTTTCCCGGCGATGTGATCCTTGGCGATGCCGACGGCGTCATCGTCATCCCGGCGCATCTTGCCGACGAGATCGCCGAGGAAGCCTTCGAGATGACCGCATTCGAGGATTTCGTCGCCGAGGAAGTCCGCAACGGCCGCGGCATCTTCGGCCTCTACCCCGCCACCGATCCGCAGACATTGACCGATTTCGCGGCGTGGCGGAAAAGGAACGGACGCTAGATCCTTTTGTTGGAGCATGATCGCCGGGCAAACGTTTCCGGATCGTGCTCTAATCCAGTTCTCAAGCATCGTCGGCACCAAGCCCGATCAAGACGGAGGAAAGCCATGCTGATGTTCAACAATCTGATCGACGGCGAATGGATGTCGGACGGCGCGCGCTCGCCCAACGTCAATCCATCCGATACCAACGACATCGTCGGCGAGGCCGTGCGCGGCACCCGCGCCCAGCTTGATGCTGCGGTCGCTGCCGCCAAGGCGGCATTCCCCGCATGGTCGCGCGCGACCCCGCAGGTCCGCTACGACATCCTCAAAAAAGCGTCCGATGAGATTCTGGCGCGCAAGGATGAGCTGGGCCGTCTGCTGTCGCGCGAGGAAGGCAAGACCTTGCCCGAGGGTATCGGCGAGGCCGCGCGCGCGGGGCAGATTTTTGCGTTCTTTGCCGGCGAGTGCCTGCGCATGGCCGGCGAGAAGCTTTCGTCCGTGCGGCCCGGCGTCGACGTCGAGATCACCCGCGAGGCCTTGGGCGTCGTCGGCCTGATCACGCCCTGGAATTTCCCGATCGCGATTCCGGCCTGGAAGATCGCGCCCGCGCTCGCCTATGGCAACTCGGTCGTGATCAAGCCGGCTGACCTGGTGCCGGGCTCGACCTGGGCGCTGGTCGATATCCTGCAGCGCGCCGGCCTGCCCAAAGGCGTGCTCAACCTCGTGATCGGCCGCGGCTCCGAGGTCGGCGCCGCGCTGCTCGAACATCCCGATGTCACCGCGATCAGCTTCACCGGCTCGGTGGCGACCGGCCAAAAGGTCGCCGCGGCCTGCGTGGCGTCGCGGCCGATGAAGAAGTTCCAGCTCGAGATGGGCGGCAAGAATCCGCTGGTCATTCTCGATGACGCCGACTTGAAGGTCGCGGTCGAATGCGCCGTCAACAGCGCGTTCTTCTCCACGGGCCAGCGCTGCACGGCGGCCTCGCGCCTGATCGTCACCAAGGGCATTCATGACAAGTTCGTCGCCGCGCTCACCGAGCGCCTGGGCGGCCTCAAGGTCGACGATGCCCTGAAGGCCGGCACCGACATCGGTCCCGTGGTCGACCAGAGCCAGCTCGATCAGGACCTCAAATATCTTTCGATCGGCAAGGACGAGGGGGCGAAGCTGGTGTTCGGCGGCGATCGGCTGAAGCGCGATGCGCCCGGCTTCTATCTGCAGCCGGCGCTGTTCACCGAAGTGACCAACAAGATGCGGATCGCGCGCGAGGAAATCTTCGGACCGGTCGCGGGCGTCATTCGCGTCAACGACTACGCCGAGGCGCTGGCCACCGCAAACGATACCGAGTTCGGTCTCTCGGCCGGCATTTGCACCACCAGCCTGAAATACGCCAGCGACTTCAAGCGCAACGCCGAGGCCGGCATGGTGATGGTCAACCTGCCGATCGCCGGCGTGGACTATCACGTCCCGTTCGGCGGCCGAAAGGGCTCGAGCTATGGTCCGCGCGAGCAGGGCAAATACGCGGCCGAGTTCTACACGACGGTGAAGACCGCCTATACGAATCCGTAGAGCATGATCCGATCGGGCTGAATCTTCACCTCTCCCGCTTGCGGGAGAGGCGTAGGCCGCCTTGGCGGCCCGTACTTAAAAAACGCCGAAGCGAAGCTTCGGCTATGGCGTAGCGCCGGGTGAGGGCTCTCTCCACTCGGGGAGTCCCAATGCGGAGATACCCCCACCCCAGCCCTCCCCCGCAAGCGGGAGAGGGAGCGCAGCTTCATCGTGGCTGCATTAACCTGATCGGCTCAGGCTCTAGTCGCGCCGCTACAGCATCTCCGGCTTGAACAGTTTGCGATATTTGCGCGTGTTCTCGCCGGAGATCATGAACTCGCCGTCGCCACGATAGTGGATCGTCTTCGGATATTTGGGCGAGGTCGCGACATGCGCCTTCACCACCTCCAGCACGAACAGGCTGTATTTCTTGATCAGGCTTGAATCGATCAGCCGGCATTCGAAATTGGCGTAGCACTCCTCGATCAACGGCACGCGCACCTGCTCGCCTGGCTTCGGCGTCAGGCCAAACTCGGCGAACTTGTCGATGTCACGTCCGGAGCTGTTGCCGATCTTCACGACCGTCGGCGCCAGCTCGACAGTCGGCACGTTGATCACGCACTGTTTGCTGCGGCGGATCAATTCGAAGGAGTGATTGGCGTCCCAGATGTAGCAGCCGATCAGCGAGGGCTGAAACTCCATGATCATGTGCCAGCCCATGGTCATGATGTTGGTCTCATTCCGGTGCGCGGAGGAGACCAGCACGATCGGCCCCGGCTCGAGAAAGCGGCGAACGTTATCGACGGGGAAATCCGTCTTGGTGTAGCGGCATCAGCCGTCCTCACAATCGTCGCCGTCGTTTTGTGCTTCAAACTCCGCCGTCGTCCCGGCCAAGCGAAGCGCGAGCCGGGACGACGGTGCGGCGAGAGCGGAGAGGCATTTCAGGATTCGTAGCCCGGATGGAGCGCAGCGTAATCCGGGGTTGCGTCCGCGCGTGCGAACCCCGGATTTCGCTGCGCTCCATCCGGGCTACGATATCTTCGCTTCCGCCATCCCTACCGCCCACAGCGCGAAGGCGTAGACGATCGCGACCTCATCGAGACGGTTGAAGCGGCCCGATGCGCCGCCGTGTCCCGCGCCCATATTGGTGCGGAGCAGCACCGGACCGCCGCCGGTCATGGTCGCGCGCAATCGCGCGATCCATTTCGCCGGCTCCCAATAGGTGACGCGTGGATCGGTGAGGCCGCCCATGGCGAGGATCGCGGGATAATCCTTCGCCGCGACATTGTCGTAGGGCGAATAGGACAGGATAGTGCGAAAGTCCTTTTCGCTCTCGATCGGATTACCCCATTCCGGCCATTCCGGCGGCGTCAGCGGCAGCGTGTCGTCGAGCATGGTGTTGAGTACGTCGACGAAGGGCACTTCGGCGACGATGCCGCCGAACAATTCGCCGGCGCGGTTCGCGACCGCTCCCATCAGCATGCCGCCGGCCGAGCCGCCATGGCCGACGATGCGTTTCGTGCTCGTGTACTTTGCCTCACACAGCGCGCGGGCGGAGGCCGCGAAATCATCGAAGCTGTTGGTCTTCTTCTCGCGCTTGCCATCGAGATACCAGCCCCAGCCCTTGTCGGCGCCGCCGCGGATATGCGCGATCGCATAGACGAAGCCGCGGTCGACCAGCGACAGGCGGTTGGTGCTGAAGGACGCGGGCATCGCCATGCCGTAGGAGCCGTAGCCGTAGAGCAATAGCGGCGCCTTGCCGTCGCGGACGAAATCCTTGCGGTGCAGGATCGAGACGGGGACCTGCGCACCGTCATGCGAGGTCGCCATGATGCGCGTGGTGACGTAGTTGGCCGGGTCGTGGCCGGAGGGGATCTCCTGGCGCTTGCGCAGCACCCGTGTCCGCTTCGTCATGTCGTAGTCGTAGACTTCCGACGGCGTCGTCATCGACGAATAGGAGAAGCGGAGATTCGTCGTCTCGAACTCGTAGGAGCCCATGGTGTCGAGCGAGTAGGCGGCCTCATCGAAGGCGATCGCATGCTCCTCGCTGGTGGCCAGATCGCGGATCACGATTGCCGGCAGCGCATTGGCGCGCTCCAGCCGCACCATGTGGCCAGAGAAAAGTTCGAGGTCGATGATGTAGATGCCCTCGCGATGCGGGATCAGGTCGCGCCAGTTCTTGCGCTCCGGTGAGCCAAGCGGCGCCGTCACCACCTTGAAGTCGATCGCGCCATCGGCATTGGTGAGGATGAACAGTTCGTCGCCGAGGTCGGCGATTGAATATTGCACGCCCTCTTCGCGCTCGGCGATCAGCCGCGGCGGCGTCTCGGGAGTGGCGAGATCGATCAGCCGCTGTTCCGAGGTCTCATGATCGCCGCCCGCGATCACGCAGAAGCGCCCGCTCGCGCTCTCATGCAGATGGGTGAACCATCCCGAATCCTGCTCTTCGTATATCAGCGCGTCCTCGGCCTGCCTGGTGCCGAGACGATGGCGCCAGACCTGCATCGGGCGATGATTGTCGTCGAGCTTGACGTAGAAGAAGCTCTTTGCGTCCGCGCTCCAGACCACGCCGCCATCGGTCTCCTCGACGATGTCGTCGAGATCGGCGCCGGTTGCCCAGTCGCGCACACGGATCGAGAAATATTCCGAGCCCTTGGTGTCGGCGCTCCAGGCATGCAGCCTGTGGTCGGGCGAATGCCGGCTGCCGCCGAACCTGAAATAGTCGCGGTCCTTTGCGAGCTCATCGCCGTCGAGTACGAAATGCGCCTCGCCGCCGTCGCGCGGCATGCGGCCGAACATCTCGTGCTGTCCGCCGTCACGGAATTTGCGGAAATAAGCGAAGGGACCATCGGGCGAGGGGACGCTGGAATCGTCCTCCTTGATCCGCCCGCGCATCTCGGCGACCAGCTTCTTCTGCAATGGCGTGGTATGGCCGAGCAGGCTCTCGGTATAGCCGTTCTCTGCTTCGAGATAGGTGCGGATGTCGGGATCGAGGATCGAGGGATCGCGCAGCACCTCCTGCCACCTCGGATCCTTCAGCCAGGCATAATCGTCGGTTACGGTGATGCCGTGCCGCGTGAAGGAATGCGGCCGTCGCGGCGCGACGGGCGCAGGGTGGGCAGGTTTCTTGCTGGCGGATTGGTCCACTCGGTCCTCGTTCCGTTTCAAAGGCTATGCCTTATATCGGGACGCAGGCGAGGATTGCCAGATGCGCGAACCGTAGCCCGGGTGGAGCGCAGCGCAACCCGGGGTCTCCCACCACCTGTAGCGACGGTCCCGGGTTACGCTGCGCTTCACCCGGGCTACAAAGTCAATCGGCTCCGACGCTCTCGCCGAGCCACTCGATCGCGGCCTCGGTTCCACCCTTGCCATGGGGAATGCCGAGCGCGTTCAGCGCGACCTCGACCACGCCGAGCGTGCCCAGGATCATCGGCGCGTTGACATGGCCCATATGGGCGATGCGGAAGGCCTGGCCCTGCAGGTCGCCGATGCCGGTGCCGAGCACGACGCCGCATTTCTCCTTGCAGTAGCGTTGCAGCGCCGCCGGGTCATGGCCGTTCATCGTGACTGTCGTCACCGTGTTCGAGCGCTCAGAGGGTTCAGTGATGTTGAAGCCGAGCACCTGTCCCTCGGCCCAGACTGCCACCGCGCGCCGCACCGCTTCCGCGAGCAGGCGATGGCGCAGATGTGCATTCTCCAGTCCTTCGGCGGTGAGCATGTCGATCGCCTTGCGCAAGGCGAACAACAGATGCACCGGCGCGGTGCCGGCATATTTGCGATAGTGCTCGGTGCCTCCGCGCTCGGTCCAGTCCCAATAGGGCGTGCGCAGATTGGCGCACTTGTGCACTTCCTGCGCGCGGGCGTTCGCGGCAACGAAGCCGAGGCCCGGCGGCGTCATCAAGCCCTTCTGTGAGCCGGACATCGCAACGTCGATGCCCCAGGCGTCCATCTCGAACGGCATGCAGCCGAGCGAGGCCACGGTGTCGACCATGAACAGCGCCGGATGGCCGCTCGCCTTGATCGCCTTGCCGATCGCTTCGATGTCGTTATAGGCGCCGGAGGCGGTGTCGACCTGCACCGCGAGGATCGCCTTGATCGCGTGCTCCTTGTCGCGCCGCAGCCGTTCTTCCACTTCAGCGGGCCGGATCGCGCGGCGCCAGTCGCCCTTCAACACTTCGACCTCGGCGCCCATCGCGGATGCGGCAAGACCCCAGCCGATCGCGAAGCGGCCGCTTTCCAGCACCAGCACCTTGTCGCCGCGCGACAGCACGTTCGAGAGCGTCGCCTCCCAGGCGCCATGGCCGTTGGCGATATAGATGTAGGAATTGCCCTTGGTGGAGAACAGCTTGGAGAGATCGCGCAGCAGGCTCTCGGTCAATTCGACCATCTCTGCCGAGTAGATATCGAGCGCCGGGCGATGCATCGCCTGCAGCACCTCGTCGGGCATCGTGGTGGGTCCGGGGATGGCCAGAAATTCCCGGCCCGCGCGAACGGTCATTGTTGGCTTCCTGCTTGATCTGCCTTGCACACGTGGATGCAGGGATTGGCTGCAAATTTCAACCCACAGAGGCGTTATTTTCCGATCGCATTGGCGACTGCATGCCAGATCTGATCCTTGATCTCGACCGCGGGCGGGCTCGGGATCGTCGTCGCCGGGCCATCGCGCGGTTTGCATGCTTCGACCAGCGTCAGGATCCAGATTTCGCCATCGGTGTAATAGAGGTCACCGCCGCCATTGCGGCCGGCGATCGTCGGACCAATGCCGGTGACCTGATATTTCGCGGTCACCATGCGGGCCGTTTCCAGATCGGAGGCGAGCAAGGCCCGCTCGGCATCGAGATCGGGACCGATGTGATGCGTGATCGCACCGGTATAATGGCTGACGCCGACGCTGCGATCTTGCGTGGCGGCGCCGAGCCACACCGGCCGGCCCTCCTCGCCCTTGTCGAGCACCTGCCAATAGCGGACATGGTTGCGGCGATCGGCGCTGTTTCCGATCGGCTTCTCGAACGCGAGGTCTTCGCGGCGGCCGAGATAGAAGAGATTGCTGACCGGCGCGTCGCGGTAGGGGCGGTCGAGCAGCACGCTGCCGACGATCTCGATCGACGATTTCAGCGTGATCGGATCGGCGGGGTACCAGCCGGCGGCGTGCATGGCGCAGACCACGTCATACTTGTCGCCGATCAATCCGATGTTCATGGGATCGCCGGGAATCCCCTGCGCGGTGCGCGTCACCATGGGCAGGTTGGCGAGGCCCTTCTGGTGCTCGTGATGGGTCCAGAGCGCCGGCAGCACGAGATAGGCGGCAAGCGCATAGATCGCGACCGTCACCGCCAGCAGCAATTGGATGCGCCGGACCCGTCCCCGCCGCGCCGAAGGTTGTGCCTTGTCGTCAAGCTCTGTCACCGTGCCGCGCTCTCAAACGGAGGTTGCGCAGCCAGTCTAACCTATCGCCTCGTCTCGCGGCAGCCTGCGGCTTCCGCTTCTTCGACCGAGCAGAACCAGCGCGTACCCTTGGCGATCTTCATCTGGATCTTGGCGTACCAGCGGCTTTGCGGCGTGTGGAAGATGCATTCGCCCGAAGTGTTGACGTTGCCCTTGATGGTGCAATCCGGTGAGGGCGCGACCGGGCCGGATGCGGAAGCGAGCAGGATGTTGCGCGCGTTCTCCGGCGGCTTCACCGCGCCGAGGATCGGCGTCTTCTTGTTGCGGATGCGCCAGTCCCAGGGCGCGATGAAAGCGCCCTGCCACATCCCGGCCTTGGCCTCGCGCGCGGCTTTCTCGTCGGCCTCATAATCGTGCGTCAGGCGCGTATAGGCGAGCGCCCAGCCATTGGCGACCAGCCATCTCTGGATGTCCTGCCCCTCGACTTCGCAGCGGGCCACAACGCGGCCGCGGCGGTCGGTCGTGCGGGGATGGCAGGTCCAGCTTTTGCCGCCGGCATGCTTGATCAACTCGTCGCGCGCGGCGACCCCGCAGGTCCAGCGCTCGCCGTGGGTGTTGAGGCAGAGCTGGTCAGTGGAAGGCGCGTCGATGCCGCCGAGCCGGATGCGAGTGCTGCCGATCTGGATCTGGTCGCCCTCGCGGATCTTCGGCACGCCGGTGAGCTCGGCGGCCTGCGCCAGCGCGGGCGACAACAGCAGGAGGGTGGCGGTGAGGAGCAGGGATCGCATCGGCAAGTTCACGGATTGGTGACCCGATTGTGCGGAGATTCGAGCAGGCAAACCAGTAGCGCGAACGCCGCAGCCATTTCAACTTCGCGTCATCGGGTGGCGAATGGCGAATAGGGAGTGGCGAGTAGGGGAAGGTCCGACCATGCCCCACATTCTCCATTCGCTATTCGCCACTCACCATTCGCTTCCGTGCCAGCGCCAGCGCCATCAGCACGAAGGCCGAGGTCACCTCCGGCCCGCCCACCAGGATCCGCGTCGGCGTCTTCATCTTGTTCCACTCATAGGCCTTGTACGGGGAGCGCCCGCCGCCTTCGCCGAAGCTCGCGACGACGCAGTGCAGCGCCGGCGTGAACGTTGCGACCTCGGCGCCGAGGTGCGCCAGCGCCATCAGCGCCAGCGCGGCGTCAAACGCGTTCATCTCATAGGCGATCAATTCCTGCTGCACGTAGAGCAGCACCTGCGCGCGGATCATCGCGAACGCCCCGGTCGGATCGATCACGCGCTGCGCCGCCAGCGGCAGCGCGATGAAGGCGGCGTAGCAGCGGCCGAAATAGGCGCAATAAAGCTCCGGCAGGTAGTAGATATGCGAGCGCGGATTCCTGAACGCGCCGCTTTCCACCAGCCGCCGCTGGAAATCGATGATGCGGTGCACCGTCTCCAATCGCTGCGGCGTCTCCAAAATCCGCCAGCGCTTGAGGTTGCGGAAGCTGACTTCGAGGATGTCGAGATTGAGCGTAGGATCGAGGTCGTTGCCGTAGGGACGGTCGCCGGCGAGATTGTCGATCCAGGTGACGACGCCGCCCTCGTAATCGACATTGTCGTTCAGCGGCACGGTGACGCGCGGCTCGTTCGCGCCACTCCGCACCTGGTAGCCGCGATAGAAATCCAAAAGCGGCTGCTTGAGGATCGGATGCTCGCTGCCGGCCTGCGTCGCCGCCGAGAACGAGCAGGCGGTGGTGTCACAGTCAGGCACATAGATGCCGAAGCCGAGATCCTGCTTGATATGGGCAAAGAAGCGCGAGAAGCGCGGATGCGGCAGAGGGGCCAGCGCCGTGATCACATTCACCGTCGAGCCGTCGTGCGAGGGCACCTCCTCGGCGCTGACCGACAGGCAGAAGTCGACCATGTCGGCGATCGCCCCGCGCGCGGCGCTGGTCTCCGCGCTCGAGGCGAGCCCGGTCTCGATGAAGCCGAGCAGCGCCTCGGTGAAGAACGCATCGTAATAGGCCGAGCGGTGGCGGATCTGCATCGGCTGCCACATCGGCTCGGCGATCCCGCGCCAGGGCGGGTTGATCAGCGCGCGCGCCGGCGAATGCGCGATGAAGATGCGCGCGAGGTTGAACAGCAATGTCGAATTCTTGTAGCCGCGCGAGTTCAGCCCGGTCAGCGCCATCGACAGTTCGCGCCCGCCCATGTCGGCATCGCCGATCAGGTTGAACGCCGCATAGGTCGGGATGAAGCCGTTCTTGGCATACGCACGCAACAGATGCGCGCCGCAGGCCCGGATCACGCGCTCGATCTCGGCGGCCGCGGGCGCCTGCGCCGGAGCCGCGGCTGCGGGCTGAGGATGCCGCACGTCGATGTCTTCCATCAGCGCGGCGACAGGCGCGCCGATCGCCATCCAGTCCGGCGCCTCGGCGTCGCGCGCCTCGCGCAGCGCTGCCTGCAGCGCGCCGAGCCGCGCGTTGTCGCGGAGCGCCGACAGGCCGGTCCGCCGCAGCAGGCCGCGTAGTGCCGGATTACCGATCGCGGTCCGGTAGAATTTTCCCAGATGCGCATCGCCGCCGCGATATTTCAGCAATAGGGGATCGCAGACGTCATAAAGCGACGGCCCGTCCTTCCGGACCGTCAGCGACCGGCATACCGCCCCCGCAATGTCATGAAAGCCCATGCGACCCCTTTCTGGCACGCATGATCTTCTCGCGAGGCCGGGAACCGGCCTCGGCCCGAAAAAATCCTGCGCTATCCAAGGAGGCCCCACCCAGAAGCCCCCCAAACCTTTGAATCGCAGCACAAAATCGCGCAAAACACAAATGTGATGTTAGTCACATACATTGCCGCGTTTTGGCACAATCCTACCTCCGGTGCATTACGGATAAGGCTGGAGGGGCGAATCAGGTTGCCCCGGAAGGCTTCGCAGGTTAAGGGTTTCTGTGTTGCGGCGCCGCAAATTGAGCACAATCTGACGGCACTCGATCAGGCAACCCCTAAAACCACAGACGGCTTTGACGCGACTATACAGTCGCGCCTTGGTCAACGATTGGGATCAGAAACGCATGAAGCTCAGGCAGCTTTCCCTTTCCCACCGCACGTTCATCGTCGCCGCCGCCTGCGTTGCGATGGTGTCGCTGGCGATCGGTGCGCATGCTGCGCTGAACAAGCGGCCGCTCGAAGCCCCCAAGGTTGTCACGACCGAGCAGGGCGGCGTGCCCGCCCAGTCGTCCCGCGTTGCGCTGATCATCGGCAACGGCCATTACCCCGACGCGAACCATCCGCTGCAGCAGCCGATCAACGATGCCCGCGACCTGGGCGCGGCGCTGCGGGCGAGCGGCTTCGATGTCGACGTGGTCGAGGACGCCACCAAGGACGACATGAGCCGCGCCGTCGACCGCCTGAAGGCGAAGGTCGGGCCGGACACCGTGGTGATGCTGTTCTTCGGCGGCTTCGGCGTGCAGGCCGGCAGCGAGAGCTTCATGCTCCCGGTCGACGCCGCGATCTGGAAGGAATCCGATGTCCGCCGCGATGGCCTCAGCGTCGAGCGGATCCTGAGCGCGATGGACGAGAAGGGCGCGAAGGCCAAGCTCGTGGTGCTCGATGCCTCCCGCCGCAACCCCTATGAGCGCCGCTTTCGCTCCTACAGCCACGGCCTCGCCCCGATCAGCCCGCCCGAGAACACGCTGGTGATATCATCGGCAACGCCGGGCAAGGTCATCGACGAGCCCAAGGTCGCCAACAGCGTGCTGGTCTCCGAGCTCCTCACCAATCTGAAGACCCAGCCCGGCATCGAGTCCGCCTTCAACAAGACCCGCGTCTCGATCTCCCGCTCCAGCGAAGGCGAGCAGGTCCCCTCCGTCTCCTCCTCGCTCCTGGAAGACATCCGCATCGGCGGGTGAGATTGGCGAATAGCGGTCGGCGAGTAGCGAATAGCGAATAGGGAAGAAGTCAGCCACTTCCTTCGCTATTCGCCACTCCCTATTCGCCCATCCTGCTATTCGCCACTCGCTATTTCGCTTCCGCCATCACCGGCCGCACCGGGTCGCCCTCGCGCAGCAGCGCGCCGGCGCGCGCCACCACGATGTCGCCTTCCTGCACGCCGTTGCGGATCTCGACCTGGCCGGCCTGCATCAGCCCGGTCTCCACCCGCCGTGTCTCGACGCGGTCGTGCTTGACCACCTGCACCACGGTGCCGGCGGAGCCATAGAGGATCGCGGTCAGCGGCAGCGCGACGCCGCAGCTCTGCCCGGTCTTGATCTGCGCGCGGCCGGATGAATTCACCAGCAGCCGCCGGGGGGCGTTGATGCCGACGACCACCTGGCCGAGCTGGCTGTTCGGCTCCACCGTCGGCGCCACGCGCCGCACCTTGCCGTCCATCTCGCCGGCGCCGATGACCGTGATCTGCGCCGTCTGGTTCGGCTGCAGCTTGCCGAGATCCCGCGTCGGCACCATGCCGATCAGGTCGAACTCGTTGCGCGCGATGATCGAGAACAGCGCCTCGCCTTTGCCGCCGGCGATCGTGCCGACGATCGCGCTCGAGGTCGAGATCGTCCCCGCCACGGGCGCGGTGATGTTGAGCTGCCCGCCCTCCGGCAGGTTCAGCCGCGCCAGCTGCTGCCCCGCGGTAACATTATCCCCCGGGTCCGCCATCACCTCCGCCACCTTCAGCCCGAACCGCTCGGGGCGCACCTGCGTCTCCTCCCGCGGCATGATGATCCCGGACACCTCGACGATATTGCCGAAGCAGGTTTTCGAGGCTTTGAGCACGGTGACCGTGGCGCCTTTGGGGGACTCGGGCTCCTCGGCGGCGAGGGTGGGTTGGGCAGAGAGGAGAAGCGCCGATCCAAGCAGCAAAGTTGGCAATTTCGCCAAAACATCGTGCGCGCGAGGCATCATCTGCGTTCCACTGCGAAAATCGGGCCGCTATCGATATCAGATGACCGTCGCGCCAGCCAAGCGGCGCACCGTTCTCGCCGTCCGCGGGGTGTCGCGGTTGAACACTTGAAGGCGGGTGCGGATCCTTTATATGATCTACATGCTGAAAATGTATATGGTGGAGGCGGCAATGCAGGTTTCGAGATGGGGTAACAGCCTTGCGGTGCGCCTGCCCAAGGCGCTGGTCGATCAACTCGGCCTCAAGGAGGGCGACGAACTCCGCGTGGTCGCCGCCAAGGCCGGCACGATCGAGGTCGAAACCAGGGAAGCTCAGCGCCGCCGCGCGCTTGAACGGATGGCCGCGCGCAACTGGACGCTCCCCGAAGGCTATCGGTTCGATCGCGACGAGGCCAACGCGCGGTGAGCGCTTTCCTCGACACCAACATCCTGATCTACGCCCAACAGACCGGTCCCAAAGCCGACCAGTCGCGCGCCTTGCTGGCCCAAGGCGGCAAGCTCAGCGTCCAGGTGCTCAATGAGTTCACCGCGGTCGCGCGATGCAAGCTGCAGCACGATTGGGACGATATTTCCGACGCCATCTCCGACATCCTTACTGTGCTCGATCCTCCACTCGCGCTGACATTCGAACTCCACGTCTTGGCGCGAACGCTTGCCGAAGAAAATCGTCTGTCCTTCTACGACGCCCTGATCGTCGCAGCCGCGATCGAGGCCGGCTGTGCGACCGTCTACAGCGAGGACATGCAGCACGGCCGCGCCATCGGCGGGGTAAGGATCATCAATCCGTTTGTTGAACGCACGGCGTAAAGCGTGCGGGTTTTTGGTCCTTGAACGCGCCAAGCGAACCGCGACATATACCACGAGTATCTATCAAAATCGGAGAGGCGGATCATGACTGCAACCGCCAAATTGTTCATGCATGGCCGCAGCCAGGCCGTGCGCTTGCCCAAGGAGTTTCGTTTCGAGGGCAGCGAGGTGCGTGTCAGCAAGATCGGCGACAAGGTGATCCTCGAGCCGATCAAGAAGCCGCCGATTGATCTCGACAAGTTCTGGGCCGAGCTTGACGCGCTCGGGGCGAAGGACTTTCTGCCCGACGGCATCCCGGACGAGCCGCCGGCCGAACCGGATCCGCGCGTCTTCTTCGACGAATGATCTGCCTCGACACCAACATCGTCATCTGGATCTTGAACAGGCGACATTCATCGCTTCGCCATCGGCTCGGAGAGCAGATACGGGCCGGCACTCCGGTTGCGCTGCCGGTCGTCGCGCTCTTTGAGATGCGCTATGGCTTCGCCAAGAGCGGCCGGCGCGAGCACAACGAACGCCTGCTCGAGCGGTTTCTTGATCTGGGCATCGATGTTCTCCCGTTCGAAACCGACGATGCGATGCATGCCGGCGAAATCCGTGCCGACCTGGAAAGCAAAAGCACGCCGATCGGCCATTAGGACTATCTGATCGCAGCCTCATTTCCGCGTTCTTCAACCCGAACCGCTCGGATCGAACCTGCATCTGCTTCCGTGGCATGATGCTACCGCACGCCTCGATGATATTGCCGAAGCAGTATTCGACGCGCTTTTAGCAGCATGACGATGGCGCCCTTCGGGCCACGCTTGATGGTCGGTGCGGTAGCAAAATTGCTAGTCGATCGACGGTTGAGGATTGAAACGATGTTTTGGTTGCTACTGTTAGATGAATCGCTTTGAATTCGAGCAGGCAAGTTGGGGGAAACTATGGAAGGTCTTTCGAAGGCTGAAGAACGGGCATTTGTTGCAACTCAATACATTCCATTTGCGATACAGCTTCATGAGGTACGGCGATCCGTAAAGCAAATTCTGGATTTATTCGGCAGGAATAGCTTCTTTGCGGAGTATACTGTTCATGATTTCTCACATGTTGAAGCTATGCTGGAGGATCTCGAATGGATTATTCCTGAATCGACCAAGGAAGTTATGACCGCAGCCGATTGGCTATTGATCACACTAGCAATCTATTTTCACGATCTTGGCCTAATAGTTACCGAAGAGGAGTTTCAAAATCGAGATGTGGCCAACTTCGACGAATTCTGCAACGGAGTGTTGTTCAAGCACAACGACGGCAAGGATTATAGGCAGAAAGTCGAGGCCTTGGGGAAGGAGCGAGCTGAGCGATTTTTTTATCAAGAGTTTGTTCGTTTCAATCATGCCAAGAGAGTGCGTGCCTGGATTGAGGGCAGGGCAGCAACTGAGTTGGGTTATGCAAGGGCGCAAGCCGTAGAACTTGATCGGTTGCTCAGTGGCCTCGACTCCGAATTTCGGAGAGATTTAGCTAACGTTTGCGAAAGCCACAATCTAGATGATCTAGATGATCTTCAGAAGTATCGACCCTTTCGTCCCTACGGACGCACTCCCCCAGAGACAGCGAATGTTCTTTATGCAGCAGTCATTCTACGCACGGTCGATCTTCTACAGATAACGAGGCAGCGGGCGCCATCTGTTATGTTTAGGATGATCAATCCGACCGATCCCATTAGTCAGATCGAATGGACGAAGCAAAACGCAGTAAGAGGGATCTCCAAAACCAGCATTGGACAGGACAGGAGCCGCAACGTCGGACGTGCAGTCAAATACGATCGCCGTTTATGCCAAATTCGACAACGAGAACGGGTTCTTTGGTCTCACATCGTATCTCAGTTACGCTGCAAAGCAGCTAGAATATTCGTATGGCGCTGTTCAGAGAGCAAACGCTGCTACGGTCAACAAGCTAGTCTTTCCTTGGCGCGAAATCGACGACTCGGAGGTCGAAGCAGTTGGCTTCATTCCCAGTCCATTCGAGTTCCATATCGATCAGGCCAGAATACTCGATCTTCTTACGGGGCACACGTTATACAATGATAGCTCCGTTGCTATTCGCGAGCTAGTACAGAACGCGATCGATGCGGTGCGACTCCAAGCTGCAATGGATGCGGTAGATTCTGAAGTTTCAGGTAAGATTCTGATTACTTGGAACTCGCAAGATCTGACTTTGTCCGTTCAGGACAATGGCACCGGCATGACCCAGGACATCATTGTTAATCATCTTCTGAACGTGGGCTCATCTCGGTATCAAGATGCAAAGTTTAGAGAGACTTACCCCAATTTCTCCGCGATCAGCCGATTCGGCATTGGGGTATTGTCTACCTTTATGGTGGCCGATAGCGTTCAAATAGTCACATTCCATAAGGATGAACCGTAAGCGTAGCGCAGAGGCCCGTCGGATTGTTTGTGCGGGGTCTTAAGAGCACCGTTAGAAGAGTCTTCTTCAGCAAGGGTGCTTACAATGGACGACCATTCGGATGACATAAGACGACCGTTGTCGCCGCGTATCGAAGTGTATGCTGGCGCAGGTCGCAAGCGGTGGCCGGATGATTTGAAGGCACAGATTGCCGCGGAAAGCCTCGAGCCGGGGGCGGTTGTCACAGACGTCGCCCGTCGCCATGGCTGCCGGCCCCAGCAGGTGCACGACTGGCGGCGCCGGGCGCGTTTGGGCCAGTTGGTGCTGCCGGCTTCGGCGGAGCCGCTGTCGTTCGTGCCGGTGGTGTCG
>NZ_AUEZ01000036.1 GCF_000426245.1 Bradyrhizobium sp. Ai1a-2 | reverse complement strand
CCCTATGCATGGCTACGTCACGCGCTCACCGAATTGCCCCAGCGCGCGCCAGACGCCGATATCGAAGATCTGTTGCCGTTCAACTGCACCGCTCAAAAAAACCTGCCAGCTGACAACGACAGCGGCTGACGGTCGAACGCTCAGGATCAATCAAGCCGTTCCGATGATCCCGCTGCGGCCCGGCGTCACGCGACACCGCGGCCAGCCGCGCGCGCAGCCTGTGCAGCAAAATGCGCGCTTACTTTCCATCCCACCGACTGACCACCGAACCAAAGCGCGGCAGAGTAGAGATCAAGTTCGTATGTTGAAAAAGGGCCTCAAAGACGCGAACCAGAACGGCCTCAACGACAAACTTCCGAGCTTTTCTCGCAGCAGAGCGCCTGTCGTCCGGGTCGAATGAGACGTCCAAGGTTTCGGGCTTTTGGTGGCCCTTCTCGACAGCATCGAGACCGACAACTACTGCGTTCAGCGATGCAACAGCCTCGCCGATGTCGTCCAGCAACTCAGAAAGAGGTTGAGATTTCCATTCAGTCATTGGTGGCGCCGTCAGGAATTGAACCTGCTCTGCCTGCTTTGATCAATGGTTGGCCTCTACTCGGCAGGAGTGCTACCGTTACACTTCGGCACCTTGGTCTGCTTCTAGCGTTAGCCGCCGCCAATTTCTACCTTTAATTGGCAAGCTCAATGGGCCCTTAATCCAGGTAGCCCCGACTCTATCGTCGCCCGGACACCATGTGGACGGCGGAATACTCGCCGAAATCTTTCGCTGCCGCAGGGCACCAAATGGCTGCCTCTCGTACGCATCCCTGCGCAGCTCCGAACAGTCTTTCCAACGCATGTACCTCTCAAGGCTCGTGGATCGGTGTTGTCTTCGGCCTACGGATCAAATCGAGCGCAACGGTCGGGGGCGTGTCGCAGCCTAAACAGCGAACTTCCAGATACAGGCAGCCCGCGTTTACTGCGTCACCGAGCGTGGGCGATGGCTGCGCAGGTCCACGGAAGCCAAGCATGCGTTTATTCCAAAGCCCACACGCGAGCTATCGAACTCCTTGCGGACGCCTTGGCGCGCTTCGCCGCTGCAGGAACTGATGCACCGCAAATGGAATGTCAGGACTTGGTGGTCATTCCCATGATCGGACCGGACGCGCTCAATGGGAAGCCGCTAGGATTTGCGAGGGTGACCTGAGGGCCTTCAGCGTCCGCGGGTGTGGATAGAGCATCCGGTGCCACCCATCACGCTGCCCCCCGCGAAACCGATGGCCAGGCCTCCAGATGACTCTACGGAGTCCACCGGTAGCCGTTTGGGTCGGCCGCCCTAGGGTAGCCGAAGTGGCCACAAACGAATCCTGAGTCACCGCTGGGCCGTACAGGCCCACCTTGGAGGCCGAAGCTGGGAAACAGACGGGGGAAGGAAAAAATCGCCCCAGCGGTCCTCTCTGAATCGCCCTTCTGTCGGAGCGGGCGCAGGAAGCTCGGTATTCCCATCCGGTCATTACATTCCCACGCGCTCTGCAACGTAAAACGTTTCCAGTGTACCTAAGTAACCTCTTCTCTCTTCTACCCTTCTTCATCCTTCCCCCCTCCTCCTTGGTGTCCCTTCGGTTCCTCTGGTTGGCTTTTTTTTGAGAGTTTTTGACCAATTTATCTTCAGGAGAGGTATTACTCGTCGCTGATCGTGGAACTTCTCTCGAAGCACTGCTTGTGCTGCTTCGGCGCCATGAGCTGGCACGATGAGGCTGTCATGGACACTCAGGCTGGGAATCTGGTGCTTTCGCTTGAGCTCCAGCATCGTAAATAGCATGACGTTGCTTTCGATCCACATGAGGTCGGCCCAGCCATAGGTCACAGCCCTTAGCGGCTGCCCCCAAGAAGCCAGAGCCGGATACTTAGTCAGTGCAGCCTCCATGATCGTGGACGGCTTGTACTGGCTCAGCTCAGGCATCTTCTGGAGCATACGCGGTGGCCACCTCTTGATAGGCTTTGAGTTTCCGAAGGTGGCCACCATCCATTGCTTCACTGCGTCGCGGTGTACCGGCCCGAGGCCAGGAAGGTCGTAAGGATCACTCTCGGGCAACTGGATGCCATTGAGTGAGAGGAAGATTGTGAGATAGCTCGCTCTAATGTCTATCTCGGCGACAGGCTCGCCGTTGATGGTCATCTTCAGCCGCTCATCGCTGCTCATGACTTGGTAGCTGTCGGTGAAGTGCTGACTGTAGAGCCGCCCGCCCATGTTCCAGTGGAAGCGAGGGTTATCACCGTTGTTATAAACGCGCACATATCCATGGTGTGATCCACCACGAAGCTTCTGTTGCGCGAAAAACTCATTTAGTTCCTTCACTTGGTCTTCGATGAGCGTGACAACGCCGGCCCTCTCGAACTGCATAGGCGCCCCCACGGGCTTGGTCTTCACCCAGTATTGGCCCTTCTTGGTGGCTCGCAGCTCAACGACCTCGGTCGGCAGGTCATACTCAAACTCAAAGTGATCATGAACGCTCGCAGGATCGACAGAGCGGTCACGGCAGAACGCCAACAGGGCTGGTGTAGCGCGGAAGCGAGCGCCGAATTTACCTCTGTCTTCGTTGGAGACCTTGTGCCCATCGACATGTTGGATGAACCCGAGTTGCATCAGGACGTCCACCAGCCTACTGAACGTGCGGTACGAGACCGAAGCGCCGGTGAACGATTTCGCGTGCATGCTCCGGTAGACCCACGGGTTAGGCTCCGGCTCGCTATCGCCATACCCTCGCAACAGGTCCGCTAGGAACGCTCCCACCGCGTAGTCCAGCTTCTCGGCGGTGTTGTTGCGTTTGTTCTTCCGCGCTCCTGTCGCGAGGGCGTGGTCATCCAGCATGCGAGCCAACGTGCTCACGAGAGCCTTGGCCTCCGCGGAGATAGGGTGCGCCCGTAAGCTGGCATAGGTTGCGGCTTGTAGCTCGTCTTGATCGATGGGAATGAACGTCATTTCGTTTTGTTGCCACGAGCAGTGGTCGGTGTGTTGAGTGGCCGGACGCGCGACAGGTCCAATCCGGGATACGAGATGCCTTCGATGGTTTTGCGCAGCGTCGCGACACCCCAGCGGTCGATCATGTACTTCGCGCCGTAGTCACGGCTAACTGACTTGTTACGGCTGCTTCGGCCGGGAAGGGCATCACGCAGCTCCGCGTCCGGTGTGACGCGTCGGAGGGCGTCTTGGAAGCTGTGACGAAATGAATGAAAAACCCTATCAGGACTCGTTACCCCGATCTGCTTGCGCAGGTAGTTTCCGAACCATTTCGACCAAGCGGAGAGAGCGCGGCGCTGGTCTGGAGCGATCAGAGGGAATAGCCAAGCGTCTGCACCATCACGCGCCCGCTGTTTCACGTAATCCAGAAACCCAAGCCTTATGAGTTCAGGGTGAATGGGAACGACGCGTTCTGACGCTTTCGTCTTGACGCGTTTACCTGCACGCCGATTGGCCACAATGAATAGGAGCGGCACACGTTCAAGCTCTTGAACATTCGAGACCTGAAACCCCGCAATCTCAGCCTGACGTGCACCGGTGAACAGTGCCAACACCGGAAGCCAGAAACCGGCGGCCCCTTGGGCACCCGTAGGTACTTCGCCGCCTGTAAAGATTGGTGCGTTGAAGACGGCCTGCAGTTCCGACGCGTTGAAGGAGCCCCGCTCGGACTGCTCCTCCTCTAGCCGCATGTTCCTGAAGGGATCGGGCCACGGCACATCATCAGGCACGAAGCCCTTGTCGTAGCCCCAGTTGGCGATGGCCTGCGCTGCGCCCAGCTGCTTGTTGACGGTTGCCACGGAAACCTTGGGTGCCTGAGGATGCTCGCACCCCCATTGGCTCAGCTCGGGCAATCCGGCTTTCCGCAGGTCGCCGTTCCTGATCTTGGGGACCAAACGGAGGGCTTCGCGAAATGCCAGAGCGTGAGAGCGCTTGATCGAAGCTATGGCTAGGTTGCCGTGTAGCTGAATAAACATCTCTACCGCGCGCGCGTATTCGTGGGTGACGTTCTCAGGCCGCTCGCGCTCCTTCTTCCAACCCTCCAACGCGTCGCGCAGTGTGCCTCCTTCGTGGGCCACAGGGGCGCCTGGGTGCGCGTAGGCTGAGTGTGGTGTCTCGATGGGCTCCCCGGCATTTCGCCGCTCTATGTCCTTCAATCCACGAACGTGAGCGGCCAGCACGGCCATTCCGAGCCTGCGATACGCGGCGCTCTTGCGGTCCAAGTTGCACTGGAACGCATACAGCAGCTCGTCCAGCTCCTCCCGCATCACAGTGATGTCTCCCCGCGCAAGTGCGGCTGAGACCATCGGCAGTTGATATTCGAGGAGTTCCGCGCGCTTGAAAATCTCGCGGTCCGACAGTCCTGCCTCAGGCAAGACACCCACAGCGAAGGGCGTGTCGTATTCGACCCCCGCAGTATCCAGCTGCTTTGCAACGCCCTGAAACACAGGCTCAGACCCGGTGCCCTCCCTGCGCTCCTCCTCATCATCAGCCAACATGGTCGCGTAGTAACTCTCCGCCATGCGCTTGATTTGCGTATCGGTCAGGGCTGTGACGACAGGCTGTTCTTTAAGGAGAGCTTCCGCTTCCGCGATGATCCGGTTGAAGTCGGTCAGGACGTGGGGCGCCGCTGCTTTCGCTTCTTTCAGGTTTTTTGTGCCCAGCGATTTTTTGAGAAAGACGCGACGAGGTTCGTCAGCATCCAGAATGCTCGCGACCGCCGCCTGCAGGTGCGCAGGCACCCTTTGCTGGACGTAATAGGTCCCGTGTCGGTCTTTGATTATCCCCATCGACACCCGCACCAAAGCTATCACCTTCTGCTACCACCAGACAGCAGACAAAGCCATGATTTGCGTGATGTTTTTGAAATCTCAGCGCTTCTAGAGCCGCTGGCGCTCCCTAGGGGAATCGAACCCCTGTTTCAGCCTTGAGAGGGCCGCGTCCTAACCGCTAGACGAAGGGAGCGTGACTTCAGGCAATAGCCTCGAAAGCCGAAAACTGCAAGCGAGCTTGGCTCAGGGTTCGCTGACGAAGCGCAGTTTTCCCGAAGGTTTCAGCGTTTTCGCGTCGAATGTGCGGATTTCGGTGGCCCCGCCTATATCAAGGGTCACCACCAGGCGGTCGCCGGCGATGCCGGTGGACACGATGCGGGCGCCCTTCGGCAGGGCGGCCGTGACGTCGGTCGTGGCGGCAGGGCTTCCCTCCCCGCGGTAAAAGCGATACCCGACGGCGATGAGGACCACGGCCACCGCGAGCGCCGAGGTCAGGCCCGCGATCAGCATCATCCGCCGCACCCGCGCGATCAGGGCGGCCTGCTCTTGGGTCGGTTCAGGAAACGTTGTTTCGGTCATGGGCGGCTCTTTAAACATGATCGGCGGAAGTGGAAACCGGTTTTGCCGAAGAAAGTAAGCGCGAACGAAGCGAAACAAGGCCTGTCGTCCCCTGGTGTCCCGCCTGTTGCTCCCCTTGGGGCCCAAAGGCTGGCCGTCGTCGTTCAGGGCGACGAGGGGTCGTCCCGGCTCGACCGTGTCCTCGCGCAGCGCATTCCGGACTTGTCGCGGTCACGGCTGAAGGCGCTGATCCTCGCCGGCTCCGTCACGGTCAAGGACGCTCCCGTCCGCGACCCTGCTTTTCACGTCGCCGAAGGCGACACGGTCGGGGTGGAGGTTCCGGAAGCCGTCCCGCCGGAGCCGAAGGGCGAGGATATCGCACTCGACATCATCTATGAGGACGACGACCTCATCGTCATCGACAAGCCGGCCGGCCTCGTGGTGCATCCCGCCGCCGGTCACGAGAGCGGCACGCTGGTCAACGCCCTGATCGCCCATTGCGGCGCAAGCCTTTCCGGCATCGGCGGCGTACGCCGTCCGGGAATCGTCCATCGGCTGGACAAGGATACCACCGGCCTGATGGTGGTGGCGAAGAACGACCAGGCCCACCAGTCACTGACCGCGCAATTTGCCGACCATGGCCGCACCGGGGAGATGGAGCGCGGCTATATGGCCTTCATCTGGGGTGTGCCGAACCGCCAGCGCGGCACCATCGACGCGCCGATCGACCGCCATCCGCATGCGCGCGAGAAGATGGCGGTGCGCGAAGGCGGTCGCGAGGCGGTCACCCATTGGGAGCTGCAGGAGATGTTTCAGGGGCGCGACGGCAAGCCGGTGGCCTCCCTGCTTGCGTGCCGGCTCGAGACCGGACGGACGCATCAGATCCGGGTACACCTCGCCCATATCGGCCATCCGCTGCTGGGCGATTCCGTCTACGGCCCGCACTTCAAGACCAAAGCCAGCCAGCTCGGCCACGAGGCCCAGGCCGCGCTGGCCGCCCTCGGCCGCCAGGCGCTCCACGCTTACCTCCTGACCATCGAGCATCCGAGGACCGGAGAAATTTTGCACTGGGAGGCTCCTCTACCGGAGGATATGCTTCTCCTGGAACGCGCCCTAAAGGCGGCGCTATGACGCATCCCTTGAAAAAGCGTTGATATGACAATAAGTTATACCAGCCACACGGGGACGTGACGTCAGCAATCCTTCCCTATCGTGGCCCGTTGGGTGTATGTTGCACGTGCGTTGAATATCCAACGCGGAACATCGCAAGCCGGTCGGCTTTAACACAGCGGCCGCCTGCCGGGCCCGCCGCTATCGGGGGCCTGAACCACTGGAGGGCGCAAGTATGGCCCGTACAGCTACCTTACCGGTTCTCAATGGAGAATCCGGCCTTTCCAGATACCTCGCCGAGATCCGCAAGTTCCCCATGCTGGAGCCCCAGCAGGAGTACATGCTCGCGAAACGTTGGCGCGAGCACGACGATCGCGACGCGGCACATAAACTCGTCACCAGCCACCTCAGGCTCGTGGCCAAGATCGCCATGGGCTATCGCGGTTACGGCTTGCCGATATCCGAAGTCGTGTCGGAAGGCAATGTCGGCCTGATGCAGGCGGTCAAGCGATTCGAGCCCGAGAAGGGCTTCCGTCTCGCCACCTACGCCATGTGGTGGATCAAGGCGTCGATACAAGAGTACATCCTGCGTTCCTGGTCGCTCGTGAAAATGGGCACCACCGCGAACCAGAAGAAGCTGTTCTTCAACCTGCGCAAGGCGAAGAGCAAGATCTCCGCGCTGGACGAGGGTGACCTCCACCCCGACCAGGTGAAGCTGATTGCGAGCCGCCTCGGCGTGACGGATCAGGACGTGATCGACATGAACCGCCGCCTCGGCGGTGACGCGTCGCTCAACGCACCGATCCGCGACGACGGCGAAGCGGGCGAATGGCAGGACTGGCTGGTCGACACCGCGCCGAACGCGGAAGCCTTGATGGCGGAGAGCGAAGAGTTCGATCACCGCCGCCAGGCTCTGACCGGCGCCATCAACGTGCTCAACCCGCGCGAACGCCGCATCTTCGAGGCGCGGCGCCTTGCGGACGAGCCGATGACGCTGGAAGACCTCGCCGCCGAATTCGGCGTGTCGCGCGAGCGCGTGCGGCAGATCGAGGTCCGCGCTTTCGAGAAGGTGCAATCGGCCGTCAAGGGCACGATCGCCAAGCAGGAAGCGGCGCTCGAAGCCGCGCACTGACAGCGCGACAGCGCAGCATCCAAGAGCCGGCGGCAACGCCGGCTTTTTTTTGTTCCTAAAGCATCGGTTCTGATGGAATCAGAACCGATGCCGTTTTCTTCACGCGAACCGGTGTCCACTTCGCTCGAGGTTGAATCGGCCGCGAGTTGACTTCACCTCCCCCGCTTGCGGGGGAGGTCGGCGCGAAGCGCCGGGTGAGGGTTCTCTCCTCTCGGGGGATCCCTATGCGGAGACAGCCCCCACCCCAGCCCTCCCCCGCAAGCGGGAGGAGGGGGCGCAGCTCCATCGCGGCCGCATTTCAACGTCATCGGATCACGCCCTACTCACCCCACTCCCGCGCCATCTTCGCCAGGGCGCAGCCTTCGCAATAGCGGGCGTCCTTGAAGTCGATCCAGTTGTGGGCGTAGACGCGCTCAAGCGGGATGTCGTAGCGGGCGCGCAGCACCTTCACCAGGATCCGCCACGCCGCGACCTGCGCCGCCGTGGCCTCCCGCGTCACGTCGGGATAGTTGCCGGCGAATTCGACGCCGATCGAATTGCCGGCGACGACCTGATGATAGGTCGCCCCGTTGTCGATAAATTTGTTGTCGTTGCGATTGGCGCCGTCCCCATGGGTCGTCACGAGTTTCTCGTCGACCGCCCAGTAGACGGTGCCGTCGGTCTCGACCCACACCATCACGCCGCGCCGGCTCGGGTTCTTCGATTGCGCCTGTGCACCGCCGCGGGCCGAGCCTGCCGGACCTTCGGTCTGGTGCACGATGATGTTGCGCCAGGGATGGGATTTTGCGACGTCGCCCCAGGGCGCGAGCCACACCATGTTGAGGCCCGGGATTTCGGGTGTGCCCGAGGATCGCGCGATCGCCGCAAGATCAGGCGTCTGCGCGTAGGCCGAGGTGATCACCGCCATGGTGCAAAGCGCCGCCGCAAGCAGGCGAAGGTTCATGCATCGGCCCCTGTGACCGCAGCCTCGCGTGGCACGGCTCACGCCGTCTTGCGCCTCACCATATCAGGCATATCGGGGATTTCGGGCACCAGCGCCGGGGCCGGCTCGGAGATCGCGTAGCCGTCGCGGCCGCGCTTCTTGGCTTCATAGAGCGCCTGGTCGGCGACGACGAACAGTCGGTCCGGATAGGCGCCGATCTCCGCGGTCCACTGCGCAACCCCGATCGACACCGCGATCGGGATCTCCCGGCCCGAGCATTCCGCCGCGTCGGCCCGGCACACCTCCAGCAAGCGGCGGGCGATCATGGCCCCCTCGCGCAGCGTGGATGACGGCAGCACGATGCAGAACTCGTCGCCGCCGCTGCGCGCCAGCATGTCGCCGGGCCGCAACCGGGTCTGCGCCATCAGCGCGAAATGCTGCAGGCAGGCGTCGCCGGCGGCATGGCCATGGGTGTCGTTGATGCCCTTGAAACCGTCGAGGTCGATCACGAGCAGCGCGAACGGCTCGCCGCTGCGTACGGAGCGGGCGCACTCCTCGGTCACCCGCTGCAGCAGATGGCGGCGGTTGCCGACCCCGGTGAGGTCGTCGAGCAGTGCGAGATCGGCGACCTCGTTGCGCAGCCGGTCGATCGCCATCAACAGAAAGCCGAAGTTCCAGGCCATCGACAGGAACACCAGCGCCAGCATCAGCACCGCCTGGAGCCCGTTGAAATCGACGATCGTGAGGTCGCCTCCGATCCCCAGCAGCGCGCATGCGGAGCGGATGAAATAGACGGCGAGGATGAGGACTGAGCAGAAGACGCCCAGCCGGGCGCCGGCGTTACGTTCTTCGCGCTGTGTCATCAATAGATGCAGCGTCATCGCAACCGGGATCGATTGCCCGAGCGAGTAGATCGCGATCCGCATCGGCATGTCGTCCTGGACGAACAGGAAAAAGGCGATGCCGATCCATGTCAGGCCGGGGATGACCACGGCGAGGCGCCAGGTGATGGGCTCATTGTAGAAGCGCTGGATGCCCATCAGGCAGGACCAGCATGCCATCATCAGCAGCACGCTGCAGCTCAGCACCAGCAAGCGGAATTCCCCGACGCCGCGCAGCATCGAGGTCACGGCGCCCGCCGTCGCCAGGAGCGCCGCAGCGGTCCAGAACCGCGACGCCTCGAACTTCGGGTAGCTGCGCGCGACGTAGATCCAGACCAGGCTCATCGCGCAAAAATTGGCGACGCAGGTCGTCCATAGCGTCGGAACGCTCAGCACCGCAAATCCAGGATGTGCATCCTGCCCCTTCCCAAGGTGAACGGGCCGCCCGTGACGGCTCTCTCGCGACCGCAACATGCGGCCGTCTGGCTTAACGGAATCTCAATTCGATCGCCTATTCGGTGCTGTGGTTTTGAATCGATGAAGATCGAATTTCCGCAGCATTAACCTTGTCGGCGCGGCCGTTGATGGGGCGTGAGCCTGTGGCGACAGGTGGAAAACGCGCAACAGCTGTGGATAACAGATGACAGCGAGGTGACAGCGCGCGGCAGCGCGCCGCGAATCTGTTGAGCTTGTCAACCGAGGATGTTGCGAGGTTGGCCCTCCGCCAAGCATGCCTCAGCGTCGCGTTCAATCCATGAAACCCTGAGAGGATACTATGGCTAAGAAAGCGAAGAAGGCGAAAAAGGCGAAGAAGGCCACCAAGAAGAAGGCCAAGAAGAAGTAGCTGTTTCAGCCCGGGCCGCGGCGCGCGCTCGCCGTGCCCGGGCGCTCAACGGGGTTCATCAAAACGGCGGGCTTTGGGCCCGCCGTTTGATTTTGCGCTCCACTTTTTCGGATCACGCCCTGGCTCGCGCCAGCACCATCCGCTCCGCCTCGCGGATCACATCCAGCGGGGCCCAGGGCTTCGACCAGAATTTCGCGCCATCCGGCAGCTTCCGCCGCAGCGGTTTGCCCGAGGTGACGATGACGCCAAGGGCGGGATTGCGGCGCTTGGCGATATGGGCGAGTTCAACGCCGTCCTTGTAGCCGGCGAGCTCGACATCGGTCATCATCAAATCAAGGTCCTCGCCGTCGCGCTGCAGAACCGCTTCCGCAGCTTCGGCGCTGGCGCATTCGATCACATCAAAATCACTCTCTTCGAGTAAGAGCCCGATCATCTGCCGCTGCATCGGGTCGTCTTCAACGACGAGCGCTCTTGCGCGAAGCGGCCTTGCTTGTTCCATGGGCGCCTCCGTTCCTGCAGTAATACATGTTAAGAACTTCCACCGCGATCTGGTTCAGTTCCAGCGGCGAAAAACTTGCGGAACCCTGTGCTACAGATGAGTCCCCCCATTTCTGGGAGCTGAAGCAATGACTGCGATCTCCGGAAGTGCGGTGGCCGTCACGGGGGCCGCCAGCGGCATCGGCCGGGCGCTCGCGATCGAGCTTGCCGGACGCGGCGCCGATCTCGCGCTGGCCGACCGCGACGAGGCCGGCCTTGCCGCGGTGGCCGCCGAGATTGCGAAAGCGGGCGTGCGGAAAGTCACGGTGCATCGCGTCGATGTCGGCGAAGCCGATCAAATCGCGGGCTTCGCGGAAGCCGCAAACCGCGCGCATCCGGCCCTCAACATCCTCATCAACAATGCCGGGGTCTCCCTGCTCGGCCAGTTCCACGAGATCGACGAGGCGCAGATGGAATGGCTGTTCAACATCAATTTCTGGGGCACGGTGCATGCGACACGCGCCTTCCTGCCGCAGCTGGCGCGCCAGCGCGAAGCGCACATCGTCAACGTCTCCTCGATCTTCGGCATCGTCGCACCGCCCGGCCAGACCGCCTATTGCGCCGCCAAATTCGCCGTGCGCGGCTTCTCCGAAAGCCTGCGGCATGAGCTTGCAATGTCGGGCAGCCCGGTGCGGCTGTCGGTGGTTCATCCGGGCGGCGTCGCCACCAACATCGTCCGCAATTCCCGCACCGGCGTCGGCGTATCCGACAATACGCGGCGCGCGCAGGCGATCGAATGGTTCGATACGGCCGCCAGGATGACACCGACTGCCGCCGCGCACACCATTATCGCCGGCATCGAGAACAACCGGCCGCGCATCCTGATCGGCCGCGACGCCCGCCTGATGGACCTGCTGCAACGCTTCCTGCCGGCGACGTACTGGTCGGTGCTGCAGCGGCGGCTCGGCAGGGAGACGGCGCAAGCGGGGAAGTCCTCGCGATAGCGCCGTAGGATGGGTAGAGCGAAGCGAAACCCATCATCGCGCAGCTTGCTCCATCGCGATGGGCTTCGCTTCGCTGCCGCGTGATCGAATGAAAGATCGCGGCAAAGAGGCGAGGAACAACACGATGCAGACGCTGAGCAGGACGATGTCCTTGAATAGGAACTCGCCGGCCAAGTTCCAGGCCATCGGGTCGGTCGACCAGCTCCATTTAACGACACCGGGCGTCGTGAAGAAGAACGACCAGGTGACGGCGAACGTCATCACGCCCAGCAGCGAACTGAGCGCTGACAGGACCGGGCTGAATGCCCCGGCCGCAAGAAGCACCGCGATGCCAAGCTCGGTAACGCCGAGGACATTGGCTTCTCCCCGCAGACCAAATACCGACAACCAAGAAATAAATGGACTATTGCTGATGTATTGAACGATGCCTTGTGCCGACTGCAACGTGAACTTCTGCATGCCGAACGACACGAAGATGACGACCATGACCCAGCGGAGGATAGCCAGCAGTCGGTAAGACCCGTCTCCCCTTTCGGCGATGTTGAAACGTGTCTTCATGTGGCTCGCCTCTTGACTGAGATCGACGACGCTGACGGGTTGAAGATCATGACATCCCGTACGCACCGGCAGCGCCCGCCGTTACGAGTCCTGGTTCACAACGGTGTGTATGGAGTTCTCGCGGACGCAACGACCCACGGCGCGCCATCAGCGCTGTCTGGATTCGTGCGTCGTGCTTGGGCTCACGCGTGAACCACGACCAATTTTCCCCTGGCCTCGTTGGCCTCCATGACGCGATGCGCCTCGCGGATCTCTTCGAAACGGAAGACCCGCGTGGGCTTCACGTCGAGCCGGCCCGCGGCGGCGTCGGCGGCAATCTGCTGAAGCGGCACGTCCGACAGCGGAAAGCCCGGAGTCCCGAACACGAAGCTGCCGAAAAAGGTCAGGTAGACGCCGCTGGCCATCTGCAGCAGCGGATTGAAGTCGGGGATCGGATCAAGACCGCCGAGCCAGCCGGCCAGACAGGAACGGCCGCCGCGCTGAAGCATGGCAAGAGAATCGAGCATGACCGTATTGCCCACCAGGTCGAGCACAGCATCGATCTTCTTCGCCTCGGGAATGACCTTCGACAGATCGCGGCGCTCGACTTCGCAGCGCTCGGCGCCGAGCTTTTCAAGCATGGCGAAGCGATCGCGGTTCCGGCTCGTTGCGATCACATGGGCTCCGGCGTTGACGGCCATCTTGAGCGCGGCCTGACCAAACGAGGAGGTCGCGCCGCGAATGACGAGCAATTGCCCCTTCTCGATCCCGAGATTGCGAAACAGGCAGGTCCATGCGGTCGCATAGGTTTCGGGAATCGCCGCCAGTTCAGCCCACGGCAGATCCGCTTCGATCAGCGCGACATTTGAAACCGGTGCGCAGGTATATTCGGCATAACTGCCATTGATCGTGCGGCCGAGCCCGCCCATCAGCGCGGCGACTTTCGCGCCGATTGGAAACTCGCCGCCGGGGCAGGATTTGACGAGGCCGACGCACTCGATGCCGCTGACCGGAGCGGCCTCTGCCCACTCGCCCCTGCGCATATGCAACTCGGCGTGGTTGATGCCGAACGCCTTTACCTGGATCACGACATGTCCAGCCTTCGGTTCAGGCTCCGGGATCTCCTTGATCACCAGGCTGTCGAGGCCACCAAATTTTTCGAGAACGATTGCGCGCATCGGACCACCCTCTCTTTGTTTGAGCATGATCTCCGCGCAAACGCTTCGCGTTTGTCGCGAGGGAAAACCGGTTTCCACTTTCCGGATCATGCTCCGGAAGGAACTGCTCGGGCCGCATTGCTGCGGCTATGCATCGATTTCACTTCAAGCGCGAAAGAAAATCGCGGATCACGGCGGCGATTTCTTCGCAGTGAGTCTCAAGTGCAAAGTGGCCGGTGTCGAAGAAGCGGACTTCCGCACCCGGAATGTCTCGCTTGAACGCCTCCGCACCCGGCGGCAGAAAGAAAGGATCGTTCTTGCCCCAAGCCGCCAGGAACGGTGGCTTGTGCTTGCGGAAGTATTCCTGAAAAGCCGGATAAAGCGCGACGTTGCTCTTGTAGTCGCCAAACAGGTCCAGCTGCACCTCGGCCGCGCCCGCGCGGGCCAAATAGAAGTTGTCGAGTGAATAGCCGTCCGGTGAAACCGAGGCAGTATCCGACACGCCGTGCGTATATTGCCAGATCGTCGTCTCCGGGGCGAGGAAAGATCGGAGCGCGTTGCGATTGGCTTGCGAGGGATCCTGCCAATAGGCCCGGATGGGACCCCAGCCTTCGCTCAGCCCTTCCTCATACGCATTGCCGTTTTGCGAGATGATTGCGGAGATGCGTTCGGGATGGCGAACGGCGAGACGAAATCCGGTCGGGGCACCGTAGTCGAACACATAGATTGCGAACCGAGTAAGGCTGATCACCTCGGTGAAGCGTTCGATCACTTCGGCCAGTCGGTCAAAGGTGTATGAAAACTTGTCGCGAGGCGGCATGTCGGATTGGCCGAAGCCAGGCAGGTCCGGCGCGATGACGCGAAAGCGATCCGACAGCGCCGGTATCAGCTCGCGAAACATGTGGCCGGACGTTGGGAACCCGTGAAGGAGCAGCAGTGCTGTCGCATCGGCCGGCCCGGCTTCGCGATAGAATACCTTGAACCCGTCGACATCAGCCTTCCGGTAATGAACATTGGTCATGAAGAGTTCCCCAGCTTCGAGGTAGTAACCTTCTTATAACGCATTAAGCGGTTACTACATCCGATGTGGTCGATCCAGTCCATTCGGCTCAATCCCACGTGACTGCGTTCGGCGCATCAAGCCGACAGGAAGGCGTCCAGGATCTGGGTTGTTTCCGTTGGGTTTTCTTCGGGAAAGAAGTGGCCGCCCTTCATGGCTTGACCCTGTACATTCTCGGCCCACCTCCGCCAGATTCCCAATGGGCCGCCATCCTGTCCGTAGAAAGTATCGAGTGGACCGCCGGCAGCCCAGAGATGCAGCATCGGGCACGCGATACGCCGTGAGTCTTCCCTGTCCTTCTTGTCATGCTCGATATCCAGGGATGCAGCCGCGCGATACTCCTCGCAGATTGCGTGCACGCGGGCGGGATCGCGATAGGTTTCGATGTACGCCGCTCTGACATCGGGACCAAAGGAGCCTTCGCCAAACGGATTATCGAAGACAGCACCGGGTGCGCCCAGAAGATACTTTTCCGGAAGCGGCTCCTTCTGGCATAGAAGAATCCAGGGCCAATATGTCGTGGCGAACTTTGCATTGGCGCGGGCCCATCCTTCCGAGATCGGGATGACGTCAAACACCGCGAGACGTCGCACCCTTTCAGGATGATCGAGCGCAAGGCGATAGGAAACGCGGCCACCACGGTCATGCCCGACAAGATCGAATTGCGAGAAGCCAAGCTTGTCCATCACCGTGACAAGTTCGTTCCCCATTGCCCGCTTTGAATAAGGGTAGTGATCCTCGGCGGAAGCGGGCACCCCGCTGCGGCCATATCCGCGCAGATCGACGCAGATCACCGTGTGCTTGCTCGCCAGTTGCGGCGCCACGTGACGCCACATCAGGCTGGTTCGCGGAAAACCATGCACCATGAGCAGCGGCGATCCTTTTCCGTAACGCCTGATGAAAATGGTGTTGTCGCCGGTGTCGATTTCCGCGGTCTCAAACTGACCGGAAGCGGCCGGCGCGGCCTCGTCGACAGGCTGAGCGGCGGCGCGTTGCGAGAGGGTCAACGATAGTGCGGTACCGGAAGCGGCGGTAATTGCGCGAAGCACAGTGCGACGTGCGACGTCTGTCTTGTCCGTCATCTGCTGGACTCTCCCTGACAATGGCTGCGGATGAATGCCGACCGCGCTGACGCGACCACATGAAGTTCCCGTCCCTCAGGCGCAGTAACTTGTCTGTTACGTCATCTCCGGTTACGTCACTTCTCCTTGATATGGCTGTTCCCGCCCACTTAGACCGGCCTCACGTGACCATCTTTCGTTGGGCAAACGGGTTTGGTTACAGGGGACGGAAAATTTCTCGCGTGCCGCACGGCGGGATTGACCGCCGGGACATGCGGAGCCGGAAAACAGGCGAACTACTCGTGGGCGTGTCCAGGTGCTGCACGATTGTCGATATCCATGCTGGACGACGGTCCACTCAGAAAGCCGTTCGAAACCAGAGCCTTTCTTGCCAGAGCCTTGCTTGCCAGAGCCTTGCTTGATTGCGTCGAGAGGAGCCTCTCCAATGAACACCATCCGCGATAAGATTGCCGGTTGCGCTGCATGCGCCCGGAGTTCAGCCGAGAAGCTGCTGTCCTACGACGTCACAGGTCGTTCGTCGCCAGGCGCGCAGAACGCATTGCAGTCCACGGATTGGAATAGCCGTTTCGAGCGATGGGGCGGCCTGATGGTCGCCGCGCAAAATGGTGACAGTCAGGCCTACGAGCAGTTGCTCCGCGAAATAGACCTCTGGCTCCGCCGTTACTATGCACGGCGGCTTCCATATCCCGTATCAGATGATGCAAGACAGGATGCACTTCTCGCGATCCATGCCAAGCGGCACACATACGCTCCGTCGAGGGCCTTCGGAGCGTGGATCATGGCGATTGCACGCTACAAGGGGATCGATCGTATCCGTGACGCGTCTCGATTCGCCGCGCTCCCGCTCGACGAAGACATACCGACCGAGGACCACGAGGGGCCTGCGGTCAGTGCCGCCACGATGGACGATTTGCTTGGCCTCCTGAAGCCCGCGCAAGCCATCGTGATCCGCCTCGTGAAGCTCAACGGCCTGAGCATTGCCCGCGCGTCCGACGTCACCGGCCAGTCCGCGCCGCTCGTCAAGATCAACATCCATCGCGGCCTGAAGAGACTCGCTGCCCTGGTCTCCTGCGACGTCGTTGCCGCAACGACGTCCGCTCATTCTCGGAAACGCCGTGGCGCGCGTGGAGAGAGCAGGTAAGGGGCAGAGTCGTTACGCGTCGCAACCGGTTCGGCCGCAGGGCGCGTCTCTAACCCGCGACATCGCTTTGTGCGGGTTATTGAAGGCAAGCTGTCAGCGGCTATATTTCACCTTGCCGGCCTATGCCCGCTGCTCTGGAAACCCCGTGACAACCAAGCGCCCGCCACCTGTCTTCATCGCCGATAACCCGGGACTGGACTTCCTGAATTCCATTGCGGTCCCGGTGGACGTCAAGGTCGAGTGGCTGGCCTCGGGGGAAGATCTTCTGGCATGGCTGAAGCAGGCCGGATTGGTGCCGGACGAGGTGCTGAACGCTTTTCGCAAGGGCGCCCTTCCCGGCGAGCTGGATGCCATTGCCGCGCAAGCGCGTGCGCTGCGGGACTGGTTCAAGCCCTTCGTCTACAAACATATGGGCAGGCCCATTGAGCCGAGTGCAGTGCGCCAACTCGAACCGCTGAACCAGTTGCTGGCGCGCGACGACGAATTCGGCCAGCTCGTGGTGCGTGATCGGCCCAACAAGAGGGACCATGGCCATGGCGGGGTTTCCGGCCTCGTCTGGCGCCGACAGCGGCGTTGGCAATCACCGGAGTCGCTGCTTCTCCCATTGGCGCGATCGCTGGCCGACCTCGTCTGCACCGAGGATTTCACCTGCGTGAAGGCCTGCGAGGGCCCGGATTGCACGCTGCTGTTCGTCGATCGAACCCGAAGCCGCGGGCGCAGGTGGTGCAGCATGGCGGTGTGCGGCAATCGGGCGAAACAGGCCGCGCACCGGAAGCGCGCTCAGCAGGCAAAACGTTCAAAGTAGATCGCCCAATTCGTAATCAGCTCCGCGACAAAATTTCAGCATCGCGGATACTTCTGATATAAAAATATGATATATATCAATATGATATAATATATTGCATGCAGCATACAAAATGTTGTTGCCGCTGGCCTTCGATCGGACCAGACTTGGCGACGTCAGGGGACGAATGAACGTCAATGGAGACGCTCGCCAGAAGTCTGCCGGCAGTAGGAGGGAGCAATGAGCGATCAGGTGACCGCGATCGGAGCGACGGGCGCCATCAGGCCGACCGGCGTGCGCTGGAATATCTTCCTGCTGATGCTGTTCCTCATCTCGATCAACTACATCGATCGCGCCTCGCTCTCGGTCGCGATGCCACTCATCTCCAAGGAGTTCGATGTTGATCCGGCGATGCAGGGCCTGATCCTGAGCTCGTTCTTCTGGACCTACGCCTTCATGCAGATTCCCGGCGGCCTGCTCGCCGACCATTACAAGCCACGGATCGTGATCGCCCTGGCGACGATTTTCTGGGGAGCCTTCCAGGCGATCGCAGCGGTCGCCACCAACTGGTGGGTGCTGCTGCTGACGCGGCTTGGACTGGGCGCATCGGAAGCGCCGATCTATCCGGCGGGCGGCAAGCTCAATGCCATCTGGATGACGCAGACCGAGCGCGGGCGTGGCGCGACGCTGCTCGACGGAGGCGCGCCGCTCGGCGCCGCGCTCGGCTCGATCGTGATCGCGTGGTTGATCGCGGCTTTCGATTCATGGCGCACCGCCTTTGTCATCGCCGGCGTCGGCACGATGCTGTGCGGCATATGGGCCTGGTACTACATCCGCAACGAACCGCGCGAGCACCCCTCGGTCAACGAAGCCGAAGCGCGCTACATCGAACAGGCGCATGCGCTGGAAGACGCCGCCACGCCGCCCTCCTCCGGCGGAAACTGGATGGCCTATTTCCGCTTCCGTTCGGTCTGGTGCATGTGCCTGGGCTGGATGTTCTTCAACACCACCTTCTACGGCCTGCTGACGTGGATGCCGACCTATCTATTCAAGGTGCACAATTTCGACATCAAGGTGCTCGGCGGCGCATCCTTCATCATCTTCTTCTCGGGCTTCGTCGGCGAATTGGTCGGCGGCTGGATCGGCGACACCTGGCGCAGCCGCGGCGGTGCACCGAACCTGGTATTCCGCACCTTGTTCGGCATTGCCGCCATCATGGCGACGGTGTCGATCTTCCTGGTGGCCTATGTGCGCGACCCGGTGACGGTCGTGGTGCTGCTGTCATCGACGCTGTTCTTCCTGCGCTGGTGCGGAATGTACTGGGCGATCCCCTCCGCGCTTGCGGGCCGCGACAAATCGGGCTTCCTCGGCGGCTGCATGAATCTCGGCGGCAACATTGCCGGCATCATGACGCCGCTGATCGTCGGCCTGATCGTGCAGGCCACCGGCTCCTACTTCCTCGCCCTGATGTTCTTCGCCGCCGCCGGCGTTGCGCTGTTGATCTGCTCGACGCTGATCGACTACAGCCGCAAATTGCCTGTGTAAATCGGATGAATCGACGGATGGTCGCGATCTTCGAGGCTGCTACATGACTGGTCCCGTCCGGCTCGGCATGCTCACCCCTTCGTCCAACACCGCGCTGGAGCCGATCACCTATGCGATGCTGTCGGGCATCGCTGACGTCTCGGCGCATTTCTCGCGCTTCAAGGTGACTGAAATCGCGCTGTCCGAATCCGCGCTCCGCCAGTTCGACGACAGCGAGATCCTGCGCGCCGCCGAGCTGCTGGCGCATGCGAAGGTGGACGTCATTGCCTGGAACGGAACATCGGCAAGTTGGCTCGGCTTCGAGCGCGACGAACGTCTGTGCGAACGCATCACGGCCGCGACCGGCATCAAGGCCTGCACCACCGTGCTCGCCTACCGCAACCTGTTCAGGCGCCGCAAAACGGAGCGCATCGGGCTGGTGACGCCCTATCGCCGCGATGTGCAGGACAAGATCATCGCCAATTGGGCCGCCGAAGGCTTGCATTGCGTCGCCGAGCGCCATCTTTCGCTGCAGGACAATTTTTCCTTCGCGGAAGTGCCGGAGACCGAGGTGGCGAGGCTGATCGAAGAGGTCGCGCACGAGGGCTGCGACGCGGTCGCGGTGGTCTGCACCAACATGCGGGGCGCCGGCGCCGCCGCGCGGCTGGAGGCGAAGCTTGGTGTCGTGGTGTTCGATTCGATCGCGGTGACCCTGTGGGCGTGCCTCGCCGCAACCGGCGTTGATCCGTCACGCATCCGCGGCTGGGGCAGCCTGTTTCAAATCCCGATCGAGTGACACGGCCAATTTGATTGACGCGCTTCACAGGACGCTCGAAGGTGCGGAGATTCTTCACCGGAACGAAAACTGATCGTGACTGAGACCAAAGCGACCAAGACCAGGAAAGAGCCCAAGTCGCGCCGCGGCGTGACGGCGCTGCAACGGCGACGGCTGCGCGTGCCGCGAACCGGCCTGCATGAGCAAGCCGCGACGCGGCTTCGCACATTGATCGTGCGCGGCGACCTCAAGCCCGGCGAGCAACTGCTCGAAGCAGATTTGTCCGAGGCGCTCGGCATCTCGCGCACGCCGCTCCGCGAGGCCCTGAAGCAGTTGGCGGCCGAAGGCCTGGTCGAGCTGCGGCTCAACCGCAGCGCCGTCGTCGCGCCATTCCGGCGCGAAGAGTTGACCGAACTGTTCGAGGCGGTGAGCGGGATCGAGCGCTGCGCCGCCGAGCTTGCCGCGACGCGGATGGTGGAGCGCGATGTGGAGCGGCTGGAGGCGCTGCAGGAGCGCATCGAGTGGCACCACGACCGTGGCGAACTGCGCGAATATTTCGAGACCAACCAGCAGATTCACAGCGCCATCGTCGACTTCGCCCGCAACGCTGTATTGAAAGCCACGCACGATATCCTGCTGGCGCGGGTGGAACGTGCGCGCTTCTTCGCCCTGTCGGTCCATGGGCGATGGGATGAATCGGTGCGCGAGCATCAGGACATTCTGGCCGCGCTCAAGGACGGCGACGCCGACCGCGCCGGACAATTGCTTGGCCACCATGTCCGCCGCACCGGCGAGATCATGGCCGCCACACTGGACTCCGACGCGGACGATGCCAGCCCGCCGAAAGCCCGGCCCAGCATGCGCAGCGTAACGAGAAAGGCCGCGTCGTGAAGATCCTGCTGCTCAATCCCAATACCACGTCAGCGGTGACCGACCTGCTCCATGCGGCCGGCGCGCAGGTGGCCTCGCCCGGCACCGAGCTGGTGGCGATGACGGCCAGCCGCGGCGTGCCCTACATCGCGACCCGCGCCGAGGCCCAGATCGGCGGCGCCATCGCGCTGGAAATGCTGGCGGAGGCCGGCACCGGCATCGATGCGGCGATCATTGCCGCCTTCGGCGATCCCGGCCTGTTCGGCGCGCGCGAACTGTTCGACCTTCCGGTCGTAGGCCTTGCCGAAGCCGCGATGCTGACCGCCTGCATGGCGGGTCAGCGCTTCTCTATCGTCACGTTCGCTCGCGCGCTCGCGCCCTGGTACCAGGAATGCGTTGCCATGCATGGCCTCGGCGCGCGCTGCGCCGGCATACGGACGCTCGACGATGGCTTCCGATCCATCGCCGATGTCCAGGCCGAGAAGGAAGACATGCTGGTGACGCTCGCCAACCGCGCCGTCGAACAGGATGGCGCCGATACCGTCATTCTTTCCGGGGCGCCGCTGGCCGGCCTTGCCGCCAAGGTCAGCCATCGCATTCCGGTGCCGGTGATCGATCCGGTCGCCGCAGCGGTGAGGCAGGCCGAGACGCTCGCCGTGCTGAAGCTGCGCAAGCCCGTCGCCGGAACGTTCCGCCGTCCCGATGCCAAGGCGACCATCGGGCTGGCGGAGCCGCTCGCCGCAGTCATCGAGCATCGGCCGCGACATGATGCGCAAGGAGGGTCCAGCTGATGCCGTTCGACACCATCATCCGCGGCGGCACCGTTGCGACCGCCGCCGACACCTTTGCCTGCGACGTGGGAATCCAGGGCGGCAAGATCGCGGCCCTGGGGCACGACCTCGGCGCGGCGGAGACGATCATCGACGCCACCGATCGCCTGGTGCTGCCCGGCGGCATCGACAGCCACGTGCATTTTGCCCAGCCATCCGGCGACGGCATCGTCATGGCCGACGGCTTTGCCAGCGGCACGCGTTCGGCGGCGTTCGGCGGCAACACCACCGTGCTGCCGTTCTGCCTGCAGGAGAAAGGCCAGACGCTGCGCGAGGCGCTGCGGCGCTACCACGCGCTGGCGGAAGGCGAATGTCACGTCGATGTCGCCTTCCACCTCATCGTCACCGACCCGACCGAGCAGGTGCTCGGCCAGGAGCTGCCGGCGCTGGTGGAGGATGGCTACACCTCGCTCAAGGTGTTCATGACCTATGAGGGGCTGGCGCTGTCGGATCGCGAACTGCTCGAAACCATGTCGGTCGCGCGCGAGACGGGCGCGATGCTGATGGTGCACGCGGAAAATTTCGACGCCATCCGCTTCCTCACCGACCGTCTCGAACGCGCCGGCAAGACCGCGCCGCGCTTCCATGCGACCTCGCGGCCGATCCCGGTCGAGCGCGAGGCCACGCATCGCGCCATCTCGCTGGCCGAACTCGTCGACGTGCCGATCATGATCGTGCACGTGTCGAACCGCGAAGCGATGGAGGAAATCCGCCGCGCCCGGCAGCGCGGGCTGAACGTGCTCGGCGAGACCTGTCCGCAATATCTGGTTCTGACCGAGAAGGATCTGGAACAGCTCAACATGGAAGGCGCCAAGTATGTGTGCTCGCCGCCGCCACGTGACATCGCGAGCCAACAGGCGTGCTGGGAAGGCCTGCAGCAGAAGGTGTTCTCGGTGTTCTCATCCGACCATTGCCCGTTCCGCTATGACGACCCGCAGGGAAAGCTCGCGCCCAGGGGCCGCACCAGTTTCCGCTGGGTGCCGAACGGCATTCCCGGCGTGGCGACGCGGCTGCCGATCCTGTTCTCGGAAGGCGTGGTGAAGGGCCGCATCGACCTCAACGATTTCGTCGCGTTCAGCGCGACCAATCACGCCAAGATCTACGGCCTCTATCCGCGCAAGGGCACGGTCGCGGTGGGATCGGACGCCGACATCGCGCTGTGGGATCCGAAGCGCAAGGTCACGATCCGCCATGAACTCATCCATGATGGCGCTGACTACACGCCCTATGAGGGGCTCGAGGTGACGGGCTGGCCGGTGCTGACCATGGTGCGCGGACGCGTGGTGGTCGACGATGGCATCCTCGTCGGAGCCAAGGGCCACGGCACCTACCTGCCGCGAAGCAAGCCGGCGGCGACGGCCAATTTCTGACCACGGGAGATCAACATGCCCTATGCGACGACGGATGACGGCGTGCGCCTTTATTTCGAGGAAACGGGAGCCGGCCGCCCCGTCATCTTCGTTCATGAATTCGCCGGCGACCTGCGGAGCTACGAGCTGCAGATGCGGCATTTCGGCAAGCGCTATCGCAGCATTGCCTTGAACGCGCGCGGCTTCCCACCGTCCGAGGTGCCGGAGCAGGTCTCATCCTATTCGCAGGCACGCGCCGCCGACGACATCCTCGCAGTGCTCGATCATATCGGCGAGCGGCAGGCGCATATCGTCGGCCTGTCGATGGGCGGCTTTGCGACCCTGCATTTCGGCCTGCGTCACCCTGAGCGGGCGCTATCACTCTGCGTCGGCGGCTGCGGCTACGGCGCCGAGCCGGACAAGCGCGAGACGTTCCGCGCCGAGGCCGACGTGATCGCCGACATGATCCGGCGCGACGGCATGACGGCGTTCGCCGAGCGCTATGCCTACGGGCCGACGCGCGTACAATATCAGAACAAGGATCCGCGCGGTCACGCCGAGTTCAAGGCCATGCTGGCCGAACATTCGGCGGTCGGATCGGCCAACACACAGCAGGGCGTGCAGAAGGAGCGGCCTTCGCTTTATTCGCTGGTCGAGGAGATGAAACGCATCACCGTGCCGACGTTGATCATCACCGGCGACGAGGATTGGCCGTGCCTGCTGCCGGGCATTCTCATGAAGCAGAGCATCCCGTCATCCGCGCTCGCGGTGATGCCAAATTCGGGACACGCGATCAACATCGAGGAGCCGGAAGACTACAACCGGATCGTCGGCGATTTCCTGGCCCAGGTCGATTGCGGCCGCTGGCCGCTCCGCGATCCGCGGGCGGTCAGCAGCTCGATCACGGGAATGAAGGGCTAGACTAGTTGCCCTCGCAAGCGTCCGGCCACACTCAATGCTCCCCTGGCTCGGCCGCCGCGGAAGCGGTTTCGTCCCGCTCGCGCGGCAGGCTGAACTTGAATACGGCCCCACAGGGCTGGTTCGGAGATGCCCCCAATCGTCCGCCGTGCGCCTCGATAATCGATCGGCAGATCGCCAAGCCCATGCCCATGCCTTCGGACTTGGTCGTATAGAACGCCTCGAACAGGCGTTCCACATTGCTCGGATCCAGCCCGACCCCGGTGTCGTGCACCGCTACGCCCACTGCCCCGGATTCATCGAGATGGGACCGGATCCAGAGTTCGCGCGGCCGCTCCGTCACCTCCTTCATGGCGTCGATGCCGTTCATCATCAGGTTCAGCAGCACCTGCTGCACCTGTACTCGGTCGCCGACCACAGGCGGAAGTTCGCGCGCTAACTCGGTCCGCAGCAGGATCCCATTGCGGAGCACTTCACCATGGACCACGGCGACCGTATCCTGGATCAGCTCGGTCACATCAACACTTCCCCTGATGGTGGGTGTCTTCTTGAGGAGCCCGCGCACCCGCCCGATCACCTCGCCAGCCCGATGCCCATCTCCGACGATGTGCTCGAACGTCCTTCGCGCCCCCTCGAGATCGGGCGGCTGGCGGTCGATCCAGCGCAGGCCCGCATAGCCGTTGCTGACAATGGCGCTAAGTGGCTGGCTGACCTCGTGGGCGATGGAGGAGGTCAGCGCGTTCATCGTGGTGACGCGCGTAATATGGGCGAGTTCGGCCTGAGCCTCGTGCAGCGCCTCCTCGGCCCGCTTGCGCTCGGTAATGTCAGTGATTGTCACCAACACGCGATCGAGCCTGGAAGGTCGGGGCGGAAAGGTGATCGCAAAGAGGACTGTCAGTTTGTCTCCCTTCAGTGTTTGGAGAATCGTTTCGGCTGAAAAATATGGGCGCTCTTCTGCGACGGCGATCAACTCCCCGGCAAACGCTTCCAATGTTTCGGAGGTGAATACGGCATCCAGCGAATGGAGGAGCTCATCCTTGCTCTGCGCTTTGAACAGCTCGACTGTTGCATCGTTTACGTCGACAACCTTCGCACACGAGATGAACTCTCGTACGATCTCCGGATGTGCCGCAAAATAGGCGCGGAAGTTTTCAACGCCTTGAGCTCTCAGTTCGTCGATGGCCGCTTTGATCTGAGAGAAGTCCTCTTCCCAGATCGACACGCCCGCCGTCCGGAAGATGCTCTTGTATCGCCTCTCGCTCTCCCGCAGCGCATCCTCCGCGCGCTTGCGATCGCTGATGTCATTGTTGGTCTCCAGGATCGCGACCGGAAGGCCACGTGCGTCCTTTTGCAGCGACCACCGACTGGCCACGATTGCCTGCGTGCCGTCCTTCCTCGTGTGGACGAGCTCTCCTTCCCAGCGACCGGTGCGAAGCAACTCTTCCATGATCGCTTTGAGCGGCATGGGAAAAATCGTGCGCATGAGGTCGTGAGTGACCCTGCCGATGGCCTCTGCCTTCTTCCACCCGTACAGCTCCTCGGCGCCGCGGTTCCAGTAGGTGATGACATCCTTCATGTCGCGCACAAAGATTGTATCGTGGGTAAGGTCGAGGAGTCCTGCCTGCTCGCGCAAAACCATCTCTTGTGATCGGCTTTGCACGGCGAGGAAAGTCGCAACGCCGATCGCCGCAAGGCTGAGAATGCGGTTCGAAATGGAGATGGTTTCGAAATCGTCGTCGTATGGCGTCAGAAAATGAGCAAGCACCGTCAGCACCATGCAGCCGAAGGATACGAGCACAACACCACGCGTTTGAAGAAACCGGGCACACAGCAAGACGACGCCGACGTACAGCGCGGCAATCACCGATTCGGCGGGGGTGATTGCGTCAACGATGAAGGTCCCAATAGCGATGGCGACGCTAAGGATCAGATAAGTACGCGAGGTGATCGCCGTTGGCGAAGTCGCATTGTCGTCCATTGGTTCTGCTCCGGGCGCCTGTCAGGTCTCGAAACGGCCAAGGAAGTGCGCCCCGCAATCGCGGTCGGCACCATTCATTCAGCCAGCCTGGCAAGCTGACCCTCGGGTTTTCCGGAACGACGCAGCACGGGCGCTGCTTTCATCCCCGTCATTCCCACCGGCGGCGACGGCAGTTTGTCCCGACATTTTCATTGGCCGCAAGAGCCAAGAACCCTGCCTCATGGAGGGAGAAAGAGTAAGGGTCCCTTCCGTAGTTCTCCGACCATGATTGGCTGTGCATCGAGGATGCGTGCAACAAGAAATAAGGCCACCTCAGTTGCGGGCCTTTTCGTTTCGAATGTCGTCTGCTCGCCCATCGCGCCGGCCCTCAGGCCGGGCGCGCGCCGGTGTGAACGATCGACCCGACATGCTGGCCGCGCAGCGCCGCAGTGAGTCGACCGGGAACGAGTCCGTTCACGACCTGCACGTGCTCGATGTGTCGCGCGTTCGCCATGACCTCGATGAGCGCCGGATCGAACGGGAGCGTGCCCCGATGCTTCGCAAGCTCGGCGGCGCTTGTCTCTCGGAGCAACTTCGCCTGTTTCCCGTCGGCGCCATGGGGATCACTGGTGTACACCCCATCCACGTCCTCCACGATCGTGAGGCCAGCAGCGCCAAGCGCGTCGGCGAGCAGAAACGCGCCGGTGTCGGCTCGGTGGAGCGGGATGCGCGAGGTCGGGAACTCGTGATGGTGATACGGAGGAAAAGCGCTTCCCACGACTGCGCGGGCCGCGGAGAGATGGATGGCGAGTTGGCTCGCGATGGTGGGATGCTCGACATAAGAGACACCCTCAGGCGCGAGCAAGGACGCAAGGATATGGCCGTTCTGGCCGGCCTCGCTCGCGGCGAGCGGGGCGAGCGACCCTACCGGCAGACCGAGGTCGAGGCCAACGCTGTAGAGGTGGCGGGCACGGATGCCGGCACCGGTCAGGATCAGCAGACGGTGCTCGGGCAAAAGCGCCCGTAGCTCGGCCACGAGCGGGAGTATCGCCTCATGGCCGCGATCCATGATGGAGCGGCCGCCGATCTTGACGACCTGCAGCCACGGGAGAAGCCGGATCGGGCGTCCGCCGGCGACGGGACGGGTGAGATTGCCGTCGAGCAGAGTCTGGCGCGCGAGCGGCGAGGCGACGTGCTTGATCTGGTTGGTGTCGGCCATGACGATGGTTCTCTTCAGCTCGCGGTGATGATGGTGCCGACGTGCTCGCCGGCGAGCGCTCGGGTCAGATTGCCGGGGACAAGGCCATTTACGACCTGCACCTCGCGGACATAGCGTGCCGAGGTGAGAAGATCGAGCACCGGGAACTCGAGGATCGAGTCCTGCAGCCCCTTGGCTTTCATCTCGGCCACCGAGATCTTGGGAATGAAGGTCGCGTTCTTCGACGTCTTTGGGTTCGCGGTGTAGAGGCCGTTTTCATCCTTCACATAGATCATTGCCTTGCAGCCAAACTGCTCGGCAACGAGGAAGCATCCGGCGTCGGTACGGTAGGGCGGGATCATGCCCTCGGCCGCGGGGCGCATCCAGAGGCTATAGGGCGGCATGCCGCTGAAGATGACGGCGTTCACCTCGGCAAGGTAGAGCGGCACAGCCGAGAGCCCGGCGCTGCTGACTGCGGATATACCGTGCTTCGCAAGGAGTTGCCCCAGCATCGCCGCGTTCTGATCGGCGACCGAGGCGCCGAGTTGCGAGAGCACACCGGCCGGCAAGCGAAGCCCGGCCGCGATCGAGTAGAGATGCCGAGCGCGGGTGCCTGCTCCGGTTCCGATGAGAAGTTTGTGCAGGTTGCGGGCAGAGACGATCTCGTCAACGAGCGGGTAGACCGCGGCGCGACCGCGGTCGATGATGCTCTGTCCGCCGATCTTGATCACGGTAGCATCCGGCAGGATCCGGAAGTTCGTCGCCGTGTCCACCGCAACCGCAAGCTCCGGATCGGTGAGTGAACGCTGCATGAGGAGCGCTTCAAGCTCCGCCGTCGTGTTTGCCATAAGGAAACGTCCTTTTCTTCAATGCGCTCGGGGTGAAAAGTCGCAATACGACCTTGGATCTACGCTGCCTTCGAAGGCTGTATCACAGGTGCACAAGCGGTCCGAGCGATCTTCCCGGCCTTTGTAAACTCGAAGCGAGTTCGTACGGGCTTTCCATCGTACGCCACGTAATCGAGTACGATGCAGGGCCTCTCGTCGCTACCGGTGGGCACCAGTTCGATCAGACTGAACGCGTGTGGGACCGCCTTCTCCAATCGCATCGACCAATAGCGGGTGATGTCCTCGCGACCTTGATAGATGTACGGGCCGCCGCACGCGCATTCGAGCGATCCTCTCGCGTCGTACAAGTCCAACAACTCATCAAGATTTCGCGCTCTACAAGAGTCGAGCCAATCCACGACCACCGCGATGGGGTCGAAGGTACAGTCCATCATCAACGCGTCCCTTTCGTCGCCCCTCGGCGACGCCAAACAAGCGGAGCGGGAAGAATCTGCATCGAGTTCCAACGCAGGTCAGGTTCATCAACCTGCCCCAGCCGCGAGATTACATTCGATCTCTCGATCCGCAAGGCTCTTATCGCGATGCCACCGCCGTTTGGCCCCGCCTCATTTCATGCCCCTGCGACGCAAGGCTTGCTGCCAATTCCAGACCTGGTGTGACCACGTCGAATCGAAACGTCCGCTGCTGGCGCGGCCCGATCCGATCACAAAGCTTTGAGTCTCCGGTACTCGTGCAAATCCGAAATGTCTGCGTTTCAATACGACCTACCGTTATAAATTTCAGAAAATAGCGGTGTGAAGCGAACCGAGCCCGTGGTTCAGTTCCGTTGGGCTGCGTAAGGGACGAGAGACAAATGCCATCAAACGAGCGCGCGAAGATAAATCTCCCTTCAGCCGTCTTGATGTTGGTCATGGCCGCAGCGGCTGCTCCCCATGGCGTCGCCGCCGCAGAATGCCAAAATCAGGATATCGGCATCACCCTCTCGCCCGGATTCTGCGCCACGGTCTTTGCCGACAATCTCGGCCATGTCCGCCATCTTGCGGTCAGCAGCGACAATGTCGTCTATGCCAACACCTGGAGCGGCCGCTACTACCATAACGACACTCCGCCGGCCGGTGGATTTCTGCTCGCGCTCAAGGACACGACTGGCAGTGGGAAGGCAGACGCCATCAGACGTTTTGGCCCGGACAAGTCCATGGGCGCGGCCGGCGGCACCGGCATCGCCCTCTATGATGGTGCGCTCTACGCCGAACTGAACGACAAGATCGTCCGTTATGCGCGCGCTCCGGGCGAAATCGCGCCGGCCAGCCAGCCGCAGACGGTCGTGTCCGGCATGCCACTGACCGGCGACCACCCGATGCACCCATTTATTATCGACGCGCGGGGCAACCTGTTCGTCGATCTGGGATCCGCCACCAATGCCTGCCAGTCCGACAACCGCATGCCGCTATCGCCCGGTCTCAATCCGTGTACCGAACTGGAGACGCGTGCCGGCACCTGGCGCTACGACGCCAACAAGACCGATCAGACCTTCTCGGCGGCCGAGCGCTACGCCACCGGCATCCGCAATGGTGAAGGATTCGCGTTGGACAAGGCTGGGCGGCTCTATGTCACCCAGCACGGCCGCGATCAGCTGTCGCAGAATTGGCCCAAGCTCTACACGGTCGAGCAGGGCGTCGAGTTGCCGGCCGAGGAGCTCCTCGAGCTGAAGGATGGCGCCGACTACGGATGGCCGGAATGCTATTACGACCAGAACCAGAAAAAGCTCGTCCTGGCGCCCGAATATGGCGGCGATGGCGGCAAGACGGTTGGTGTCTGTGCCAATAAGCAAGCGCCGGTCGCCGCCTTTCCCGGTCATTGGGCGCCCAACGACATGCTGATCTATAGCGGCACGCAGTTCCCTGAGCCTTATCGCGACGGCGCCTTCATCGCTTTCCATGGTTCGTGGAATCGCGCGCCGCGGGAGCAGGCGGGCTACAATGTTGTCTTCCAGCCGATGGCCGACGGCAAGGCGACGGGCAGCTATGTGGTGTTCGCGGACGGCTTCGCAGGCGCGCACAAGGATCCCGGTCGCGCCGCCTTTCGACCGACCGGCCTTGCGATAGGACCGGACGGCGCACTCTATATCTCCGACGACGTGCATGGCCGTATCTGGCGAGTGACTTATCGCGGCGATGCGGCAACCGCGCGACTGGCTGCAGCACCGGCAGCCGCCGCGGCATCGGGTTCGGAGCGTGCGGCAGCGCCGCCGGAAGGGACCCATGCCGACGCCGGGCGCGTCACGGCGAATCTGCCGGTGCCGCCTGGCGCCACTAAAGATCAGGTTGCGCTCGGCGACCGTATCTTCCACGGCGAAGCCAGCAACGGCACCTGCAGCGGATGTCACGGATCAGATGCGCGAGGGACGTCAGTCGGTCCAGACCTGACTTCCGGCAACTGGGTGTGGAGCGACGGCAGCCTTGCGGCGATCGCCAAGACGGTGACCGACGGTGTACCGCACCCGCGCAACTATACCGGCGTCATGCCGCCGAAGGGCGGCGCCGAGCTGTCGGACGCCGACACTGCCGCAGTGGCCTCCTATGTCTGGGCAATCGGCCACGCCAATTAGGACGGGAGGCAGGCACGCTCCATTCCCGATCCACGAGCAGACGTGACGAAGTGGTCGGCCTCGAATTGCGGCGCGCTCATCTGGCGGCTGAAATAGTTTCGCTTCCGCGCACGCTCGAAATTCTCCAGGTGTTGTGCGGGATCGTGATTGGCGGACGCTCGGGATTTCTTCGAATGGATTCCGGCGATCACGCCGTCGTCACAGGCGCGAGCCGCGAGCTCTCTTTTAATTTATCGATGACCTTCGATTTCTGGCTGTAGTCTCTACGTCTGCTCGATGCCGAAGCGAAGTATAACAGCGGCGCAACCGATCATTTCCGATGTAACCAGATTTCCGCACGCGGTTATCGTACCGTAACAAAGGAAAACCACATTCGCTCCCGCCAACAGGTTGTGGAGTTTGATGTGGACAGGTCTTCTTTCGATACTTCCCTCCCAAGCACGCCCTCACTGTGGACGCAGTGGGAAGACGAGCGCGAAGTCAGGCGAGCAGTCCGCGCGCTCGCTGCGCTTGATGATCAAACTCTCCGCGAGATGGGTATTCGGGACCGCTCCCACGTCGAGTTCACCGTTCGATTTTGTCGTGAGTGTTGACCGCTCAGGGTGGAGGTTCGCGATGCCGTCAGCGGCCTTACCGGCCTGTCGGCAGCTTCCGCGTGCCCATGTCAATCAATCTGCCCTGCTCTGTCCGACCCGCGGGTTGAACCGTTTACTGTTGTTATCGGCGATTTTCATCACATAACAGGAGGACGGAAGAGAGACGTGCGAGCTTGGGGGGTGAGCAGCGTCAACGCTTACTTTCCATGGAGATGTCAACCTTGTCACCTCGCGCTTTTTCGCCGTTCATGGCAACCAGCACCCTCGAAAAGATCCGTCTCATCGAAGATGGCTGGCATAGCCGCAATCCGCTGTTCACGCGAGCTCCCGAGGAGACCGCGTGATGCCAAGAACCGTTATTCAGCACGTCCTCTCGCGGCTTCGTGATGTCGGCATCGCCGATGTCTTTGGCGTTCCCGGCGACTTTTCCTTTCCACTCAACGATGCGACGTACAGCGAGCGCGGATCGCGCTGGATTGGGTGCTGCAACGAGCTCAACGCCGCCTATGCTGCAGACGGCTATGCGCGGATGAAGGGCGCCGGCGCCGTCTGCACCACCTACGGCGTGGGCGAGCTCAGCGCGCTGAACGGCATCGCCGGCGCTTACGCCGAGCATCTGCCGGTCTTCCACCTGGTCGGGATGCCGCCTACGACGGCGCAAGCCGCTCGCTCGGTGCTGCACCACACGCTGGGCAACGGTGAATTCGATCTGTTCCGCCGCATGAGCGAACCGGTGGTCTGCGCGCACGCGGTCATGACGCCGCAGAATGCCGCATATGAAACCGAACGCCTCCTGTTTGAAGCATTCTATCATCTCCGACCCGTCTACATGGCCTTCCCCGCCGATCTCGCCGACCGGCCCGTGCTTGGAAGCGCCCAACCTATCGCTGCTCCTGGAAGCGATCCCGTCCTTCTCGAGAAGGTTGTGAATGCAATCCTCTCAAGCATCGATCGGGCAAAGACGGCATGCATCCTGCCTGGCCTGTTGGTGGCACGTACCGGCCTGCAGCGGACAATGCAGGCGATTGTCGACGCGTCCGGCTTGCCGTTCGCCACCATGTTTCTCGACAAATCCGTGCTCGACGAAAGCCAGTCGGCGTATGTCGGCATGTATGCTGGCCGATTGATGAACGAGAATGTGCGCCAGTTTGTCGAGAGCTGCGATCTTGTGCTCGCCGTCGGCACACTTTTCAGCGACCTGAACACCGGTGCCTTCACCGCCAAACTGGATCCGGCACGGCTTATTTCGATAGATCATCACCACGTCACCTTGCAGGGGCGCACGTATTCCGGCCTCGAGATGGGCGACGTCCTCGCCGCGCTTGCGAAGCGCCTGGGCAGGCACGACAAGGTGGCGATGCCGCCTCATGCCGACTCGCCCGGCGCGGGAAGCGGCAATGACGACGATCCTATCACGGCTGCCGCGCTATATTCGCGCTGGAGCAAGTTCATAAGGCCTGACGACATCGTCGTCGCGGAGACCGGCACCGCCTCCATGGGGCTGGCTTTCGCGCGGCTGCCGCAGGGAGCAAGCTTCCAGAACCAGGGGCTGTGGGCATCGATCGGCTGGGCGACTCCGGCCGCGCTCGGTGCTGCCGTCGCCGCCCCACACCGACGCACGGTCCTCATCACCGGAGAAGGCTCTCATCAATTCACGGTGCAGGAAATCAGCCAGTTTGCCCGTCTCGGTTTGAAGCCGGTGATCTTCGTGCTGAACAACGGCGGCTATCTCATCGAGCGTCTCCTCGCCAAGGAGCCTTCCATCGCCTACAACGACGTCCCATCCTGGCGATATGCCGAGCTGCCGCGGGTGCTGGGCTGCGACGGCTGGATGACGGCGCGAGCCACGACTTGCGGCGAGCTCGACCAGGCGTTGCGAAGCGCCGCAGGCGCGCAGAGCGGCGTCTACATCGAAGTCGTCACTCCGCCATCTGAAGCACCGCCGTTCCCGCTCGGCCTGCGCGACCATGCGAAATCGTTGTATCGCACACTCTGAGCAGCCTTCGACGCCGCGGCTCCTGGATGGGCCGGCCGCTCCCCGGTCATGGGACGACTGAATGCGGGATCTGCCGCCCGCGGCAAACCCCGCATTCACAACGCATCATGGTTCGGAGCGTCCGGGCTTGCGCCGATGCCTCCAATGACCTGCCTGTCGACGACGATCGGCCCTCGGCTAGTCCGGCACGACCGGCGCCTTGGTCTTGCGCAGCCTGTCCATGACTTGTCGATCCAAGTTCAAATGCGCATCCACCAGTGGCGGCGGTGTCAGGGCCATCCATGTGTCCAAAGAGAAGTCGACAAAGTAAGGGCTCTTGAACGTCTCGAGGAATCGCAATGGGCCGGTGCCCGTATTCTCAAGATAGTGGCCCATCGCGACCGGCACGTAACCGACATCACCGGCTCTGAGATCGAAGGTGCGCGCCTGGCCTTGAGCCGCAAACACGCCCATGCGTGCTTGCCCCTCGATGACATAGAGCCACTCATCCCCGTTGGGGTGCCAGTGCAGCTCGCGCAATCCCCCCGGATTGACCTCGACCAGCGCCGCGGCCGTCGTGGTATTGACCGGAAACACGGTGGAATCGCTGATCCGCACCGTGCCGCTCGCGGTCTTGATGGGATCCTGCGCCATCAGCCGAGAACTGAAGCTCTGCGCCACGGGCGTTGCTCCCGGAATGTTGTCCGAGGCGAGCGGGCCCGGCAAGGGAGCCGGGAAAATGTAGCGCTGGCTTTCCTCGGGGGTCTGGCCGAACAACGAGGCCGGCGCCCCGAAATTCTTGCCGAGCACCTCGTTCGGTGTGTGCTTGAACCAGTCGGCGATCATGAAGGTGTTGTCTTCATCGAAATCACCATCGTCGAAGACGAGGAGGAATTCGCAACCGTCCGGACTGAGGCCCTGGATGGAATGCGGAACACCGGAAGGGAAGAACCAGAGGTCGCCGGCACTGACGTCATCGATGAAGTAGCGCCCTTTGGCATCGACCGCCGTGATGCGGGCTGTGCCGTAGAGCATGTAGGCCCACTCAGAAGCCTTGTGCCAATGCAACTCGCGCACGCCACCGGCATTCAAGCGCATGTTCACACCGGCAAGAGCGGTGGCGACGCCGAGTTCGCGCCGGGTTACCTGGCGGGTCCAGCCGCCTGTCTCCAGCCGCATATGCGCATCGGAAAACGAGAAGCGCAGGTTCGGCAAGCTGCCGTGATCGGTCGAGGGCGGCACGAGCATATCCGGATTTTGCCGGTCCCGCGTCAGATCGCGCGGACCGGGATCGGTGCCGCCGCGGCCGGGCCGCTGCGGCTGCGGGATTGCGTCTATGGATTGCGCGTGTGCGATAGCGGTTGTCGTGAGAAGGCTGCCAGCAGCGGTCGCTGCCAGCATTTGGCGACGAGAAAGGGAATCCATGATCTGGCTCCTTTGGTTCGAGACTCTACACTGGTATTGCCACGGACGCGGGAACCTGAAATCCTCACAGCGTCATCGACCGCCGACAGTGGGCGCAGGGCGCGACCGTTCATCCTGCAGATGCATATAGGTTCACGGTCCTCTCGGCAGAATTGAAAATATAGCAGCAGCATCCTGCACCGGCCGCATTCCACGGCGCAAGACAGTCCATTTCAAGGTCGATCATCCTGCGTTGAGACCCGGCGTCTTTCGCTCTGGACTGACCGAGATGCTTCGCCTGCCCTTAGCGATCTCGCATTCTCTCTGCCATGCCGCCACAGAATGCGGACCGCAACGCCGCTGCTATCGGCTGTAACGCCATAGTGAGATGGCGTAACGGGATTTTACGGGAATGCCTGCGGAAGGCTGCCTACATATCACTGGATATGGGTGCGGATGAGATTGCCGATGATCCGCAATTTACGATGTTCGCGCTGTTTGCCAGAGCAACCTTTGGAGATAAGGTCATGAAACGGCTTCTTCTCGCAATCGCGATCGCCGGTATGGGCTCGCTCGCCGCTACCAATGCCGATGCGCGGTCTGCTTATGACGGCCCATGGAGTCTCCTGTTCGTCACGCAATACGGTCCCTGTGATCCGACGTACAGTTTCTCCGTCAACATCATCAACGGCTTCGTAACTCATCCCAACATAGTGAATTTCAGGGGGCGCGTGGCGCCATCCGGCGCGGTTCGCGCCTCTGTTACGGTTCACGAGAAATATGCTTCCGGATCCGGCAGGCTCGTCGGCCCATCGGGTCGTGGAACCTGGAGCGGCCATTCCGGCAATGCGCGCTGCGCGGGCTACTGGACCGCCCAACGCAACTGAACAGGCAAGCGGGTCCCCGCAACCCTGCCAGCTTCACGCAAGCAAGATGGTCATTATAGTCGGGAGTTCTCCAAAAGGACCTCTCGATGGTGTCGACGTATGCCAGCTACAATTCCGTCGTGCGCAACCTCCAGCAGTCCCTGACGCGGGTTGCGCAGCAGTCCGACGTGGCAAGAAGCGCCGCCTACTACAAAGAGAACATAGGCAAGGTAAAAGCCGTCGACGAATTTCTCCAGAACGATCGTCTCTACCAGTATGCAATGAAAGCATATGGGCTGGAGGATATGATCTATGCAAAAGCCTTCATGAGAAAGGTGCTGGAGAGCAATCCCCTCGACGCGAACAGCTTCGCCAACAAATTGACGGACAAGCGGTTCCGGGATTTTGCGTCGGCATTTTCCTTCACACAAGCCGACACGCCCGTCGCGCAATCCTCAAGCCAGACCGACGAGATGGTTGGCTTGTATACGGCAACGGTCCAGAGCCGGGTTGATGCCATCGACGAGGATACACGCTACTACAACGCCATGATCGGCGGGGTCAAAAGCGTCGATGAGCTTCTGAACGACGATCGCCTTCGCACCTATGTGTTTTCGTCGTTCGGTATCGATGACAGCAATTGGTCGCGCGACACGATACGGAAGGTGCTGAGCAGCGATCCATCCGATCCGAACAGTTACGTCAACACCACCCTGGCTCCTCAAAAGAATGAGATCAGTGCTAGCCTCGATCAAGCCCGGGCGGATGCGATGGACGCCAATTCGAAGATAGCAGACTACATGGCGCAGCTCTCGCAACCCGGCGCCGACGTGACAGACTTGAGAGCGAAGATCACGACTCAGGCAAACCGGTTGGCAAAAAGCAGCGCAGACATATCCAGCTTTCAGGACTCTCTCGCCACGATCGACCGCTATTTCGATATCGCCGGCGCGTTCGAGTTTTCGGCAGATGGAACGCTCGCCTCCGGCCAGTCCGCCCAGACCGACGAGAACCGGGACAAGACCAACGAAAAGTTTGTCCTCAGCAAGGGCGCAACATATCTCGACGCGGAGGAAGACTATGAAACCCTCGCGATAAAGCAGTTCAGGGCCGGCATCTACGGCGTAAAGTCAGTTGAACAGTTCGTATCCACGCCGAACGTGTACAACTTCGCGCTCAAGTCGGTCGGCCTCGATCCCGAAAAGGTCTCGGCGGTCACGATCAAGGCTGTGCTCACGAGCGATCTGAACGACCCGACGAGCTATGCCTATACCCTCCGAGACGATCGATACCTGCAGCTCGCGCACGCTTTCAACTTTGACGGCAAGGGCAACCTGGCAACGCCGCTGGTGGCGCAAAACTCGGTTGAGGTCACGCAAATTGCCAAGGATTACATCATCGCGAAAACGCGATTTGCCAGCGCTTCGGAAGCGGACGGACTTCGGCAGAAGGCTGAGCAGGATGCTGCGTATTACCAACGCACCATCGCAGACATAGGGAGCGTTTCCGAGCTGCTTTCGGACAGGAGATTAGTCGATATCATTCTTGTCGCCAAAGGCCTGGATCCCGCTGGGGTGACCGACGATTATCTGAAGAAGATCTTCAGTTCCGATCTGGACGATCCCAAAAGCTTCGCAAACACTGCCAGCGACTCCCGCTTTGCCGAGATTGCGGCATCGTTCAATTTTGACAAGGAAGGCAACGTCAGCCGTATCGCTGCAATAGGACCGCAGAAGCGAGACCAGCTTCTCGAAACGCAGAACAATTATCTCCAGCAAACGTTGGAAACGCAGGAGGGAGACGCAAATGCCGGCGTTCGGCTGGCGCTGTATTTCCAACGGAAGTCCACACAGATCACGTCGGCATACGATATCCTTGCCGATCCGGCTCTCGCGCAGGTGTTTCGAACCACCTACAATCTGCCCGACGCGCTCGGGGGCATGGCAATCGATCAGCAGGCAAAGATCGTGGAAAAGCACCTCAACCTGAAGGATCTCGCCGATCCGGAGAAACTTGGGGCGCTGTTGCAGCGGTTTACTGCCATGTACGACCTGAAGAACAGCAGCCAGGTTTCGTCACCGGCGCTCGCCATCCTGCAAGGGACGGGCGCAGGCATCAGTCAGGACACGCTCCTGTCCATCGCGCTGTTGGGCAAACAGCATTGAGCGGCCCCAGCTCCCGGCAACATGGGAGCTGCATTCTGGATGCTGGTCGCGGAACCCTTACGTAGCAGCCCGGATTCCAGCATCACGTCCCGCCGGCGGAGATCGTAGGGTTCGCACAAGGTTCGCTTGATATCCAGCAAATCAGGATTTGCCTGTCCGCCGATGAAACCATGGCCGAACCAGCAACCAACGAGACCGCAGCCCAAGCGACGAGCGCCTCGCAGCCAACCGCCGCCGATGCCGGCAAGGGCGGCGCATCGCAGACGCGGCCGGGCAATAAGGCGAAGGCCGCCGCACCTCGTGCGGCCGCAGCTACTGTTGACGAACTGCTCGCCCAGGAGGCGCTCGCCACCCTGAAGCGCACACGTGCAATGGCCCGCGGAGAGCCTGTCAGGTCCAAGGCGCGCGCGCCCGTTCCGGCCGCCACACTCGTCGTCAAGAAGCCGCAGCCACGGACATGGATGGCGCCGTTCGTCTCCCTTGCCGTGATCGTCGCGATCTCCTCTGTCATCTCCATAGGCGGCGTCGCCTACCTGTTCCTGCGGCCCATTGCCATCACCGCAGCCTCGGATGCCGAACTTCGCAACCTCCGCGAGGCGATGTCGCAACTGCGGCGCAATGTTGCAACGCTCTCAAGTGACGTCGCGGCGAACCGCGCGGCATTCGACGCCGCAAACAGAGCCTCGAGCGACCGATTTGGCCGCCTGGTCCAAAGCGTCGAGCGCGTCGAAAGAGACCAGTCAGTATCGGCCACAAAGGTCGAACGCTTGGCCGAAGGAAAGCCGCAGGTTGCGCGAACCGCGGCCGCAATCCCATCCCTCGACGTCACCGGCACCATTCAGCCACGGCCTCGGCAAACCACTGCACGACGAGAGATCATCCAGGGCTGGCGCGTGCGTCGTGCTTACGAGGGCGTCGCCATCCTTGAAGGACCGACAGGTGTGATCGAGGCTGCTCAGGGCCAGGACGTGCCGAACCTGGGTCGCATCGAGGAAATCAAAAACGAGAACGGCGGCTGGCAGGTGTTGACCAGCAAAGGCATCGTTGCTTCGCGTTGACATTGCTGCTGCACGACTCACCGTATGACACGGTCAAGTCGATATGACCGCCAGCGTGCATTGCGTTGGCATGCCAGGCGCAGCAATCAGGCGCTCGTCATGGCGAGGCTGCAGTTTCGTCAACTGGCATCACATCGAGCGATGTCTCTCGTCGTCGCACGATGATCTCGTGCCGGCGACGCGACTTCGACTTCGCGACCACGAGTGGCATGACACAACTTAGAGGAGCACATTGCCAAGTATTCCGAGCTGATCCGACGAGTAAACGTTTCAATAAAGCAACATCTACTCGCTGGTGAGTTGTCTCGCAGTAAATGCCTAGTTCAATTGCTTGACGATGATACTCCACTTCGACGTAATGGAGGTATTCCGATTCGACGGTGCGCGAGCTGATGTTCATTCTTGATGTGACCTTCAACAACAAGACGCTGTTCGCTTCGCGCCGGAAAGACAATCGGTTGTATCGAGGCCAGAATGCCACTGCACGAACAGTGCTGAGGACTCCCAAAAGATTGCCGAGCAGCATCTCCACGGCAACCGTCCTCATCGCCGCAAACGGCGGCACCACCCGCACCTGATCAAGCTTTCGAGCGAACCAGACGCGCGTGTTTCGGTCTCAGTATCTTGTATCGTGTCAGTACCTGTTGTTTTGCGTAACCAAGTGGGGCGAGCACGCCGGCTCGACTCCACAACAACACTCTAGGGCAAACAGGGGCATCCACATGTTCATCGTCATCGATGATCGGGAGACCGTTACACGAGGCTACGCAGCAGGATTCGATCGCGAAGGCGTGGTTTCGATCGGCTTCTCATCGAAAGATTTTCGCGAATGGCTGCAATCTGCCGTAGGCAATGACGTATTGGCAATCGGGGCGTTTATCCTGGGGGACTGCTCGGACCGGACGAGCATTCCCAAGAGCATCCGCAACAAGTCTCACGCGCCAATCATCGCCCTGAACAACCTGAAGCAGCTCAGGGATACGATCGAATTGTTCGAAGCCGGCGTCGACGACGTCGTTCATGTTCCGATCCATGTTCGCGAGATACTCGTTCGCACGGCCGTCATCCGCCGGCGAACCGTCGGTCAATCAGCGGACACGCCGACGAGCCTGATCCGCGTTTTCCTTGACGGCCGTGATCCCGAGATCGGCGGCAGCACGCTGGCCCTGCCGCGTCGCGAGCTGCGTATTCTCGAGCACCTGGTCGCCCACCAGGGAAAGTGGCTTACAAAGACCCAGCTCTTCAACGCGATCTACGGTCTTTTCGACGCGAGCTTCGACGAAAACGTGATCGAGGGGCATGTCAGCAAGCTTCGCAAGAAGCTCCGCAACCATCTCGGCTACGATCCGATCGAGTCAAAGCGCTATATGGGATACCGTCTCGACGACTTGAGAAAGCGGTCTAACGGCGAATTTGATCCCTCGAGACATAATTGAAATCCTGCACGAGCATGTCCTGCAAGACGTCAGCCTGAAGGCGCTTGTTGACGTGCTCTCTGACCGTGCGTGCAAAGTGGGCGAGGTCGAACCGAGCGAGGTTCTTGAAGTCGAGATTCTCGTCGGAATAGATATTCCGGAATGCCTCGTCCACGACAAAGGCCTCAGGCGGCACCGGAAGCTGACGAAGCACCGTTGCATCGGCCGTGAAGACGAACTGTGCAACGATGTAGCCTTGGACGCTGCCTTCCGCGATCATCGGCACGTTGATCACCCTGGTCTTCTCGTAGACGAGGCCGCCCGCGTAATCCTCCCTGGCAGCGGGCGCGGCGTGTCCTTCCTTCCAATATGACAGAGCCAGGCTTGCGCCGACGGTAACGATGCAGGCCCAGACGCCAGCCACCAACAGCCTGACTATTTGCATCCGCCCGGCCCCATCAATGAGTATGTACCGTCCGATTCAACTTCCTGGATCGACCTCGCGATGATCGCCGAAACCTCGCGAACGGCATCGAGATGCATTTGCAATGCGGCTTGATTTCTTACAAGGCTTGCCCGCAGGCGCGTCAGGTGCGCGACCACGCGCGGGTCGAACTCGACCCCTTGCGTCAGCCGCATGGCCCTTGTCAGTTCGAGCAGGCCACGATTCTTGCGCTGACTAAAGGAGTCGAAATCGACCTGCGTCCGGCTCTCAAGCCTGTCGGTTTCCTCGTCAATGGTTGCCGTGAGCCGCTCGATCGCATTCAACACGTTGGAGCTGGTTCCGAGCCATTGAGCGGCGATGTCTTGCGCATCCGTGAGCCCAGGCAGCGGTGGTTGCGGCAGCGCTTGCAACCCGCCTCCCTCAGAAGCTGCCCGCTCCTGCGCCTCGAGGATATCCAACGTTTGTTGCTGCTCGTCATTCTGATTCATCGTAGCGCCCATCTTGCTGCAAGTTAGCCTTTACCCGTCGCGGAATTGACAGCGCGGGATTTCGCCAGCTGCTTGGCAATTCCTATCCCCTCACCCTTGGCCATCTCATTGCCGATCTGCTCAGCCAGCATCGACCGCCAGATCGTGCCGGCGGTTCCTTTGCCGAAGACTTCGCTGGCGTCCTGCGGCAGCATCGACTCGACGAATGTCTGCAGGACGAACGCTTCGAACTTCCGATAGACGGCGCGATCGGTATCAGCCTTCTTGATGATCGTGGCGTGCCCGCTGCCGTCGATCGCGCCGCGCAAACCGCTCGTGCCTTGCTCGGATGCTGCGGGTCGTTCCAGCGCGCCTGCCTCGATCTTCCGGTCCACCGCCGCGGCGAAGTCCTCGCCGCCTGCAGATGACGCGCGCTCAAGCCTGCCAGCGGCCACGCGCTGGGAGGCCGGATCTGCGGCCTCCATCACATCCAGGATAAGATCCGGTACGGGAGTGACCATCATGCGCCCTCACTTGCCGACCCGGTTTCATTGCCCTGCATTCTCCCGGACGGCCGTTTCGCCGCCGCTTCAGTTATTTCCTCAAGGACGCGCTGTTCCCGCTCTCGAAACGCCTGCTGTGCAGCCGTCCCGGCCATCCGAAGCACCTGCTTCAGCTTGCGCGCCTCGCTCATTGCGTGCGAGGCGATCCGCTCCTTCGCCTTGGCAAGCACGCCCTGTTCGACGCTCGCGGTCCTCAGATTCTGGCCCGCGGTTTGCGCCGCCAGTGGCGGCACGCCGTTCGCGTCGTTGAAGCCCTCGATGATCCGACGCTGGCGCTCCTGCAGTTCGTGCTCCTTCGCGTTACACTCCATCAGCTCCCATTGCGCGAGGCGATGCATCTTCGCCTGGACGGCGGCAATGCGACGGATTTTGCGATCCCTTGATTTCATGCGTCGATCAACCGGTCAGCCATGATGAAAATGCGATAGTGAACTGCAGCACGAGTTCGCGACTGGTGAGGTAGACCAGCATGAGGCCGCCGAACAGCACGAAGGGCAGCGAAATGAAATAGACGGGAATGCTTGGCGTCAGCTTGTTGGCGAGTCCGAGCGCGAAATTGACGATGACCCCGTAAATGACGAACGGGCTGGCCACCCTGAGCGCCAGGATGAACGCCTGCGAGAGATGATCGGTAAGCTCGGAGAGCCCGGTCTCCCCGCTTATGCCGGCCGCCGGCGTCCAGATCCGATAAGAGCCGATGAGCCCGCGAAGCAGCTCCCAATGCTGATCGGTCATGAAGAACAGGACGATCGCCGGCAATGTGATGAACGGCACGAGGGCCGGCATGTGTTCGCCGTCTTCCGCCGTTCCGGCTATTCCGCTGAGCCCGATCGCGGATGCCGCCATCGTCGCCACTGTTTCCAGGGCGAGAAAGAACACCCGGGCGATCAGGCCAATCAGGAGGCCGATCACCAGCTCCGACATGATCGCACGGACGATGGCCGCCATCGCGGCCGCCTCCACGACAGGGCGTAAGGCGGCTTCGAGCAAGGGCGCCAGCATCAGGGTGACGTTGATGGCCAGAAACAGCCGGACCTGCACCGGAATATTGGAACGCGAAAATCCCGGCGCGATCATCAGGCACGTGCCGACCCGGCAGAAGATCAGAAAAGTGGCGAGCACGGAGCCTGATACGCTCGCGATCAAGAAATTGCTCCGAGCGACTTCACCTCCACACCACGCGCGATCTCGACATGCGACAACACCGGCAGGGTCGGGAACACCCGTTCCGTGATCATGCGGACATATGGACGAACTTCCGGGGGCGCGACGAGCACCACGCTTTCGCCCTGCCCCATTGCCTTTCGAACCGCGGTCGAGACATCCGCAGCGAATTGCTCGACAAGGCGAGGATCGGCGTCGAATTCCACAATCTCGCCCTTGGCATCGCGTTTGAGGCTTTGATGAAATGCGAGATCCCAGCGGTTTCCGAGCCGCAGCACTTTCAGCACCCCGTTGTCGGCAAAGTCGCCGCAGATCTGCTGTGCGATGCGCATGCGAACGTGCTCTGCGATATGTTCGGCGCGGCGGATGAAAGGCGCGATTTCCGCAACGGCTTCGAGAATCAGATGCAGATTCCTGATCGAGATGCGCTCGGCAAGCAGCAGCTTGAGGACCGCCTGCAGGCCTGAATAGGAGATTTGCGACGGGCAGATATCCTCGATGAGTCGCTTGTACTCGGGATCGAGCCGGTCCAGCAGGGCCCGCATGTCCTTGTAGGAGAGGAGCTGGGACAGGTTGCCACGAATGATCTCGCTCAAATGGGTGAGAAGGACGGAAATGTTGTCCGCAACCTTGAAGCCATCCCGCTTGACCTCTTCGAGGAAGGTCTCAGGGATCCACATCGCCTTCATGCCAAAGGCCGGCTCCACCGTCTCGTCGCCCGGCACGTCCGGTTTGCGAACACCATCAAGAAGCACGAGAACCTCGCCGATGCGAAGCTCGTGCTGCGCCACGATCGTGCCGTGTATCTTGATGCGGTAGCTCTTCGGCCCGATGGACATGTCGTCCGTCAATTTGATCTCGGGAATCACAAACCCGTATTGGGTCGCGAAGCGGCGTCGTATCTTGCTGACACGATGCGCAAGTTCCCCATGCGAATGCAGCATTTGAACCGCCAGCTGGGTTCCGACGCAGAGCTCGACGTCCGCCGTCTTCAGGTATTCCTTGATCGATTCTTTCGACTCGGCCTGCGATCGCTCGCGCTCCTGCGCCGCAAGCGCCTCCTCCTGCTGCCGTCTTGCCGCCTGCCGGCGCGGAAGCGCGTAGCTCATGAACGCCATCACGCCACCCAGGAAGGCAAAGGGCAGCAGCGGCAGGCCTGGCAGCATTCCCAGAACGAACATCATGAGCGCGGCCACCGACTGCGCGCGCGGATAGCCGCCGAGCTGCCTCAGCACCGTCTGCTCGGCCGATCCCCTCGTGCCGCCCTTCGAAACCAGCAGGCCAGCCGAAAGGGAGACGATAAGCGCCGGGATCTGCGAGACCAGACCGTCACCGACGGAAAGCTTGGTGAAGATATCCGCCGCACGCGCCAGCGGGAGGCCGTGGTGGACCACGCCGATGACGATTCCGCCGAATATGTTGATCGCAGTGATGATCAGCCCGGCAATGGCATCGCCGCGCACGAATTTCGAGGCACCATCCATGGCGCCGAAGAAGGCACTCTCCTCCTCCAGTTCCCTGCGCCGGCGCTGTGCCTCCTTGTCGTCGATCAGCCCGGCTGACAGATCGGCATCGATCGCCATTTGCTTGCCCGGGATCGCATCGAGCGTAAAACGGGCGCCGACCTCGGCGATACGCGTGGCGCCCTTGGTGATCACGACAAAATTGACCGTGACAAGAATGGCGAAGATGATGAGACCGATGACGAAGTCGCCGCCCATCACGAATTTCGAGAATCCGGCCACGACGTAACCGGCCGCGTGCTCGCCTTCGGCCCCGCGCGACAGGATCACCCGCGTCGTCGCCACGTTCAGCGCGAGGCGAAGAATGGTCGCAATCAAGAGCACCGTCGGGAAGGCCGAAAAGTCCAGCGGCCGCTGAATCCACAGCGCCACCATCAGGATCAGCGCCGAGAGCGCGATCGAGAAGGCGAGACCGACATCGATCAGGACAGAGGGGACCGGCAGAACCAGGATCGTCAGGATGGCGACGATTCCGACCGCAAAGGCAACGTCGGCACCAATCCGACGCTCGCTCGGAAGAGCTGGGCTTAGTGCTTGGGCCATGAGGATTCCTGCGACACCGTCATATCAACACCTTGCAGCGCCTAGCTTGCGCGAAGGTGGTGGCGACGACGTCCCGCTCCGGAGCGTTTTCGAGCGAAGTGGATACCGGTTCGCGTGAAGAAAACGCCTCAAAGAGAGAATCTAGAGCTTCGGTTCTGATTCCATCAGAACCGAAGCTCTAGAATCCGTGCTCGATCCGCGAGTAGAGCAGTTCGGTGAAGGCGTAAATGTGCGCGCCGATGAACGAGCCGGAGACCGCGACCACGATCAGCATGACCACGATCTTCGGAATAAAGGTCAGCGTCATCTCCTGCACCTGTGTCAACGCCTGCAGCAGCGCAATCAGGATGCCGACAATCATCGCGGCTCCGACCGCGGGACCAGAGACAACGATGATGGTCCAGATCGCCTGCTGGACGATGTCGAGAGCGTCGCGTTCGTTCATGGCTAGCTGATCGTGATGCCCGGCCCAAGCTGCACGTCGACGCCATTTTCGAGTGTCGCCACGGCACCGCCCTGAATGATCCGCACCGACATGATCTTGCCTTTGATATCCTCGCCTTCAGAGCTCGTAAATGACACCGTGCGTCCGACCAGGCTTTCGGCCTGGGCCAATGCGCTGGAGGACAGCAGCGTATCGAGCTTGGCGTTCGTCTGCATCGCCTGTTCGACGGCGGATAGCTGCGCGAACTGACTCATGTACTGCGACATGTCCGTTGGACTGGTCGGATCCTGGTTCTTCATCTGCGCGATCAGGAGTTGCAAGAACTGATTGTAGTCCACCGTTGCCGGCGTGGACGAGGATTCCGAGCTCTTGTTCGCCGCCGAGTTTGGAGAATTCACGCTGTCAACGTTCATATCGTCCTCCTGATGCTTCACGCGACTTCGACGGGCCTCGGCAGGTCGCCGCCCGTCATGATCTGCTGTTCAATCTCGAACAGAGCGCGAGTTCTGCGCAAAGCTTCATAGTATCGTTTCGATTCGACCAGTTTCTCGATCTGTTCCAGGCCGTCCAGGATCTCTGCGTTTTCGGTGGCTGCGAGCAAGCCGGACCGCTGCTGCCGATAGACCGATTTTGCCTCTTCGACGTCATGAGGGCTCATGAGCATGAGCTGGACGACGAAATAAAGCTGGCGCAGCGGGGTCGTCGCGTCCGTGACCTGCATGACCTGGCTCTCGAGCAGAAACGTCACGTCATTGATCAGCTCGAGAGTCACCTTGCGGTCGACCCGGAGCACCGCTCCGTTCACGTAGATCCGCTCGCCGCCGCGCAGCGAAATACAGATCGGCTTCTTCATGCGAGCGCGTCTCGAATGATGACGTTGATCGCGACGAGCTCCGCAACGTCGCCGGAACTCTCCTGCCGAATCCGGTCCGCTTCCTTGATGATCCACAGGCCGATCGAGATAAGATCGGCGCGCAACTTTTCCGGAAGCCCATTGCGGGGGCTGGAGAGGTCCTCCACGAAGAACGCCCAGAGCCTTCGAACGAACAGCAACGCCTCGGCATCCTCCGGCGGCGGAAGATCCCCGCTCTGCAGGCGCCTCAACAGATCGATCCCGTGGTTCAGGGCCTGTTGCTCGCGGGCACGCGCCTCCCGCCCGCTATCTTCGATCACCGCGTCGTAACTGGATAATGTCATTTAACTCGCAGCCGGCTGGTTACTGACGGATTGCCGATCAGAGATAGTTGAGGATGCTGAGCTGCTGAATGCGAGCCGTAAGCGCCAGCGACATGTCCAATTGGTTTTTCAGGTTGGTAACACGGACCGATGCTTCTGCCGGATCGACCGCTTCCATCGCCGTGACCTGCTTCGTGATCAGATCGCTCTGGATTTTGAGGCGGCTCGTGGCATTGGTCGTCTGCTCCTGGGCCGTTCCCAATTTGGCGCCCACGCCGGCCAGATCATTGATCGCGCCACCGATGATTTCGGTCGCCTTGTCGATCACCGCCTGGAACGCATTCTGGTTGAGGTTCTGCGTGCCAAGGTCGCTCAGCATCGTGTAGGCCATCGCCAGCTTGCGAAATGCAGGTTCGTTGGCGCTGACTGAGGAGTCGATCGTCTCCGTCGTCGAGATGCGGCTCCGCATCACCTGATCGGAAGCGGTCGACCAGTTTGCACCCCAGGCCGGATCGTCGAACTGCGCCTTGAACGTCGTATCCAGGAAGTTCTGCATCGCCGCGGCGCTGATGCCTGACACCGCCGGATCAGTCTGCGTAAAGCCGAAATTCACCAGGAACGCGGCATCGACAGCGTTCTTGCTGGTCGAGCCGGTCGCGTAGCCCGTCATCGGCTGCACGCCGGTATTGATGCCGCCGAACAGATATTGGCCATCCATCGTGACGTTCAGCGCCCCGATCAGGCTGTCGAGGTTGGCGCGCGACGGCTGCAGGATGACGTTGCCGCCGTTGGCGGAATTGCGCGCCGCAAACAAATCCTTCTGGAAGGATTGCGCCGTGCTGATCAGCTCGCCCACCCGCTGCTGCGATATGTCGAGCCGTCCGGAGATAAGGGCATTGGTGTCCACCAGCTTGTCGAGATCGAGCAGATCGGCCCTGAGCGTCACATCGCGACCGGCGAGTGCGCCAAGCTCGCGCCCCACATCGGCAAAGCGGCCGTTCGTCGCCTCCTTCGTCGCTTGCGCGATCGCGGTCTGGCTCTTCATGGCCGCGATGCGCAACGTCGTCGAGATCGAGCTGGAGGAAATGAATGTCGTAGCCATACCGTTACCTCACCGCCGCGAGAAGGTCTTTCAGCATCTCGTCGACCGTCGCGATCAGTTTCGACGAGGCAGAAAATGTACGTTCGACCTGCAACATGAACGACATTTCGTCGTCCATGTTGACGCCGCTGACGTTGGACAGCGCTTCCGCGCTGCGCTCCAGCAGCGTTTGGCTATAGGTCGCTTCATCGTTCGTGCTCTTGCGCTCAGCTTCCAGCCAGCTCACCGACGAGCCGGCGAAGTCGATCAGGCTCGCATTCGGCTTCCCGAGGGCCGCCGGATTGAACGGACGGCTTGCAGCCATGCCATCCACAAGCTGTTGCACCCGGGCGGAGAACCCGGCCGCGCCGCTCGTGTTGTAGCGGTAAGCCACGTTGCCGGAGATGGCGCCGTCTCTCAGCAGCAGCGGATTGCCGCCGGCACCCTGATCGACCGACGGATTGACGAAGATCGTGCCGGCAAGCCCCGAGGAGATCGCACCCGTTGGCGGCATGGCCGGCGCACCCGGATAAGTGAAGAGGCCGGGCACGTCGGGCAGCGCCGCGCCAGTCTGATCGCTCTCCGCGAAAGTCTCGATCAAGCCGCGCGCGATCTCGTCGAGCTGGTTTTGATAGGTGACCGTGGTATCGTCGCGTAGCGCGGCAAGGCCGGCGAGCTTTCCGCCATGGATCGGCATCACCGCCGACGCGCCGGTGACGGGAACGCCGTCGATATAGACCGCATTTCCGGTCGTGCCCGCCGTATAAGAAAAAGTCGCGTCGAGCGTGACTGACCGCGCCTTGGTCTCAAAGAGCGTAACGCCAGAGTCCGTGTAGATGACCATATCGTTGTTGGCACGGGTGGCGGTCGTTATGCCGACCTCCTGCGAGAGCTTGGACAGAATATTGTCCCGCATATCGAGGTAGTCTGTGATATCGCTTCCGGTGATGGTCCCCTTGACGATCGAGGTGTTGACCGTCTCGAACTGGGCCAACAGCTGGTTGATGGTCGAGACCGATGTCACCATGTCGGCATCGGCGTCGGCCCGCACCGACTGAACCGTCTTCGTCGCGTCGTTGAGCGCCGAAGCGACGCCCTTGGCCGCCGTGACTGCCGCTTGCGCGAGCGTGATATTGTCCGGCGCCGTCGCATATTGCTGCAGGGCGCTCTTCAGCTTGGCAAGCTGCGCGGCCGGCGACTGGTCCTGCTGCGGATCGTCGACGGTTGTGGCCGCGATCTTCTGCAGGCCGTTGTAGATCGAATCCTGCTTGGCAGTGGTGGAGGCCGCCTTCAGCACATTGTAGAACAGCCCCTCGCTGGTGGCGCGCTGAATGCCCGCGACATAGACCCCGTTTCCTGGCAGCGTTGCGACCAGCACATTCTTTCGCGAATAGCCCTCCTGCATGGAGCCGGCGATATTGCGCGATATCACGGAAGCCTGCGCACTTGTCGCCATGAGCGACGTACGCGCCGAACTGAGTGCGACCGTGAGTGACATGAGACCCCCCGCCCCGATGATGCGCCGACGCCGCCTAGCGCTTCAGATTGACCAGCACGTCGAGCAGATCGGCTCCGGTCTGGAAGACCTTTGAATTGGCGGTGTATCCGCGCTGCGACTCGATCATCGAGGTCAACTCCGCGGCAAGGTCGACGTTGGACTGTTCGAGCGCCTCCGATTTGACGGTGCCCAGGCCGCTCCGCCCGGCGAAGTCGAGCTGCACGTTCCCGGAGTCGATCCCGACCGAGTAGACGTTGCCGGCCTCCGGCATGAGATTGTCCGGGCTCGGCACGGTCGCGAGCGGAATTTTATAGGTGGCGAGCCGGGTCCCGTCGGCATAGATCGAGTACAGGGTGCCGTCGGTGTCGACCTCCACCTTGTCGATCGAACTCGGCGCATTGCCGTTGACGTTCGGCTTGAAGGCGAAGTCGTCGGCGACCTGCGTCATCGCCGAAAGGTCGAGCGTGAACGGCGAGCCGCCCGGGATTGTAAACGTGAGAGTGGTGGGGCTGGCCGCGTCCAGCTTGCCTTTTCCAGTCGCGCTGACGTCGAAGGTGAACGTATCGGAATCCAGCGGTCCGCTTGAATAGGGAAAACCGCCGTTCGTCGAGGCGGCGTTGTCATACGCTTGCACGTCCCAGGTGTTGGCCGCCGTCTTGAACATGTAGACGTCGAGGGTCACCTTGTTCCCGATATTGTCGTAGGTGACGATCGAGGTCTTGGACGTATAGTTGGGCGGGCCTGCGGTGATGGGTGCGTTGGCGTCGAGATTGGCACTCTCCAATGTCGCCCTCGTCGAAGGATTGCCCTGAAGTGCCGTTTGCGCGATGTTGACGACGTCAAGGCCGGTCAAACCATTCGCGACAACGTTGGGCGGACCGTTTCTGACGTCATAGCCCATCAAATAGAATCCCGCCGCATTGACCAGGTTGCCTTCGCCATCCGGCACGAAGGAACCGGCGCGGGTCAGGAACGGCGTGCCCCCGGCATCGGTCACGACAAAGAATCCGTTGCCCTGGATCATGAGATCTGTCGCTGATGTCGTGTATTGCGGCGCCCCGGGATCGGAGATGGCATAGCGGACATTCGTCTCCACGCTGCCGGAATTGTAGCTGCCGGACCCGCTCCTCAGAATGAGCGAAGAGAATTCGGTGGCGGCACGCTTGTAGCCTGTGGTGTTGACGTTCGCGATGTTGTCGGCAACGGTCGACAGCTTGTTGGATTGCGCATTCATGCCGGAGCCACCGGTGCGCATGACACCATACAGACTCATCAATCACCTCCGCTCTGAGTGAATAACATTAAAGGCGCTCTTGCTTGTGTGGGGCTGTCTGCAGCGCGTTCCTTGAGATCATGATCCGATTGGGCGGAATCGGATCATGATCTCTTTGTTTGAGCATGATCTTTCGGAAAACCGGTTTCCACTTTTCCGGATCATGCTCTAGCTCAGGTCGTGCGCTCGCCACAGTATGCGCGCGCGCCGGTCGTCCACGCTCCAAAGCCGCTCGCCACCAGGCTTCCGATCACGCTGCAAATGTAGCGTCGTTGCGCGACCGTATTGTTCGGACCCGCGTTGTAGCGGGCGACCGCCATGGTCCAGCTGCCCTCCCGCGCGCGCAATTCCTTGAGGAAGCGCGCCGCATAGTCGACGTTTTTCGCCGGATCGAACATCGCCTCGACGCTGGTGAACTCGTGTCCGTGATAGTGATGGTTGATCTGCATGCAACCGAGATCGACCAGCTTGGCGCCCTTGCTCTTCGCTTCGCGAAACTGGGCAACGGCATCCCGGAGGTCGCTGGCCATGGCCGTCCTGCCGTCGATATTGAGCGCGTAGGGATGCAGGACGCCCTTGCGTCCGGTCTCGCTCAGACCAACTGCATACAGTACCCCCAGCGGCACGCGGTGCGTGCGTGCCGCGCGCGCCATCTCGCGCTCGCAAAGCCCGTCGGCGCGTGCGACGGTGGCCGGGCTACAGATAGACAGCACCACTATTGCGATCGCGTGCCACCTCTTCGTCCTGACGACGCTCGGTTGGCTTGATGAACTGGTCATGGCCCTGCCTGTTGTGACGCGTCCCGGCTTGCCCATCGCCGGACTGACGCTCCGAGGCGCCATTGTTGAACTGTGATCCGCCCTGGGGCTGCTGCGACTGTTGCTGATCCGATTGCGCGTGCGACGGGCCGCCGCCTGAAGTCGCGTGGCGCGCACTGCTATGGTCAATCGACGCAATATCGAACGTGTAGCCGGCGGACTGCATCGCATCCATCAGGACCCCGCGCTCCTCGCGCAGCAACTGCGTTGTCTCATGCCGGTCCGCGAGCAGCCTTACCTCGACGGCATCGCCGGCGAGGCGCATCCTCACGGTCACCGTACCCATGCTGGGCGGATCCAGTTGCAGGGTCAGCATCCTGACCGGCGCATCAGGCCCGCGACGCATATCCGGAGGCGTGAGATCTGCCGCCGTCGCAGGCGCTGCGGCCGGCGCCGTTGCCAGATCAGGCGCGATGCGATCGACGATCTTCTGCAATAGCGTTGGCTGGCCGACGGGCTGGAAATGCGTCTCCTGCTCGCGCACCGCGACCTTCACCGTCGGCATGGGCCGCGTCTCCATTGCACCGAGCGATGATGCAAAGCGCTGCTCGGGAACGACATCCGCCTTTGGAGATTTCGCCGGCTCGCCTGGCGTGAGCAGGTCCGCTCCATGCTCGACCCGGGCTTGCGACCGGGCGGGGCGCGGAGTGCCGCCATCATCCCGCGAGGAGAGCGGCTGATCGAGCCTGGAGATCATGGAACTGAGTGCGGCCTCGGGCGCACGCCATTCCGGAGCAGTCGGCGTCATTTCTTCGCCCGATCGGTGCGAGGAAGTTTCGCTCGCCTGCCGGCGGGTCCGATCCCTGGGCCGGCTCGCTACCTGATCCGGCACGTCCGCGAGGGGATTGGACGGTTCAGGCTCCTGCGCCGGCTCCATCTCGGCACTCTTGGTATCGACCCGAGGCTTCTGCTTCGCTCCCTCCGCGAGCACCCGGAGCTGCTCACGAAATTGTCCGGCGTTACCCTTGCTGTCCTCGAGCTTGCCCTTGTGGTCCTTGGCGACCATCGCAGTCTGGGGCGCGAGGCGCGTAGCCGCCTTGCCGCCGGTGAGCTGGCGGATCATGGCCATCAAAGGGTCGGTCTTGTTCATCGAACTCGCTCCTTCAATTGCTCTTTCGATTCGTCGAGAAGCGCTTGCGCCCGGTTGACGGCGGCAAGCGAACGGCCGAAGTCGATCCGCGGGCGCATCGACGTCTGCGCCTCGCCCGAGTGCTCCTGCTGTGCCGGAGCCGCAGGAAGCGCCTTTCTGACGTTGTGCCCGACCGCGAGCGCTGCCCTCAGCAACTCGGCATCTCGTTCGGGAAGCCGGCCAACCTCGATCTTCTGCAGATCCAGCAGCGCTTCTTCATGCGCGTTCGTCACCACGCGCGCGGCTGCGCGATAAAATCTCGCGCGCTCGCGCTCGGAACTGCCCTCGTCCGTAAGCCCCAGCACGCGCTCTGCCGCCAGATCCGCCATGTCGACCTTGCCGCGCACCAGCGCGGTGCGCGCGATCAGCAGATAAAGGGCGCGCTGGCCGGCGCTGTCGAGCTGATCGAGCAAGGCGACAAGGCGGGGAAACCGATCCGATTGCTGCGCGAAGCTGAAACGCGCCACCGCCACTGCAAGCCGCTGGCGAAAATTCCCCGCATAGATCGAATGCCTGAAGCGTCGAAAATACTTTTGCGCCAGCGCTTCGAACTTGTCGAAATCGTCGACCTGGCCGGCGACGAAAATCTCCCGGCGCAGCGCCGCCTCCTCGACCAGCGTTCCCGGCATCAGCAGCCTTGCGTCATCCAGCCGTTCGATCGCTGCCTTCGGGTCGGTTTGCGCAACGAGCGCGGACTGCACCAGTGCAATCTCGGCCGCGATGGTCGGCGGCAGGTCGCGCGCGCCTATGCCCGCAAGCCGTGCCTTGGCGTCCTCCGCTCGGCCTTCCACATAGGCGATCGCGCCGTCCAGGATCGCCTCATCGGGGCTGAGCAGTTTCCGGGAGCGGAGCGCATCGACCACCTGGGGCGATCCTCCGCTGAGCAGGAAGGTCACCACCGCACGCGAGTTTCTCGGGTCCTTCCAGACCGACGGATCGACTTTCTGAAGCTCCTCGCCTAATCGCTTGAGCAGGGCTGGCTGCGCATTGTGCGCCTCGAGGTTGCCGCGCGCGATCTCGTCCTGCAAAGCGTGGAGCGTCCGGACCGGCTGATAGGGTTCGCGCGTCGGCGCTTCTGCCTCTTCCGCTCGGGCTGCGCCCACCAGAACGAACAGCACGACGGCGATGGTTCCCGCGCGGCTCATGGCAAAGGAGTGCGGATCAAGAGCTCGATCCGCCGGTTCTCTGCGGCTGACGGATCGTTCGGATTTTTCGGCCGGCGATCGGCGAAGCCCTCGACGTGATCGATGCGCCGGGCATCGAGGCCGCCGCGTATCAGCATGTGATAGGCCATATGGGCGCGCGCGGTCGACAATCGCCAATTGTCGTATTCCGACGATCGATAGGGGCGGTTATCGGTATGGCCACGTACAATCACCGGTCCCTGGCTTTGCGATATCAAGGGCGTGATCTTGTCGAGCGCCCGCACGAGGCCAGGGGTGGGTTCCGCCGACCCGGTGGCGAACATGCCGTAGTTCACATCGTCCGTAAGGCTGATGAGGAGGCCCTCATTGCTCTCGCGGACCTCGGCAACAGGACGCGCCGATCCGAGCGGCGCGAGAGCCGCGGATATGGCGGCCTGCAGCTTGCTCGCCTCGCTCTGCACAGGCTTCCGATCGGCTTGCGGAGCGGCTGAGCCTTTGTCGCCTGCGGGCGAAGTCGAGCCCTTCTCTCCCTGCGCCGCAGATGAGCGATTGGCGGCCGGATCGTTCATGGAGTCATCATCGGCGAACAGGCCAATCGCCTTTGCCGTATCCTGCTTCTCGGTCGCCGCCGGAGATCCCTTGGCTGCATCCGACCTCTGAATGGGAGCCGCTGTGGCGTCCGGCTTGCCTTCCGACGGGTGTGGACCTTTTCCCTCGCTCAGCGCCGTGGCGTCGTCGTCGAACGGCAGATTGCCAAGCTCCTTGCTGCCCGACGCTTTCTTTTCCAGCGGCGCCGCAGACGCCATGGGCCAGTAAACGGGATCGAACGGGTCTTTGAAGGCCTCGCCGCCCTTCCACCCCTCTTTGCGGGTCGAGTCCAGCGCAGTGCCCACTTCCGCGATCCGCGGGGGACCGCCGGCAATTTCCGACAGCACGGCGTAAGGATCGCGGAACAGCGTCGCTTCGCCGAAACGCGGCGGCGGCGCCTGTGGACGTTGCACCTGCTGCGCCGACTTGCCCGGTTCAGGTTTCGGCCGCAGGCTGTCTTCCTCCACGGCCTTGCCGGGATCGACGCGCCGGGCGTCGTTGATGCCCTTGCGATCAGGGGTCGAGTCGGCCAGCTTGATCGGGTTGAAGTAACTGGCGACGCTTTCGCGCGTCTCCTGGTTGGTGGCGCTGATGAGCCACATCACCAGGAAGAATGCCATCATCGCCGTCATGAAATCGGCATAGGCAATTTTCCAGACGCTGTTCTTTGCTTCGGGGCTGTCGAGGGTGCTCCGACGTCGGACGATGATCAGCTCTGACCTGTCTTGATCGGCCATGTCAGTTCAGGACCGCGAACTTCAATCGCTCCGCCCAGAGCTTCATCTGGGTTTCAAGGAAGACCTGATCGACAGTGACCGAAACCTCCGCCACCGGAGCGGCCCGAAGCTCGACCGCAATTGCGCGTACCGCAAGCTTGCCGCGCAGCACTTCCACCAGTTCAGCCGGGCATGTGACCCGCACCGCCGGCCGGCGAACATCGGAGGCGACCGACGCGAGCTGCTCGACGAAGGTGTTAACCGCCTGCTTCTGCACAGCGTTCGAAATAAACGGCTCGAGTATGCGCGCCGTCACCCCGGCGATCTTGGCTTCAAGCTGCGCGCCGACTTCGGCGATGTCTCCGGCAATCTTGGCAGCCATTTCATTCAGCAGCTTGTGCCTTTCGTCGGCGAACTGCAGGCTCAGCCTGTGTTTCTCGTCGGCAAGCTTCTGCTCCAACTCGGCCAATGCCGTCGCGTAGCCGTTGGATCTTCCACGCTGATACGCATCATCCTCGTCGGACGGTGCTGGAGGCGCCGGCTTGGGCTGCACCTTCGGACTGGAATGCTGGGTGTAATCGAACGGAATGACGCGGCTGCGCGCCTTCTGCGATTCCGGCTGATCGAAGCTTGCCAGCAAACGCGCTACCTTCTCCGAACTCATGCCGACTCCTCCTGCCGAATCCATTGCTTGAGAATCGCTGCTGCCTGCTTCTCATCGAGCTGAACGATCTGCTCCAATCGCCGCTGTGGAGCGTGCTGAACTCGTTTCGATATATCCTGGACGAGATTCGGCGCCTCTTCTCCGAACTGCGCCATCGAGCCGCCCTCGCCGCCCAGCAGCGCGGTGGTCTCTCCCATCTCGACCTGGGCAGTTTCGGATGAGCGGGAGTCGAGGATCGCGTTGATCGCGGGCCGCAAGCCGAACCAGATCAGCATTGCGGCAACAGCGACGATTGCGACTGCGCTGACAAAGGCGCCGGACTGGCGCATCAGCACTTCCGTAAAGGTGATCGCCGGGACCGGCGGGAAGTCGCGCGCGCCTTCCATGAACTCGACCGCCGATACCTGGATCTGGTCTCCGCGCTGACGGTCAATGCCTGCCGCGGTCGCGGCGAGCTGGCCGATCTCGGCGACCTTTGCTTCCACGGCCCCATCGCCGGCTTTGTCACCAAGACTGGCCAGGAGGCGCGGACGATTGACCAGCACCGCGAGGAACAGCTTGTTGACCACATAGCCGTCGCTTACGGTCGTCGTGGTTTTCGACGACACTTCGAAGTTGGTGACGTCCTCCCGCCGCTGCTTCTCATCGTTGGAATTCTTGCCGCCGCTCGCATTGATCTGTTGATCCGGCAGGTTCTGCTGCACCGTCGTCGGCGTCTGCCGATCCAGGCTCTGCGACGACTCCTTCTCACGAACGGCGCGAACGGATCGCTGGACGCGGGACTCCGGATCGTAGACGGTCTCGTTGGTCTGCCGCTTGTCCGTGCTGAGCTGAGTGGCGACGCTGACCTCAAAATTGTCGAGGCCCAGATAGGGCGCGAGCGCCTTGCTGACATTCTCCTGGATCAGGCGACTGACGACGCGCTGCAGGTTCGCCATGCTCGCCGGTGCCGCGGTCTCGTCGTCGGACGCGAGCAGCGATCCATCGCTGTCCAGGACAGTCACCTTGTCGGCGGTCATCCCCGGAACTGCCGCTGCGACGAGGTGACGAACCGATCGCGCCGTCCTGGGGTCGGCAGCCCCGTCGGTGCGGATCACAACGGATGCCGAAGGCGGCTGCTGCTCCCGCCGGAACGATCCACGCGCCGGCATGACGATGTGGACGCGCGCAGCCTTCACGCCTTTGAGGACTTGGATCGTGCGGGCGATCTCGCCTTCGAGCGCACGGACGCGGGTGACTTCCTGCATGAACGACGTGAGACCAAGCGAGCCGATCTTGTCGAACAGCTCGTAGCCCCCGCTGCTGCTGTTCGGCAAACCCTTCTCGGCCAGCAATGTTCTTGCCTGAGCGGTCTGCCCCGGTCGCACGAAGATGGTGTCGCCTGACGCATTCACGTCGAACGCGACGTTCGCGTCGCGCAGGACCGCGCCGACGCGCGAGACGTCTTCCCGGCTGAGACCGGTGTAGAGCACATCGAATTCCGGCCGGCTCAGATAGTAGGCGCCGCCGCCGACACCCAGGAAGACGGCAAGGCCGACAAGCGCGAGCACAGTGAGGCGCCGGGGGCCAAGCTCGAGCAGATTGTTCCAGAGCCTTTGCGCATGTTCGCGGTTAACCATCAAACCCTCTGCCATACTTCCGAATCGATTCTCGATCGTGAAGCTTGTCCGAGGGTTGCGCGGCGCGAACGTAGCAAAACGGCCGCGACCAGGTCGGTCGCGGCCGTCATAGTCAAGAGATCAAGTCGACTAGCCGCGGAACAGCGACAGGATGCTCTGGCTGCCCGCGTTCGCGATCGACAGAGCCTGAATGCCGAGCTGCTGCTGGGTCTGAAGGGCCTGCAAACGGGTCGATTCAGCGTTCATGTCGGCGTCGACGAGCTGGCCGATACCGCGATCGAGCGAGTCAGTCAGGGTCTTGACGAAGTCCTGCTGCAGGCCGATGCGGTTCTTGATCGCGCCGAGATTGGTCGCCGCGTCGGTGATCTTGGCGAAGGCATCCTGGGTGCCCTGGATGTAGGTCTCGAGCTTCTTGAGGTCAGCAGCGCTGTCGGTGATCTTCGAGATGTCCAGCGTCGCGACGCTGAAGGTTTCCCAGGCCGTACCGGTATAGGCGTCGTAGGTCTGGTCCAGGATGCCCTTCTTGGTGTCGACGGGGTTGGCGATCGCGGTCAGCGTGACCGCAGCGCCAAGACCGGCGACGCTCGCGTCGATGACGACGTTCGCGTCGTTGCGGCTCTTGAACGACAGCTTGTCGCCAGTCGACGCGACGCCGACCGAAAGGCCGTCGATGCCGAGCTTGTTGATCGCCGTCGCGATGTCCGACAGGGAGGTGTTCTTCGCCACGGCGATGTTGATGGCCGTGCCGCCACCGACGGTCACCGTGATGTTGCCGCCGACGTCGTTGGTGGCATTGTAGGCAGCGGTATCGACCGACGGGAACGCCTGCGCCGCGTACGCGGTGTCCAGGTTCGCGTCATAGAGCTTGATCGCGTCCAGATTGACCGAAAGCGTGTCGATCTTGACCGTGCCGCCAGCGCGGGAGAAGGACGAAACGACTGTTTTCGAGGAGTTGTAGCTCGCCGAGGTCGAGTCGACCGAGATCCAGTTCTCACCGTTGAAGACCGCGCTGTCAGCGGTGTTCTTCAACTGCTTCTGCAGTTCGGTGATTTCGCTCTGGATCTTGGCACGATCGACGCCGGGCGTACGCGCGGCGACCAGCTTGGCGTTGATCTGCGAGACGACGCTGACGGTGCCGTTCAGGCCCGTATACATCGTGTCGATGGTCGCAGCACCCAGGCCGAGTGCGTCCTGCACGGCGCTGAGCGCCATGTTGTCCGAACGCATGGTGGTGGCGATCGACCAATAAGCGGCGTTGTCGGAGGCCGTCGACACCCGATAGCCGGTGGAGATGCGGTTCTGGGTGGTGGCAAGACCCGCGCTCACCGTCCGCAGGGTCTGCAGGGCGGTCATGGCGGAGCTGTTAGTCATCAAGCTTGACATTGCTTATGTCCCTTTAGTGTGAGGTTTTTATCGGGGGACATACCGGGCTTTCACCGGTACGGCAGGGCGGCATCATGCCTTTGGGGCTGGGGAAACACCCAACCTGCCGTTCATTCATCCTAGCATCCGAACCTTACCCAAAGCTGAACATCAGCTCGAAGATTTGCGATCTGGATGCCGTCCAAGGTGCCCCGCTGCTACTGAAATGATCGTACCAGGCCGATGACGAGAAGATTCCAGCCATCGATCAGCACGAAGAACAGCACCTTGAACGGAAGCGCGAACACGGTCGGCGGCATCATCATCATGCCCATGGACATCGTGAGCGTGGCGACAACCATATCGATCACGAGAAACGGCATGATGACCAGGAAGCCAATCTCGAAGGCCCTTCGCAGCTCGGAGATCATGAAGGCAGGTATGATCACGCGGAGGTCGATGCGCTGACCGTCGGGCCGCGTCTTGAAGCCCTCGGCGGCCAGGCTTTCAAAGCTTTGCAAGTCCTTCTCGCGGACGTGCGCCAGCATGAACTCGCGAAACGGATCCGTCACACGTGAATAGGCTTCCTGCTCCGAAATCTCGTTCTGCATCAACGGCTGGATGCCGTTCTGCCAAGCGCGGTCAAAAGTCGGGGCCATGACATAGAACGTCATGAAGAGCGCAAGGCTGATCATGACGATATTTGCCGGCGTTGTCTGCAATCCAAGTCCCGCGCGCAGGAATGAAAGCGCGACCACGAACCTCGTGAAACTCGTCACCATGATCAGAAGTCCGGGAGCCAGCGACAATACCGTGAGCAGCGCCACGAGCTGGACGATCCGGCCACTGGCGCTTCCGCCGCCGGGCGGGATCAGCGTGGACAGATCCGGGATCTGGGCCACCGCCGCAGTGGGGAGAAGGGCCAGCAGCAGGACAAGGCAAAAGCGCTTCATTGGACGACCAGTGTTTCGATGATCAGTTCGCGCACCTTTCCGCCCGAACGGATCGCCGCCCGCTCGTTGAGATCCTCGCGAAGATATTGCAGCCCGCGCGCACCCTCGATCTGTGTCGCCGAGATCGTTCGCAGATAGGACACGATGTCTTCGCCCAGCCGGGCAGTGAGAAGGCTCGCCTCCTCCTCGTTCATCTGATCGGTGACCACCGATCCCTCCACGCGAATCCAGGCGCCGGCCGGCGCGGCGAGGTTGGTCACAACCGGCGAAATCTTCCGCAGCCGCGCCGTTTGACCGAATGCGGTGGCGACCGGCCGCTCCGCAGGTTCCTTCTGGCTATCCGCGATCCGCTGCCCGGCCGAGAGGAGATACAGGCTGGCAAGACCGCCCGCCCCGGCGGACAGCACCGCAAGCAGCAACAACGCGGCCAACCATTGCATCACGTTTCCCATGTCCCGCTCCGCTGCCCGACGAGCTTCGCCGCTTCTGGCTAGAACGGCCCGACCTGGTCGTAGATCTGATGCCCCCACGCTGGCTGCTGCACCTCCATGAGCCGGCCACGGCCACCATAGGAGATTCGCGCCTCTCCGATCTTGTCGTAGGCAATGGTGTTGTTGCGGCCGATGTCCCGTGGCCGGACGATACCGGCCACGTTCAGAATGCGCAGTTCGTAATTGACGCGCACTTCCTGCGATCCGCTGACCAGCAGATTCCCGTTCGGGAGCACGTCGACCACGACTGCCCCGACCGAGAACTTCACCTCTTCGGTGCGGTCGATCTTGCCCTCTCCCTTGGTCGAGGTTTGCGAGTTGACGTTGCCATTGGCCTGTCCCTTGGGCGTCCAGCCAAACATGTCGACGAGGTAGTCGGCGCTGAATTTCGTCTGCGAATCCCGCGACCGGTCGGTCTTGTTGTCGAGGGTCGCCTTGTCGTTCATGGAGATGGTGACGGTGATGAGATCACCGATGCGCGCCGCGCGCGGATCGCGGTAAAGATCCCTCCGCTCATCCCACAGCGATTGGTAGCCTGCGGCGTATCGGCTGCGCGCCTCGACGGGAACCGCGCGCGCTTCTGCGTGCAGGCCCTGGCCGATCGGCGACAAATAAGGCGCCTGGTTGAGCTCGGCGAGACTGTTCATGCAGCCCCCCAGAGCGAGAACCGGAAGCAGAGAGAGTAAGCGAAGAACCTTCATTTGTTCGTCTTCCCGTCGTCGGGGCGCCGCATGCCCGCCAGGGTATCGGCGAGGTGGGCCGCACGCCCGGGCTCCATCTCGTTCAGGATCGCGCTTGCGGTCCGCACCCGAAGCTTGGCGAGCACGGCGGCCGCGGTTTCATCCGCCATGCTCGCGATCTGCTGTGCGGCAGCATCCGGGTTCATGCCGGAGTAGATCTCGACGACGTTGTCTTCCGCCTTCTTCAGGAAGTCTTCGCGCAGCTTCAACCATTTCTCGTACTCGGCGCGCTTCGCCTCCAGCTCCACGATCCGCTCCCGAAGCTTGGCCTCGGACGCTTCGAGCTGCTTTTGCTGCCACGCCACGCGCGCATCCAGCGCTGCATCCGTGATGTTCTTGCAGAAATCGGTGGCGTCGGATCCACGCTGATCTGTCGGCTCTGCGGGCGCCGATGGCGACGCGGCACTCCTTGCAACGGTCGCAGTCGTCAGCGGCAGCTCGGGCTGGGGATTGCCGGGCGGCGCCTCCAGCTTGGCAACAGGGCGGGACGGCGGCACGCGCGACGTCTTGGCAAAGGTGGCCAGGTTCAGCGGTTTCGACGGTTTCTGCTCAGGCTGCGCCGATGCCGACGCCTGCGCGGAGAGCGCAAGATACCCCGCAAGGAGCATACTTCTTCCCAGCAACGTCGCGAGCCTCACCATCCGCTCTCCGCACGGCATCTGTCCGAAGCGTTGCACGTTCAAGCTTGTGCGACGCTGACGCGACCTTCTACTGGATGACAAGATCGGCCTGCAGCGCGCCCGCTGCCTTGATCGCTTGCAGGATCGCGATGATGCCCTGCGGCTTCAACCCGATCTGGTTCAAGCCGCGCACAAGACGCTGCAAGTCCGTTCCACGCAAGATCGCGACCTGCGCACCGGGCTCGCCCGCTTCGATGAAGGTTTGCGGCGTCACGACCGTTTCGCCGCGCGAGAATGGCGCGGGCTGGGAAACGATCGGCATCTCGGTGATCCGAACCGAGAGATTGCCGTGTGTGACGGCAACGGTCGAAACCTGGACGTTGCGACCGATCACGACGGTGCCGGTCCGCTCGTCGATGACGACACGCGCCGGCGTGTCAGGCTCGACCAGCAGTTCGCCGATCTCGGCGATGAAGCGAACCGGGGCAACCGTGCGCGGCCGGGACAATATGATCGACCGGTAGTCGCGCTCAAAGGCCATGCTGGCGCGATACCGCCCCTGACCGTAGTGGTTGATGGCGTCAATGATTCGCGTCGCAGTGACGAAATCCGGATTTTTCAGCTCGAGAATGAGCGATTCCATCTCGTAGAATTTACCCTGCACCTCGCGCTCGATCAGCGCGCCGTTTGGAATGCGGCCTGACGTTGGAACGCCCTGACTGACGGTCTGCGCGGCGCCTTCGACCGAATATCCGCCAACCGCAACGGCACCCTGGGCCACGGCATAGACCTCACCGTCGGCGCCACGGAGCTGGGTCATGAGGAGAGTGCCTCCCAAAAGCGAAGAGGAATCGCCGAGCGACGACAGGGCGACATCCATGCGCGAACCACCGGCAGCGTACGGCGGCAGATCGGCCGTCACCACGACAGCAGCGACGTTCCGCGTCCGCAGCAACGTTCCCCGAATGTTGATCCCCATGTTATCGAGCATCGATTGCAGCGACTGCTCGGTGAAAGGTGCGTTGCGCAAAGTATCACCGGTCCCTTTGAGACCGATCACCAGGCCGTAACCGATAAGCTGGTTTTCCCGCACACCCTTGAGGTTGGCGATATCCTTGATCCGCACCGCCGCATCGGCGACGGTGGAGGAGAGGAGCAGGACAATGAATGATAGAAGTCGCAGCATCATCCGTTTTGAATCCGCACCGATCCGTCCGGCTGGACGACGCCCCTGATGATCACGCCCGTATCGAGGTTGCGAAGCTGGATCATGGCGCCCGGACTACCTGATTGCAGCGACGAGGCGTAGGTGACGATGGAAAGCGATCCATCCTCGACAATCACCTTGACGACGTTGCCTCGCGCCACAAGTTTCTGCTCTTCGAGGGCATTGATCGGAATAGGTTGGCCCGACACCAGCGTCCTTCTCGCGACGCGGCCGACGAGCGATGCCCGGTCAGCGACAAAGGCCGCTGCGCCGGGCATGTTCGGCGCGAAGGCACGATCGATGATCAACTCGTCCTTGATCATATCGCCCGGATAGATCACCGTTGCCGGCACGGGAAAGCGCATCGACTCCTCGGCGATCGCGCCACTGTGCGCGCCGCTTGCAACGAGCGCGAGCGCTGCGATCATGCGGACCAGCGCAGACTGGACGAGCTTCAAGACGCTTCTCCGTTTGCAATCCTATCGAAGACCTTTGGAGACCGTCGACGCCATCTCGTCTGCCGCCTGGATCACCTTCGAGTTCATTTCGTAAGACCGCTGCGCGGAGATCAATTCAGTGATCTCCTTGACCGGATCGACGTTCGAACTTTCCAGATAGTGCTGATGGATCTTGCCGAAGCCGGGATCGCCGGGAACGCCGACGACCGGAACGCCGGACGCCAGCGTCTCCTTGTAGAGATTGCCGCCAAGCGGATCGAGGCCCGCCTCGTTGGCGAAGTTGGCAAGATTGAGCTGGCCGATCTGGCGCGGCGCGATTTCGGTGTCGAGCTTCGCGAACATCTGGCCCGATTCATTCACCGTGACATCGACCGTCCCTTGCGGAACGATGATCGCGGGATCGACGGTGTAGCCGTCCGCCGTCACCAACTGTCCGTCCGCGTTGGTATTGAAGGACCCGGCACGGGTGTAGAGCGTTTCGCCATTCGGTCCCACGACCTGGAACCAGCCTCTGCCGTTGACGGCGAGATCGAAAGTATTGCCGGTTTGCGCCAGCGACCCCTGCAAATGCAGCTTTCGCACGGCCACCGACCGAACGCCCAGCCCCAGCTTGGCCCCTTCGGGGACCGCGGCTTCGCCGGCGCGGTTCGGAACGCCCTGCATGCGGTCGACCTGATAGAACAGGTCGGTGAACTCAGCCCGCGCACGCTTATACGACGTCGTGTTGATGTTCGCGATATTGTTGGCGATGACCTCGACGTTGAGCTGCTGTGCGCTCATTCCGGTCGCCGCGATGGCAAGCGCTCTCATTGCTATCCCTCAGATCGCCATTCGACTGACTTCTTGATACGCCTGCACGACCTTGTCGCGCACGGCGACCGCCATCTGCAGCGTCTGCTCGGCGGACATGACGGCCTCCACCACGCTCTGGGCCGACACCTTGCCGTGGATATAGGAGACCGACGCCGCCTCTCCGTTCTTGAGGCTGCCGACGGCATCGGCGGCAACCTGCTCCAGGACCCCGTCGAAACCGAGCGCGGGTTGAGCCGTCCGCGTTGCGGCCGGCGCGGACGCCGCAACACTGCTTGATTGAACGACGCCAGCAGCGTCCTTCAGAATGGACGAAACCGCTTCCATCATCATCGATCATGCCCCCTTCAACAAATCGATCGCCATCGCAACCATCGACCGTGCTTGCTTGATCACCTGCAGATTGGCTTCATACGACCGATTGGTTTCCCGCATGTCGGCCATTTCGATCAGCATGTTCACGTTCGGCAACTTGACATAACCGTCCGAACCGGCTGCCGGATGAGTCGGCTCGTAGTCGACCCGAAACGGAGCACGATCGACGCCGATGTCCTTGATCTTCACGACCCGCACACCCGCCGCGCGATCGACCTCCGCCGAGAACGTCGTCGTCTTGCGCCGGTAGGGTTCGGCACCGGGTGTACGCCCCGTGGAGTTTGCGTTCGCCATGTTCTCGGACACGACGCGCATCCTGGTCGACTGCGCCTCAAGTCCTGAACTGGCGATTTGAACGGATGCCTGCAGCGGATCGATCATCAACCCTCGCGTTAGCTCTTCGCACCGGTCATGAACATGCGGTGAAACGATTTGACGATTGCGACATTCAACGAATAGTCCTTGTTGATATCGCCCGCCTTGAGCATTTCCTGCTCGAGGCTCACCGAGTTTCCGGAGTGAACGATTTCCCAGCTGTTCTCCTTGCGCGTGCCCTGCGGGCGCACGAGCGAGCCGGTGGTCATATGTTTCGGCGATGTGACTGCGAGCGGTACGACTTTGGTGTCGAGTATCTTGTCGAACGGCTCGATATCCTGTGCTCGGTAGCCGGGCGTATTCGCGTTGGCCACGTTCGACGAAATCGTGGCCTGTCGGAGCGACAGCCAGCGAGCCTGAGAAGAGGCAAGATCGAAGAGATAAACGGGTCCCACAAGGTCCTCGTCACAGTCATCCTATGACGACCGTATACGAACCCAAACTTGTCCGAGGCTGGTGAGATTTCCGCCGTCGATGCGGAGCGTTTTCACGCGCCCGCCTTCTGCTTGCGCGAATGCAGGAAATAGATGATCTCGGCCACCGGGCGAAAGAACTCTTGCGGAATCACCTGGTCGATCTGGACGGCACCGTACATGGATCTCGCAAGCATCTTGTCCTCCACGACCGGCACATTGTTCTGCTCGGCAATTTCCCTGATCTTGAGAGCGATAAGATCCTGCCCCTTCGCAAGCACGGTGGGAGCTTCATCTTCGCCATGTCGATATTTCAGCGCGATCGCATAGTGCGTCGGATTGGCCACGACCAACGTTGCGCGCGGGACTGCCGCCAGCATGGACTTTCGCGCCCGGTCGCGTGCCAACGACCTCAACCGCGACTTGACCAGAGGATCACCCTCCGCCTGCTTGAATTCGTCCTTGAGTTCCTGGCGCGTCATGCGCAGCTCCCGCCGCCAATGGAATCGGGCCCAGACGAGATCAAGCGCCACCAGCACGATAGTGGCAATGCTGATCGCCGATACGAGCCGCATCGCAGTCGTCAAAATAAGTTCCGGAACGCCGGTCGGATCGCTAAACAAAGAATTCACGGCCACAGCCTCCTCGGCCCGCAATACGATGGTCACGACAATGCCTACGGCAAAAAACTTAAAGGCGGCCTTCAGGAACTCGATGCGCCCCTGACCGCCGAATATTCTTTCCCATCCCTGAGAAATCGAAATACGTGAGCTATCGGGCTTGATCCTCTCAAACACCAGGCGCGGAGCATTCTGCAGAAACGAAGCCGCCAACCCGGCTATAGCCAGGACGATCACGATCGGAAGCAACAGGGCGGCCGAACTGCCGGCGATGACGACCATGAATTCCAACGCATCCGCACCGTTACGGATGCGAATCCCGGAGGGATCATCGATCAACCGGCTCAGCGTCGACGCTAGGTTCCGGACACTGTCGATCGTAAGGAAGCTCAGGATGATGAGAAGCGCGATCATGGACGAAAAGACCGAGGCTTCGCGTGAGACCGGAATCTTTCCCTTCTCGACGGAGTCTCTTATCTTCTTTTCCGTCGGCTCTTCGGTCTTGCTTTCCTTGTCGGGTCCCTCGGCCATGACGGCTCGTCTTTAGGTGAATACGGGCTGATCTTCCTGGTCCGGGTTGAGCTCGATCTCGCCTCGCCCGGCCATGTCGAGCGCGAGGTCCGTGATCGCGCGTCGCGCCTCCAGGATTTCGCGCTGGTTCGAAGGGATGCCGTTCGCAAGCTCGTGCTCGACCAGCCGGCGTGTCCGCGACGCCAGCGACGACAGGATGAGTTCGCGAAAGCTCGAATCGGTTCCCTTCAGCGCCGTCACCACGCGATCGGTCGGAACCTGATCGAAGATCACCATACGCGCCTTGGCGGTGAGGTTGACGATATCGTCGAACGTGAACAGCATCCCCTTCAGTATCTCCGCCGACTTCGGTCGCGATTCCGAAAGGTTCTTCAGCGATTCCTCCATCTGCGTCCGCTCCATCTTGTTGATGATGTCGGCCATGCGGGGATAGGTGTCGGATGCGAGGTTGCGCGCGAAATTGATCATGAAGTCTTCGTGCATGGTCTTCTCGATGATCCCCATTGCCTCCTCGACAACGGGTTTCAGGCTCAGCATGCGACGCATCAGGCCATGCCGCAGGTCCGCCGGCATCAGGCTCATCACTCTTGCGGCACAGGCCGGCTTCACCCTGGAAAGGATCAACGCGGCCGTTTGCGGATGCTCCTTGAGCAGATAGTTGGCCAGCAGGCTTTCGGACACGGAAGAGATCCGCTCCCACACCGACTTGGTCTTGTTGCCGAGCACCTCCGAGATGATGTCCGTGACCTGTTCGGGCGGAAGAACGCCGGTCAGCAGTTTCTCCAGTTCGCCAACCGTTCCGAAGATGTTAGGCCCGCTCGTGAAGTGCTGGGCGAACTCCTCGATGATCTCCTCAAGCTCGTTACCCGAAATAGGTTTCAATTCCGCCGCTGCGCGCGTGACGAGCCTGATCTCTTCCGGATCGAATTCCCTTAGAACGCCGCCGGAAAGCTCCCGGCCCATGGCCAGGAGAAGCGCGGCGACCTTCTCGGTCCCGCGCAACGGCCTGGCTTCGGTGCCACGCTTTGCAGGTGCATTGAACGCCATCCGCTGATCCCTTAGGCCTCTACATCGCCTGGGGATCCTCCGACGATTTCGGTGAGCGACACGCCGAATCGCGAGTTCTCATCTTCCACGACGACAACCGCACCGCGCGCCACGATGCGGCCGTTGACAACCACCTCCACCGGTTCACCAACGCGATGGTCAAGCGGAATGACGGCGCCTCGCCCGAGCTTCATCAGATCGGCGACCGGCATCGTCGCTGAGCCAAGAAGAACCTGGACGGTGACCGGAATGCGCAGGATCGGCTCAAGGTTCGTAAGTCGGCTGGTTTCCTCCGCCGCGCGCGCAGCGAGATCGGCCAATTTCCCGAAGGCGGCCCCTCCCGGCTTGGTCGTCTCCGAGGCGTTCGCTGTCGCGGCGGTAGCTGATTCGGTTTCGAACGGCTGCTTCATTTCAGATGCTTTCTCGGCAATTTCGATTTCTGGCGATGACGACGCCAATAATGACTATCTTCGGGACACATCGGCATGAGTCTCGATATCAACGATTGCCTTGCGCGCCTCCTCGATCTTGCTCCCGAGGATGTTGACCAGCTGCTTTCCATCGGCGCTGAACTCCCGCACCATGAGCACCATGTCGTCCATGGTTTCGGTCGTCTTGCCCAGAATGAAAGCGAAGTCTCCCTGGCTGGCGCGCAGGTGCACGAGCTCCCGGTGCATCCTTGTCACACGGATGGTGGTGACGAGCAGCGCCGCCAGGAGAATAAGGTCAACGAGATAGGATGCCATCGATGAACTCCCGCTTTTGATCCGCCGATTCCTTGACTTGCAGCGAATAGACCCCGTTCAGCTGTCCCATCTGGCACCAGAACAGCCGCTGATCGTTGCACTCGAGCCTCACGAGAGTGCTCGGCGTGGCATTCAGCTTGATCACCTGACCCACGTGGAATCCTGCGACTTCGCCGAGAGTGAGCGAGCGCTCCTCGAGCACCGCTTTCAACACCACCTCGGTGCGCTGTATCTCATTGTGCAGCTGCTTGCTCCAGTTCGGATCCGTGGATACGGATTCTCCGGAGACAATCTGCGAGAGAGCCTGGCGAAGAGGATTGAGAACCGAGTGCGGAATGACGATGAACATCTCGCCGCCGCGATCCAACCCCTGGACCAGAATCTTGGCATAGACGGCCATGTTGTTGAGCCGACCGATGGCCAGATAATCCATCCGCGTCTCGACGCGCTCCAGATTGAACTTGACATCCGAAGCGCGGGAGAACGATGACTCCAATGCCTTGCCGAAGCGCTCGAAAAGCGCTTCTGCGACATGCAGCTCCACGTTCGAGAACACTCGCGGCATGTCCAGCGGCGGCTCCGCCCCGTCGGCGCCAAACAACAGCTCCACCATCGTGTACACGAAGTCGCGATCGAAGCCGATGAGGATTCGGCCGTCCCACGCCTGGGCGTAGAACACCGCCACGATCGCTTCTGATTCGTAGCTGTCGAGGATCTCGGAAAGACGATCGCTGCCGACGCCGGTCAGCGAAAAATACGACTGCGACGGCGACATCGACCGCAGACTCTCGGCGCAGAGGTTGGTCATCTGATCGAAAATCACATGCAGCATCGGCATGCGATCGACCGAGATTCCGGCAGCTCCGAGCAGTTGATCCGGCGCCTGCTCGTGCCGCAACGGCTTGCTTTCCGACATCAGGCCTTCGCTCCCGCTACCTTCGCCACCGCTTCACCGCCTCCGCTCTTTGTCGCGCCGGCGATGGTTTCGTTCTCCACCACGTCGATCGAGGGACGATCGCCGGGTCCGATCATCTTGCGGCCATGCTCGATGGCGATTTGCGGCAGTGCGCCGTTCATGAAGGCGAGCAGCGTCTGCTTGACGATGATGTACAGCCGGCATCGTTGCTCGCGCACCATTTTGACCTTGTGGGCCAACGGCGCAACAAGACCGTAGGACAGAAAGATTCCGGCAAATGTTCCAACCAGCGCCGCACCGATCAGGCCGCCGAGAAGCTTGGGCGACTGATCGAGCGCGCCCATCGCCTTGATGACGCCGAGGACGGCGGCCACGATCCCGAGCGCCGGCAGGCCTTCCGCAACCATCATCAAGGAATGATACGGCTTCAGTTTGCTGCGAACGATCGTTTCGATCTCTTCGTCCATCAGCGCTTCGATTTCATGCGGCCGCGCACTTCCCATGATGATCAGGCGAAAATAGTCACAGATGAAATGCACGAGAGGATCGTTGGCGAGCACGGTGGGAAAGTTCTGGAAGATCTCCGACGATGACGGATCGTCGATATGTGCCTCGACTTCATTGCGCCCCTTGTTGCGCACTTCGCGCATCAGCGCGTGCAGAAGTCCAAGCAGGTCGAGGTAGTGGCGCTGCTTCGGCACGGCTACCATAAGCGCCTCTACGAGCGCGACGCCGGTGTCGATGACGACCTTCCACGGGTTTGCGACGATGAAGGTTCCGATCGCCATGCCGGCAATGATGACAAACTCCCACGGCTGCCAGATCACGCTGACATGGCCGCCCAGCGCCACGAAGCCGCCCAGCAGGCTCGCGATCGTGATGATGACGCCAAAAAGAATGCTCAAGCACACCGCTCCGAATTGGGACACATTCGTTTAGGCAGCGATCCTTGCACGAAGCTGTCACTGGACCGCCGCGAACAGCCCCACACAAGCTTGCCGGTCGATTTTTCCGCCAGCCTCAACCCTCGTGTCCGCGCAGGAGCAGCTTCCGCGATGGTGTCCCACGCAGACCGCGCGCAGAACCTGAAGATCGGAAGATAGCCGGTATGCAATCAGCGCTCTATGTCAGCCTCTCTGCTCAGGTCGCCCTCGAAAAAAGGCTTGAGACCATCGCCAACAACCTGGCGAACATGAAGACAGCCGCTTTCCGTGCCGACGCCGTGAAGTTCGAGACTGCACTGTCGCGCGCGGCGTCGCAGCCCGTCGCCTTCTCGACCCCCGGAGAAAACTTCATCTCTCGAAAGCCCGGGAGTGTGACGCGGACTGAAAATGGCCTCGACGTCGCCGTCATCGGCAACACGTGGATGGGGTTTACCGGCCCTGCCGGTAAGGTCTACACGCGGGACGGCCGGATGCAGATCAGCAACAATGGCGAATTGCAGACCGTTGCAGGGTATCCCGTGCTCGATGCAGGCGGTACGCCGATCATCGTCGATCCGGAAGGCGGGCCGCTGACGATTGCGCGCAACGGGACCATTTCGCAAGGTACAAACCAGGTCGGAGTGCTCGGCCTTTTCGAAATTCCCCCCAGCGCAAGGCTGGAGCGTTTCGGCAATTCAGGAGTCATTCCCGACCGCGCCGCCGCACCTGTCATCGATTTCCTGAACACGGGGTTCGAACAGGGCTTTGTCGAGGAGTCCAACGTCGACGCGCTATCGGAGCTGACACAGTTGATCACCGCGTCGCGCGCGTTCCAGAGCGTCACCTCGCTCGTCGAGGGCTCCGAGGGTTCGATGCAGAACGCGATTCGCTCGCTTGGCGAGCCGACCAAGGCATAGCAGCCAGCAACAGAGGAGCCTGGTGACCGATGAACGCGCTGGAGCGGTTGGAATCGACACTTTCGTCGCTCCGCAAGGACGTGCCGACGGTCCGGGTTGGCGGCATCGTTTCGGAGGTCGCGCCAACCCACTACCGCGTATCGGGCCTCTCGCGATTCGTGAGACTGGGCGAGTTGATCGGGCTCGAGATCGATAACCAGGTGCAACTCGGCGAGGTCGTTCGTATCGACGGCAACGGCGTTACTGCCAAGCCGTTCGATTCCCACATCGGAGCGGGCCTAGGGCTCGTTGCCTATCGTCTTCCACCGAAGACGATCTCGCCGCATCCAAGTTGGAAGGGCCGGGTGCTCAACGCCCTCGCCGAACCGCTCGACGACGGTGGCACGTTGCACGTCGGAGACCGGATCATGTCGACGGATGCGAGCCCGCCGCCCGCCATCAGCCGCGCCCGGGTGCGGACACCGTTGCGAACGGGAGTGCGGGTGCTGGACCTGTTTACGCCGCTCTGCGTCGGACAACGCATTGGTATTTTTGCGGGGTCAGGCGTCGGCAAGACGACGTTGCTGTCCATGATCGCGCAAAGCCAGGGCTTCGACACCGTCGTTACGGCCCTGGTCGGCGAACGCGGCCGCGAGGTGCGCGAGTTCCTCGAGGAAGCACTCGTTCACCATCGATCGCGCGCGATCACGGTGGTGTCCACGAGCGATGAGAGTCCGATGATGCGCCGTCTGGCGGCAAAGACCGCCACCACGATCGCCGAATATTTTCGGGATCGCGGCGAATCGGTGCTGCTGATCGTCGATTCGGTCACACGCTTTGCTCACGCGGCGCGTGAAATCGCGCTGGCCACCGGAGAGCCCGCGGTTGCGCGCGGCTACGCCCCAAGCGTCTTCAGCGAGCTGCCGCGCATGCTCGAGCGCTCCGGCCCCGGCAGCGACGGACAAGGCTCAATCACCGGCATCTATTCCGTGCTCGTCGATGGCGACGACCACAACGAGCCGATAGCAGATACGGTGCGCGGCACCCTCGATGGTCACATCGTGCTTGACCGGGAGGTCGCGGATCAGGGGCGATATCCCGCCGTCAATGTGCTTTCATCGGTGTCGCGCCTGGCCCAACAGGTCTGGACCGCGGACGAACGCAATCTGCTGCGAAAGCTGCGCGCCATGATCGCGCGCTTCGAGGACACGCGCGATTTGCGCTTGATGGGCGGCTATCAGCCCGGTCGCGACGGCGAGCTCGATCAAGCCGTCCAACTCGTTCCGAAGATCTACGACCTGATGCGGCAGGCACCGTCGGATCCGCCGAGCCGCGAGCCGTATCAGGAATTGCTGACCCTGATCAAGGCAACAATCGAGTAGCGGTTGCCTCTCGAGGAAGAGCGCCATCGCAGCGTCGCTACCCGAAGCTGCGATGCTTTGTCCGCGGGTCTTGCCCGCTTCATCAACGGGCGGAGTTTCGCTTTTCCTCGTCGGTAAGGGCCTAGGCCTGTTCGGACGTCAGAGCGCCATTTCCGACCACTTGAAACACGCTGTTGGTATCGTAGCTCTGCCTGTTCTTGCGGCCTGGCTGCTGTTCGTTTTCAGGACTGCCATCACCGCCGCCGAAGCCGAGGAATTCGACCATGATGACCGAAGGCTGCCCTTCAGCTTGCTTTGATGATGGCACCGTCGCCGTTTGCGCGGCGGACCCGGCCAGATTGGAGGCTTCGGTCAGGCCGCTGATGTTCGGCGCCTGCACGGTCGGAACCCCCGTGGCCGCTCCGGACACCGTGATATTGGCCGCATTGACCACGCGAAGCGCCGCGATGTTCAGGTCGCCGACCACCCGGATGCCAGCATCGCCGGCATTGATCTCTCCCTTGAAGGCCAGCAGGTCCATCCGACTTTTCTTGCGCTGCTCCTTGCCCGGATTTTTGGGTTGGCTGTCGCCGATAGCCCAAGGCGGCGGCGCATCGGAATCGGCACCGGAGCTTCTGTTTGCATCGAGCACACCGATGCCTGCGCCAGTCGAAAGGCCGAATGCGTCGACAGAGACGCGTGCGTCGTTGTCCATCGCGAACTTCAGCGGAATGTTGAAGACCGATGTCTTGGCGCCGGCGCCCGCGCTGATATTGCCGTTCGAGGTCCACATGGTCAGAGTGAAGACGCGGGAGACGTAAAGATCGATGCTGCCGTCGGCCATGACGCGGACATCGCCACCACGTCGCGTAACGATGCCGCCCTTTCCGTAATTTTCGACCTTCTCGCTGTCATAGCCCACGGTGACCTTGCCGTAGGGCGCCATGATGCTGATGTTGCCGCCGGACTGCGTTTGCACAATGCCGCCGCGCAGCATCACGTCGCCCCACCCGCCGCTCGCCGCCTCGGGCGAGGACGGGAACAGTCTTTCGATCGCCGAATAGCCGCGGGTGTACTGCTTGAAACGAAGACTGTCGGCGTTGTTGTAGTCGATGCCCGTCTCCTTCAGCTCGGTGAACAGCACCTTTTGCAGGAAGGCCTGCTGGGTGAGCTTGGGCAGCGAAGCGAACAGCGCCCGCTGTTCATCGGCCGGCCGCTCGCCATAACCGAGCCCTTTCAGGAAGCCGGCCAGATCCTTTTCATAGGTCCTCACCACCTTGCCTGCATTGTCCGGATGCGACAGCGGTAGTGTCGGGTCGGAGGCGTTGCGCGGATCGAGATAGATGTCGGCGAAGCCGGCGTAGTCGGCGCCGCCGGCCGTGCCGGCGATGATGTTGATATCGCCGCCTTTATCGGGAAGCGCCAGATTGGGGATGTTGCTCTCCGCGCGGGCTTCGCTGAAGTTGGGGATGAGAACATTGCCCATGCTCATGATGCTGCCGCGCCCCACGGTGCCGTCAGCGGCAACGAAGGTCAGGTTGCGGCCGGCCTCGACCCACAACATGCCTTCACCAAGGAACGCGATCTGCGGGCGGATGATGTCCCTCCCGGCGATCACGCTCGACACCTGCAAGGGATTGTTGTTCTGAGCGATGATCGATCCGTAGAGGATGTCTTCTCCGGCATAGACATCGACCGGTTTCGGGGCGGTGAGACCCCAGGTGGCAATGCTGCCGATCGTGCCGTTCAGAGCATACAGCCGCACGGGCTCGGAATCGGCAGCATGGAGCGGAACGAACCCGCGCTCCCAATTGCTGTTCGGTCCGATCGGCTGCGGGATAGCGTCTTCAACGCCGAGATAGATGACGGAATTCCGGTCGGTGCGGAAAGGCGCGAGCGCGCCGCGACGATATTGCGGGGCGATGTCCTGCATCTCGACCCGCTGTCCCGGATGGAACAGGATGTCGTTGCCGGCGAGCAACTCCAGCGCTCCCGATGCGCTCGGGGCAAGCATTGTCGCGCCGAAGCCGACTATCTCGGGCTGCTTGGTCGCGATTGAGAGGTCGGATTGCAGCGAGGCCAATCGCAATGTCGGCGGCAGAAGCATGGCCTTGGACTGAAGGAGCGGCAGCCTCAGGTCGCTGAAGGGGTCCGCCGTTAGTCGCACCTCGTAGGAACCGCCGAGGCTCAGATCAGCGGCTCGCAACGAGTTGCCCTGGTATATGACCTTGCCGGAGGCCGATACTGCATCGAGCGCCGCGCGATCGGTGTAGCTGACGAAGGCCGACCCACGATTCCCGTTGCGATTGCCGGCGACCTGGCCGATCAGCATCGGATCGTAGATGCCTTCGACGGTGATATCGCCGACCGCGCTGAGGCTGGCCGTCGCATCCATCAACCCGATGAGCATGTTGACCGGAACGTCCGTGTAGACCGGCACCGGGACCCAGGTGTCGGTCCGCTGCTTTCCGTTCGCACCGCTTGCGGTGATGCGGTTGCCGGCATTCAGCTCAGCATGGCCGCGGCCGAGCATATACACGCCGCCGAGCAGATCGCGCCCGGTCTCGAGGTCGAGATTGCCGCCGCCGCGGACGACAAGATCTTCGGCGCGGGCGACCGGACCGCCCACGCCCGCCGGCGTCGTCGGCGTGGTGAGATGCCCTGTGGTCGGGATGGCGACCGACAGATCCCTGCTGTCGCGGCCCGCACGCACCCGCACATCGCCACCGCCAAGCGCGCCGACACCGGACTCGAAATTGGCGAACACGATCGACCAGCTCGTCTGGTCCTTGACCGTCGATGCTGCTGGATCGCCCGTCCAGTTGGACTCGCCGTAGTGGTAGAGCCAGGCCGCCGTGCTCTGCCGGACCACCGGGGCAATGATGTCCCGGCCGGCCTGGAGAGTGATGTCGCCACCAGCGGTCGGGTAGTCGCCGAGCTTGGAGCCGACAACGAAGCCCGCCGCGGTCGGTGTCTTCACCCCAGCGGTGTAGATCACCGATGTGTTGCCGGTGAGGACGAGATCGCGTCCCGCATCCATCCGGATCTCGCCGGTGCCGGTGCGGATGATCCGGTCGGCGCCGATGACGATGTCCCGGCGGCTCTCGAAGTTGAAATTGAACGAGGGTGCTGCGGATTTGAGCGCGGCGTCTTTCGCGGCGCTCGCGAAACCGTCGCTGATCGTGGCGTTGACCAGGATGTCCTGCTGGGCCTCGAAGCCCATCCAGCTCGGCCGGTTCAGGCCGGCGCCGCCGAGATCGATAGCGGAGGCGATGGTCAGATCACCGGAGCTGTTCCGGAACAGCGCGCCCCCCATCGAGGCGAAGCCCGCGACCGCATTGCCCGGCATGGACTGCAGGTCTGTCAGCACCTGGGCGACCAGTGCGGAGTCGACGGTTGCGACATCGTAGTTCCGAACTCCGACCAGAACCTTTTCGCGGGCGCCGACATAGGTTGCCGACGCGACGCGGAAAATGGCACCAAGATCGTCGCCCGCCGAAGCGTTCGCCCGCATCAGGATGCGGCCCCCGCCCGCTCGGCCGCCGGACACGTCAACGACGGCGCCTGCGGCCACATCGATCCCCTTCGCATCACCGACGCCGCTGCGCGTTCCGGTCGAAGCCAGTTCGACATAGCCGCTCGACGGCGCATAGCCATCCGCCGACACGATCTCGGCCTGGGCTTCGATCCGGGCACCGGCGTACAGCCTCACGCCCTCCTCTCCGATCAGCCGCACATCACCGCCATCGGCGATCGCCGCATCTCCGCCCGCGGCAATCGTGCCTCGAATCTCCACCCAGCCGCTGTCGGAGCGCAGCATCACGCGATGCGCTTCGAGCCGTTGCCCGGCGTCCAGCGCAATATCCTGCTCGCGCAAGCGGACGCTGATATCGCGGTCAAAGCTGCCCGCACCGAGCATTCCGGCGAGGCTCGAGAATGAGCCGACAAGCCGATCGGCATCTAGCGCGAGCGCCCCACCAGCAAAGCCATTGGCTGCACTAGCCCGCAGCGTCGCGTCGATCCGCGCGGTGTCGGCGATGATGTCGATTCGTCCCGCATCTCCGCCGCGAGACGACCCCGAGACATCGATCAGCGAACCCGCAGCGAGCGACACCAGCCCGGTCGCTTCCAGCCTGACGCCGCCGCCGGGCGCAAATCTCACGACATCGCGGAAGTCGACCGCGCGTCCAGAGACATCGAGCACCGCGCCATTGCCGACGATCAAGTCTCCGGAGGTCGCACGAATATCGATCACACCAGCCGGCAGCAGAGCCTGCGTGCCGAAAGTGACGCTGGTGCCCTGCAAGGCCAGCCGACCGCCAAACGGAACCTCCGCCGGATCGCCGGCAAACGAGCCCTGGTTGAGCTGCAGAACGCCGCTCGCCGTGACTGCGTAATCCGAGGCTGCCGCGGCGGTGATCCGGCCGACATCGAGAGCGACCGAACCGGCCCCGGCGCTGCTGGCAGTGACCACGTTGAGCACCCCCTTCCCGGATGTGCGCAGTTCGCCAACCCGACCCTGAATCGCGGCGAAGCCGCCGAGCGAGACATCGCCCGGCCCGAGCAGCAGCCGATCGATGTCGAGGTTCAGCGAGGCTGCCGTATCCGGTCCGGCATAACTCGCCGCAGCGCCGCTATTGCGCAGCGACAGCGACTGGGCCGTGATCGTCGGCTGACGCGCGGACACACCGACGCCCTGCAGCAGTCCTGTATCCAGGGTCAGTGCCTTGAGGCTCGCCGCGCCGTTTGCGTCGCGCCGGCCAAGCTCGAACGTGCCATACAGATTGATCGACTGGTGCCCGCGGATCAGCACATCGGAGGCCGCGGCAAAGCGCTCCAGCATCGCCTCCGTAAAGGTCGTACCTGTGGCTCCCGACGGCACATCGCCGAGATTGACGACGCTGGAGGCAAGGTCGAGCTGCGCTGCCTGGATCACCGCCCGCGCAGACAGATTGATGGCATTGCTGCCGTCGAACGAGATCGAACCCGAGCTCCGCAGCGCGGCATCATCGGCGAGGGCCAGCACGCCGGCGCTGCCGTTGCTGCCGGTGCGGACGAGTCCAACACGCTGCCCGGTGGACAGCCGCAGCAGCGCACCATTGCCGCTCATCAACAGGGGATTGGTATCGACGGTCGCCGGCCCCTCTGCCGTCAGCGACGCGCCGCTGCGAACATCGACCAGACCGGAGGCGGCAAGGATGATCTCCGGAGCGGTGAACTTCGCATTTTCATCAACTGTGACCTCGCTTGCGCCGATGGTGACTGTGGTCCCGGTCGCACCGTAGGAGCGCGTCCCGCCGATCAGCACGCTACCGGCGCCGAAGCTTTCCAGTTGCTGCGCGTCGATACGCAACACACCGGCGGACGTCGTGGTGGAGCCGCTCACGAGCGCGATCTTCGCCGCCGAAACGTCGAGATTGCCGAGAAGCCCTCCGGCAGGAGCGCCCAAGCGTCCAGTGCCTGCGAGATTCAGGCTGTGGCTCGCGGCCAGAATAATGGTTCCGGCGTCGGCGATCGTACGAACGGTAGGCAGCTCGGCCGCCTGCGCCAGTTCACGCGCGGACTGGTTGAAGGAGACCGTCTTGAACTCGCTGTATTGTTTCCAGGTCGCATTGTCCATCACCTTGAACTGGGCGTAGCCTGCATCACGGGCGCCGCTGTTCGCGGCGGCGCGATAGCCGCTGGTCACCACCGATCCATCGGGCAGTGTCGCGGCTCGGGGGGCTCCCGCATAACTGCCGCCGAGCGGCTCAACCAGCATGCCGCCTTCAAGCAACGCGTAGTGGGCGGGCAACAGCGTGTAATAGCCGGCCGCGAGGCCCGGAACGCCCTGGAGGTAGACGGTGTCACCGACCTTGAGCCGGCTATCCTGCAGCGGATAGGGGTCGTTGTAGCTGGGCCGCGGCGCATTGTTGCTGGTCGGCGCCGGTGCCGCGCCGAGACTCGGCAGGATCGCATAGCGTTCGACCGAGGTGTCGGCGAGGATGTTTCTTGTTCCGCCAATGCCGCCGACGAACGACCAGCCGAGGAGATCACCGCCACCGGAGACATCGATCACCGCACCGGCCTGCATATCCACATCGGGGCCAGCGAGCTTGACCGACTTGGTCGGCACCCGGCCGGCATATTGGTAACCACTGAACAGACCGCCGTAATCGAGATAGCCGAACGGAATGGTCAGGCCCTCGAGCGAGGCCGAGGTCAGACTGCCCGGTCGCAGGGTCAGCGACCGGCTCGCCTCGAGGCGGATCTGCCCCTGCGGCGCGCGGATGATACCGCCCTGGTCGATCACCGGCGCGCGCAGCGTCAGCCGTTGGCCATAGGACAGCGGCACCGGCGCGGCCCGTCCGTTCGACTTCACGGTGATTGACGCGCCGGCATTGACCAGGAAGCCCGGATCGGATTCGGGCAGCTCACGCGGGTCGTCCGCCAAATACAGGGATCGACCCGGGGCGACATAGACCTGAGCCGCATCGAGCAGGAGGGAGCCCGCCGTCGTCAGCGTGCCGGCCACCGGCCCATTGCCTGCCAGGCGGATGTCGCCGGTCGCGATGAACGAGGTCTGGCCGAAGCCGGCGATCTTGGCCATGCCGCTGATGTCGATGAGGTCGGCGCGAATCGTCAGCTGTCCATCGGTGCCTGCGGGAGCAGGACTGCTGAACTCTCTGCCGCCGATGACGTTCACGTAAGACGACGCCAAGTTCACCGAACCGGCGACCGTCGATATGTCGGCACCGGTGCTGAGATAGGGGGTGCCGAGCGTGATCGAGCGGCGCGTTGCGATCGTGACGTCGCCATCGAAGGCGATACCGTGGCTGTAGTTTGTGCTGCCCGGCACCAGGAACAAATCGTCGGCTCCGGAGCGATTGATCGTATCGGCAGACAAGCTCAGCGTCGTATAGCCCGATGTCGGCGACGCCTGCGTTACCTCACCAAACCCGGCCGGCGCGGTCTGTGCGATGACGAGGGTGGAAAGTTTCTGATAGGGACCCACCGCGTTGATGCTCAGCGTGCCGCCATAGCCACTGGCGCCGCCGGGCGACAGACGGAGATCGCCCGCAATCACACCATAGGTGGCCGAGATCGTGATCGATCCGGCCGCGCCGTCGACCTCGATCGGAACATATCGATCGCCAGAATTAAATCCCGACACGCCGCGATCCAGGTCGGCGACACCGTGGACGCCCGAGACGTCGATCACCGCCTGTCTGTCGATCAGCACCCTACCGGGCGGCGTATCTGGCGCCGCGCTGTTGATTCGGACCAGCCCTCCCGCCTCGACCGAACGACGCTCGCCGGAGGGACCGGAAACGATCTTCTGATAACCGCCCGCGAACAGTAGGGCATTGGCACCCAGCCGCACACTGCCATTTTCCAGACCACTATCCGGGTTGCGGTTCGGCTGGATATCGATTGTGCCCCCCGGCGTGGCGATCGTGCCGTCGACGAACACGTCAACCAGCGAGCCGAGCCGCACGGTGGACTCAGCCTCCATGAGAATCTCAGCGCCGGTCTCTATCGCGACTTTGCCCGGATGCCGCGCGATGGTGACGCCCGTCTGAGTGTTGTAGCTCGCGCCGGTGATGCGTTTCGGAGGAGCGGCGCTGTCGGGCGAGAACGGAAGCGTAGTGAGCGTGAGCTCCATCGGCTGTCGCAGATCCGCCGGCAGATCAGACGAGTTACGTAGCGAGACGCCGTCCTGCTGGCGCATGAGATCATACAGCCGCGCTCCGTTCGCGGCCTGGACTATGCCGCCGTCCAGCACCATTGTGTCGACGGTGGGCGCGATCACCGTTCCCGACGTCACGGTCATGCCGCGCGCGCCGCTCAGCGCGTAGCTCGCAAAGCCGCCTTTGGTGAAGAAATCAGCAGCCACGGTCATGGGCGGCACGATATTGATCGGCCGGTCCAGGACGGCGCCCTTCGGAATGATGCTTCCGGCTCGAAGCGTGACATCTTGCGACCATGGCCCCGGTGGCACGGTCACCGTAAACGGGACTACCTGTACGCCATTCGGAAATATGTCGGCCGGAACGACGTCACCCGGATTGAAGCCGCCGAATACATATTTCAGTGTGGTCCCCGCTGGGACGACATCGCCTGGATAATAGCCGGTGAAATCAGCGGTATAGAGTTCACTAAAGTTCTCCGGCACGATCCAGTCCACCGGAACGTACAAGTCCCCGCCTGCATATTCCGCCCAGACCGTTGCGGTTTCGCCTGGCCCCAAACGGTTGACCGTGGCGAGGTGTGACACCGGCACATAGGATCCCGCCGGGATCACGACATCCGACGTGAGCAGAAAATCCCTGACGGCGCGCGTGTTTGCCGGCAGGACACCGCCTTCGTACATCCGAGTGCCGCCGATGAGGACGTCATCACCCGTATCGATGGTCAGCGAGCCGCCTTTGCCCAGAGCATAGGCGACGATGTCGCCATTCATCTCCAGTCGTCCGGTCGCGAGGCCTGCGGGCGCATTGGTGCCGATATAGGGCGTGGCCGTATCGATCAGGATCGAGCCGCCATCACCGGCTGCGATCTTGCCAGTGGCGGAGAGATGCCCGCCGCCGCTCGCGTCGATGAGCGACCCTTTATCCAGCACGATGGTGCGGCTGATCAGCTCGACCTTTCCGCCGTTAACGACGGAGAACACGTCCGTAGCCCCCGCGCGATCGCGCGTCCAGCGGCCGGCAACGTCGATGACGCCCGTTTCTCCGAGGTGGATGCTCGGACGGTCCGCTTCGGGGATCGAATCCCACGCGACGCCCGACGAACCCAGCGCGCCCGCCTCAGATGTAGACCGCAGAGCTTCGATGTGCACCTTGCCGCCCGCCGCGCGGATCGTACCATCGATCTCGGCCTGGCGGCCGATAAAGGTGAAGGAGCCGAACGCACCGACATCGACGGTCGTATCCTCGCCAATCGTCAGAATGCCGTTCTTGCCGCCGCCGGAAACAAGCGTGACATTGCCGAAGGTCGAGCCGTCGAACCAGTTTGACGGCAGGACATGCTGGTGCGCCTGCACGCCCTCATAGAGCGAGGCGAGCTTATCCGTATAGTTGAGCAGTTTCGTATCGGCTTTGAAATCTTCGCCAAGTCTCGGGCTGTTGCTGCCGATGACGATGTTGCCGCCTGTCGGGCTGGCATCATAGAGACTCGAGACGCCGCCGCTGAAGTTGGACCCGAAGCTCAGGGTCGCAAGATTTGGTCGCTCGTGCCAGATCCGCATCACATCGGTCACCCCCGCCCCGGTCGAGGGATCGCGCTGGCGTTCACCGACCACGATGTCGGCGCGGACCTCACCGTCGAAAATTCGGACCGCATCAGTTGAAATGCCGCCGCCGCTATCGGCCCAGCCTGTCGGAAAGACGTTGTTCAGCAGCAGCGAACCCGCCGACCGGCCCTCGGTGTATCCCTTTTCGAACCTCGCTCCAGTCTTTGAGAAGGGCGACCTGTATCGCTCGACGATGTTCCAGTGGGCATGGTTGCGAATAAAATCGCCCTCGATGCCCACATACTCGACACCGGCCTGCGCCTGCTCGATCGGCACCAGTCGGCCATTCGCAGTCATCAGGCGCGTGCTTTGCACATATCCGTCCAGATAGCGGACGCTGCCGCCCGACAGATCAATGACGGAGCCTTCTCGGGCGATGATCTCCATGCCCGTCATCGAAATCTTGCCGCCGACCGTCATGAACTGCGACACGTCGCGGTTGATCAGATCATAATAGCCCGAGAAGTTCGCTATTCCCGTCCCGTCGGTAAGTTTGCTTCCGTAGCGGGCGTCGAAGTAGACTGTCGTTCCGCGCAGGCCGCTATCGCGCATCACCGGATTGTCGCTCAACTCATTGGCACGGAGCTCGGCGCGGATGGTGTTCTGCTCCATTGCGATCTCGACATCGCGCAGGCCCGAAACATCGATTGTTGCGCCGGCCGCGAGATAAATTCGGCTGTCGTCGATCGCATTGACCCCATATCCGTCCTTTCGATTGGCGACGAGCGCGATTTCGCCCGCCGGAACGTACAAGGCCGCGTTCGTCTGGAAGATGATGCTGTTGCCGTAGACCTCTACCGTTGACGGCTTGTAGGGATTGCCGACGACTTTCTCGCCGCTGAGATCGGGAAGGATCGTCGCATAGCTGCCCTCGCCGAAACTGACTTGGCCGCGCTCGCCGCGGACGTACGGAAACATGCCTTGGGTCAAGCCAACGTTGGTCGCCGTTCCGTACAGATCGCGGGTATGATTAGCTCCGGTCATCATGCCCGATTGGGCCTGGATCAAGATTGATCCGGCAACTTCCGCAGCCGTGGTCGAGATCAGCACACCGTCCTGGCTGACGTTCTTGCCGGTCAGCGTGATGTTGCCGCGCTCGGTGACAATCAGACCGGCATTCTCCGCAAAGCCGCCGCGGTCGACGCCGGCGAGAAAGCCGCGGATCGGCGCGCCGCCGCCGACATTGTCGCCAGCAGGGCCCTTAAGCGCATCGCGCAGGGTGCCGTCGAGCAGCAACACCGCGCGTCCCGCCGCCATCAGCACCTGGCCGTCAGGCGCATCGATCCTGCCGCGGTTGACGACGTTGTGGCCGAGCAGAACCGCTTGACCATAGGTGCCGACGGCGATTTGCGCCCCCGCTTCCACCGTGACGCCGTCGTAGGCGGCAAAGGTCTCGCCCGGCCTTGTACGATCGGCGACCGCGTTCAAGTTCGTGCCATCGAAGAAAGTCAGCGGCACGCTCTGGCTGGACGCCGGATTGGCGGCGAGGATCCCATCCATGAAGCGCTGATTGCGCGCCGCGAGCTTCTGCTGCTCGGTCGCGCCCGCCTGATATTCGATCGCGCCGCCATGGATATCGAGCGACGAGGCGATCAGGCTGCCGACATTCACCTGGCTGGTACCATTGAAGATGATGCCGTTGCGATTGATCACGTAGACGGCGCCGTCGGCCTTGATGGTGCCGAGAATGCGGCTCGGCGCCGCTGACGGATCGAGCACCCGGTTCAGGACCGACCAGTCGGCGCGACCCTGCTGATTAAACCGCAGATCCGTGCGCTCGCTGACGTTGAAGCTGTCCCAGGTCAGGATCGCCTTCTGCTGGGTCTGGCCGATCGTCACCTGGGTGCGGCCGGCGCTGACGCTCTCGGTCGGCAGGTCCGCGCCGCGCCAGAGATCGGGATTGATGCCGCCGCCCGGCAGCCGCACCCCCGACCCGATCTGCAATCCGCCCGGCTGCAGGCCGTCCGGGATGCCGCTCGGCCTCGCCGCGAGCGCTGCCGCTCTTGCCGCGTCCTGCGCCGCCTGCCTTGCCTGGATCGCAAGCGTCGCGCGGTTGATCGATTCCTGCGCCTGCCGCGCGGCCTGTATCGCGCCCTGCGCCGCCGCTGCGGCAGCGCCGGACGAACCTTGTGCATAGCTTCCGAGGGGACGCGCCAGAGATTCCGAGTCTGCCGCAGACAATGCCGTCACGCTGACGGTCGCGAGAAGAAGCCCTCGCCGCAACGCGCGCCCGGACGACGTATGGATGCAGCGGACGGACGACGGACGGAAGGACATGCAGGCACCTCTGACAACGGCGGCCCGTGGCGACAGGAGCGCAGCCACGGGCCTCGGTGCTGTGACGTTTCCCGAGGCGCGACCCCACAGAAGAATGTTATGAAGTTTTGATGACAGTTCCGCCCGGGGGCTTTTCCCGGCGTCAGCTCAGGAGCACGACGCCACCGGGCAGCGTCTTGCGGGTGACGCCGAACGCTTGCTCGATCTGCGTCAGCACGTCATCGGGCCGGTCGATGCGAAAGCGACCGTTCACCGGTCGGCTGCCGAGCTGTGCATTCAGCAGAACGATGCGTCCCGAGCGATAGCGGTTCAACTCGGCAACCACGTCGGACAGCGGAGTCATGCGGAACAGCAACACGCCGTTGGTCCACGCCGAGACAACTTCCGGATCGATGTCCGCGACCGCACCCAACACGCCATTACCGTAGGAAACCTGCTGCCTGTCGCGCAGCGTCACCGCGCGCTGTCCATACCTGACATCGACCTGCTGACGCAGGCAGGTCACGCAGGTCAAAGCGTCGAGAACGCGGATTTCGAAATTGGCATTGAGCGTACTCGTGCGGCCACCGCCTGCCTCCACGACGAACGGCCGCGCCACCGGCGCGGGAACACTGATCGATGCCTCCCCGGCGACCAGTTCGATGCCGGCCTCGCCGTCTCTCGTGCCGAGCGCAATGCTGGTGCGCGTGTTCATCCGGATCGATACGCCGTCCATCACCGTGATCCGGCGCTGCTCGCCAACCTGGGTGCGATAGTCTGCACGCAGTTCTGACCAGGAGGGCCACATCCCGAACGGCGGCCGTATGACCATCGCACCGGCGACGGAGGCCGCGAGCGCACCGCCGATCATGTGGCGCCTCGTCAGCACGGGTGGACGGCGGACGGTATTACCGGCGCTTTGCCCTTCGCGCAGGTGTTCGCCGGCCGGCCCCAGCGCGCCCCACAGCCGGCTTGCGGACACAAAGGCTTCCGCGTGAGCGGCGCTCCGGCCTCGCCAGCGCTTCAGCGCGTCCACGTCCGCGGCCGTCGCTTCGCCGGAGGTCAGACGCCTGATCCAGGCGTACGCCTCACGCTCCAGCGGATCCAGCGCATCGTCGTTATCAGAACGAACCATCTATAACTCCACCCGAGGCCTATGCCGGCCCGTGGCGAACCATCTCCATGGCTGCTGATGTTCATCCTTAAGACGTTTTTCGACCGGCAAAGCCGCACAACAAATTTTGCTCCTCCGCATCATTTGAGCGTCTTCCGCTTGAAGCGCGAGGCGCAATATTCCTGCGCCGCCCGCAGCTCCTGTTCGACCATGCTCACGGAAATTCCAAAGCGCGCGGCGATCTCGCGGCGTGTCATTCCGTCAACACGCGCCGCGAGCAGGATCTCCCGCCGCCGCGTCGGAAGTTTTGCGATGATGTCGCTCAGCCGGACAATCTCCCGTTGGTTCTCGACCACCTGCAAGGGTCCAGGCGCATCATCGGGGACATTGATCACGGCGTCGATGTCGGCCTTGGTAAGGCGCCGCTGTTCAGCGCGATGCTGGTCGAGAGCGGTGTTGATGGCCATGCGGAAGAGATAGGCCAGCGGATTGCGGATCGTTCCGACGCTTTCGCCTCCCGCAAGCCGCAGATAAGTATCGTGCAGCGCGTCCTCGGCCCATTCCCGCGACCCAAGCCGCCGCGCAAGACGGCGCGTGAGATCGGCATAGCGCTTGACGAACAGGGTCCGCAGTGCGGAGTCGTCTCCGACACTGTCATGGCCGCGCTCTTTCGCATCGCCGCCCTCGTCGGCGGGATCGCGGAGCTTATCCATGGCTCCGCCCTTTCACCTCAGCGGCGCAGTTGACGATGCCGGAGGAGCGCGGCAGCACCACAAACGTGAAGGGCTGCGTCAGCCCGGCCGGCGGCGGCTCGCCGATCGAGGCCGCTGCCACGGCGTCAAGGATCGCCGCATCCCGGTCCGGGTCGTTCGTCGAACTGAGCAGGACCGGATGCATCACCTCGCCAGCCGAGCCGATCCAGAATTTCATGGCGAGGCGATAGTCGCCCGGTCTGGTTCGCGCAGTGCTGCACAAGGCGCGGCCGATGCCGGCCTGCAGCAGGCTGAAATAGCTTTGCTCGTCCCTGCCGCGGTTCGCCAGCGCCGCCCGGGCGATGGCAGAGGATGAGCGCGCAACCGCCGGCTCCGGAGCATCCAGCACAATGACGATCGCTTCGTCAGCCGTGTATCGCGCGACAAGCCCGCTACCCTTCAGCAACCGTTGGAGCGCTACGTCGGAGGACAGTTCGCCTTTCACCTCGACCGAGGTGCGGCCCACCGCCAAGTTCCCGTCATAAAGCACGACGACTCCCGTCACAGCGCTGAACGTCTCCAGCGCCGATGCAAGTTGTTGCGCCGGGAGGTCGAACACGAAGCGATGATCGGCAGCGCGGAGGCTGCCGGAGATGAAGGCGACTGCAGTACCGAAGATCACGACCCAGCGCAAATGCCGCCGCCGGTCCCTCACAACCGGCCTGTTCATCGTCAAACGTACCCCCAGAATTCAGAAGCGTGTCGCGGACCCTAGCCAGCCTGTATCACAATCCCATGTCGGGTGTGGCAAACGCGGGCCGCAGCGTTGCGCCCATTATAATGTCAATGGTCTCGTCCATATCCGGCTTTCGTGATCGAACCGCAAAACAGCAGCACCGCCCGCCTCAGGCTTTAGGTGGTCGTCCGATTTACATCGTCTTGCCAAACGCATCACGCGACGCCGGTCTATGGCTGCAAATCCCTTGTGAACGAAAAGGAAACGCAACCAAAGGCATATTGGGCTAAGATGGCAGGCTTCGGGAGGGACCGTGAGGCGACGGGAGTTCATAGCGCTTCTCGGCAGCGCGGCAGCAATCCAACCGCTCGGCGTGCGTGCAGAGCGCCCACCGGCGCGCATCCTCTATTTCACGCTCTCCGCCGGTTATCGGCACGACGTCATCCCGCTTTCCAAATCGATACTGACACAGCTTGGACGGAGTTCCGGTGCTTTCGAGATCACTGCCACAGAAGACACATCCGAATTTTCAACCGACAACCTCAAACGCTATGCCGCGGTGATGTTCTACACCACCGGAGAGCTGCCGATGAACGACACTGAAAAGGAAGCTCTTCTTGATTTTGTGCGCTCCGGCGGAGGTTTCCTCGGTGTTCATTCCGCCACGGACACGTTCTACACGTGGCCGGATTATCTTGATCTGGTCGGCGGCTACTTCGATGGTCATCCATGGCATCAGGCCGTGACCGTCAAGGTGGTCGATCCCGGCAATCCACTGGTGGCGCATCTCGGCGATACGCTGCGAATCGAGGACGAGATCTACCAGATCAGAGATTTCGATCATCGTGGATCACACCTGCTCCTGCGCCTCGATCAAGACTCGGTGGATCTTGGTAAGCCTGGTGTGCACCAGCGATCCTATGGCTGGCCCCTCGCCTGGACCCGATCTTACGGCCAGGGACGAGTGTTCTACACGGCGCTTGGCCACGAGGCCTCAGTATGGCGCGACACCCGGTTTCAACGAATCCTGACCAACGCCATTCTTTGGTCTATCGGAAAGTCACCGTAGCTTTGTCGTTCCTGCATGCGCCGGATTTCTCACAGCAAGAAGGAAAGCGCCGCTTCGCACCGATCTTCTATCTTCAGCGTGAGCAGGTGATCGGCACGGGTCCGACCGAGATTGACGGCCGCGATCGGCAGGCCAATTTGAGCCGCCATCTGCGCGAACCGAAAGCCGGAATAGACCATCAGCGAGGAACCGACGATCAACATGCCGTCGGCTTCGTTGAGATGGCTCTTGGCGGTGGCAACGATGTCGCGCGAAACATTCTCGCCGAAGAAGACCACATCCGGCTTGAGAACTCCCCCGCACGATCGGCAAGTCGGTACGACAAAACTCGAGAAATCCTCGTTCTCAACGTCAGCGTCCCCGTCCGGCGCGTCCGCGGCGTCCAGGGCGAGCCACGCGCCGTTCAACCCAGCCAGTTCGTCCTGAAACGTCGACCTCGGCCTCGTCGACGCGCATCCCAGGCAGCGGACCATATCAAGCCGTCCATGCAGGTCGATGACCTGCTTGCTGCCAGCGACCTGGTGAAGCCCGTCGACATTTTGGGTCAGGAGAATTTTGCTTCGTCCCTTCGCTTCCAACTGGGCCAGCGCATGGTGAGCATCGTTAGGCAATGCGCGGCCAAACCTCCGCCATCCGATCAGACTTCGTGCCCAATAGCGCTGCCGGGTCGCGTGTTCATGGATGAAGGCCTGGTAGGTTACCGGCGGCGTCCGCTTCCACTTGCCGTCGCTATCGCGATAGTCCGGGATGCCGGAATTTGTGCTACAGCCTGCCCCCGTCAGGACGAACAGGCGTGAATGGCGGTTGATGAAGTCCTCGAGCGCGCGGTCTTGCATGGTCAGGAGTATCTAGTGCGCCGGTGTCGCTGACGCCAGGGCCGGACGAAGAGACGATCTTCGAGGAGGGAAGGAAGACGCGGACAGGCCGCTGCACCCGCAATGAACTCCGATTCAATTGTCGAGCAGCCGCCCTGTAGGATGGGTAGAGCGCAGCGAAACCCATCGCGATGGAGCAAGCCGTGCGAATGATGGGTTTCGCTCCGCTCTACCCATCCTACGACTGTCGTCCCTGCGCCCGGGACGACGTGAGGATGGTTTCCGATTCAAATGTCAAACAGCGGAGCCGTAGGGTGGGCAAAGGCGCACTTGCGCCGTGCCCACCATCAACACTTCGCTCATGATGGTGGCACGCTCTTTTTTCCCGCGACCGCGGCCCGCACGACAGCGCAATCGCGGGTTACCGACGTAACGCGAATTTTTGAACCGGACAATGTTGCGTAACACGGGCGCCCATACATGACCCTGTAGCGCTCTCAAGCGCCCCCTCCCGGTCAATTGAGGCCTTTATGACGAACGGATCCAAACTTCGCGTCGCCTTGTCTGGAGACAGCATCGTCGAGCGGCGGCTACTGACACGTGAAGACGCGACAGTACGGCCGCTTTTCGATCTGATCCGAAATGCCGATATCGCCTTCACAAATCTCGAGGTCCTTCCGAATGATTTCGTCGGAGACCCTGTCCTCGAAAGCGGCGGAACGCATTTTGGCGCGCCCGCATGGGTGTTGGATGAGCTGACCGACGCCGGCTTCGATCTCTTCGCGATGGCAACCAACCACTGCCTCGATTACGGCATCTCCGGATTGCTCCGGGCGATCGAGGCCATGGAGAATCGGGGTCTCAGCTATGCCGGCGTGGGGCGCAATCTCGAAGAAGCACGACGTCCCGTTTACCACACGCATCCGAATGGAACTGCGGCCCTGATCTCTTGCTCGGCAACCTTCGCGAACGGCCAGGAGGCGAGCGCACAGCGCCCCGACTTGCCGGGTCGACCGGGTCTCAATCCCCTGCGTCATTCCAAGGTATACGAAGTCACGCCGCAGCAACTTGCCTCGCTCGTCGAAATCTCCGAGCAGCTTGGCCTGGAACGCTTGCGCCAGAAGATCATCCAGCTCGGGTTCGGCTTTCCGCCGGAAGACCCCAACGTGGTCGAGTTCGAGAAGATGCGCTTTCGCGCAGCGGAGCGGCCGGCAATCCGCATGAGCGCCAAGTCCGGCGATGTCGAAGCCATTGCGCGTTGGGTCCGCGAGGCCCGCGAGCTCAGCGATCTGGTGATGGTGAGCTTCCATGCCCATGAGTATGGCGAGGACGTGGAAGATCCCGCCGAGTTCCTCCCTGCTTTCGCGCATCGCATGATCGACGAAGGCGCGCACCTCGTGGTCGGGCATGGTCCGCATCTGCTGCGCGGCATGGAGATCTACCAGGGCTGCCCGATCTTCTACAGCCTTGGCAACTTCGTTGGCCAGAATGAACTGGTGTCACGCCTGCCCTCCGATGCCTACGAGCGGTTCCGCGTCGATCCGACGCTGACGCCGGGCATGGTCTTCAAGCAACGCACCGATTCTGATCGCAAGAGCTTTCCGGCTGACAGCCGCTTCTGGGAAACGGTGGTACCGATCTGCAGCTTCAGCGACGGACGGCTGTCCAGCCTCGAGCTCTATCCCGTTTCGCTCGGTCTTGGCGAAAAGAGACATCTCCGAGGCCGTCCCCGACTTGCGGCGGGAGAAACGGCCGAACGCATCCTGAACCGGTTTGCCAGCCTGTCCGAACCATTCGCCACCCACCTCAAGATTGGCACCGGCATGGCCACCCTCGCCATCTGATCGATCGGATAAACCGCCATGAAAGACCTGGACCACGCGCATGGTGCAAACACGCGCCTCGATGCTTCGCCCGATGCTCGCCGCACAATGACTACGCAGCTGCGGAAAATTCCTGCCGTCGTCCTGGGAAACGCTCTCGAGTTCTACGACTTCATCGTCTACGCGGCTTTCGCACCTGTCCTCGGCCGCGCATTCTTCCCGACGCAAGACCCGATGACCGGCCTCATCCTGTCTTTCTCCACCTACGGGATTGGCTTCGTCATCCGCCCTCTCGGCGCCGTGCTGCTCGGTGCGTATAGCGATCGCTACGGCAGGAAATCAGCAATGACGCTGACGATCGGGCTGATGGCCTTTGCCACCGGCATGATCGGCCTGGTTCCGGGCTATGGGCAGATAGGAATGGCGGCGCCGATCCTTCTGGTCCTTGCCCGTCTCGTTCAAGGCTTCTCGGTTGGTGGTGAGTTGGCTCCCTCAACCATCTTCCTGACGGAAATGGCGCCGATCGGAAGGAAGGGCTTCTTCGCGAGCTTCCAATTTGCCAGTCAAGGTTTGTCTGCTGTCATGTCCGGTGCAGTCGGCCTTTCGATCGCTGCTCTCCTGCCCAAGACCGCGGTGGAGCAATGGGGGTGGAGAATAGCCTTCCTGATAGGTATCCTGATTGCGCCGTTCGGCATTTATATCCGCAAGCGATTGCACGAGACGTTGTCGCAGGATCAGCCTCGCGCAAGCATGTCCACCATCCTGTCGATCACGCTGCGTCGCGAATGGCAGCTCGCTGCGCTGGGCATCCTGGTGGTGTCCGGCATTACGATTACTCAGTACTTCTTTCTCTACGCGGCCACTTACGCGACCGCCGTGCTGCACTACTCACAGCAAGTCGCGATGACGATAATCTTTGCCACGGGTGTGACCGGAATAGTGTTCGCGTTGATAGGCGGCCTACTGGCCGACAGGTTCGGGGTGATGCGTCTTGCGTTCGCGCCGCGGCTCGCCATGGTACTGCTGATGTATCCCGCGCTGAGCATCGCCTCGTCCAGCGGTTCGCCAACTGTCCTTTTGGCGGTTATCGTCGTCTTGATGGCTTTGCACGCAGTTGGGAGCATCGCACCCGCCCTTCTCGTCCTGAACGCGTTTCCAGCTCAGATTCGCGGCACCGGGTTTGCCATCTCGATGGCTCTTGCCATAACCCTGTTCGGAGGCACAGCCCAGATCGTGTTCACCTGGATCATCGCTTCCACAGGCGAAAAACTTTCCTTCATCTACTACATCATCGGCATGAACTTCGTGACTGTCGCCGCCTGCCTGTTGATGCTCACGCACTTAAATCGCCGTCGCTCCGCTGCCCCCTCGACCCGGACCATGACCAGTAGCGAGCGAGCCAATCTCGCGCAGTCGGATCGAGGCATCCGATACGAAGCGGACATCGAATAGAGCGTTTTCAAGCGAAGTGGACACCGGTTCGCATAGCAATCAAGTTTACGCGGATTGCGTAGACTTATCTGCGCAGAAAACGCGTCAAAACAAGAATCTAGAGTTTCGGTTCTGATTCAATCAGGACCGAAAATGCTCTGGTGGTCGGGCGGTTGTGGTCGTCTCTCGGCTCCTGCAGGACCGCCAGCACCCTACCGGGATTGCCCTCTCAGGTGCGGCTTCCCCTGGTATGGATCGCGGCCTTGATCCGCATCTGGCGCGATTACTGGACCGTGTGGGGCACGTCGGCCTCGGCGACGCGGTCGCGATCGGCGGCGGGCGTCTGCACCGCCGCGCCTTGCGCCGGCGAGGTCTTGGCCTTGTCCTTGGCCTTGTCCTTGGCCTTGTCGTTGACCTTGGCCAGGTTGGCGAGTTCGTCGCGCAGATAGGCCACCAGCTGCTGCACCAGGTGATCCCAGATTTCGATCTGGGCCCGCAGGTTGGTCGGCGTCACGCCGCCGGCGACCGAGACGTCGAGCGACAGCGCCAGGAACGGCGGGCTGAGCTGCAGGCGCGCGAACCGGCGGGTGGCGTTCCAGCGGTTGACCAATTCGAGCGGCAGTTCGCCCTGGACCTGCAGCACGGCGATGAGGGCGACGTCGAGGAAGCCCTGCGGCTCGCCGGCGGTCGGGTTGCCGGGACGGACGTCGAAGGCGAGCCCGTTGGTGGCGGAGCGCAGGTAGGCGAGGCC